>CAZFGA010000022.1:0-61864 GCA_964518395.1 uncultured Flavobacterium sp.
GCAGGTGTGATTGTAACCTGTCCGTTGATATCCAATTGAACCGTAATATTCTGCGTGATTACCGTTGGAGCAATTGCGTCAGCTACAGTTACAATAGCTGTGTTAGAAGCTGTATTTCCGTTTACGTCGGTTACGGTAAGCGTTACTGTATTGGCACCTACGTTTGTACAATTGAATTCAGTTATGTCAAGAACATAAGTTGCAATCGCACAGTTGTCTGTTGAGCTATTGTCAATCTGAGCCGGAGTAATTACAGCTTGCCCATTAGCATCTAACTGAACGGTAATGCTCTGCGTAATTACTGTTGGAGCCATAGTGTCTTCTACAGTTACAATAGCCGTTGCTGAAGAAGCATTCCCGCTAGCGTCTGTTGCTGTAAGTGTTACCGTATTGGTACCTATATTGGCACAATTAAACTCTGTAATATCTAAAGTATACGTTGCAATGGTACAATTGTCAGTAGAACCATTGTTAACTTGAGCCGGCATTATTGTAGCCGATCCGTTAGCACCCAATTGTACTGTAATGTTTTGAGTAATCACAGTTGGCGCTATTGTATCTTCTACAGTTACGATGGCCGTATTTGAAGCTGTGTTTCCATTTACATCAGTTACTGTTAAAGTTACCGTGTTTGCACCAACATTTGTACAATTGAAATCTGTAATATCAAGAGTATACGTTGCAATTCCGCAATTGTCTGTAGAGGCATTGTTGATTTGTGCAGGCGTAATTGTAGCCTGACCATTAGCGTCTAATTGAACAGTAATATTTTGTGTGATTACAATTGGGCTAACAGTATCAATTACGGTTACTATGGCTGTATTTGAAGCCGCATTTCCATAGTTGTCTGTCACTGTCAGGGTTACTGTGTTCGCGCCAACGTTTGTACAGTTGAAGCTTGTAATGTCAAGTGCATGCGATGCAATTCCACAATTGTCTGTAGAACCGTTGTTGATTTGGGCAGGTGTGATTGTAGCCTGTCCGTTAGCATTCAATTCAACCGTAATGTTTTGAGTTCTTACAGTTGGAGCCATCATGTCAGCAACAGTTATTATAGCAGTTGTTGAAGCATAATTACCATTAACGTCAACACCAAATAACGTGATTGTATTGGCAGTTCCTATATCTGAACAGTTAAAGAAAGTACGGGAAATACCCATTGTTTCGATAGCGCAGTTGTCAAAAGAACCATTATTTACATCAGCCGTTGTCAATGTGTACTCACCATTAATGTTTAGGTGAACAGTTACATTTTGAGCAATCATTGTTGGAAGAATGTTGTCTTCCACAGTTACTACAGCTGTATTTGAAGCTGAATTTCCGTTTACATCGGTTACGGTCAATGTTACTGTATTTGCTCCAACATTTGCGCATGTGAAAGCAGTCGTATCAAGAACATAAGTAGCAATCGTACAGTTATCAAATGAACCATTGTTGATTTGAGCCGGTGTAATTGTCGCCTGTCCATTAGCATCTAACTGAACTGTGATGTTTTGTGTCAGTACAGTCGGGTTAATGTTGTCTTCTACGGTTACTATAGCTGTATTTGAAGCCGAATTTCCATGAATATCGGTTACAGTCAGTACCACAGTATTCGGACCTACATTAGCACAGCTAAAGTTTGTAATGTCTAAAGTATAGGTAGCAATCGAACAGTTATCAGTTGAAGCGTTGTTAATCTGAGCAGGTGTGATTGTCGCCTGTCCGTTAACATCCAATTCAACGGTGATATTTTGAGTAAGAACAATAGGAGCAAGAACATCTTCAACAGTCACGATAGCCGTATTCGAAGCTGAATTTCCATTTACGTCAGTTACGGTAAGCGTTACCGTGTTTGCACCAACGTTTGAACAGTCGAAAGCCGTTATGTCAAGAACATAAGTTGCAATCGTACAGTTGTCGGTTGACGCATTGTTGATTTGAGCAGGCGTAATTGTAGCCTGTCCGTTAGCATCTAACTGAACTGTGATATTCTGTGTAAGAACAGTTGGAGCAATAACGTCTTCTACCGTTACGATAGCCGTATTCGAAGCGGAATTTCCGTTTACATCAGTTACGGTAAGCGTTACCGTGTTTGCGCCAACATTTGTACAGTCGAAAGCTGTTATGTCAAGAACATAAGTTGCAATCGAACAGTTATCAGTTGAAGCGTTGTTGATTTGAGCAGGCGTAATTGTTGCCTGTCCGTTAGCATCAAGCTGAACAGTAATGTTCTGCGTAAGCACGATTGGAGCGATAACGTCTTCTACCGTTACGATAGCGGTATTCGAAGCGGAATTTCCGTTTACGTCAGTTACGGTAAGCGTTACCGTGTTTGCACCAATATCAGTACAATCAAAAGCTGTTATGTCAAGAACATAAGTTGCAATCGCACAGTTGTCAGTCGAAGCATTGTTGATTTGAGCAGGCGTAATTGTCGCCTGTCCGTTAGCATCCAATTGAACAGTAATGTTCTGCGTAAGCACGATTGGAGCGATAACGTCTTCTACCGTTACGATAGCGGTATTCGAAGCGGAATTTCCGTTTACGTCAGTTACGGTAAGCGTTACCGTGTTTGCACCAACGTTTGTACAGTCGAAAGCCGTTATGTCAAGAACATAAGTCGCAATCGAACAGTTGTCTGTCGAAGCATTGTTGATTTGAGCAGGCGTAATTGTCGCCTGTCCGTTGGTATCCAATTGTACAGTAATATTCTGCGTAAGCACGATTGGAGCAATGTTGTCTTCTACAGTTACAATAGCCGTATTTGATGCTGCGTTTCCGCTTGCATCCGTTCCGGTTAAAGTCACTGTATTTGCACCAATATTCGTACAGTCAAAAGAAGTAATATCAAGGGCGAATGCTGTGATAGCACAATTGTCAAAAGAACCATTGTTTACACTAGCCGGAACAATTGTCGCTTGTCCGTTTACATCTAGCTGTACGGTGATATTTTGGGTAATAATAGTCGGGTTTGTAGTGTCCTGAACTGTTACAATAGCTGTTGCAGTTCCTACATTTCCATGAATATCGGTTACAGAAAGCGTTACCGTATTCGCTCCGGTTTCTGAACAGTTAAAAGTAGTTTTGCTTAAAGCATAAGAAGCAATACCACAGTTGTCTGTCGAACCATTATTGATTTGAGCAGGAGTAATTGTTGCCTGTCCGCTAGCGTTTAGCTGTACGGTAATATTTTGTGTGATTACATTAGGAGCCATAACATCAGCTACAGTAACTACAGCTGTAGCAGCACCTAAATTACCTGACGGGTCATTTCCGAAAAGTGTAATCGTAAAACTTTGACCGGCATCAGCACAGGTAAATAAAGCTCTGGTGATTCCAAGATTGGAAATACCACAATTGTCATAAGAACCATTGTTAACTTCAGAAGGAACCAGATTGTAAATTCCGGCTGCATTTAGGTTTACTGTAATGTTTCTGGTAATGATAGTTGGGTTTGTAGTATCCTGAACAGTTACCACCGCGGTTGAAGAAGAAGTGTTTCCACTAGCATCTACAGCCGTTAGCGTTACCGTATTTGGACCCAGATTGGAACAATTGAATGTACTTGGGCTTACGGTCAAGGAAGTGATTCCTACGTTATCGAAAGAACCATTGTTTACTTGCGCTGGAGTTATAGATACCTGTCCGTTAGTACCAATCGACACTGTTGTATTTTGAGTAATTACTGTTGGAGCAATGTTATCAATAACAGTTACTGTTGAAGTAGCCGTACGAACATTCCCTTTCACATCGGTTACTGTTAAAGTTACAGTGTTTGAACCAAGGTTTGTACCATTGAAAGTTAATGGCGAAGCTGTAATGCTTGCAATACCACAGTTATCAGATGAACCGTTGTTGATTGCAGTAGCCGTTGTTGAAGCCTGACCATTTGTGTCTAAATACAAAGTAAGGTTTTGTGCAATAGCGGTAGGATTTACAGTGTCATCAAAAGTAACAGTAAATGTTCTTGTTGAGGTTGTACCATCGCCGTCAGTAGCTCTCAGGGTTACGGTTGAAGTTCCAAATTGACCTGCAACAGGAGTGAAGTTTACCGTTCTGGTAGCACCTGTACCTGTAATTGAAATATTTGCCAAAGGAAGCAAAGCCGTGTTTGTCGAACCTGTCGCCTGAAGTGAAATGTTCGCTACTGGCGATTCGTTATCTGCTACGGTAACATTCACAGAACCTGCAGTATTGTAGCAATAGCTTTGGTTGGCTACAGTTGAAATGGTAGGCGGTGTGCTTACAATTGATGTTAAACAGTAACTGTTAAAGCGCACTCTATGCTCGTTTACAGAACCTCCGGTAGCAGCCGTAAAGCCCCAGTAAGCATATTGGTTTCCTAAAACTGTATTCGGAATGTCGATTACGGTATTGAAGATTACCGTACCTTCATAAGTCACCTTAAGTGTTTTTGAAGAAGCAATCCATTCAAAAACAGCATCGTGCCAGTTCCCATCTTCGATTTGACCTGCATTGTAATAAGGAACAAATTCTGAATGTGCAGAAATACTTGCTGCCAATCCATTTTTTACGATAGCAATATGGTCATTCGAAATAGGGTCTGCACCCGGATTATAATAGGTATCAAATTCTACTGCAAGAGAAGGGTTAATGCCTTGGTAACCAAGTCCGCCCCCTAAAACTCCCTGGTTGGAAGACAAAGGTTGTAGAACGAAAGCCAATCCATCGGCACCTGAATCGGATGCACCAAAATAAAGTTGGGTACTGATTTTGAAATTTTCATTCAGGTCAAGTCTCGCTTTACCCCAAACTGTACCATACAGGTTGCCTTGGCTTTCTGTAAGGCGTACTTCATTTCCTGTCAATAACGCGTTTCCGTTTGTAATAACGTCAGATGCATTAAAGGTGTTACATGGAGTGATGTAAATTGAGAAATTTGTCGTAGCCGTACAGCCATTGTTGTTTGCTGTAACCGTATAGCTTGCCGTAGACTGTGAACCAGTTGGAGTTCCGGTAATGGTTCCATTGGCAGTGTTAAATGTCAATCCTGCTGGCAAAGCCGGAGTTATGCTCCAGTTTGTACTTGCACCGCCTGTATTGGTAATAGCAATTGGTGTGATAGTCTGGCTTTGGTATAAATTATACGTAGCCGAAGCATATGATATTACAGGGAACTGGTTAACAGTTACCGTAAAAGTTGTAGTAGCCGTAGCGCCTAATTGGTCTGTAACCGTAAGTGTTATTGTAGCTGTTCCATGTTGGTTGGCTGCCGGAGTAACAGTAACTGTTCTGTTGGCACCCGTACCCGCTACCACTATGTTTGAATTTGGAACCAAAGTAGTGTTGGAAGAGCTTCTTGTAACAGTTAAACTTGCTGCCGGAGTTTCCACATCAGCCACTGTAAAAGCAAGTGCAGTAGTTGCTGCATTGGCACAAACAGACTGATTGGCAATAGTTGAAATAGTAGGATTATTATTCGCTACAGTAGTGAATGTAATTTGAGGGCCATAGCCTGTCCCCACAGTGTTGGTAGCATAAGCCCTAACATAATAAGTAGTACCGGCATTTAATCCGGTCATTGCGCTTATGAATGTACCTAATCCGGAACCGTCTGTAGTCCTGCTGTTTGCAATGGTTGGATTTGCAGTAGTACTCCAGCAAATACCTCTTTCAGTAACGGTTTGTCCGCCATCAGAACCTACAGTTCCTCCGGATGATGCGGAGTTAGCCGTAACCGCACTGGCTGCTGTTGTAGCAGTGACATTTGGAACAGTATACGCCAGTGTCGTAAATGTTGTATGATAAATTGTTGAATAAGCAGGAACTGCGTCACGTGTTACAAAATACAATTCATACGTTGTATTAGGTGTCAGTCCTGTGATAGGGAATGGTACTTCAACATTGGCAGGCATAGCTGATGAGCCATGTGCAACAGGAGTAACAGATCCATAAGTAGTACCTGCCTGGATTTGAGCTTCAGTTGGTGCTGCTGAACCTTGCGGAACAACAACATAATAGCCATTTACAGGATTTTGTGAAGTAGAATTGAAAACAGCAGATGTATAAGTAATGTTGTTTACAGCACCACTTGCTTGAGCAACATCTTCAATAATATCGTCAATATCGGCGAGAGTTCCTGCTGCATAATACCATGTAAAATCATCGCTGGCGTTTACAGCCAGATCATTAAAACGAACATAAAAGCCATAAGAACCATCAGTAGTCCCCGAGTTTACTACAGAAGTCGCCGGGTTTTGGCCGATGACATTCGTCCAGTCACAGCAGACGTTTACAATTGTATTTCCTCTTGGAGAATTAGAATAAAAAAGAATAGCCTCATCATTATTATAAATTTTTAATGCGGCTGAAGGCTGTGAAGCTACCGTGTTTAGAACAAAGGCTCCATTTACGAGATTTCCTTTTTGTTTTATGTTGCTATCTGTCAAACCAACAAAGTCATCCCGGGTTCCTACCCAAATTCTGACATTGCTAATAGGAGCAGCGCTGACGTTCTTAACTTTTACTTTTACCTCAATATAACCGGCACTTTGTAAAAGCGTAAAGGTGTTTTCAACTTCAAGAAGCGAGCCGCCAACATTTATATTTCCTTTAGAAACCACTTTGCCATATCCATTTGGAGCCGTAGTAAAGGTAAATCCTGAATAGTCGATAGTTTGATTGGTCAATGCCGGATTTAAAACCGTAACTCCGTTTGTGTTCCATTCATTAGTTCCGTCTCCTCCAACAGCATAGGCATTATCAAGTGCATAATTGCTGTAGGTTAGTTTTCTCCATTGTGCAGCAATTGAATTATAATAAAAAGGCTGCTGCATATTTCCCGAGTTGTTAATGGAATTCTCTGATCCATTTCCAACACGCAACTTATTGTTGTTGATGACTCTTGTCTGAGCTTCCGCGAAAGAAGGTACCAGTAACATAAGAATCGGAACAATCAATAAAATTATTTGGGATAATTTTCGAAAGTATTTTTTACTATTTCCCATGATTAAATTTTATTGATTACTACAGTAGTCACATTCCATTCAGAACCTTGCTTACTAAGTTCCAAATCGGTTCGAACCGCTTTTGGATCCTGTTTCTGGTCATAATTGTAAACAAATGATACACGGGCTGTTTTTTCATTTATTTCAAATGTCCAAAACAGAAAATAAGCCTGTAGTTGTTGCGATTTGACTTCCTGTTTGGATAAAAAAACCAAAGGTTTTCCGTCTTTCGAAACCTTTATGTCTTTGTCAAAAGAAACGCCATGTTGCATAACATATAATGGCTGTGTAGTTTTTCCAGGCAGATAACCCTGGAGTTCTTTAAGGTCGATACATTTTTGTAGTACCTTAATTTGGTCATCGGGGGATTGTGCGTAGCTGCGGCTAATGCACAAGATGACCATTAAGAGAATTAGTGATAATTTTCTCATATCAAAATTAATTGGTTAACGTTTATTGAAATTTGGAGTCAAAACAAAAAGTCATCTGTTCATGACAGTTTGTTTATTGAAATCATAAAAACTTTTAAGAGAGCAGTAATCGGATTACTGTAAACAGAATCAGGCCCGCAAAAAAGTACAGCATGACACGAAGTCGAAAGGGGATTTTTTTAGCATAGATCGTCATTGAATTAAAGAATTAATTTTTTGTTTTTTACCCTCGAAAAATCATCCTTTCATATCAAAAGGGAGTGACCTGTAGTAGCGAAGGCACAATTAATAAATTTAGATTTGGGGCGTGGTATTTGTTAATGTTGATACAAATTAAGTCCATAAAAGAGCGGAAAAAGGACAAAATGATATAGATAAAGTATAGACAATAGCATTTCAAATAGATTATATTTTTAATTATAATTATTTGATAATCATTAGATTATAATCTAATCTATATTTTGTCTATGATTTGTTAAATCCGACAAGGTAATTTTTGCCTATTTAAAAAGCTGAAATCAGCTTTTTTGGACTTGCTTTTTCCTTTTTTATGCATTTCATCGGATAAAAACATCAGTTGGTCGTTTGTTTTCTTTTTGGGAATAAAGAAGAAGGAGAGTTGATGGTATGGAACGCGCAAAAAAAAGACCCGCACAAGGCGGATCTTTTTTAGAATGTCAGGCTAGATTTCTGAAATTATTTTCTGAAATTCATTATCGTCTTGGATATTTATTTTTTTCTTGATGCGGTATTTTTTCGTGATGACGCTTTCATGCGAAATCTGAAGCAAGGTAGCTATCTCTTTATTGGAAAGATTTAGTTTCAATAAGGAGCAAAAATTAATGTCGTTTTTGGTTAGGATTGGAAAACGCTTCAGTAGTTTGTCATTGAAATCGGGATGTATTTGTCCAAATTTTATTGAAAACTCCTTCCAATAGTCTTTTTGTTTGATAAGTTGCTGCAGCGATGACTTGACAGAATTGGATTTGGAATCGGTGCCGGAAGATTCATTTTCAATAATTGATGAAATTTGATCCTGTAAATTGGCCAACTGCAAAGTCATGGAAGTGAGTTCCTGTTCTCTTAGTTGTATAATTTGTTGCTGGTCTTCAGTGATTCTTTTCTTATAAGCATTTCTTTCAAGAAGATTCATTTTTTCAATTTCAGCCTCTCTTAGTTTGACTTTTTCTAGTTTATGCTTAAGCCAGTAAGTTCTTGAAATAGCAAAGCCCAAAGCACAAATCACAACTATTCCGGAACCAATAAGTATATAATTTCGCCTTTGCATATTTATTTTTTGGCTTAGCAGCTCATTTTTCTGTTTTAAGGAAGTATTTTTTTCATGCTGGATTTCTGTCTGAAATTTTGCCTGAAGCTCTTGTGCTGTGGTTTCTTTGTTGATTTCGGCCAAAGAATCTTTAATGGTAATGGCTTTTTCGAGAGCCTCTATTCCTTTATCCTTGATGTTGGTGTTTTTAAATGTTACGGCAGAAACCTGATAGAAAAACATCTGGTCTTCCGCATTGAATGTTTTACGGTTTGGCGAATTTTCAACCAGTTTAATGATGCCTAATGCTTTTTCGAAATCTCCGATCTGATTCAGGAGCTGAACATATTCGGCGCCAATAAGCATGAATCGGAAAGAATTTGTGTTTTTGATTCCGTCAAATGCCTTTTTATAATACACACTTGAGAGGTCGTATTTTTTTTCATGAAGCGCTATTTTTCCCAACTTGCTATAAGCAAGGCTTATAAATTCTGCATTATGGAAGTCTTCAAGACCTTTTGCCGCTTCCATAAGCACTTTTTTTGCCTTGGAATTGTTCTTGACATACGTAAGGCAGTCACCATAATTGATAAGCGTCAGATAGTAATTCTTTAAATCCTTGACTTCTTTCATGGCTGGCAGGCACTCTTCATATAAATCAATGGCAAACTTGAAGTTTTCTAATTTGAAATAAATATTGGCAAGTTTCTGCTTCTGTACAACCAGATTTTTTTTATCATTTTTATCCGTTGATCTGCTTAGAATTTCAATGCCTTTCAATAAGTACTTGGTAGCCGTTTTATTTTCAATCATATAGGCATAATTCGAAGCCATCTCGCCATATACGATAGCTTTTCCTTTTTCATAATCTATAGATTCATATAGCTTCAAGGCATCATCCTGATAATCTAATGAAGTTTTATAGTCACCAGAGTTTCTGTAGGCGATAGAAAGGTTGACAAGGCTTCCAGCTTTATTTTTCGGATATTTTGCTGATTTCAGAACAGCTTTGTTAAAAAATATTTTAGCCGAATCATGCTTTGCGGTTAAGCTATAATAAACACCGAAATTATTGTAGTTTTTTGCAATAACCGTGTCGTGAAGCAGATGGTTGTTTTTTAGCATTATGTCAAGATAAATCCTGGCACTGTCCGGTTTTGAAAAGATATACTGAGTAATACGCTCTTGAGTTTTGATAGCGTCGAAAGGCTTGTTTTGTGCAAATATTCCCATGGGGATGAGAAGAAAAATTGCTTTTTTTATCATAGTGGTAGTAGTAAAAAATTGCTTGTGTGTAAATTAAATAGGGACAGTAAAATTATAATTAATTCCAATATCATTAAAATATGCTCGGTAAATTGTTCTCAAATTAGAAATAAATTGAAAAGCACGGCAAAAGAGTTGTATATCAGTATTGTTTTTTATGTGGAGAATTTTATTTTTATAATTTAGAAAATGGATGACTCAATAATGAGTTATAATGTTAAAAGCCTTACTTTTGCCAAAATTTGTTTTGTAGTTAAATAATTTTACAATTCACTATTAAATTAGGTCCAAAATATAAAATGAAAATAACAAAAATATGCTGTATCGGTGCAGGATATGTCGGAGGCCCGACAATGGCTGTTATCGCACAAAAATGCCCAGATATAAAAGTTACTGTTGTCGACTTGAATGAGGCAAGAATTGCCGCATGGAACGACCCGGATACTAGCAATATTCCAATATATGAACCAGGATTATCTGATGTAGTTGCAGAAGCAAGAGGAAGAAACCTGTTTTTTTCTACCGAAGTTGAAAAGGCAATTGATGAAGCAGAAATGATTTTTATCTCGGTAAATACACCTACAAAAACCTATGGTTCAGGAAAAGGAATGGCAGCTGATTTGAAGTATATTGAATTGTGTGCCAGACAAATTGCCCGAGTTTCCAAATCCAATAAGATTGTTGTCGAAAAATCGACACTTCCGGTACGAACAGCAGAAGCAATCAAAAATATTTTAGACAATACGGGAAATGGTGTGCGTTTTCAAATTCTATCCAATCCGGAATTTTTAGCAGAAGGTACTGCAGTGCAGGATTTGCTTAATCCAGACAGGATTCTGATTGGAGGCGATGCTACAGAAGAAGGACAGTATGCTATAAATGCTCTTGTAGATATCTATGCCAATTGGGTAGACAGAGCGCGTATATTGACCACAAATCTTTGGTCTTCAGAATTGTCAAAATTGACAGCGAATGCATTTCTGGCACAAAGAGTATCTTCAATAAATGCGCTTTCAGAACTTTGTGAAAAAACAGGAGCTGATGTAAATGAAGTAGCTAAAGCTATAGGAATGGACAGTCGCATTGGGCCAAAATTCCTAAAAGCATCGGTTGGTTTCGGAGGATCATGCTTCCAAAAAGACATACTAAATCTGGTTTATATTGCCAAAGCCTATGGGCTCAACGAGGTAGCGGATTATTGGGAACAGGTAATTATCATGAATGACCACCAAAAAAGAAGGTTCGCACATAAGATTGTTACAACGCTTTATAATACCGTTTCGGGGAAAAAAATAGCATTCCTAGGTTGGGCTTTCAAAAAAGATACCAATGATACGCGTGAATCTGCAGCTATTTATGTAGCAGATGATTTGATTAATGAACAGGCAGAGGTACATGTTTTTGATCCGAAAGTGAATGAAGGACAGATTCTTTCAGATCTGAATTATTTGGATTCGAGAACTCCGGAAGAAAATAGAAAACAAATGACCGTTGCTGAAAATCCATATGAAGCCTGTAAAGAAGCACATGCAATTGCAGTTTTGACAGAATGGGATGAGTTTAGAGACTACGATTGGAAAAAAATCTATGAAAACATGATGAAACCGGCTTTTGTATTTGATGGAAGAAATATTCTGGATGCTAAAAAGCTGACGGAAATCGGATTTATATATAAAGGAATCGGATCATAAAATCAAAAAGATGAAACAGATATTGATTACGGGCGGTGCAGGCTTTATAGGGTCACACGTTGTAAGGAGATTTGTAAAAAAATATCCTGAATACCATATTTTTAATTTAGACGCATTGACCTATGCAGGAAATCTTGAAAATATTGCCGATATAGAAAATGAACCCAATTATACTTTTATAAAAGGTGATATTGTTGATGCGGGTTTTATAAACGATTTGTTTGCAAAACACCAGTTTGAAGGTGTATTGCATCTGGCGGCAGAATCTCATGTGGATCGTTCTATAGCAGATCCGCTGGCATTTGTAAAAACAAATGTCTTTGGGACTATGAATCTGCTGAATGCTTTTAAAGAAAAATGGAAAGGAAATTTTGAAGGAAAACGTTTCTATCATATCAGTACTGATGAGGTTTACGGAAGCCTTGGTGCTGAAGGACTTTTTACAGAAACTACACCTTATGATCCTAATTCGCCCTATTCGGCATCAAAGGCAAGTTCCGATCATTTTGTTCGTGCTTATGGCGAAACCTACGGTATGCCTTATGTATTGACGAACTGTTCAAATAATTACGGGCCGTATCATTTTCCGGAAAAATTAATTCCGCTTTTTATAAATAATATCATCAATAATAAGTCCTTGCCGGTTTATGGCGATGGAAATTATACCCGTGACTGGCTTTTTGTAGAAGATCACGCCGTGGCAATTGATTTGGTTTTCCATGAAGGGAAAAATCATGAAACCTACAATATTGGCGGGTTTAACGAATGGAAAAATATTGATTTGGTGCGATTGCTTTGCAAAATAATGGACAGTAAGCTGGGAAGAGAAGAAGGTGCGTCAGAAAAGCTGATTACTTATGTGAAAGATCGTCCTGGACATGACTTGCGTTATGCCATTGATGCTTCAAAGATAAATAAGGAATTAGGTTGGAAACCTTCCGTTACTTTTGAACAGGGACTGGAAAGAACAATCGACTGGTATTTATCCAATGAACAATGGCTTAAAAATGTAACCAGCGGAGAATATAGCAAATATTACGAAAAGCAATACAACTAGATTTGCATTCCAAAATCAACCGGTCAAAATAAAATTGAAATGAAAATTGAAAACACGCCAATAGAAGATTTGCTTGTCATTACTCCAAGAGTATTTGAAGACGAAAGGGGATACTTTTTTGAATCCTACAACGAAGCATTGTTTAAAGAAAACGGTATTGATATAAAATTTATACAAGACAATCAGTCATTTTCAAAATATGGAGTGATTCGCGGGTTGCATCTGCAGGTTCCGCCTTTTGCTCAGACAAAATTAGTTCGCGTCCTGCAAGGCGAAATCCTTGATGTTGCTGTAGATATCCGTAAGGATTCTAAAACCTATGGCCAACATTTTAGTATTTTGCTATCTGCAGAAAATAAAAAACAACTGCTCATTCCTCAAGGATTTGCACATGGTTTTTCAGTTTTGAGTCCAACCGCTATGGTTTCCTATAAAGTAGACCAGCTGTATGATAAAAACAGTGAAAGAGGTATCCGTTTTGATGACCTGACACTCAATATCGATTGGAAAATTAATCGTGAAGAAAGCATTGTTTCTGCGAAAGATCAAATTCTGGGAGAACTAAAAGATTTAGTGTAGTCATAATCTATGAAAAAAATACTGATAACTGGTGCCAACGGACAATTAGGCAGTGAAATAAGAGTTCTGTCTCCACTTTTTCCTGCTTTTGATTTTGTTTTTGCAGATCGATCTGAATTTTCACTTGAAAGCGAGTCGGAAATCCTATCGTTCTTAGAAGAAACCAAAGCCAATTATCTGGTTAATTGTGCTGCCTATACTGCTGTTGATAAAGCAGAAACAGAAGTTGAATTAGCTGATCTGGTCAATCATAAAGCAGTAGCATTACTGGCAAAATGGAGTTTTGAAAATAACTGCAAGTTCATTCATATATCTACGGATTATGTTTTTGAAGGCACTTCTGAAATTCCGTTAAAAGAAAACGACCGGACCAATCCCCAAAACGAATACGGCAGGACAAAACTGCTGGGAGAAAGAGCTTGTCAGGAAAATAATCCCGATAGTATTATCATCAGAACATCGTGGGTATATTCTGAATTTGGTGCTAATTTTGTCAAGACAATGTTGCGTTTGATGAATGAAAGAGAATCGATAAGTGTGGTAAATGACCAAATTGGAAGTCCAACCTATGCGAAAGACTTGGCAGAGGTCATCTTTAAAATCATTGAAACAGAAAGCTGGCATCCGGGAATCTATAACTTTTCAAATGAAGGAGAAATAAGCTGGTTTGAATTTGCCTTGGCTATCAAGGAAATTTCAGGAAGCAGTTGTGATGTGAAAGGTATTCCTTCAGAAGCATATCCTACTCCTGCCAAAAGGCCGGCGTATTCATTATTAGACAAGACAAAAATTAAAGAAGTTTATAAAATCAAGATTCCGGATTACAAATCCAGTCTGGAAAAATGTTTAAACAATCTAAGCAAAAACATATGAAAGGTATAATATTAGCCGGAGGTTCGGGGACAAGGTTATACCCGCTAACCCGATCGATATCGAAGCAATTAATGGCTATTTATGATAAGCCAATGATTTACTATCCGTTATCAGTTTTGATGCTAGCAGGAATCGATGAGGTTTTGGTAATATCAACACCACATGACCTGCCTAATTTCAAAAATCTTTTAGGAAATGGAGATGATTTCGGAATCAAAATTCAATATGCTGAACAGCCAAGCCCTGACGGATTAGCACAGGCTTTTATAATTGGAGAAGAATTTATCGGCTCTGATGATGTTTGCCTTATTTTAGGAGACAATATCTTTTACGGACACGGACTTACAGATTTGCTTAAAACAGCAGTGAATAACGTAGTGGTTGATAAAAAAGCAACTGTTTTTGGATACTATGTTCAGGATCCGGAACGTTATGGTGTGGCTGAATTTGATAAAACAGGAAGTGTAATTTCGATTGAAGAAAAACCAAAAGATCCAAAAAGTAATTATGCCGTTGTAGGACTTTATTTTTATCCAAACTCGGTTGTTGAAATAGCAAAAAGCATAAAACCAAGCGATAGAGGAGAGCTGGAAATTACTACAGTTAACCAGGAATACCTGCATTCAAAAAATTTAAAAGTAGAATTGATGGGGCGCGGTTATGCTTGGCTGGATACAGGAACTCACGAATCATTATTAGAAGCCTCAAACTTTATTCAGACTATTGAAAAAAGACAAGGACTTAAGGTTGCCTGTTTAGAAGAAATCGCTTTTGAAATGGGTTATATTTCAAAAGAAAAACTGATTGGACTGGCAACTCCGTTGCAAAAAAATGAATACGGACAGTATTTGTTGCGATTGGCGAATAGAAAATAAGTACTTTAGTGTTGCATATAACCTAAGCGCGGTAGAAAAAAAATGTCGAAGATACTTATTACAGGAGGAGCAGGATTTATAGGGTCAAATTTGTGCGAACATTTCCTTGAAAAAGGAAACCAGATTGTTTGTCTGGACAATTTTGCTACAGGCCATAGGCATAATATTGAGCCTTTTTTCAGTAATCCTGATTTTACGCTAATTGAAGGCGATATTCGAAATCTTGATACCTGCAAAGAAGCAGTACAAGGAGTCGATTACGTATTGCATCAAGCCGCTTTAGGATCAGTTCCCCGCTCTATAAACGATCCAATAACAAGCAATGAAGTCAATGTTTCAGGCTTTTTGAATATGCTTGTCGCTTCCCGCGATGCTAACGTAAAACGTTTTATATATGCTGCCAGTTCGTCTACTTATGGGGATTCAGAAATCTTGCCAAAAGTAGAAGATAAAATAGGGAAACCACTATCTCCCTATGCGATTACTAAGTATGTCAACGAGCTGTATGCGGATGTTTTCAGCAGAACTTACGGATTAGAAACAATAGGCTTGCGATATTTTAATGTTTTTGGTAGGCGCCAAGATCCAAATGGAGCCTATGCAGCTGTTATACCGTTGTTCGTAAAGCAGTTTATGAATTATGAAAGCCCCGTAATAAATGGGTCTGGAGATTTTTCACGAGATTTTACGTATATTGACAATGTGATCCAGATGAATGAAAAGGCAATCCTAACGGAAAATCCGGAAGCAATAAACACCGTTTACAATACGGCAGTTGGTGACAGAACGACGCTGAATGAATTGGTAAACTATTTGAAGCAATTCCTGACCGTTTTCGATTCCAGGATTGAGGCTGTAGAAATAAAACACGGGCCTAACAGGAAAGGGGATATACCACATTCGTTGGCAAGTATTGACAAAGCTCGTAAATTATTAGGGTATGAACCAACACATAAGATAAAAGAAGGATTAAAAGAAGCAGTAGGTTGGTATTGGGTAAATCTGAAATAATATTTGCAGGTATTTAAAATAATGATGACAGAATAACTAAATAAACTTAAATGAGTTTTAAAAAAATTGCTGTAATAGGTCTGGGTTATGTAGGATTGCCGCTAGCAAGGCTGTTTTCTACAAAATATCCGGTAGTAGGATTTGATATTAACCAAAACAGGATAAAGGAATTGCGTTCAGGTATTGATACCACTCTTGAAGTTTCTGATGCTGAATTGCAAGAAGTCCTGAAAGTTAATCTTGATGGACTAGAGAACGGATTATTTTGTACGTCAAACTTAGATGATATAACGAATTGCAATTATTATATAATTACCGTTCCTACTCCTGTTGATAAAAATCATCGTCCTGATCTAACTCCACTTTATAAAGCAAGTGAGACAGTAGGTAAAGTGCTCAAAAAAGGAGATATTGTTATTTATGAATCTACAGTTTATCCTGGAGTCACAGAAGAAGAATGCGTACCTGTTTTAGAAAAAATATCAGGCTTAAAATTTAATATAGATTTTTATGCTGGCTATTCCCCTGAAAGAATTAATCCCGGAGATAAAGAACATACTGTAGAAAAAATACTAAAAGTAACAGCAGGATCAACGCCAGAAATTGGGCAAAAAGTAAATGAATTATATAAATCGGTAATTACAGCCGGAACACATTTGGCACCTACAATTAAAGTAGCCGAAGCGGCAAAAGTAATAGAGAATTCTCAAAGAGATATCAATATTGCTTTTGTCAATGAATTGGCAAAAATTTTCAATCTGTTGGGCATTGACACACATGATGTGCTTAAAGCAGCAGGTACAAAATGGAATTTCTTGGCATTTAAGCCAGGATTGGTTGGAGGTCACTGTATAGGAGTCGATCCGTATTACCTGGCGCAAAAAGCACAGGAAGCAGGCTACCATCCGGAAATTATCCTGGCAGGCAGAAGACTCAATGACAGCATGGGAGAATATGTAGCTTCGCAGATCGTAAAACTGATGATAAAAAAAGAAATTACGGTCAACGGTGCGGAACTGTTAATGTTGGGAATCACCTTTAAAGAAAACTGTCCGGACGTACGCAATACAAAAATTATTGATGTCATAAAAGCTCTTGAAGAATACTCCATAAAAATTACGATATATGACCCGTGGGCAAATCCGGAAGAAGTCAGATACGAATACGACATGGTCACTACAAAATCATTACCAAATAAACAGTTTGATTCAGTAGTTTTAGGAGTAGCACATAAAGAATTTTTAAATCTGGATATGGCGTCCTTATGTAAAGACAATGGGTTGGTATACGACGTAAAAGGAGTTTTGGATAACGCAGACGGAAGATTATAAATAAAAATACGAGAAGAAGCAAAAAGTCAAAATAGATATGTTGAAAAATAAAACGCTTTTAATAACGGGAGGAACAGGTTCATTTGGAAATGCAGTATTACATCGTTTTCTGCATACTGAACATTTTAAAGAGATCAGAATTTTTTCCAGAGATGAGAAAAAACAAGATGATATGAGAAACCAGCTTAAAAATGATAAGCTAAAATTTTATATCGGAGATGTCCGTGATTATAGCAGTATTGAAAAAGCCATGCACGGTGTGGACTATGTTTTTCACGCCGCTGCTTTAAAACAAGTTCCATCATGTGAATTTTTCCCGATAGAAGCTACCAAAACTAATGTTTTTGGAACACAAAATACAATTGATGCTGCCGTGGCCAACGGAGTAAAAAAAATAATTTGTTTGAGTACAGATAAGGCTGCTTACCCAATAAACGCTATGGGGATTTCAAAAGCATTGATGGAAAAAGTAGCAATTGCAGCATCCAGAAACATACACGAAAACAAAACAGTTGTTTGTTTGACAAGATATGGAAACGTAATGGCATCGAGAGGATCAGTAATTCCTTTGTTCCTGAATCAAATCAAATCTGGAAATCAAATTACGATAACAGACCCGAAAATGACCCGTTTTCTAATGTCACTTGACGAAGCTGTAGAATTAGTTCTTTTTGCTTTTGAGCATGGAAACCAAGGTGACCTTTTTGTAAATAAAGCTCCTGCGGGAACTATTAATGATTTGGCTTTAGCACTAAAAGATTTGTGTCAGGCAGATACTGAAATCAAAATAATAGGAACTCGTCATGGAGAGAAACTATACGAAACTCTGTGTACCCGTGAAGAAATGGCAAAAGCGGAAGATATGGGTGAGTTTTACAGAATTCCGGCAGATAACAGAGATTTGAATTATGCCCAATATTTTTCTGAAGGCGAAAAAGACATTTCAATTATCGAAGATTACCATTCTCACAATACAGAACAGCTTGGTGTGGAAGGCATGAAAAAATTATTAGTCAAATTGCCTTTGGTAAGAAAAGAAGTTTTTGGTGAGGATGTAGCCCAATTGCCAAGTTAAGATGAAGGATCAGCCTCAAATAATTCAAGGCAATATCCATCAGGATGAAAGAGGAAAACTGTTTTATGCCAATGAATTTGACCTTTCAGAAGTCAAACGTTATTACATTATAGAACATCACGATACTAAAGTAATCAGGGCATGGCAGGCACATCAAAAAGAACAGAAATGGTTTCAGGTAATTTCTGGAAGTTTTTTAGTGGTAATTGTCCGGCCAGATAATTGGGAAAATCCTTCCGAGAAACTAGAAGTCAGAAAATTTGTTCTTACTGCTGATGAAAATCAGATTTTGCATATTCCGGGTAATTTTGCAAATGGATTCAAAGCCTTGGAAAAAAATTCAAGAATGATTGTTTTCTCTGATTTTTCGTTAGAAGAATCATCAAAAGATAATTTTAGGTTCGACAGCAAACTCTGGTTTGACTGGAATTAAAAAACATATAAAATAAAGATGCTAAGAATAGGAATTACTGGCCAGGCCGGATTTGTAGGGAAACACTTGTATAATACAATTGGACTTTTTCAAGACGAATTTCAAAGAATTGAATTCGAAAAAGATTTCTTTGAAGACGAAGCTAAATTATACGATTTTGTTTCGCAATGCGATGTAATTGTACATTTGGCTGCCATGAACAGGCATAATGACCCTCAGGTAATTTATGATACTAATTTAGGTTTGGCTCATAAGCTAATCAATGCCTTAAACAAGACAAACAGTAAAGCCCATGTTGTTTTTTCTTCTTCAACACAAGAGGAAAGAGACAATTTGTATGGAAAATCGAAAAAAGAGGGAAGAGAATTAATGGCTCATTGGGCAAAAAAATCAGGAGGGAAATTTACTGGTATGATTATTCCTAATGTTTTTGGTCCTTTCGGACACCCTAACTACAATTCAGTGGTCGCTACTTTTTCTCATAAAATAGCTCGAAATGAAACACCTACTATTGAAATAGATGGAGATCTAAAACTGATTTATGTAGGAGAACTGGTTGATGAAATTTTAAAAACCATAAAAAAAGGCGAAAGTAATGAATCGCTTATTGTTCCTCATACAGCTGAGTCCAAAGTTTCCAATTTGCTGGCTTTGTTGGAAAGATATAAATCAGAATATCAGGACAAGGGTATTATCCCGCAATTAAACAGTAAATTTGAAACCAACCTTTTCAATACTTTTCGCTGCTATATTGATATTCCAAACTATTTTCCGGTAAAATTTACCCAACACACAGACCCCAGAGGCGCCTTTGTTGAAGTAATACGCCTGAATGTGGGCGGTCAGGTTTCGTTTTCAACGACCGTTCCGGGAATAACAAGAGGAAATCATTTCCATACCCGAAAAATTGAACGTTTCGCTGTCATTAAAGGTAAGGCATTAATCCAATTAAGGCAAATTGGTACGGATGAAGTGCTTGATTTTTATTTAGATGGAAATGAACCTGCATATGTAGATATGCCTATCTGGTATACGCATAACATAAAAAATGTAGGCGAGGAGGAGTTATATACTATTTTTTGGATTAATGAATTCTATGATCCGAATGACCCTGATACTTATTTTGAAAATGTATAATAAAAAATATAACAAATAGCCTAGATAGAATGAAATCAAGACTTAAAGTAATGACAGTGGTTGGAACCAGACCAGAAATTATTCGCCTTTCAAGAGTAATGGCTGCTTTAGACCATTCTGATGCGATTGAGCATATTATCGTTCATACCGGTCAGAACTATGATTATGAATTAAATCAGATATTTTTTGATGATCTGGGCATTCGAAAGCCTGACTTTTTCTTAAATGCAGCCGGAGCTACGGCTACTGAAACCGTTGGCCAGATTTTAATTAAGATAGATCCGTTGCTGGAAAGCGAAAAACCGGATGCTTTTTTAGTATTAGGAGACACCAATAGCTGTCTTTGTGCTATTCCGGCAAAGAAAAGACATATTCCTATTTTTCACATGGAAGCAGGAAACCGTTGTTTTGACCAAAGAGTTCCTGAAGAGACTAACAGAAAGATTGTCGATCACGTTTCGGATATTAATCTGACCTATAGTGATATTGCAAGAGAATATCTTTTAAGAGAAGGATTGCCTGCGGACAGGATTATAAAAACAGGCTCTCCAATGTTTGAAGTCTTGAACCATTACCTTCCGTCAATTAAATCTTCTGATGTTTTGGAAAGATTAGAACTGGAGGAAGGAAAGTTTTTTGTCGTGTCTTCACACCGTGAAGAAAACATCAATAGCGAAAAGAACTTTAATGGCTTGATGCAGAGCTTGAATCTCATAGCAGAAAAATACGACTATCCGATTATTGTAAGTACACATCCACGTACACGAAATATGATCGAGAAAAAAAACATACAAATGCATCCTAATGTTCAATTCCTAAAACCATTAGGATTCAACGATTATAATGCGTTACAAATGAAATCCTTTGCCGTGCTTTCTGATAGCGGAACCATTTCAGAGGAATCTTCTGTTTTGAATTTTAGGGCTTTGAATATCCGTGAAGCTCATGAAAGACCTGAGGCGATGGAAGAAGCTTCTGTAATGATGGTTGGGCTAAGTCCGGAAAGAATAATGCAGGGATTAGTACAGCTTCAATATCAAAAAACAGGCGATGAGCGCAATTTCAGACCTGTTGCAGATTATTCGATGCCAAATGTTTCCGATAAAATGGTACGAATTATTTTGAGCTATACAGATTATGTGAAACGAACAGTTTGGAGAGAGATATAATATATGAAGGTGTTGATGATAAATTCAGTGGCCGGTTTTGGAAGCACTGGTTCTATTTGTGTTGATATTGCTAATGAGCTGGCCCGACAAGGTTCGGAAGGCTTTATAGCTTATGGGCAAATAAATAGGGGCTTTAAGAATGTTTTCAAAATAGGTACGGTAATTGAAAATCACCTTCATAATTTGGGTTCAAGAATAGTAGGCAATCAAGGCTATTATACCCGGAGCGGCACCAAAAAACTGGTTAAGTTTATTGAAAAATACAATCCGGATGTTATTCATTTGCACAACCTGCATGGGAATTACCTAAATCTGGAAATTCTATTCGAATATCTTATAAAAGTACAGAAGCCTGTAGTCTGGACATTGCATGACTGTTGGGCATTTACAGGGAAATGCACCTATTTTACCGATGTTGCATGCGACAAATGGCAATCAGAATGTCATACATGTCCGCAAATTCATAAATATCCTCCGAGTATTTATTTCGATAGATCTCGTATGATGTTTAAAGACAAAAAAAAATGGTTTACAGCACTGAAAAATGTTACAATACTTCCGGTTTCCCATTGGCTTGCGAGTGAAGTAGAAAAATCATTTTTAAATAAATACAGCATACAGCCTATATACAATTGGATCAACCATGATATTTTTAAACCATTAGAGCAGAATACTGTGGCTGCTTCGTATAATTTAGATGCCAATAAATTTACGATACTTTGTGTTAGTGCCTTCTGGAATAAAAATGATGTCCGATTTCAAGATTTATTGAAATTTGCACAAACGGTAGGCGACCACTATCAGATTGTTGTAGTGGGAAAGATGGAAGCTCCGGAGCTTTTGCCTTCAAATTGCAGCTATTTTAGTTATATAAATGGTAAAGATGAACTGGCAAAACTTTATAATTTTGCCGATGCTTATGTACATCTTTCCACAGAAGATACTTTCGGATTAGTAATAGCTGAAGCAATGAGTTGTGGAACGCCGGTTATTGTTTATGATGTAACCGCATGTCCTGAAATAGTAGGAGAAGGATGCGGATATAAAGTTGAAAAACGAAATATAGCAGAAATTGTAAACCGAATAAAATTAGTTGAAAAAAACGGTAAGAATTTTTATTCCATGAATTGCAGGCAGCATGTTTTAAAAAACTTTGATATTTCTACTAATATAAATGATATTTTAAATGTTTATAAAAATGCTTTAAGGTTATGATGATTTACATTTTCATTATCATTTCGATTGTTGTACTCGGGCTTGTTTATTATTCCGGGGCACATTCTAAAGCCAAAAAAATAAAAGCCAAAACGACTTATATTTTTATTACATGTTCAATTATGCTTCTGATTTCAGGTTTAAGAAATGTGGCTGTAGGAGAAGATACCTATGCCTATTTTTTGACATTTAATGAGGTAAAAAATACATCGTGGAGTCAGACGTTAAATGAAATTTCGGATTATTATAGTTCAGGATTAGGAAAAGATCCGGGCTATACATTATTTCAAAAGATATTGCAAATTATTTCAACGGACTATACTGTTTATCTTTTGATTGTATCTTCAATTTTTCATCTCTCATTAGCTAAATTTATAAATAATAATACAGCAAAGCTGAGTGATGCAACAATTGCCCTTTTGATTTATTTCGTATTGTTTTTTAGTGTGTTTTCGATTACGGCTCTCAGGCAGTCCATAGCCTTGGCTATTACGATGCATTGTTATAAATATGTGAAAGAAAAAAAGCTGCTCCCTTTTTTGTTTTTTATTTTAATAGGATCCATGATACATAGATCTATTTTAGTTTTTATTCCTTTCTATTTCCTTTGTCAAATAAAATATTCAAAATACCTCTTTTCTATTGTTTTGCTCTTGTTTCCGCTATTCCTTTGGCAAAAAGCGGCACTTTCAGCCTATTTAATTTCTTTGGGAGGATATGAAGAATATGAAGCATTTGATGGAGCGGGGACCTATGTGTTTACAGGAATATTTATTTTTATTTCCCTGATAGCTTTGGCAAGAAGGAAATACATCCTTAAAAAGAACATGGAGTTTAAAAATTATTATAATGCCTTTTCCATTGCTTTAGTCCTCTTGCCATTATCTTGGGTGCATCCGGCATTGCTCAGAATTACGATGTATTTTTCGATTTTTATGCTTTTATTCATTCCGGAAATTTTAAGGACATTTGATACAACGTCCATAAAATTTCGCAGAGGATTAATGGTAGGAGCCTCAGTTTTGCTTATTGGTCTTTTCCTACAGTCAGCATATAAAAAAAATTTAGAATATAAATTTTATTGGGAAGAAATGAAATTAGGCAAAAATTATGAATAAAATAAAATATATAGGATTCCATCATTGTTATGATAACCGTTTGAAAATGAATTATGGTTTGGCTGGCACAAATAAGATGGAATATGTAGCAAAGGTTTTGTCTAAAGATTTAAATTTAAATGTCTCTTTAGTGTCGCCATCGTGGTATAATTCCGACTACCAAACGTATAATGGCGCTGGAAATATATATTATGATAAAATTTACTATCCTAAAACAGTTAAAACAAAGGGAAAGATTTTAGGTTATCTCAACATATTGTATTCAAATATATGGCTCACATTTTTTTTGCTATTTAAGACCTCAAAGAACGAAAACATCTTAGTTTACCATTCCCCATGGCTGGCACTGCCCATAATTATCAGTAAAAAACTGAAGAGATTTAATTTAATATTGGAAGTAGAAGAAATTTACGGTTCTGTATGGAAAATGCCTAAATTTTTTAATTATTTAGAGAAGGTTATAATCGAAAAGGCGGATAGCTACATTTTAGTTTCCGAAAAACTAGGAAAGTTGCTTCCAGAAAAACCGAGTGTCGTGTTATATGGCAGTTACTGGCAGTTGGCAAAAAAACCAACACATGTAAATAATAGCAATAAGATTAAGGTTGTTTATAGCGGAGCCATAGATTCCTTTTTAGGAGGAGTCTTTAATTTGATCGAAAGTGCACAATATTTAAATACGGATTTTGAAATACACATATTAGGATACGGAAGTAATGAAGAACTTTCCAAGTTAGAAAATGCCATCGAAAAGAACAATAACTTGCAATCAACAGCAGCTATTTATTTCCACGGCGTTAAATACGGTGATGAGTTTAATGCTTTTTTACAGGATTGTCATATTGGAGTTAATGCGCAGTATGAAGGAAACCATATGAATTCAGCATTCCCTTCAAAAATCCTAACTTATTTGTCCAATAATTTATGGGTAGTTTCTACCAATATAGCCAGCATAAAAGAATCATCAATAAGTCAGTTCATCAATTTTTCAAAAGATGATTCCGCTAAAAATATTGCTGAATGCATTGAAAATACATCTTCTCAGATAAATACAAATCATCCAAACGTAATTGAAAAGCTGGAAGATGGTTTTATAAAAGGAATTGGCAAATTGCTGATAAAAAGAACATAATTTATAGTGTAAGCAAATGCTAGATAAAATAAAAAAAATAAAGGAAAGATTTATATATGCCGATGAGAAAAATAAAAGATTGGCATATAGCACTTTATTTAATTTTATCATCAAAGGTTTTTCTGTTATAACCTCACTAATGCTGTTGCCGGCTTATATGGGTTTCTTTCCGGATCAGAAAATTCTGGGACTATGGTTTACAGCGCTTTCTGTCCTGTCTTGGGTGCTGATTTTTGACTTGGGTATCGGAAATGGTCTAAGAAATAAATTGGTTGAATGCCTGGCTGTAGATGATTTAAAACGAGCAAAAAAATACATTTCCTCGGCATATATAATGGTTGGCTGTTTTGTCTTCATATTATCTGTTGTAGGATATGTCATATTTTATTTCATAAACTGGAATTCGGTATTTAATATTCCTGAGATAAAAATCCCACCGGGCCATTTGCTGAAAGTAATTCGGATTGTCTTTATTGGGATAATGATTCAGTTTTTTTTAAAGCTGATTACTTCTGTAATGTTTGCTCTGAAAAAATCAGCCTTGCCGGCTTTGTTGTCACTGATCTCAACAATTCTTCTCCTTTTGTTTTTGGCAATAGCTCCAAAACAATCTGAAATAGATAATTTGAGTAATTTAGCGTATGCAAATGTCATTTTGGCGAATTTGCCACTTTTGGTTGCGACAATTATTTTGTTTAAAAAAGATCTCAAATATTGCCAGCCGGATTTGAAAAATTACGATAGGAATTTTGCAAGAAGCATTTTGAAATTGGGAGGAGTTTTCTTTGTTATTCAAATAACATATCTTTTAATCAGTAATACTTCTGAATTTTTAATAACCTGGTTTACGAAACCGGACTTTGTTGTCGATTATAAAATTTATTACAGCCTGTTCAGTTTTGTTGGAACTATATTTTCATTAGCCCTTGTGCCAATCTGGTCCGAAGTCACGGAGGCTTACGTAAAAGGGGAAGTCAAATGGATGAAAGTCCTATACGTTAGATTGTATAAAATAGCATTGGTAGGCACTTTTGGACTATTGGTTTTAGTTTTTTTGATGCAGCCGGTTGTCGATTTATGGTTGAAAGAAAAAACAATTAAAATAAATTATACTTTTTCAATGGTATTTGTCATATCAGGAATACTGTTTATGTGGAACGCAATTTTATCAAGTTTTGCAAACGGCATGGGTAAACTAAAGATTTCAATTACATTTATGACAATAGGAGCAATAGTAAATATTCCTCTGACAATGTTATTTACATACTTAACCCATTCATGGATTGGAGTAATAATTGCAAATATAATTTCGTTGTTGCCATTCTGTATAGCCCAAACAATTTGGTTATATAAGTATTTTAAAACAGAAGGAAAGTATCAAGAATAGTTGAACGTATGAGTATGAAATTCTATAAAAGCTTAATAAAAACGGTAACCATATTTTTTTCAAACAAATTTTTGAAAAAAAATATAAATAACTACACTTCCACAGTAGCGGGGAAAGAAATTTTAAATGCTTCACAAGTAAATAAACTGATTTACGATGCTATTATTTCGGAAAAACCCTTTATGGCAGGCAGATATGGCGGTTGTGAAAATGATATATTGGCGAGCTATTATATTCACAAAAAAACAGCCTTGCCCATATCAAAGTTGAAATTCAATTATCTATGTTCCAATGCCGGTTTCTTTCCTGGAAAGATGGAGCTTGTTCCCCAATATGTCGATGTTATGGAAACTGCCGCTACGCAGGTAGATATATTAGGTGCCTGGAATTGGTTTTTAGAAGATTATATCATCGGGACTTTTGCTCCTCAATCACAGATTACGACTCTAGGAAATTTAGAACCCTGGTTTTCTGAAAAACCATGGAGCGCGGCCTTAAAAGGAAAGAAAGTACTGGTCGTGCACCCGTTTCAGGATTCAATCGAACTGCAATATAAAAAAAGAGAACTATTATTTCCTGGTTCAGAAATCTTACCGGAATTCGAATTAAAGACATTTAAAGCAGTTCAGTCAATAGCAGGCAATCAGCCGGAAGGATTTGAAACCTGGTTTGACGCATTAGATTATATGACAAGAGAAATTGAAAAGATTGATTTTGATATAGCCATTATCGGATGTGGCGCTTATGGTTTTCCTTTGGCGGCAAGAGTGAAAAAGATGAACAAGCAGGCGATACATCTGGCAGGAGCAACGCAATTATTGTTTGGTATAAAAGGCAGTCGTTGGGAACAAGGAAATTATAAACCGATTTTTGAGAAAATTTTCAACGAAAATTGGATTCGCCCTTTAGAAACTGAAAAGCCTAAGAAAGCAGAAGCTATTGAAGGCGCCTGTTATTGGTAAATCTCGAGGAATGAAAAAACAGCCCAAAGTTTTAGTAATAAGTCGTGATTCATGGAATGACACGAACAATAGCGGGAATACTTTGTCCAATCTCTTCCAAAATTGGGATGCGGAGAATATTGCCAATATATACTGCAGAGACGAAATTCCAAACAATAAGATTTGTTCAAATTATTTCAAAATCTCAGAAAGTCTTCTTCTGAAAAAACTCCTACGGAAAACTCCCGTGGCGGGTGTTAAAGTTCATAGGCAAGAAGCTGTGCTGGCTACATCTGAGGTCAAAGATGAGCAGAATGAGAAGAAAATCTATGACTTTTTTAGAAAAAACAGGTTTCACATTTTTTTATGGGGCAGGGAGTTGCTTTGGAAAATGATAAACTGGAAGAGCAAAGAGTTAAAAGATTTTATTAAAGACTTTAATCCCGATGTTATCTATTCGCCTTCGTACGATTCTTTTTACATGCATGACATTTTGAAATTCGTCCAAAAAGAATCAGGTGTAAAAGTCGTATATTTTCACTGCGATGATTTGGTTACTTACAGGCAATATTCCTGGTCGCCTTTGTATTGGATCAACAGATATGTCCTTCGGAAACATATGGACAAAAGCATACGGTTGGCAGCTAAAAACTATTGCATTATTGATGAACAATCCAGAGTTTATAAAAAAATCTATAACCTCGATTTCGACATCTTATATAAAACGGGAGATTTTACAAATTTCCCACAAACACATTCTCCAAATGTGCCATTAAAGCTAATCTATACCGGCAATATAATTTATGGAAGAATTCATAGCCTGTTTTCTATAGCCGATGCTTTAAAGACGATTAATTCAAATGGAATTAAGGCAAAACTCTATTTGTATACCGCAAATGAAATTACTCCAGAGGTAAGGCACAGATTAGAAAGTTCCGGTTCGGTTGAAATAATGGGCAAAGTTCCGTATTCACAAATTCCTGGAATTTTAAATGATGGCGACATACTCGTACACGTGGAGTCTTTTGAAAAACAGCAGATGTTAGCTACTTCGCTGTCATTCTCTACCAAAATAGTAGATTATTTAGAGGCTGGAAAACCTATCTTTGCAATGGGTTGGAAAGAAGCAGCATCAATTAAATACCTTTATGATAATGGTATTGGCGTTACTGCAAACAATAATCAGGAAGTTTTAGATAAGTTAAAAGATCTGATCGGTAATACAGAAAGTTTAAATGATAAAGGCTTAAAAGCATGGAGCTTTGGAAAAGAAAAGCATAATAAAAAAGATGTACTCAAGAGATTTGAAGACAATTTGGAAGTCTTAAAATGGGAATAGCACTATGAAAAAGAAAATATGTTTTATAGTATCAACTCCTTATACGGCAAAAGCTTTTTTGGAAAACCATTTTGAAGTGCTTTCCAAAGATTATGATGTTTACCTTGTAGCTAATTTGGACGATCCGGAAATTAAAAATTATTCGAATAGCTACTTACAGGAAGTAAAGCACATACCGATTTATAGAAAAATTAGTCTGTTAAAAGATATTAAGGCACTCTTTCTGTTAATTCGTTATCTCAATAAAAGTAATTTTGATTTAACGACAACGTTTACGCCTAAAGCAGGCCTTATAGGTATTCTTGCCAGTAAGGTGGTAGGTGTAAAGAAAAGGGTTTATTTTTTTACCGGACAGGTTTGGCATACTAAAAAAGGAGTTTTCAAAAAATTCCTGATGACTTTGGATAAGTTTGTTGTGGCTTTAAGTACAGATATAATTGTTGATGGAGAACCGCAAAGAAATTTTTTAATAGAAAATAAAATTATTAAGCCTAACAGATCAATCGTATTAGGAAAAGGAACAATAAGCGGTATTGATATTTCAAGATTCTCGCTGAAAAATGAAATCAGAGCAAAAATCCGATCCGAATTGAACTATTCTCAGGAAGACTTCGTTTTTATGTTTCTCGGAAGATTGAATACAGACAAGGGTATCATGGATTTGGTTCAGGCTTTTAAAAAAATCAATACGAAATACCCTGAAGCCAAGCTTTTGGTAATTGGGCCGGATGAAGAGAACATATGTGCAAAAATCACTGCGGAATTAGACCAGGGAACTTATACGTTGTATGGTTCTACGGATAAGCCCGAAAACCTGATGCAAGTGGGGGATGTTTTTTGCCTGCCTAGCCATAGAGAAGCATTTGGCTTAAGCATAATTGAAGCTTCGGCTTGTGGAAGGCCAATATTGTGCAGTGACACCTATGGACTTAAAGACACTATTGTAGAGAATGTTACGGGTTTAAGACATAAGGCTCATGATGTAGATTCTATTTATAGCCAGATGGAAGTTTTGATAAAGGATAGTGCATTAAGACAAAATCTTGGGACAAATGGCAGAAAATATGTTGAAGAACATTTTTCAAAAAATATCCTGACAGGGCTATGGCTTGAATATTATAATTCGTTACTAAAAAACTGATTTAGTATATGATATATAAAAAATATATAAAAAGAATAATCGATTTTAGTTTGTCCCTGTTGGGATTTATATGTTTATCGCCCGTATTTTTGGTGATAACAATCTTTTTGTTTTTTGCCAATCAGGGAAAACCTTTTTTTGTACAGAAACGGCCAGGGAAAAATGGCGAGATTTTCAAAATAGTCAAGTTTAAGACTATGAACGATAAGAAGGACAAGCAAGGGAAACTGCTCCCCGACGCTGAGCGCTTAACAAAGACTGGTGCTTTTGTACGTAAAACTTCATTGGATGAGATTCCACAACTGATAAATGTTATAAAAGGAGACATGAGCCTCATAGGTCCCAGACCATTGCTGGTTCATTACCTACACTTGTATTCAGATTTTCAGAACAGAAGACACGAAGTGAAGCCGGGTATTACCGGTTGGGCCCAGGTGAACGGAAGGAATGCTATCAGCTGGGATAAAAAATTTGAGCTGGATGTTTGGTATGTTGATAATATCTCTTTTAAATTAGATATGAAAATACTTTTTATGACAGTAAAAAAAGTGATAATAAGTGAAGGTATAAACGCAGCTGATGCTGCCACAATAGAACCCTTTAATGGAGAATAGAATTGTATTATATGGGGCAAGCGGACACTGTAAAGTAATTATGGATTGTGTTTTTTTGCAGGGCGATAAGGTAGAAGCTGTTTTAGATGACAGCCCAAAGAAAAAGCATGTTTATGAAATTCCTATAATTAAAGCGAAAGACTTTAAAATTACTAGCAACACTCTTTTGACCATTTCCATTGGCGATAATAGGATTCGTAAAATGATATCTGAAAAAATCAGTGCTACATTTCATATAGTAATACATCCAAAGGCCATACTGTCTGAATATTCTTCTGTTGGAGAAGGTACAGTAGTGATGGCTGGAGCTATTGTAAATCCGGATTCAGTTATTGGAAAACATTGTATTATTAATACGGGAGCCGTAATAGACCATGATTGCAATATAGGCAACTATGCCCATATTTCACCCAATGCTTCATTGGCTGGAGATGTCAAAGTAGGTGAGGGGACGCATATTGGTATTGGGGCATCCGTAATACAAGGTGTTACCATCGGCAAATGGGCAATTATCGGAGCCGGATCAGTAGTGCTGAAAGATGTTGAAGATTATGCCGTTGTTGTGGGGAATCCAGGTAGAATTATAAAATATACAGAAAAATAAATAATATAAAATGAGCAATCAAAAAATATGGCTTTCTTCTCCGCATATGGGAGGGACTGAGCAAAATTATGTCAATGAAGCTTTTGAGTCGAACTGGGTGGCACCACTTGGGCCTAATGTGACCGGATTTGAGCAAGATTTAGAAAAATTTATCGGGCAGGATTCTCATGTTGGAGCCTTAAGTTCCGGAACGGCAGCCTTGCATTTAGGATTGATAATCTTAGGTGTCAAAGCAGGCGATGAGGTTATTTGTCAAAGTATGACGTTTTCCGCTTCAGCCAATCCGATAATGTATCAGGGTGCAACTCCAATTTTCATAGATAGTGAAAAAGATACATGGAATCTTTGTCCAGTGGCTTTGGAAGAGGCCATAACCGATAGGATTGCAAAAGGGAAAAAACCTAAAGCCATTATAGCAGTACACCTTTATGGAATGCCTTATAAAGTAGACGAAATTCATGCGATTGCAAAAAAATATGAAATCCCGGTTATAGAAGACAGTGCTGAAGCACTCGGCAGTCATTACAAAAAACAGAAATGCGGTACTTTTGGAGAAATTGGTGTGCTTTCTTTTAACGGGAATAAGATTATTACAACTTCAGGAGGCGGTGCCATTGTAACTAAGAGCAAAGAATCTAAAGATAAAATCGTGTTTCTATCGACACAAGCCAGAGACAATGCCCCACATTACCAACATAGCGAAGTAGGCTATAATTACAGAATGAGCAATATTTGCGCAGGAATTGGACGAGGGCAGATGGAAGTCCTTGAAGAACATATAGGTTTAAGAAGAAAAATGAACGAATTCTATAAGGATTATTTCAAAGATATTGAAGGAGTATCAGTATTCTCTGAACCGGACAGTAATTATTTTTCAAATCATTGGCTCTCTGCTATCGTAATTGACCCTTCAAAAACAGGAGGTAAGACTCGTGAAGATTTAAGATTGGCATTAGAACAGGCAAACATAGAAAGCCGTCCGTTATGGAAACCAATGCATTTGCAGCCGGTTTTTGAAAGCTATCCTTATTATGGTAAGAACGTTTCCGAAAAACTGTTTGACGATGGACTTTGTATGCCATCAGGGTCAAATTTAACGGAGGAAGATAAAACTAGAATCAGTGCAGTTTTAAATCAGTTCTTTACTGCAAAAGTATAAGTAAAAAAATATCAGAATTTTAAAAAATAATTCTGACATAACAATAACTCCTCTGTAACGAAATAGTTGTTTAACAAAAAGGGTTAAAAAGCATATAAAATTTTAGTATTTGCTTAACATGATTGTTTTTTATATAACTTTGTCAAAAATAAATAGGCCAGACTATTATTCCCCCCCTCAAGTTGTAACCAATAAAATTGAAAAAAATTGGATAAGAAATCCTTTAGAACTGATTTGTTAACAGCAATGTCAGGACTAAAATTGAATTTTAGTTTTAAAAATTTGGGATACCTTCCCAGATGGGTAGTTTTGCTGTTAGATTTGGGGATCGTATTTGCTGCGGGGTTAATGACCTATCTTCTGTTGAAAGGAATGAAGTTAACTTACATTCCCAACGACTATCTCTTTTATGGAATCATGCTATATCTTTCCGTAAACATTTTCTTCTTTTGGGTCTTTCGTACCTATTCGGGAATTATACGGCACTCTTCCTATATTGATGCGGTTAAGATTTTCTTTGCTCAGTTTTGTGCCTTAATCACACTTGTGTTTGTCAATTTTGTGTTCCTGTTGGATCATGACTACAAGATATTTTTAAATACGGGAATTTTATTCAATGGCGTGCTTTCTTTCTGTTTTCTGTTTTTTTACAGGATAGTAGTAAAGCAGACTTTTGAAAAATATCTTAGCATTTCAAGAAAGGAAGGTCAGATACGTGCCTTGATTTATGGCTTTGATAATAATGCGATAGCTGTAGCGAATGCATTGAGGTCAGAAAACCCAAGCCGATTCAAACTACTCGGTTTTATTGATAAATTCAACCAGAATAGCTCAAAAAGAATCCTTGACCTACCCATCTTACAGCTAAAGAGACGTGTGCCGGTTGTGATGCGTTCTGTAGGGGCTGAAGCGCTTATTATTGCTGACAAATCATTAACTAAAGAAGAACGACTGGCCATAGTTGACGAATGTTTAGAATACAACTATAAAGTATACACTATATCGCTAATTACCGATTGGGAAAATCAGGAAGAAATATCCAAGAACATCAAAAGTTTTGAAATTCAGGATTTACTGGAAAGAAAGCCTATTGTCCTCGATATGCATTCTATTTCTTCACAATTGCGTGATAAGACAATTATGGTGACTGGTGCAGCCGGTTCAATAGGAAGCGAAATTGTAAGACAGGTAATCGGATTTGATCCAAAAACCATAGTAATTCTCGATCAGGCCGAAACACCTTTGCATAATCTTTCACTCGAAATTGCCAATTGCAATCCTAATATCAGAATACATAATGTTCTGGCAGATGTCAGGAACAAACAAATACTGAAACAAGTATTCAAACTTTACCAACCTCAGGTTGTATACCATGCCGCGGCATACAAACATGTACCATTGATGGAAGAGAATCCTTCTCAAGCCATATTTACAAATATTCTAGGAACAAAAATTCTGGCTGATTTGGCTCACAAGCATAAAGTGGAACGATTTGTTATGGTCTCTACGGATAAAGCAGTAAATCCAAGCAGCGTAATGGGAGCCAGCAAAAGGATTGCAGAAAAGTACGTCCAGTCACTCAATTATAAATATAAGTATGATGTCGAAAATAATGGCACGAAATTTATAACAACCCGATTCGGAAACGTTCTGGGTTCTAATGGTTCAGTTGTGCCGCTTTTTAAAAAGCAAATCGAAGAAGGAGGCCCGGTTACAATTACGCATCCTGACATTATCCGTTATTTTATGACAATTCCCGAGGCATGCCAGCTGGTTCTTGAAGCAGGAGCGATGGGTAACGGAGGAGAGATTTATATCTTTGATATGGGCGATCCGGTTAAGATTATCGATTTGGCAAGAAAGATGATCAAACTGGCAGGATTTGCTCCAGACAAACAGATAAAAATAAAAATAGTAGGTCTTCGTCCTGGAGAAAAGCTTTATGAAGAATTGCTAAACGATACAGCGAAAACATTGCCAACACATCACGAAAAGATAATGATTGCAGAAGAAATATTTGATGACTATGAAGCGGTTACCATAGCTATTCATGATCTTATCGAGATTTCAGAAATTACTTCAAATGAGGAAATTGTGGCAAAAATGAAGCTGATTGTTCCAGAATTTAAAAGTATGAACTCTATTTTTGAAACTTTAGACAACAATCACGTAAGTCAAATTTAGTTTTGGTTAGCGTGTTAATTGTTAAATAGTATCTTTGTATTAAAAACCATATGAAACAGTTGAATTATTTTAGGCCTGTAATCTTTTTTTTATCCCTTTTTATATTCTCATGCGCTTCGCGAAAGAATGTAGCTTATTATCAAAATATTGACCAGCTTCCTAATCTGGAAAGCTCCTCCTCATACGAAACAATATTACAGCCAGATGATCTATTAATGATAGTTGTCATGGCAGAAAATCCTGAAGTGGCGGCACCTTTTAACCTCCCGTCCGTTATAATGCAATCAACCAATGAAATTGAAGTCCAGCAAGTGCGAATGAATAGCTATTTGATAGATTCTAAAGGCTTTATCCAGTTTCCTGTACTTGGAGCAATACAGTTGGGTGGATTGACAAGGACACAGGCGATTGCAAAAATGAGTAAAGAACTTGAAAAATATATCACCAAGCCTTCGATTAATCTTAGAATATTAAATTATAAGATTACTGTTCAGGGAGAAGTGACACAACCCGGAATCCATAATATTACCAGCGAAAGAATTACTTTGACTGAAGCTTTAAGCCTCTCCGGCGACCTGACTGTTTATGGGAAAAGAGACAATATTTTGATCATTAGGGAAGCAGATGGAAAAAAACAGGCTACAAGAGTAGATATTACGAAGGCAGATTTTTTTAATTCTCCTTTTTATTACCTGAAACAAAATGATGTAGTGTATGTGGAACCGAATAAAACGAAAGTCAATTCTTCTGTTGTTGGTCCAAACACTGCAATTATCCTTTCTTCTGTTTCTTTACTAGTAACAATAATAGCTTTAACTGTACGATAAGGAAATGAGTAATAATCAAGAAATTTCGCACGAAAATCATGAGTCTGATTTTAGTATAAGAGAACAGGTAGAAAAATATCTGATTCACTGGAAGTGGTTTGTGCTTTCAGTTATTGTAGTATTATGCCTCGCTTTTTTATATTTAAGATATACTACACCATTGTATAAAGCCACTGCTACTATTCTGGTAAAAGATGATAAGAAAGGCGGTTTGGCTTCCGAACTTTCAGTATTATCTGATTTGGGAGTAGGAACGTCAAAAAGTAATGTTGACAATGAGGTTGAAATTTTAAAATCCCGAACTTTAACAGAGAAAACCGTAAATGAACTCCATTTAAATATTAACTATTTAAGTAATGGAAGAGTTAAATCATCTGAGCTGTATAAAGCTTCACCAATTGTAGTAGTTTTCTCTCCGGCAGATGAAAAACACAAAAGAGAGACACACACTTTTGTGATAGAATCTGCGGGAACTAATAAGTTTAAACTTTTTAAAGCGGAAGACAAAGAGTTGGGAACGTTTAATTATGGTAGTCTGATTAAAATTCCAGAAGGGACTCTTTCCGTTACGAAGGTCAATCTTGATAATAAAGAGACATTCTCTATCAACTGTATCATTCGCCCAGTTGAAAGTACAACATCTTATTACAGAGATGCTTTAAGTATAGGATCAGTAGGAAAAAATACAAGTGTTATTGAATTGTCTGTAGCTGACGAAAATTCTCAAAGGGCAGCAGATTTTTTAAATACTTTGGTGAATATTTACAACGAAGATGCTATCGAAGACAAGAATGTTGTAGCAGAAAAAACCTCTGACTTTATTTCAACGCGCCTGAAGCTGATTACTGACGAGCTCACAGATGTGGAAAAGGATGTTGAAGGATTTAAAAAGCAAAATGATCTTACGGATATTCCAACTGAGGCTACGATGTTTCTTGAAAATGCTTCTGAATATGAAAAGAAACAGATAGAAACAGAAATCCAGTTGAATGTAGTGGCATCAATGCGCCAGTTTTTAAATTCAAGTGGACCGGACGATCTAATCCCTAGTAATCTTCTTTCGACACAATCTGAAGCATCAGATTTAATAATGGAATATAACAAGCTTGTAATAGAATACAATCGAATTGCGGCAGGGGCAACAGCTGAAAACCCCGTAGTGGTTAATGCTGCTAAAAAAATCCAGGCTATGAAATCAAACATAAGCCAAAGCCTGGCCAGAATGCAGTCTTCTTTAACCATTACTAAAAAGAACTTAGATAAGCAGGGATCGGTTATAGGAAGTAAAAAAGCCAAAGTGCCTCGCTTGGAAAGAGAATTTAGAATTATTGACAGACAGCAGAAAGTAAAAGAAGCTTTGTATCTCTACCTTCTTCAAAAAAGAGAAGAGACGGCCTTAACTTTAGCCGCTACTGAGCAAAGTGCTAAAGTTATTGATGCTAGTTATTATTCCCGAACTCCGGTTTCTCCTAAAAAAAGCATGATTTATCTTTTTGCTTTGGTAATTGGATTGGCTATTCCTGTAGCAATTATCTATTTGCAAGAACTACTGAACACTAAAATCAAAAGCAGACAAGATATTGAAAAACGTTTAACAATCCCATTCCTTGGTGATGTTCCGAAATCAGATTCTCATGAAGAAATGATCAATACTAACAGCCGTTCGAGTTCTGCAGAAGCCATACGAATTGTTAGAACCAACATGGAATTTATGTTGACAAGAACAAGTTCGGACAAAGGAAAAATAATTTTTGTTACTTCGACAATTCCAGGTGAAGGAAAAACTTTTATTTCTGTTAATTTAGCAGGAACAATTGCTTTGTCAGGAAAAAAAGTATTGTTGGTAGGTATGGATATCAGAAATCCGAAATTGGCAGAATATATCCCAATCAGGACAGAAGGTGTTACCAACTATCTTTCAAAACAAGATAAAGACTTATCGAGCTATATTACCAAGTTGGACAACTTTGAAAATTTCCATGTATTGTCTTCAGGAGTTATACCTCCAAACCCGGTTGAGCTTTTGATGAATGACAAGATAAATAAAATGTTTGCCGAACTTAAAGAAACGTATGATTACATCATTGTCGATACGGCCCCGGTAAGCGTGGTTACTGATACCTTACTTATTGCTAAAAATGCCGATGCGTTTATTTATGTCGTAAGAGCAAATTACCTTGACAAGCGACTGCTTCATGTGCCGGAGACGTTCTATAACCAGCAAAAATTACCTAATATGTCTCTTGTGTTGAATGCAACAGAAGTAATTAAAAAAGGTTATGGTTATGGCTATGGATACGGTTATGGAGCTGATACGGAAGTAAAGCCGTGGTATAAAACAATATTTAAGAAGTAAAAATAAGAAAGCCCTTTTTAAAAGGGCTTTTTCTATTTATATCCTGAAAATATCATTGCGTCTGATTGCTTCCTTTAAAGCGGCAGTATCAGAAAATGCCAATTTTTTATCGAAACTTTTCAAGTGATTTTCATGATGCAGATCAGATCCGGTAAAATCAATCATGTCTTTTTCAAGAAGCTTTTGGGCTACTTTGGCTACCTCAGAACCATAATACCCTACAGTCGATAGCAGATTCAATTGAAACATACATCCTGCTTTTTTCAACTTTTTGTATTCGTCAAAATTGGAATGATAAAAAAGATAGCGTTCAGGATGAGCGAGTACGGGTTGATATCCGGCAATTCTAATGTCAAAGATAATATCGTACAATTGCATTGGCGGATTAATATATGACATTTCAACCAGCAGATAATTGTCTTTCAGCGTAAACAGTTTTTCTGATTCCATCAGTTTAGAAAAGGAATCGTCCATCATGTATTCTGCTGCAGCTTTAAAGGGCAGGCTGAAATTTTCTTGAATAAGTTTTTCTGAAGTAGCGGCATGAAGCGTTTCAATACCGGTTCTCGTATTGTCCCAAACGTTTTTGATAATGTGAGGTGTAGTCACGAATTGCTCGAATCCTATTTTTTCAAGTGACCGGATAAGAGAGAGGGTGGTTTCAAAATTTTTAGAACCATCATCAATTCCGGGCAATAAATGCGAATGAATATCGGTATAATTCTCAATCAGATCCCTAAGAATCGGTTTGTTTTTAGAAAAGAAAAGCAAAGTGGTGTGTGTTTAAAAATTTAGCAACAAATTTATAACATATATTCGATAATTATTCATTTTTAAAACAAAATATAACAGTAAAAAGTTCCTTTGGCAGGAGCTTTTACAAGTTTTGCGATCTTCAAATTAAATTTCTTATTGCTATATTTGGCAAGCATATCAATATCGCAATATTTTAAGCCTCTATCACAAAATGGATAAAGAAATAATACTGAAAGTTGAAGGAATCTCAAAACAATACCGTTTAGGTAAAGTTGGTACGGGAACACTCAGCCATGATCTTAACCGTTGGTGGGCAAACATACGTGGAAAGGAAGATCCTTACCTTAAGGTAGGCGATACCAATGACCGTACTTCAAAAGGCTCGTCAGAGTATGTATGGGCTTTACAGGATATTAATTTTGAGGTACAGAAAGGTGAAGTTTTAGGCATCATTGGTAAGAATGGTGCAGGAAAATCAACCCTGCTTAAAATTCTGTCAAGAGTTACTGCTCCTACAACCGGAAACATAAAAACCAAAGGACGTATTGCTTCGTTGCTTGAAGTTGGAACAGGTTTCCATAGCGAAATGACAGGCCGTGAAAATATCTACCTGAATGGTGCTATTCTCGGGATGACCAAAAAGGAAATCAGATCCAAGATTGACGAAATCATTGAGTTTAGCGGATGCCAGCGTTATATAGATACTCCGGTAAAAAGATACAGCTCCGGTATGACCGTGCGTTTGGCATTTGCCGTCGCAGCATTCCTAGAGCCGGAAATTTTAGTCGTTGACGAAGTGCTTGCGGTAGGTGATGCCGAATTTCAAAAAAAGGCTATTGGCAAAATGCAGGACATTTCTAAAGGAGAAGGAAGGACAGTATTGTTTGTCAGCCATAATATGGCGGCTGTTAAAAGCCTATGTACCAGAGCTGTTCTGATAGACAACGGAAGATTTGTTTTTTCAGGCTCACCGGAAAGAACCATAGACGAATACTTAAAAGCCGAAAAAAGCTCTAATGTTTTAGAAAAAGTTTGGCCGGTAGAAAAAGCGCCGGGTGATAGTGTTTGCAAGCTTATCAGTGTCAAAGCCAAAACCGATGAAAAGTCAATATTTATAAATAACGACTTAGAGATTGAATTTGTAATTGAGAATTTAGGGGATACACCAAAAAATCTGAACATAAGCATGGTCGTGTATTCAAGCTCTGAAGTTCCTGTTTTTAATGTAGTTTCCGATTCTTATAATTGTGAAAATGGAAGATATTCTATCAGTACCATAATTCCTAAGAATTTGATGAATACGGATACTTATTCCATCAGAGTTTTACTAGTAGAGGATTCTTCCAAGCCCTTATGTAATGAATACAATGTCCTTAATATTTCTTTCCTTGAAGAAAAAAGAGATGTTTCCTGGTATGGAAAATGGATTGGGGCTGTAAGGCCACAAAACCTGATTGATTGGGATTTCAAAAAAGTGTAAGATGAACATTTTCAAAAAAATTAAAAAAAAAATAATAGCTCCCAAAGGCAATTTTTCCTGTTCGGTTTGTGGTAAGGATCATGTCAGAATGAATCCTTTGCCGGAAAAATACGTAAGGACATTTGCCAAAGAAGGATTTATCCATTCCATTTTTTTATTCGAAACCTTAAATCTCTTTGAATATTCGTGTGCCAATTGTGCTGCATCAGACCGTTCAAGACTATATGCTTTATATCTGAATAATTTCTTTTCAAAGTCTAAAGATGTAAAGGTTTTGGATATTGCCCCAACCGAACATCTGAAAAGCTACCTGAACAGTAAAGTATTGCAGCAAAATTATAGATCGGCAGATTTATTCATGACAGATGTCGATGACAATGTAGATATACAAGCCATGGATATTTATGCGGATAACACTTGGGATTTGATTATATGCTCTCATGTTTTGGAACATGTTCCTGATGATGTCAAAGCGTTAAGTGAAATCTATAGAGTGCTTAAAAAAGGTGGAACGGCTATACTAATGGTTCCTATAAATTTAGGGCTGGAAAAAAGTTTTGAAGCCGAAAAAGGTAGAAATTATACAGTTTCAGAACGTTGGAAATATTTCGGACAAGACGACCATGAACGGTTGTACAGCAAAAATGATTTTATTCAGCGAATTAAATCGGTAGGATTCAATCTGGAAGAACTAGATAAGAGCTACTTTGGCGAATCGGTATTCAAAAAATACGGCATCAGTCAAGGAAGCGTGCTGTATATCGGAAAAAAATAGAATTACAGTTCGGGAATAAAAATCATGAGATTTAAAATATGAAAGTTAGCGTTTGCATGATAACATACAATCACGAAAACTATATTCGTGAGGCCATTGAAGGTGTTTTGATGCAAAATGTTGACTTCGATACGGAGCTGATAATTTCTAATGATTGCTCTACCGATACTACTGATGCCATAATCACAGAAATCATACAATCACATCCGAAAGGTTCCCTGATTAAGTATTTCTCCCATAAGCAGAATTTAGGAATGATGCCTAATTTTATATTTGCACTGCAGCAATGTTTAGGAGAATATGTGGCATTGTGTGAAGGCGATGATTATTGGACAGACGAAAACAAGCTTCAACAACAGATTGATTTTTTAGATAATAATAAAGAATATGCCGGCTGTTTCCATAACGTTCTTGTGTTTAACGAAATGGTGCCGGATTTTAAACCAAAACCTTGGCGTACATACGATAAACAGGATTTTGCACTAACAGAGACTTTTTCAAAAGTAGCGCTTTTTCATACCTGTTCTTTTGTTTTTAGGCAGCGTTTTTTAGAATTTCCTACCTGGTTTGAAAAGGTAAAAAGTGGCGATATGGCACTATTTTCCCTGATTGCTGCAAAAGGAAAATTAAGGCTTATTGACGGAATAATGGCGGTGTATAGAAAAAATGAAAAAGGGGTCACATCAGGCCAGAAAATTATAGATTATCATAAAAACCGCATCCGATTAATGCGTTTTTTTAAGGGTCATTTTAATCTTTATCAAGCCCAATTGGATAAGATTATAGCGTATCATCGCAGTGAAATTATAAAAACATACAAGAAAAAAATACTCAGTATTTTTAAAATAAAATAACCATTTGAAAAGCAACAGCCCAAATATTGCCATAGTAACGCCATCACAGAATGCTTATTCTGAAACATTTATCCAGGCCCATAAAACAGGACTTGATGGAAACATCAAGTATTATTATGGTTCTGTTTCTAATCTAAAATTAGAAGGCGAAGGGGAGTTGTTAAGTGGTACCAAAAAACTGTTTGGCAAAGCAATGGACGCTGTTTCCTCTAAAAAACTGCATTCGCAAAAAAAAGCGTTGCTTGATTCCTGGAAGAAACATAAGATTGATGTGCTGTTTTTTGAATACGGAACAACGGCAGCCCAATTCATCGATGTCATAAAGGAATCAGGATTGCCCTTGATAATCCATTTTCACGGTTATGATGCTTCGGCCCATGCTACCCTAAAAGAATTTGAAAAGCAATATGCGGCCATGTTTGACTATGCAACCTATGTAATAGTTGTGTCAGAAATAATGCATAAAAAGCTTTTAGAATTAGGCTGCCCAAAAGAAAAAATAGTAAAAAACATATATGGTCCAAATGAAATATTCTTTGATTTGGAACCTGCTTTTTCAAAACCACAATTCCTGTCTATTGGCAGATTTACCGGAAAAAAAGCACCTTATTATACCTTGCTTGCTTTTAACGAAACACTGAAAGAATTTCCGGATGCCACTTTGGTACTATGCGGAGATGGCAATTTATTAGAAACCTGTGAAAACATCTGCCGTTTTTACCAGATAGAAAAATCGGTAAAATTTACAGGAGCAGTAACTCCGGAAGAGGTTAAAAACTATCTGAAAGAATCGTTGGCTTTTGTGCAACACTCCATTACGGCAAAAAATGGAGATATGGAAGGAACTCCACTGGCTGTTTTAGAATCAAGCGCAGCCGGATTACCGGTTATTGCCTCAAGACACGCCGGAATTCCTGAAGTTATTATTGATGGTGAAACAGGACTTCTGTTTGACGAACATGATGTCAAAACAATGGCTGAACATATGAAATCGGTTTTGAAAGATAAGCAGCTTGCAAAAGAATTAGGTGCAAAAGGCCGATTGAACATACGCGCTAACTTTTCAATGAAACGACATATTGATGTATTGAATGATTTGATTTTAAAAGCATCTAATTCGTGAAACCGCAAGTCTCAATCCTAATTCCGGTTTATAATCGGGAGCATCTGATTATAGAAACCCTAGAAAGCATCAGGTCGCAAAGCTTTTTAAATTGGGAATGCATTCTGGTTGACGATCATTCAACCGATAATTCTGTTGGAGTTATATCAGGATTTATCAGCCAAGATTCAAGATTTAAACTATACAAAAGACCTTCCGAAAGACTAAAAGGTGCCAATGCCTGCCGTAATTACGGATTTGAAATGGCACAAGGCGAATTCATAAACTGGTTTGACAGCGATGATATTATGCATCCTGAATTTATCAGCAAAAAAGTTGCGGCCCTGATTGAGAATAGCAAACTCGATGGCATCATTTCTAAAACAATGATGTTTGAAAATAACATAGAAAATATCAAGGGAAAGGAAAACAGGACATTTCTGACCGGAACCACATTGGAAGATTTTTTAAAGCTGAAAATTTCCTGGTATTTGCCGGATATTATGTGGAATAGTGCCTTTCTAAAAAACAAGTCGCTTTTTGATGAAGAACTCCTTGCTGGGCAGGATAGCGATTTTTATGCGCGAATGCTCATAGAACAGCCCAACCTTGAAGTCATAAACGAGTACCTGACTTATTATAGGAAACATCCTCAGAATATTACGTCGCATATTGACAACAGGAAAAATGCGAGATTAAAAATCTCGCATCTGTATAGTGTTATCCGACTGATCGTTTTATTGGAGAAAAAGGGCAGACTTTCGAAAGACCTGAAATTGCATTTTTTTAAAGCAATGATGAAATATTTACCATTTGTAATTTCAAGTAAACAGGACCTAAACGCTTTATTCAGGTTACTTGGAAAACTATCTTTTTTTAATCTGGAAATTTTTATCCGCTGGATTAAAGTATTTTTAGCTTATTTTTCACTGAGAATTACCGGAAAAGGCGAGAAGCTTTTAAAATAACAAACAATGATAACCCTACTCTATCCCTTTCGAAATCGTGAAATAAGACGCATTCAGCGTTCTATGGATTCGTTGGCGCAACAAAAAGCACAAAACTTTAAAGTTGTGTTTGTAGATTATGGTTCTGAAGATGCAATTGCAAGAGAAGTAAAAGCGATAGTCGAAAAATACAATTTTGCTTCTTATGTTTATTTATATTCAAAAAACCAGCCCTGGAATAAATGCAAAGCCTTAAACTATGCCATAAAAAGGCTGGACGAAGGTTATTGTTTTGTTGCCGATGTTGATATGATTTTCCATCCTGAGTTTACTTCTATTTTAGAACAATGTTCAGATGCAGACACAGCCACTTATTTCCAGGTAGGGTTTCTTTCAGAAAATGATACTATGAAAGAGGTGCCTTTTGATTCTTATCCAATTAACTTTAAAACCAATGAAGAGGCTACGGGAATGACACTCTTTCCGGTTTCGTATCTGAAAAAGATAAACGGATTTGATGAGTTTTTTCATTTTTGGGGAGCCGAAGACACCGATGTTCACAATCGCTTGAAAAATGTAGGATGTAAAGTGAATTTTTATGACAAAAAACTGTTGATGCTGCACCAATGGCACCCTAATTATCGCCAAAGGGAAACCAAAACGCTAAATAGGGAACTACAGCTTTCCGGCATTGTAGAAATCAACCATCAGCACTTGCTTCACAATCAAAAATCAGGCAGTACACAGGTCAATCAAAAAGGTTGGGGTACTATAATGGATAAAGCAGAGTGGGAAGAATTACACGCTTTTCCCGCTACGTTATTGTCCAATGAAAAAAAGCTAATCGATTATTTTTTATACCAGCAATTGCCTAATTCCCAAAACCAGATTCTGGCTGTTGAAATAAAGGAAAGCCCAATCCAAAAAGAATTTAAATATCTGCTTAAAAAGAAATTAGGCAAAAAGGTTCCGCAATTTTACAACCTGAAAAAAGTCAACGATAAAATCCTGCGACATATCGTTTCATTCTATCATACAAAACCGTATAGCTATCAGGTTAGTGAAGATTTAAAAAGTATTGTTTTTAAGATAAAACTTTAGCGCATTTCAATATCTAGCTGCTTTAATTATTTAAAAATGTTCATTTCCTCCTTATAAACAGGACTCTCAATACCCAAAAAGTTGAGGACGCTATGGAATACGTGATTCTGAGACAGCATTTTGTTAGGCTTGAGTTGTCTTGAACCATCAGATACCCATACAATGAAAGGAATTTCATATTGTTCCTTTGGTGCAATGCCTTTAGGTAGTCCGTGCATATACAGGTTTTTTTCTCCCAAAGATTCTCCATGATCTGAAACAAAAAGCATCGTACTCTGATAGTCTTTTAGCTGTTTCAAATCTTCAATCACACTATGCAGAATATAGTCAGTATAAACAATAGTATTGTCATAGGCATTGATTAATTCCTGTTGAGAACAGTTCCCTAATTCAACGCTATTACATACGGGTTTAAAAGTCTCAAATTTGGGTGGATATTTCTTGCTATAGGTAGGACCGTGGCTTGTGCTGGTATGTAGTACTACGAGTATTTTGTCTTTTTTGCTGGCTTCTATCTGGTTTTTTAATCCTGTCAAAAGTACTTCGTCATAACCACATCCTTCGCCTTGGCAATCTGCTTTCAGATCATCTCTCTTTAGGTAATTTTTTATATGCACCGGAGGCTCTCCCCAGTTGGAGGTTCTCCAAATAACTTCCACATTGTTTCTGTATAGGTAGTTTGGCAGTATTTCATATAAATCGCCAGTATCAGCATGTTCCAGTATGCATTTCACACCTGCTGTAGTGTAAGTGGCGCAAGAGGAAGCCTCAAAATGGAATATATTTGGTGTTTTGGAAAGCAGCGGATTCGTATCTCTTCCGTAGCCATACAACGAAAAATTCTGACTTCTGGCAGATTCTCCTATAACCAAAACAACAACTGATTTTCGATTATCTTTTATCGTGGCATTCGGTAACAGAATTTCTTTTCTGTTCTTTTGAGATTTATGGATATAAAACAGTGCAGTATTTACAGAATAAGACCAAGGCATGGCAAGCCCGCCCAAACGTTTTGAATTCTTATCAATCCACAGCCAGTTACTGGCATTGGCAAAAGCCATAGCAACGATAAACAGCAGGGCAAGTGAGGCAGTAATCAAAAACTTTTTTACCGGTATGCTTATTATCTTCGTCTTAACGATAAAAATGCTAGGAATAATACCAAACAAGACCACATAAAGTACGAGTTTAAACGAAAAAAAACTGCTGGATTCCTCATAGTTGGTGTTGAGTACGTTGCCAATCATGCTTTCGTCTATTATCACACTGTAGGTATTGACAAAATAGACGGCAATTGAATTGACCATAAAAAATAAAACCAATAAAAATTTCCCAACCTGTCGTGTGAGATAAAGTAAAAGATAGAATGCAAAAGCATTGGCAACTATCATTAGAATTGTCAGGCTTGCAATCAGTAGAATACCGTTTACGCTTTTACTTTCAACATTATCGAAAACATAGGCGAAGAATGGAAAATGGAAGAACAAAAAGTTCAGGAAACTCATCAATAAAGCAAAGTGGGCTATCTTTAGGCTATTTTTAATTTTTAACATTGGCGGAAATAATTTTATACAATGAAACGATAAGATAACAAAAGCCGGATAAACAGTATTAGATGTATACAAATTGCTTTGTATTCTCTAGTACATTCTCAAATGTAAAAAATATAGAACGCTAAACCATAATTACTTTTCACAAATCAGATAAATTTTCTACTTTCGCTTTGAACTAATGAGGAACAGATTGAAAATATAGTGCAACAGGCACCGTTGTAAATAGTTCCTGTCTTCTCTGTAAATTGGTATTCAGGTAATACAGCTTTCTCTAAAAACTTTTAAAAACAACGTAACCGGTTTATGTCCCAAAACGGAAATATCAGACTTTTTTGGTGGAGCGAAATCCAGCTTGCCGGTAAGAAAAAGGAAAACTATGGTGATTTGGTAGGCCATTATCTTGTAGAAAAGATTTCCGGAAAGAAAGCAGTTTGGACACACCCTAAAAAACGTTCTTTTTTAGATAGCTTTAAAACTGTGTATTTCACAGCGGGAAGCATTCTGACACAGATTAGCGGAAAATGCGTAGTTTGGGGAAGCGGTATTATTTCAAAAGAATATAAAATAAAAAAAGCCGTATTTTTAGCTGTCCGTGGACCACAAACACGAAAGCATCTTATGGCGCAGGGATATGATGTTCCTGAAATTTATGGAGATCCGGCGCTTTTAATGCCACGATTTTATAATCCGGAAAGGAAAATACAATATGATTTGGGAATAATTCCGCATTATGCCGATTACCAAATCGTTACAGAGCTATATGAAGGCCAAAAAAACGTTTTGATTATTGACTTGATGACCAATGATGTTGAAAGCGTAACCGACCAGATTTTGCAATGTAAGAGAATAATATCGTCTTCCTTGCACGGAGTCATAATAGCCCACGCTTATCAGATTCCGGCTGTTTGGGTCAAGTTTTCAGAAAATGTTTTTGGAGACGGAATCAAATACCAAGACTATTTTGAGTCAGTAGGTCTTGAAAACTATACGCCACAATTCTTGACGCAAGCGCTTGACAATAGCCAGATAGAATCACTTTTTAGCCAAACTGATTCACTTCCTAAAGCCGGAAAAATTGAAGAAATACAGAATAACCTAATGGACGTATGTCCTTTTAAAAAATAACTATGGCCAAAGTAATTTTGATATCTCAACTCCCGCTGCCGTATCCTAAAATAGGAAGCTGGACTACTTTGTATCAAAATTACCTGAATGGCAATCATGCGATTGATTACATCATTTGTGAACAGCCTGACGAGCAATTCCAAAATGTGGAATACAGTATCGTAAGCCAGACACTCACACTCAAGCTTAAGAAAAAATACCAAAAAAATAATTACATCGGCTATATTGAAGCCCTTGAAAAGATAGTGGCATCGGGAGAAAAATGTATCATTCAGATTGTCGATAATTTTGGAATCATCAAACCTTTACAGGCATTTTTAGAATCAAAAGGCAAAAGGAACCAATGTTATATTCAATTTTTCTATCATGGTTTTGCTCCTTTTTATGGCAATTTCGAAAGCAGAAATTTTTATGAATTTATAGACGAGATGGTGCTCTTGACCTATGACAGCTATAAAGCCCATAAAGAATATTACACCATATTGCCATGTCGCTTTTCTGTATTGCATAACGGAATCGATAACGGTAAATTTTATAAAGTCTCAACAGAACAAAAGCAAAAGCTACGCGAGAAATTAGGATTGACATCAAAAACTGTTTTTATCTGGTGCTCGCAAGACCGACCTAAAAAAGGACTTGACCTGATTTTGGATGTATGGAATCGTATGTATGAGAACCATAAAGACTGTACGCTGTTGGTAATAGGCGCTAAACGTGATAAAATTGTTGAAGGAGTTTCTTTTTTAGGAAAAATCCCAAATGAAGAACTGCCCCAATATTATCAGGCATCAGATGTTTACCTTTTCCCCACCTTATGGCATGAAGGCTTTGGGCTGAGCCTAATTGAAGCGCTCCATTGCGGTTGCTACTGTATTGCATCTGCTTTGGGCGGTGTACCTGAAGTTTTACAACATGGCGATTTAGGGCGACTGGTTGAAAACCCGCATTTTATTGCCGAATGGATGGATGCAATTGAAGAATTTTTGTCAGGAAAACGAAGCTATCCTTCGCTTCCGGAAGAATTATATTCCAGAACAGCATGGAATAAAGGCATGGACGAAAGAATTATGGAAGCCAAAAAAAGTTTGGGACGATGAAAACAATAGCCATAATTCCAGCCCGGGGCGGTTCAAAAAGACTGCCGGGAAAGAACTTGATGTCCCTTGGAGGACTTCCATTAATAGCCCACAGTATTTTATATGCAAAAGCAAATTCGAATTTTATTGATGCTGTTTTTGTAAGTACTGATGATTCAGAAATCAAAAAAACAGCGTTGGAATATGGTGCTGAGGTAATTGACAGGCCTACGCATTTGGCAGGAGACAATGAGCCTACCGTAACAGCTTTGAAGCATGTTCTTCAATCTTTAGAAATAAAACCCGAAACGGTAATCTTGTTTCAGCCTACGAATCCGTTACGTCCTGAAAAATTACTGCAGCAAGCTTTCGAAATATATGAAAAGGAGAACTGCGAAAGCCTTTTTACAGTAACACGCAGCCATCATAAATTCGGAAAAATAGAAAACAATAGTTTTGTACCGTTTAACTATAAACCGGGACAGCGAAGTCAGGATTTAGAACCTTTGTATTTTGAAAACGGACTGTTGTATATCTGCAAATCCGACCTAATTTTAGAAGAAACAATTATCAGCGAAAAAACCTATCCCTTATTGGTAGAACACGCTTTTGCCCAAGTCGACATTGATACGGCTGAAGATTTTGATTATGCCGAATACTTATACCAAAAAAATAAATAAAACAGAATAGTATATAATGAAGCCCTACATAGAAATCGCAGGAAGAAAAATAGGAATGGATTACCCTCCATTGGTCATTGCAGAAATTGGCATCAATCACGAAGGTTCGTTAATTGTTGCCAAAGAAATGGTCGATGCGGCACATAGGGCAGGAGCCGAAGTGGTAAAACACCAGACACATATTGTTGAGGACGAAATGAGCGGTGCGGCCAAAAAGGTAGTTCCCGGAAATGCAACGGTTTCTATTTATGAAATCATGGAACGCTGTGCATTAAATGAAGCAGAAGAACTCGAATTAAAAGAATATGTAGAAAGCAAAGGAATGATTTTCATTTCAACACCTTTTTCTCGTGCTGCGGCAGAACGTTTAAAGAAATTTGATATTCCTGCCTATAAGATTGGTTCAGGAGAATGTAATAATTACCCGTTACTGGAACATATTGCCGGTTTTGGAAAGCCGGTCATATTGAGTACGGGAATGAATACGATTGAAAGCGTCAGGAAAGCAGTTGCTATTTTTGACAAACATACTATTCCTGTAGCGATCTTGCATACCACCAATTTATATCCGACACCAATACATTTGGTGCGTTTTGGTGCGATGACAGAGTTGCATGAGGCATTCCCTGATAAGGTTTTCGGATTGAGCGACCACACGCTTAATAATAATGCCTGTCTGGGTGCTGTGGCTTTGGGTGCTTCTATTTTAGAACGACATTTTACGGATCATATGAACCGTACAGGACCAGATATTGTTTGCAGTATGGATGAAACAGCCTGCAAAGAATTAATTACAGGCAGTCATGAAATCTGGCAAATGCGCGGAGGAAGCAAAGAACCCGCAAAAGAGGAACAAGTCACTATTGATTTTGCATTTGCAACAGTCTGTTCAATCAAACCCATTGCAGAAGGCGAAGTTTTTACCAAAGAAAATATCTGGGTAAAACGTCCGGGAACAGGAAAAATACTTGCAGAACACTTTAATGATATTTTGGGCAAAAAAGCAACAAGAGCCATTGAGAATGACGAACAGTTAGTTTGGAATGATATTCAGTAAGCCGTGAAAAAAATACTTTTTCTTACAGGAACCCGTGCTGATTTCGGGAAAATAAAATCCTTAATCCAGATATTGGAAAAAGACCAGGAGTTTGTGCCCTATATTGCCGTTACGGGAATGCACCTGCAACAGGAATATGGCTATACGCTTATTGAAATTGAACGCTGTGATTTCAAAAATATCCATACGTTCTCGAACCATACCCACGAAACAACGATGGATCTGACGTTGGCAAAAACCATAGAAGGTTTGTCTGCTTACGTTAAAGAATGCCAGCCGGATCTGATTATTGTTCATGGCGATAGGGTAGAAACATTGGCAGGAGCCATCGTAGGCTCGCTCAATAATATTCTGGTGGCTCATATTGAAGGTGGTGAGATTTCAGGAACTGTTGATGAACTGATTCGCCATAGCGTTAGCAAGCTTAGCCATATCCACTTTGTATCCAACGAACAGGCTGCCAAAAGATTAATTCAGATGGGAGAATTATCTTCATCAATATTTACTATTGGTTCTCCCGATGTAGATATTATGTTTTCTGAAAATCTTCCTGATTTGGAAACCGCAAAAACATATTACGATATTAAATTTGATGATTTTGCTATTGCCATGTTCCATCCCGTAACAACGGAAGCAAAATACATGATGGAATATGCGGCTAATTTCACTCAAGCCTTGCGCAATGACAACCATAATTATGTGGTTATTTATCCGAATAATGATTTGGGGAGCAAAGCAATATTAGATTCGTATCAGCAATTAAAAGACAATGCCAGGTTCAGAATTTTCCCTTCGCTTCGTTTTGAATATTTCCTGACCTTGCTGAAAAATGCCCAATTCATAATTGGAAACAGCAGTGCGGGAATCCGCGAAGCTCCATATTACGGTATTCCGATTATCAATATTGGAACGAGGCAACAGAATAGGGCTGTACATGCCGAAATTATCAATGTTGATTATCGTGTTGAAGCCATAAGCAATGCACTAAAGACAATCGATAACCATACGGTCAATCCGGAAAAGGAAGATTTTGGTGCCGGAAACAGTGCCGAATTATTCCTCAGTTCACTAAAAAATCAGGATATTTGGCAACTGAATCATCAGAAGCAATTTAGGGATATTGATGCACCATAAAAAAATATTTATTTTACTGCCTGACGGCATAGGCCTGCGTAATTTTGCGTATTCTCATTTCCATGAATTGGGACAAAAGGAAGGATTTGAACCGGTTTTCTGGAACAATACGCCTTTTGACCTGAAAGCAATAGGCTATGATGAAGTGAAGATCAGCAGGGCAAAAACGCATCCTCTGACGGATATGTATAAAAATGCCCGAAAGCATATCGAACTAAACCTAAACATCCAAAAAAGTGATGATAAGGTGTATGATTCCTATCGTTTTCCTTTTTCATATAAAAACCTGAAAAGCTCGCTAAAGAGCATGGCTACCCGTGGCATTATTTCGGTTAATTCTTCAACAAAGGGATTGGAAAAAGTTCGGAAAAAAATACAACAGTTGGAGCGAAAGACCGATTTTTATCGAGATTCCTTAGCAACATTGCAAAAAGAAAAACCGGCGATGGTTTTTTGTACCAACCAGCGTCCGGTATTGGCTATTGCACCACTTTTGGCAGCCCGTGATTTAGGAATCCCAACAGCTTCTTTTATCTTTTCATGGGACAATCTTCCAAAAGCGACTATGGTTGTTGAAACCGACTACTATTTTGTATGGAGCGACCATATGAAAAAGGAACTGCTTTATTATTATGACTATATACGTCCGGAACAGGTTTTTGTAACGGGTACACCCCAATTTGAATCCCATGCCAATAAAGCGACTATCCTGTCAAAACAGGCTTTTTTTGAAGGGAATGGCTTGGATAGTGCAAAAAAATACATCTGTTATTCGGGAGATGATATCACTACTTCTCCTGATGACCAGCAATATCTGGCAGACACAGTAAAAGCTGTTCGTGCGTTAAATGCCAAAGGACATAATTTAGGAATCCTGTTCCGTCGTTGTCCTGTAGACTTCTCCTCACGTTATGATGGGGTATTGGAAGCCAATAAAGATTTACTCGTCAATCTGCCGCCATTGTGGAAAAAAACAGGAGAAGGTTGGAATACTATTCTCCCTACTAGGGAAGATGTAATCTTGCAGCAGAACACGATTTTCCATACAGAAATGGTTGTCAATCTGGGATCTTCTATGGTTTTTGACTACGTGTGCTATGATAAACCTTGCTGTTTTGTCAACTATGACACGGATCGTACTGTAGGTAGTAACTCATCGGTTAAAAAGATTTATAATTACGTCCATTTTCGTTCCATGCCGTCTAAAAATGGGGTCATCTGGCTAAATTCTCCTGAGGAAATAGCTAATTATATTGAAGCTGGCTTGCTAAACCCGGAGTCGAATGTAGCCGCCGCAAAAGAATGGTTTCACATTATTAACAAACAGCCCATCAAGGATGCTTCTGCTCGGATCTGGGAAGCCATACGCAACATAATCCGTTAGAATATGTTCTTCAACTCCCTGTCGTTTGCCGTTTTTCTTCCTATTGTTTTTTGCCTTTATTGGTTTGTTTTCAAAACATCCAAGAAAGCACAAAATGCATTGCTGATTATAGCGAGTTACTATTTTTATTCGTGTTGGGATTGGAGGTTTTTGTTTTTGTTAGTTTTCTCGACGGGGCTGGATTATTTTACGGCATTGAAAATTGAAAACAGCCAATCAAAAGCGAGCAGAAAGACATGGTTTTGGATTAGCATAGGCGTAAACCTTGGATTTCTTGGCGTATTCAAATACTATGATTTTTTTGCGGTTTCCTTTTCCAAATTGTTAGAAGGATTTGGTTTGCAGGCCAATCCGTTACTGCTGAATCTCGTCCTCCCGGTAGGAATTTCATTTTATACTTTCCATGGACTTTCGTATATCATCGATATCTACAAAGAGCGTATCCGTGCCGAACGCAATTTTATCGACTATGCGCTTTTTGTGAGCTATTTTCCACTATTAGTAGCCGGACCTATTGAAAGGGCTACACATCTTTTGCCACAGGTAAAAGTCAAACGAAATTTCGACTATCAACAGGCAAAAGAAGGTCTACACCAGATTTTATGGGGACTGGTTAAAAAAATAGTAATTGCAGATAGCTGTGCCCAATATGCCAATGCTGTTTTTGACAATTACGAAAACATGAACAGCCTGTCGCTCTTGCTGGGATCCGTTTATTTTGCTTTTCAGATTTATGGAGATTTTTCAGGTTATTCAGATATTGCTTTGGGAACCTCCAAATTGTTTGGGATCAACCTGCTCAAAAATTTCGATTATCCGTATTTTTCCCGTGATATTGCAGAATTCTGGCGCCGTTGGCATATTTCGCTTTCGTCCTGGTTTCGGGATTATCTTTATATTCCACTTGGTGGTAGTAAAGGCGGAACATGGATGAAAATCAGGAATACGTTTATTATTTTTTTGGTAAGTGGCTTTTGGCATGGTGCCAATTGGACTTTCCTGGCTTGGGGATTCTTAAATGCACTGTATTTCCTACCATTGCTTTTGAGCCGGAAAAATAGGATACACACCGGAAATATCGAAAAAGTGAATGCAGTTCAGGGACTCAAGTTAATCCCTCAAATTGGATTGACGTTTCTGCTGACGTGTTTTGCCTGGATATTTTTTAGGGCACCGACGATCACAGAAGCATTGGGTTATATACAGCGAATGTTTACCAATTTGAAATTCAAAAGCCAGTATTTCAGCATTGAACGTTATAATTACGAACTGATACTCATGATTATAGTATTTGTTTGTTTTGAATGGTTCAATCGCTATAAAATTGAACCAATTTCAGGACGCTACAGCTATCTGAGAATTGCTTTAGCCATTGCTGTTTTATTGTTATTTGGAGTTTACAGTGAATACAAAAGTTTTATTTATTTCCAGTTCTGATGAAAAGATTCCTGCTTTATCTGCTCAAGGTTTTTATCGGTTTTATAGCCGTACTATACCTGTTGGATTATGCTTTCACGGCTGGTTATGTGGACAGTAGACCTAGAAACAAAATCGCATTAGCCTATGCAGGCAAACCTGAAAATTATGATGTAATTTTTTTAGGTTCCTCAAGAGCTAATAACCATTTTGTTCCGCAGCTGTTTATAGATAACGGCTATTCGGCTTATAATTTTGGAATGAGTGGCTCCCGATTGGAAGAAAGTGCTTTGTTGTTGGAGCTATTGCTGGCAAATGGGACAAAAATCAAAAACCTTATCGTTGAGGTAGACCTGAACATCAATTCCAACGGATTTTCTGAAGGTACCCGAGCTTATTTTTACCCTTATTTGAAAGAGTCCGCTCAGATTAGCGATTATTATAAAAATATAGAAGATTTTGACGAATTGTATTATCTGCCGTTTTACCGTTATCTGAAATATGATGCAAAAATAGGAGCAAGGGAATTGTTTTTTACGGTAGCGGAAAGACCATCAAAATCCCTGCAAAGCCATGGATTTTATCCGTTAAAAGGTAAAGGAAAAAACATGAAATACGACCTTTCAAAATACAGCCCGAAACGGAATAAGGCTTACGAAACGATAAAAGCAATCTGTAAGTCAAACGGAATACGCCTTATTGCTGTGACAACACCAATGTGTGAGAACGTAAAAAATGCAGCATATTTTGAAGATGTTGTCAAATTGTATCCGGAAGTTCATAATTTTGAAGCTATAGTAACCCAGGATGATTATTTTTCTTCTTGTGGACATATGAACGAAAAAGGGGCTACTGTTTTTACGCAGTTTCTTTTTGATAAATTTTTTCAATAATGCACATTGCTTTTCTAACACCAGAATATCCTCATGAAAAGGTTCGACATGCTGCCGGAATCGGAACCAGCATCAAGAACCTTGCTTTGGCTTTGCATAATGAAGGAGTCAAGGTTTCGGTTTTTGTATACTCGCAAAAAACGAATGAAATTCTGGAAGAAAATGGCATAAAGATTCATCTGATACATCATAAAAAATACAAGGCTTTTGGTTGGTATTTTTATCGGAAACATCTTCAGGACTATCTTAATCGGTATATTTCTCAAGATAGGATTGATTTGGTAGAAGCTCCGGATTGGACAGGAATTACCGCCTTTATGAATCTGAATGCGCCTTTGGTTATTCGCTTTCATGGCAGCGATGCTTATTTCTGCCATTTGGAAAATAGAAAACAAAAACGCAAAAACTTCTGGTTTGAAAAGCTCGGATTGGCAAAAGCTAAAGCCTATATTGCACCCACACAATTTGCCGGTGATCTGACAAAAGAAATTTTTAAAATCAAGAACAAACCAGTTCAGACCATACATTACGGAATCCTGCTTTCTGATTTTTCAAATGAAACACCACAGGATTTTGAATCCGGGCTAATTTTATATATCGGTACTATCATCAGAAAAAAAGGCGTATTAGAACTTCCTGCTATTTTAAAGAAAGTAATTGTAGAGAACCCTGATGCCCGACTGTTACTAATTGGTTCTGATTCTTATGATTTGCAGACACAATCGCCTTCAACCTGGCAATTGTTGCATTCCATGTTAGACGAATCGCTGAAAGAGAAAGTCAGTTATTTGGGTAGAGTGCCTTATAATGAAATTCAGGAACATATTAAAAAGGCTAATGTTTGTGTATTCCCGACTTTTGCCGAAACTCTGGGCATGGTAACGATAGAATGTATGGCCATGCAGAAAGCAGTTGTAAATAGCAATATTGGCTGGGCAAAAGAATTAATCATAGATGGAGAGAGCGGTTTTTTGGTACATCCAAATAATCATGTTTTATACGCTGAAAAAATAAACGAACTAATTGCTGATAAAAACCAGGTATTGCAGCTTGGCAAAAATGCGAGGACACGTGTTAAGAATGTTTTTGATATACATAAGACAGTGTTACAGAATATCAAATTTTACAAACAGCAGCTATGATAATCCTCTATCATCAAGATAATGCCGTGACACAGGTCTGGAACGATTCTGTAGGAGAAGACGTTCCGGTTAGATTGGCTTCGATTGCAGCTACTCTTTTTGATGTAGCCCGTACGTTTCCCGAGTCGCTGGTATTTTGGTGTCATGAATCTCAAAGAAATAATTTCAATAAGGAAAACGTTTCTAAAATTTTCCATCATAAAAAAATAATGGCTTTTTATAATCCTGCCAAAGAAAACTATTTTCCGGAAAGCATAGGATATGTGGACGAAAGTCTTTTTGCAAACCCTAACCGAGATGCGAAATACGCGACCTGGTTTGCCAGTGCTGCCATAGGTGGAATATCATGTGAAGTGTTGCTGAGTCTGGAAAAAGAAACAGTGGTTGATACTGATTTTGATTATTTCCTCCACTCTTTGGCAAAATTGTGGATGCCACATGGACTTTTATGTTATTCTGAACCTCGTTTATTATTACATACAGATGCAGGTTATAAAACTCCAAAAGCAAGTACAGCAACCGTTTTCCGGTTTGTACGTCAGCATTATAAGTTTAGATGGTTATTTCTTTTAAGGCTTAATCATGTCTTGTATCAAAAATCGGGACATTCAAGGGGCTTTTTTCAAAGCCTATTTTATAGCAAAAGAAAAACAGATGGAAAGGCTTTGGATACTATTGTTGTTCAGTCTTCCAAACAGCTTATCAATGAAGCAACCGTTGATGTTATTATCCCGACTATTGGCAGGGAACAATATCTATATACGTTTTTATCGGATCTGGCAGTACAGACTCATTTACCACGAAAGGTTATTATTGTAGAGCAAAACCCTGTTGAAGGAAGTCAAAGCAATTTAGACTACTTGCAAAACAATTCCTGGCCTTTTGCTATTTCGCATACATTTACGCATCAGGCAGGAGCCTGCAATGCCCGAAATATTGCCTTATCCCAAATTGAAAGCGAATGGGTTTTCTTTGCAGATGATGATATTCGCGTAGGCGAAGATTTTTTGAAAGCCGCTTTCAGTCAGGTTGCCAAATATGGAAATGAAACGAATACGTTAAGCTGTTTGCAAGTCAATGAAAAGACTGTATTCGATACTGTTTTTCAATGGAAAACGTTTGGGTCGGGATGTAGTATTGTAAAAGCGAATACTGTAAAAGATCTCCAATTTGACAGGCGCTTTGAGTTTGGTTTTGGAGAAGATGCCGATTTCGGAATGCATCTCCGCAGTAAAGGATATGATGTGCTATATCTTCCATTTCCTCAAATACTGCACTTAAAAGCTCCAATAGGCGGTTTTAGAACCAAACCTGAATTGGCTTGGAAACATGAGAAATTACAGCCAAAACCATCACCTACAGTGATGCTTTACAGATTGCTGCATCAATCCAAAACGCAACTCGATGGCTATAAAACAGTTTCCTTTTTTAAATTTTATAAACACCAATCCATTCGCAATCCATTTCGCTATTATAAAAACTTCAAGGCAAAATGGGCGGTTAGCCTTTTCTGGGCTAATAAGATTAAAAATAGCTGATACCTGGGTTTATTCAAACATTTATCTGATTTATTCTAATTAATCAACTTTCAAATATATACCTAAGGGATAAAAAGAGATGATTTAAGGAAGAATAGTGTTTTTGGTATATAAAAAAATAATATCTTTGTTGCTAAGATATTTAGTTAATAAGATAAAATGATATGAATGATTTACTCCAGGAATTCAGACAGGCGAGTCGACAATATTCCGACGCTTCCATTTTTATGCATGAGGCTATTGCCCGAAAAGCAGGCCTGGCAGGCTCTGATCATAAATACCTGGGACTTATTTTACAACATAAGGAATTGACGGCTGGAGAACTTTCTAAATTGACAGGATTAACCTCTGGAGCTGTTACCGGACTGATTGACCGACTGGAGAAGAAAAAACTACTCAAAAGAAAATTTACTAAGAATGATCGAAGAAAAGTAATCATCGTGCCTGATGAAGAAAACGCCATGAAATTATTACAGCCGCTTTTTGTGGAGCTGCAACAAAAAACAACGGCGCTGATAGCTTCTTTTTCATCATCGGAAATAGAAACCATAAAGCGGTATTTTTCGGAAGCCACTATCATAATGAAAGAAGTTACTGATTCGATGAACCTTAAATCAGATGATTAAAATGGAAAATATTACAACAAGCTATCTGTCAAGGGCAGAGTTATGGCTTTGCATTACCACTCTTGTTTATTTTATGATGAACGGGGCGCAAATTTTTGAAACCTTGCTTTTTGTTCCAAAATGGACAGTTTCACCGCCGGATAATTTCAAGCTATTATTAGACGGACAGGGGAGCAGCCTGAAAATTTTCTGGATAATATTCCATTCTCTTCATGAAATTACTTTCCTGTTGGCGTTGTACTTTTGCTGGAAAATAGATCCGGTACGGAATTGGCTTTTAGTCTTGCTTGCTGCGCACTTTGCTGTTAGAATTTGGACGCTTTCTTATTTTGCGCCTGCTATTATCGATTTCCAAAAAATGGCAATCACATCCAATGAAACAAAAGATTTGCTCAGTAGGGTCAAGCTTTGGCAAACGCTAAATTATATACGGGTTTTTATTTTTGTAGCCGTTTCGTTAGGAATGATACCGTTATGTATTCGATTGTTTGATATGCGGCATTAAATAGCATTATTTCCTATGAAACAATAACAATCGATGTATACAGGCTACATACTTCCCAGCCTAAAGATTGGTATAGTTGTTTGCCATCCTCAGTGGCTACCAGGAAGTTTTTGGTAATATTTTTAGAGATAGCTATTTTTTCAAGTTCTCTTATGATTATAGTAGCAAGGCCTTTTCTTCTGTGATTACTGTCAGTTATAATTCGGTCGTATACCGCTATATCATCAACAAGTACAACCCGACCAATAGCTGCTTCTTCGTTATTTTGAGTCAGGATTCTGACTACAAAGGTTGAGTTATAGCTATCAGACTCTAATCTGTATTCAGTGCCAAAATGACGATTTGGAAAAACCATTGGATGTGAACACATCATGATATAGCCTTGTGGTTGCAATATCCATTTTTCAGAAACATGACTTCTTATTTCTTCAGGAGAGGCACAGGCTTTTAGAATAATCCAGGGCTCATTGATAGAATTGGAAAGTTGGATAAAATCTTCATTTAGTTCTGGAAACACATACCTTTCTTTTTGTTTCACATCCCCAACTTCAACTTTAAAACCAGATTTGTATGCAATTGGCAAGGGCAATTCTCTTGACAGCGACCAGGCTGTAAGCCATTTTTTGAGGATGTCTGGAGAGATTTGGTTTTTCATGACTTTTTTATTGAATAGACATTACCCTGTTTACTTTATAGATTATTTGAAATAAAATGAAAGCACAGATTGATAGATATAGTATTGAAGGAATTGTAAAATAGAAATATTTTAGTGAGGGTTTGAATTTGTTTTTACAATAATAATAAAAAACGAAAGCTGTTGTTAAGAAAACTATTCCTAGTAAAGGAACGTATACAAGATACGTAATTAACGCATAGACTTTTCTCATGTTAAAATTGTAGAATGAAAAAATCTTATTCGCTAAAATAAGTTGTGTAATAATCATTAGAATAAGTCCGATAAAAGAAATATAAGACGATTTAATTACATTTTTATCCATAATTGATCCCATGCCTTCCGTTCTGTTTTTATCTAACGCCCTTTTTTACTTATAATTTTATTATAATCTGATATATCATCAATAAGATGTATTTTTCCTATATACTTTGTTTTTCTGTTGGAATCCTACCGCTATTCCTACTTATTATTGTAGCTATTATACAAATGGGATAAAAAAATAGCATATAGTTATTGCCGTTCCAAGCAAACAATATGGAATAGGTTAATGATTCGCCGGAAATAAAAAAGAAAGACAGTTCTAAGCACAATAAAAGAATAAATATGCTAATAAAAGTATGTTTAACAATGAAAGGAAAAAATATAGAAAATAAAAGAAAGAGTAAAAAACAAATGAAGTAAGAAATGAGGCTTCCGAATAAATGATAGCTAAATAATTCCCAATCAGCAATTTCTTTAAAAACTATATTGGTAAAGATATTAAATACATTAAATAGTATCAATGAAATTAACCATTCTGTACTGCTGCTTTTAATTTGTTCTTTCATCTATGGCTAAATATTACATAAATAAGGGTTACTCCAAAATACTTAATTTAATTATCCTTTTTCTGAAAGTGTAATAGTAAATCTTATTGCCTTTAATCAGTAATAATGTATCTGAATGAGCAGGCTTATAGATACTGTCGCCAGATTTAGCGATATATTGGAATATTTCACTATTATTCAGCTCTTTATCTAGATAGGGATTAAAGGCAAATTCAGCGGAATTATTATCGAGAATAAAATTTGAGTTTCTTGAATATTTGTCAATTTTAATGATTCTTCCAGCTAAATGACTTGAATAAAACAGATTAAACTCTTTTCTGACTTTTTTATTTTGGTAATTAATACCGACAAAAATTAAAACAGCGACTACGGTAATTACCATAATAAGAAATCCTTTTTTCATAATTTGTTTGTTTTAATCATCTGTGGATTAGGTTTAAAACAGTATACCTTTTTTCAATTATTAGTCTTTCTGTTTTTCATTTATATTTATTTTTTCAAAAAATAAAAGTTTATAATACAGAGAGAATGAAGGATTGAATCTTAGTTTTTTTAATTCGATGGCATTGTTTATTTCGTCAAAGTTTTTATAATGTAATCCCATTATTTTAAAAGAAGTTATATTCTTTTGGTCTATCAGATAGATCACGTCATAATTGCCTTGAGCGCCGGTTTCTTGTAAAATAACTTTCCCTCTATAATCATCTAAATCTAGTGTTTTTCCAAATGGTCTTAAAGCAGAATAATATTTTAATGTTGTGCCTTCAATAGTGATGTGTTTTATGTGTCTCAGGAAAACTATTCCCATATAAAACAAAAAAAGTAAGAACAGTAAAATAAGAATGTCGCTGATTCGTAAAGAAAATTGTACTATTCCCTTATATATAAAGGCTAATAAACCAAACATGGTCAGGAACATAAAAATACCCCAAAAGAATGCGTCTCCTGTAATTTTACTTTTAATCATTTTCTCTTTCCATTAATAATTTCGTCATAATCTGATATTTTTTTCATGTAGAGAGTTTTCCCATGCTTTTTCTGGTTCTTTCGGTCAGATTCGATCAGATCTCAGCTACAGAAGAACTCCCTTTATTTTTAATTCATTAATAGGAAGTTTTTAAAATAACAATATTTATTTTCTTTATTAGTTAAATCGATTTCATAAATTGCTTCATAGGTTCGTGCTCCAGATATATTGACATTGCCTTTGTTTTTTATTAGTTCGCAATTATTATTTATATAATTATTAAAAACAAAAAGGGCATATCCATCACTTGGATCGTCTAGATTATCAGTTTTTTTAATCAGGTCGATTTGTTTATTGTTTAAATCATTGTTTTCTAAGGAGTAATAAATCTTATTGTCAACATCATAAATTGTAAACCAAAATTTGTTTGATGAAAAAGAAGAATCAGGCGAATAATAATATAGGATATGATTGGTGTTTTTAAGTTCGTCCCTCATTTTTTTTAAAACGAGCTTATTCATATTATATCCTTTTATTCGAACTTCACTCTGGGGATTACCTTCATCTTTATCTATATCATCTCGTATTTCTTTTTGCATCGTAGCAATTTCAGTATAGAATTTAGGTGTGCTACACCCAATAAAAGATATTGATAATAAAAGGATATATAGTATTCTTGTCATTTTACTTTTAATCATTTTTCTTTCCATTAATAATTTCATCATAATCTGATAGATCATCTGTATTATATATTTTTCCCATATACTGTGTTGTCCCGTGTTTTTTTCTTATTTTTTCCGCATAAACTATTCCCAGGACTGTTCCAATAATAGACAGTAAGATTGAAATCCAAAGCAGTTCTTCATTAGAGAAATAAACGGCTAAGGCGATAAAAAGAAAAATGATAAAGGGTGAGAGAAAAATTTTTACCCAATAAATTATTTCAAATAGTTTATTCATGAGTCTGATTGTTAAAATGATTAAACCCCGCTGCGCAAAGTCTCCTGACTTTGAGCAATTAATAACTATTATAAATTATCAAAAGAACTGTTTCTTAACACATCGACAACAGGATTATCAGCTTTTTC
>CAZFGA010000023.1:0-60874 GCA_964518395.1 uncultured Flavobacterium sp.
GAACCGATGGTGCTTGCGCCGGAAGCTACACGCTTACAAGAAAATGGACTGCTACCGATCTTTGCGGTAACACTGCGGAGCACACACAGGTAGTAACCGTGACTGATACACAGGCTCCTGTATTCGCAGGAACACTGCCTGCTGCTGAAGTGGCTGCGTCTTGCGACAATATCCCGGCTGCGGCTACGTTAACTGCAACCGATGCTTGCGGAAGCGCGACTGTAACTTTTGCCGAGACAAGAACCGATGGTGCTTGCGCCGGAAGCTACACGCTGACAAGAAAATGGACTGCTACCGATCTTTGCGGTAACATTGCTGAACATACGCAAACTGTAACAGTAACCGATACTCAGGCTCCTGTATTCGCAGGAACATTGCCTGCTGCTGAAGTGGCTGCGTCTTGCGACAATATCCCGGCTGCGGCTACGTTAACTGCAACCGATGCTTGCGGATCTGCAACTGTAACTTTCGCTGAAACGAGAACAGATGGTGCTTGCGCCGGAAGCTATACCCTGACAAGAAAATGGACGGCTACTGACCTATGTGGAAACACTGTAGACCATACACAAGTAGTAACTGTAACCGATATCCAAGGTCCTACATTTGTAGAAACTGTACCAGCAGACGTTACCGTAGCTTGTGGAGCAATTCCGGCAGCAGTAACATTAACAGCTACTGACAACTGTAGTTTGGCAACCGTTACAATGCTTGAGACTATTGAAAATGGTGCTTGTGCTGGAGATAAGATTATCACAAGAACTTGGACAGCAGTTGATTTATGTAATAATATAACTTCTGCAACTCAGGTAATAACTGTAGAAGATAATACGGGTCCTACTTTAATTACTCCATTAGAAACAACTATAAATGTTGTATGTAGTGAAGTACCTGAAGCACCAGCTTTACAATTTACTGACTCTTGTTCTTCAGTAGAAAATGTTATATTTGATGAACAGATTGAAAATCAGACAGCAACAGGTTATACAATCATCAGATCTTGGTCTGCGACTGACAGCTGTGGAAATTCAAATGTAGTTACGCAAACAATAAATGTTACGATATCAAATCCAACAGAAAAAATTGCCAGCGAACTATGTATTCAAGATCTTTCAATCGATTTGTTTACATTACTTGATAATTCTATAGAAAGAACAGGAACATGGGTTGATACTAATAATTCTCAAGGGTTGCAAGGAAGCATATTTAATCCTACGAATGTTGCGCTTGGAGATTATATATTAAGCTATGTGATAGGTGATGGTGATTGTCCAAGAACCATTCAAGTCAACATGAATATAAATGATGACTGTATCGTTTTGGCACCATGTGAAATCATTGTTCACAATGCTATGACGCCAAACGGTGATGGTTTGAATGAGTTCTTTAAAATTGAAGGTCTTGATTGTTATCCAAACAATAGTGTAGAAATTTATAATCGTTGGGGAGTTTTAGTATTTGATGCTCAAGGTTATGACAACAACACTAAAGTATTTAGAGGTGTATCTGAAGGTCGTGCTACAGTAAAAAAATCAGAAGAATTACCTGATGGAACTTACTACTACGTACTGAAATATGTCGATGCTGAAGGAAAATCTAGAGAAAAAGCAAGTTATCTATATATTAATAGATAGAGTCAAACTTCCAGGGATGCAAATCCCTGGAACTAAACAAACAAATAAATGAAAACAAAATTTTTATTTTTAGCTTTACTGTTGACAAGTTTTGCAGGTTTTGCGCAACAAGACGCCCAATACACGCAATATATGTACAACACTATTAATATAAATCCGGCCTATGCCGGTTCCAGAGGCGTGATGAGTATTTTCGGCCTTCATAGAACCCAGTGGGTTGGTTTGGATGGAGCTCCTGTAACCAATGCAGTTTCTTTAAATACGCCTATCAATAATAGTAAAATAGGAATCGGGCTATCTTTTGTTAACGACAGAATTGGTCCAACAGACGAAAACACTATTTCAGCTGATATATCGTATACTGTTCAGACATCAGAAACTTATAATCTTTCATTTGGTATTAAGGGAACGGCAAATCTTTTTAGCCTGGACGTAAAAAAGCTAAATCCTGCTGATGCCGGCGATCCGCACTTGCAAAATTTCAACAATAATTTCACACCTAATGTTGGAGCCGGTGTTTATTTCCATTCTGATAAATTATATGTAGGTCTTTCGGTTCCTAACTTTTTTCAAACGACCCGTTACGAAGACAACTCCGTTTCGGTTTATAAGGAGAGAATGAATTTTTATTTCATGGGAGGTTATGTATTTGACTTGAGTCCAAGTATTAAATTTAAACCTGCTTTCCTTATGAAAACTATTAAAGGTGCTCCCCTACAGCTTGATGTATCTGGTAATTTCTTGTTCAACGACAAATTTACCATTGGTGCAGCCTGGAGATGGGATGCTGCTGTAAGTGCTATGGCTGGTTTTCAGGTTACAGATGGAATATTTGTAGGCTATGGATATGACTTAGAAACTACAAAACTATCCAATTACAACTCTGGCTCTCACGAAGTATTCCTTCGATTTGAGCTTTTCAACAAATTCAACAAAGTAACTTCACCTAGGTTCTTCTAATACTGTGCAATCATGAAAATCAAATTTATATACCTCGCATTTTTAAGTACTATCTGCTTCAACGGATATTCGCAAAAATCGGCTGTGGCATCTGCAGATAAGAAGTATGAGAAATATGCTTACATTGATGCTATAAAAACCTATGAGCGTGTTGCTGAAAAAGGATACAAGTCACAAGATATGCTTGAAAAACTTGGAAACTCCTATTATTTCAATGCTGATCTGGAAAATGCTGCCAAATGGTATGGCGAACTCTTTGCAATGACACAGGATGTAGAGCCAGAATATTATTATCGTTATTCTCAATCCTTAAAAGGAATCGGAGAATATGATAAGGCCAACGAAATGCTTCAGAAATTTAATCAGAAATCAAATACTGATTCTCGCGGAAAATTATATGAGCAAAAAAAGAATTATCTTGAAGAAATCAAGAAAAATTCAGGCAGATATAAAATCGAAAACGCCGGAATAAATTCTGAGTATTCTGATTATGGAAGTGCTTTTTTTGGAGATAAAGTCGTTTTTGCATCAGCTCGTGATACCGGAAACTTTTCAAAAAGACAACATTCATGGACAAATATGTATTTTACCAATATGTATGTTTCTGATTTGAGTGCTGAAGGTGCACTTTCTGCTCCGCAAAAATTTGCAAAAAGCTTAAATACTAAGTTTCACGAAGCTACTCCTGCTTTTTCTAAAGATGGAAAAACTATGTTTTTTACACGAAATAATTATAACGACGGGAAAAAAGGCAAAAGCAGTGACAAAGTAACCTTATTAAAAATTTATAAGGCTACTTTAGAAGGTGACAAATGGACAAACGTTACAGAACTTCCTTTTAATAATAACAATTATAGTGTGGCCCACCCTGCTTTGAGTCCTGATGGAAAAACATTGTATTTTGCGTCTGATATGCCGGGAACTTTAGGACAGTCTGATATTTTTAAAGTAAGTATTAATGCTGATGGAAGTTTTGGTACTCCTGAAAACCTTGGACCTCAAATCAACACACCCGGAAGAGAGTCTTTTCCTTTCGTATCTGACGAGAATGAATTGTACTTTGCTTCTGACGGCCAGCTCGGACTTGGCGGTTTTGATATTTTCGTTTCAAAAATGGGAAATGACGGTAGCTTTAAAGAGGTTAAAAACATTGGGGAACCAGCTAACAGCAAAAAAGATGATTTTGGATACATTATCAACTCCAAAACAAGAATAGGCTTTCTAAGCTCCAACAGGGATGGCGGAAGCGGCAATGATGACATCTACAAGTTTGTGGAAACCCAAAGGCTTGAATTTGCCTGTGAACAGCTTTTGGCTGGAACTATAACTGATCTGGAAACCGGAGCTATACTTCCAAATACCAAAGTGACTTTATTTGATGAAAAGTTCAACAAATTAAAAGAAGTAACATCTGATGCTTCCGGAAAATATTCATTTGAGGATGTACAATGTGGCAAATCATATTATGTAAGAGCTGAAAAACAAGATTACGTAACTAAAGAGTCACGAGTAACCTTGCCAAAAGAAAGTGGAGAAACCGACTTGCCTATTGCTTTAGAAAAAGTAGTTAAAAAAGTTAAAGTTGGAGATGACCTTGCAAAAGCATTTGGCATCAAGATTATTTATTTTGACTTGGATAAATGGAATATCCGCCCGGATGCAGCTACTGATTTGGCTAAAATCGTTGACGTAATGAAAGAATATCCAACGATGAAGGTTGATGTAAGATCGCACACAGATAGCCGTCAAACGCACCAATATAACGAAAGATTATCAGACCGAAGAGCAAAATCAACTATTGCCTGGATGATTGGCGACGGAATACAGGCATCGCGATTAACTGGAAAAGGTTATGGCGAAACACAATTGGTTAACAAATGTTCTGATGGAGTTCCGTGTTCTGAAGAAGAGCACCAATTAAACAGAAGAAGTGAATTTATAATCACCGAATTATAAAATATCAAAATACTATAAAAAGCAAAAGCATCCTGGACTAGCAGGATGCTTTTTTTGTTATTCGACCCATTGTAATATATTTTAAATATATCCCCATACAATAGTTTTCACACAGTCCTTACGAAAGAATAATTAGAACAAAAGAACAATCTTAAATGAATGTATTTTAAAAAAATAATCCACGAAAATTAAACCCCATCTAATATTAATTATCTAAAAAATAATTCCTGTCAATTATTGCAGTCAGTAAGAATGGAAAGGTGAACGTTAAATAACAATCTTTTTGGCAAGTCTCAAAAAAAAGACTGCAATACAAACTGCAGTCTTTTGCTACTGAGTCTTATCTGCTTATTTTTTTATGAACATATTTGTATAATATTTACGTCCTGATTCTGGGCTAATACGAACAGAAATTCCAAAATGAGTAAAATCTCCTTCGATGTTCGCTTTATGGCTAGGACTTTCAAGCCATGCATGTAATGCAGCTTGAGGAGTGTTGTAGTTATAAGCCACATTTTCATTGACTCTAACTGCTCCTAATACCTGTATCAGGTTTTGCGATCTTTCTTCGAAATAAGCATGATTGACAACATTGTTTTCAATCATGTATTCGTTGTGTTCTTCTGATTTGTAAGAAATGTGATTGATTGGTTGTAAAACCGGTAAATTCAGCGACTGTCTGTGCTCGTTGATAATTCGCATCATTTCTAACTCTGTGGGATTGTAATCGTAGTTTTCGACTAAGGTCGAATTTCCATTTGGAAGGTTACCCTCATCAGATGAATCTGAAGAACAGGATAACATTGTGAACAAAAATGCCACTGGCATTAATGCTCTTAGCATTATTGCTTTCATAGGTTAAGTGTTTTGGTTCGTAATTCAAAAAAGCCTTTGGGAAAACTTTTTCAAATTGTTAGATAAGAGTTATGGTGTGGCACATCTCTTATTAACGAGTCAATATTACAAAAACATCGTTTAACTGCAAAATAAAATCGATGAAATGCATCTTTTTATATTTTTCATGCTAATATTCCTATAAATTATGATGAAAGTCTATCTTTTTTCCATGTATTTTCTCGGTTTTGGAAACGAATCCTATCATGAAGCCTGTTGGGTCTTCCCTGCCAAAACTCTATTTCATGAGGCTTAACTAAATAACCTCCCCAATAGTCAGGTCGGTCGATTACTTTTCCAACGAATTCTTCTTCCAGATTTTTTACTTTGTCTTCGAGTACTTCCCTATTTGATATGATTTCACTTTGGTGTGAAGCCAGGGCACCTAATTGGCTGCCAAATGGCCTGGATTGGAAATAAGCATTAGAAATATCATCCGATGTTTTTTCGGCCTTACCTTTAATGATTACCTGTCTTTCTGCATAAGGCCAAAAGAAAGAAAGGCATACATTTGGATTTTCGGCTATAGCTTTTCCTTTTTCGGATTCGTAATTGGTAAAGAAAATAAAACCTTCGGAAGTCAGCTGTTTTAAGAGAACAATTCTCGATTTTGGAAAACCATCCTTTCCGATAGTAGCAATAGTCATCGCATTCACTTCTTCGGTTCCGCCTATAGCTTCGGCTTCCTGAAACCATAGCCCAAATAATTCAAAAGGATTGTCCGGAATAGCTGTTTCAATCAGTTCGCTTTTTTCGTATGATTTTCTGTAATCGCTTAAATCTTTCATAGCTTGTCAATTGGAGATTTTGAATTACAAAGTTACAAACTTTGTGAAGTGAGGATATGATATTTGTCAGTTTTTTGGAGCTGCTGAGAGGCTAAGCTGCTAAGGTTAGAAGGTTCTGAGGTTAAAAGGAACTAAGGTTAGAGGTCTTTGTAAAGTTTTAAAAAAAAACTTAGTAACTTAGTGCCTTAGCAGCTTAGTAACTTAGTCCCTCAAAAAAAGCTTAGTCGCTTCAAAAAGAAAAACTCTCCCCATCATCTCCCAAAAAAACATTTGGGAAAACAGTTTCTGCTTCGTCCTTAAATTTCTGAATGGATTCGTATCGTGTAGAATAATGTCCCAATACCAGATTTTTGGCATTGGCTTTAAGTGCAATCCGGGCAGCTTCTTTAGCGGTTGAATGCATTGTTTTTTCAGCTAGTGCAGCTTCTGATTCTAAAAAAGTAGATTCATGGTAAAGAACATCTACATTTTCAATCAGCGGTAATATATCTTCGTTATATATCGTATCCGAACAAAAGGCATAACTTTTTGGAACATCCGGATCAAAAGTCAATTCAGCATTTGGAATAACGCGGCCATCTTCTAAAGTGATATCGCCGCCATATTTGATTTTCTTATAATATACCTGATCAATTTCATATTGCTGTACAGCATCGATATTGAGCTTTCTTTCGCTGAATTTCTCCAGGAATAAATAGCCATTGGTATATATTCTGTGTTTTAGAGGAATTGTCTTTACAATAACCTTTTCATCTTCAAAAACGGTTTCAGATTCGGTCGATTCCAGCTCATGGAAATAAAGATTATAATTCGTCCACGAATTGGAAAGTTTCAATTGCAATGTGATAATCTCTTTTATTCCTTTTGGCCCATAAATATGAAGATCATTAACCCGATTCAAAAGCATATAAGTAGAAACCAGACCAACAAGTCCGTAGACATGGTCGCCATGAAGGTGAGAAATAAAAATATGGTTTATTTTGGAAAATTTGATCTTGTTTTTCCTGAGTTGCACCTGTGTTCCTTCCCCACAGTCAATCAGAAACATCCGATCTCTTATTTCCAAAACCTGTGATGTCGGATTTGTAATTGTTCTGGGTGTGGCGGCATAACAGCCAAGAATGGTCAGCTTCATTTTTTACTCTTAAATCAAAATCTTAAATCAAAAATCTAAAACCCTAAATCCCTTTCAATTTCTTCCATTTCAATAATATCATGAGCTTCAAGAGTAGTCGGGACAACAATCATTTCGTCCGGCACTTCATTAAAGTCAAAATCACTGACAACAATTACGAATGATTTTTTTGCTTTACGGTGTTTGTTTGACAGGGAGAGGAAAGAAAGTACCTGGTCTAAGCTTACATCTTTATCTGATGAGATATCCAAAATAAGATTATGGTTTTTAAAACTGCCATATTCATTTGTTACTTTTTCCAGAAAAGAACCTACATTACCCTGAGTATCTTTTATTACTGTTGTATGTCCTTTTTGATCAACTTTCATAGTGTTATTTTTTAGAAGTAAAGTTTGCTAAGTCCAAAGTTACAAAGGTTTTTGCCTTTTTAATTCCTATTGCTTAATTTTTGATGCCAGAAGATAAATTACTGCCATACGTACTGCTACGCCATTTTCAACCTGGTTTAAAATAACCGACTGCTGTGAATCGGCTACATCAGAGGAGATTTCGACACCCCGATTAATTGGTCCCGGGTGCATGATTACGATTTCCTTATTTAGTGAATCTAAAAACGCCTTATCTACTCCATATTGTTGCGTATATTCTCTCGTGGAAGGAAAGTAATTCACATCCATTCTTTCATTCTGAACCCGAAGCATGTTTGCTACATCACACCATTCAAGGGCTTTTCTAAGGTTTGGTTCAACAGTAACCCCTAAAGATTCGATATATTTTGGAATTAAAGTCTTAGGCCCGCAAACCTTAACTTCGGCTCCCTGCATTTTAAGTGCATAGATATTGGAAAGTGCTACTCTGGAATGCAGAATATCTCCTACAATCACGACTTTCTTTCCGGCTACTTCACCTAGTTTTTCTCTTATTGTAAAGGAATCCAATAAACCTTGTGTTGGATGTTCATGTGCTCCATCACCGGCATTGACAATACTAGCATTTACATTTTGCGAAAGAAAATAAGCTGCTCCGGGGTTGGAATGTCTCATGACTACCATGTCAACCTTCATTGAAAGAATATTATTGACAGTATCGATTAGTGTTTCTCCTTTTTTTACAGAAGACTGTGCCGCAGAAAAACTGATAACATCTGCTGAAAGACGTTTTTGTGCCAATTCAAAGGATAATTTGGTCCTTGTACTGTTTTCAAAAAATATGTTGGCAATGGTAATGTCTCGAAGCGAAGGAACTTTTTTAATTGGTCTGTTGATTACTTCCTTAAAATGATCGGCAGTTTCAAAAATAAGGTCAATATCTTGTTTGGTGATATATTTTATTCCTAATAAATGATTTACGCTTAATTCGCTCATTTTTATATGTGTTGTTGTGTTGTTATTTTAAGAACTTTAATTAGTTACCAGATATACTACATCTTCTCCCTCCTGCTCTTTCCAGCATACCTTTACCTTTTCATTATTTATGGAATCGACCTGCCTGCCTCTATAATCTGGCTGGATTGGCAAATGGCGGCTAAAACGCCTGTCAATTAAAACTAACAGTTCAATTTCTGATGGCCTGCCAAATGACTGGATGGCTGTCAAAGCAGAGCGAATACTTCTTCCGGTATATAATACATCATCTATAAAAATGACTTTCTTATTTTCTACCAAAAAGTTGATTTGTGTTTTATTGGCTTCCAGAGGTTTTTCTGTTCTACGGAAATCATCTCTAAAAAATGTAATGTCCAGATAACCTAAAGCTACATCCTGTACTTTGTATTCTTTTAAAAGCAATTCCTTCAGGCGTTCTGCCAAAAAGGTTCCGCGAGGCTGGATTCCTACAAGAATCGTATCTGAAAAATCAAGATGCTTTTCAATTAACTGACAGGCCAAACGATGCAGAATGATATTGACTTCTTTTGAAGTAAGCAATATTTTTTGACTCATAATGAAGTGTTGTGTTTGGTTTGTAAAAGTAGGCAAAATTTACTTTCAAGTAAAATAAAAATACAGTTTTGCCCTAACCTTATTCCATATTAAAACGAGTGCCCATCTGCGAGTTTATTCCAAATGAAAAACAATCCCAAAAAAGTTCACTTTAAACAATTTTCCCTTTTACACAAACTTAGTACCTCAGAACCTTAGCAACTCAGCACCTTTATTAAAATTATATAACCAAAAACATTAATTATGTAATATTTTTCTTCATTAAAAGAAGACCTTTATAATTATACAAACCAAAACAAAAAAACCATGAACAAGTTAGCCAGAATAAACATATTGCTTTTGATACTCCTTACCTTTTCGAGCTGCGAAGTGGTTGAAGGAATTTTTAACTTAGGTGTTGGCGTTGGCATTTTTATTGTCGTTGCTATTATTGCCCTTGTTATTTTTATCATCAGCAGATTTAAAAAATAAACACCCAACCTAACCAACCATAATTAAAACCAAAAAATCCCGCTACTTGTAAGTAACGGGATTTTTTATTTATACTATTTCTATAATTTAAGAGTACATTTTCTTTCTTAGTTCCTGTACTTTTTCATCATCCAGATAATCGTCAAAAGTCATATATCTGTCAATTGCTCCTTTAGGTGTAAGTTCAATAACTCTGTTACCAACGGTCTGCGCAAATTCATGATCATGCGTTGTGAAAATAACCGATCCTTTGAAATTCTTCAATGAGTTGTTGAAAGCTGTAATCGACTCCAGATCCAAGTGGTTTGTAGGCTCGTCAAGCATTAATACATTGGCTCTTTGCATCATCATTCTTGAAAGCATGCAACGCACTTTTTCTCCTCCAGACAAAACACGGCTTATTTTTAAAGCTTCTTCACCAGAGAAAATCATTTTACCTAAGAAACCTCGGATATACACCTCGTCACGCTCTTCTTCTGTTTTTGCCCATTGCCTTAACCAATCAACCAAATTCAGATCATTCTCAAAAAACTCATGGTTTTCAACCGGAAGATAGGCTTGTGTTGTAGTGATTCCCCAATCAAAAGTTCCGGAATCAGCAGCTTTATTTCCATTTAGGATTTCATAAAAAGCAGTTGTAGCACGCGAATCTTTAGAGAAAAGAACAATCTTATCGCCTTTAGCCATATTCAGGTCTACATCTGTAAACAGCGTTTCACCATCAACAGAAGCACTTAAGTTTGTGATATTTAAAATCTGATCTCCGGCTTCTCTTTCCTGTTCAAAAATAATGGCAGGATAACGACGGCTTGACGGCTTGATTTCAGCAATGTTCAATTTGCTGATCATTTTTTTACGTGAAGTTGCCTGTTTGGATTTTGCTACGTTGGCACTGAAACGACGGATAAATTCTTCCAATTCCTGCTTCTTTTCTTCCGCTTTCTTATTCTGCTGCGCTCTTTGTTTTGCAGCCAATTGGCTTGATTCGTACCAGAATGTATAGTTACCGGAATAGTGGTTGATTTTTCCGAAATCAATATCTGAAATATGCGTACAAACCGCATCCAGGAAGTGACGGTCGTGCGATACAACAATCACGGTATTTTCATAATTTGCCAAAAAGTTTTCCAACCATGCGATCGTTTCGAAATCAAGGTCGTTCGTAGGCTCATCCATAATCAGTACATCAGGATTCCCAAAAAGCGCCTGCGCCAAAAGCACACGAACTTTCAGTTTTCCTTCCATATCAGCCATTAAAGTATAATGACTGTCTTCGTTGATCCCTAAGTTAGAAAGCAACGAGGCTGCATCAGAATCGGCATTCCATCCGTTCATTTCCTCAAATTGAACCTGAAGCTCACCTATTCTTTCTGCATTTTCATCAGTATAATCCAAATAGAGTGCATCCATTTCTTTTTTAACAGCATAAAGGATTTTATTCCCCATCATTACTGTTTCCAAGACCGTATGCTCATCAAACATGTTGTGATTTTGGTTCAACACAGACATACGTTTGCCCGGCTCCAGGAAAACATTCCCTGAAGTTGCATCAAAATCTCCTGAAAGTATTTTTAAGAATGTAGATTTTCCAGCACCATTTGCTCCAATGACTCCATAAATATTACCATCTGTAAAGGTTGTATTCACTTCATCAAACAAAATTCTCTTTCCAAATTGTACTGATAAATTATTTACTGTTAACATGAATATAGTTTTAAAAAAGTTTTGCAAAAGTAGAAAAAATACTGCACTTTTGGCACAAGAACCCGAGATAGTTTAAAACATGACCTAAAGTTCCGGTTCAAATAAATCTCTGTTATTTAACGGCATTCTAAATAATTGACATTGTCTACATTTAACTATGCATTAACAGAGAGTTTGGTCGCGTCTGAATATTTTTGTCTATTAGATTCAAATTAAATGCACAATTTAAAAGTTTTAAAAATCGTATTGATTTCTTTCCTTTCATTGCTGTCATTGTGCTCCTGTGAAAAGAAATTCAAAAACGATAATTTCACTGCTTACTTTGGAGGAGAGGTTTCAAATCCATTAAATCGCTACGTTTTGTTTCTTAAGGACAATAAAGTAATTGATACTATTCCTTTGGACAGAAACAATCGTTTTTTCAAAAAATTTGATTCGTTGGCTCCCGGATTGTACACTTTTAAACATGAACCGGAATACCAATACGTCTATTTTGATAAAAATGACAGTATCATGGTACGCATGAATTCTTCCGATTTTGACGAATCTGTCGTGTTTTGTGGACGTGGAGAAGAAAAGAACAACTTCCTGATGGAAATGTATCTTAAAAATGAAGAAGACAGGGACAAGATGTTTACGGTGTTTGATTACGATCTCAACAAATTCACGAAATACATCGATTCCGCATATAGATCCAGAAAAAGCTACTACAATTCAAAAAAGGAATTATTGAAATGGAGTGACGATTTTGATATTTATGCCTTAGCTTCTCTTGATTTTCCGTATTACACCAAAAAAGAAATTTATCCGGTAATACATGAAATACGAACCGGAGAGAATGTCTCCGAAAAACTTCCAAAAGATTTTTATGAATATCGTGATGAGATAGATTACAATAACAAAGGGCTGACCAACTTCTCCCCTTTTGTAAAGTATCTTACATATATGCTCAATAATATGGCAATCGAAAAAGCCGACCCTAACGCTTCTCCTGAAGACAAGGCTTTGGAAATGAATATTACCAAATTGAATATTGCCGATACGCTTTTCAAAAATCCAGAAATAAAAAATGCTGTTCTCGATAATATTGCCTTCGCCTATCTTTTAGAGGATCAGCACATACTCAACAATAAAAAGTTTCTTGATCGGTATAACGAACTCTCAACCGACAAAGGAAATCAGAACGAAATCACCAAAATAGGCGATGCAATCCAAATGCTGAAAGACCGAAATCCTTTACCTAATGTAGACTTGATTGACCTTCACGGTGAAACCGTAAGCAGCGAAAGTATCATTAAGGGAAAAACGGTCGTTTTCTTTTGGACCGAAAATGCAAAAGCTCATTTTGAGTCGGCACATAAAAAAGCAATGGAATTAAAAGCCAAACATCCGGGTTATAATTTTATTGCAATCAATGTTGATGACAATCAATCAAAATGGAAAAATAATCTTTCTAAATACAAATTTGATAAAATCGAGGAATTCCGAGTAAAAGATTTTGAAGAACTAAAACAGAAATGGGTCATCACAAAAATACACCGTGCCATTATTACAAATGCAGACGGAACCATCAACAACGCTTTCGTAAATCTATTCGACGTTAAATTTGTTGATCATTTGAAATAATAAAACTAAATACTACAAACAAAAAATCCCGCCTAATAGCGGGATTTTTTATATCAAATACTTACGTATTATTTATTTATTGCCTTTTTCAAAATCAGCTACGAATTGAGCCAATCCAATGTCTGTTAATGGGTGTTTCAACAAACCTGTAATAGCAGAAAGAGGTCCTGTCATTACATCAGCACCAATTTTAGCACAGTTAACGATGTGCATTGTGTGACGTACAGAAGCCGCTAAAATTTCTGTCTCATAACCATAATTGTCATAAATCTCACGGATTTCCTGAATCAGGTTCAAACCATCAGTAGAAACATCATCCAAACGACCAATAAATGGCGAAACGTAAGTAGCTCCTGCTTTTGCAGCCAATAAAGCCTGTCCGGCAGAAAATACCAATGTAACGTTTGTTTTGATTCCTTTATCAGAAAAATATTTTGCAGCCATTACACCTTCTTTGGTCATCGGCAATTTTACAACAATCTGCTCATGCAGTTCAGCCAGCTCCTCGCCTTCTTTCACCATACCTTCAAAATCAAGCGCATTTACTTCTGCACTTACATCACCGTCAACAAGATTACAGATATCCACATAATGCTTTAAGATATTGTTCTTTCCTGTGATGCCTTCTTTTGCCATCAATGAAGGATTAGTAGTTACGCCATCCAATACACCAAGTGCTTGCGCTTCTTTAATTTGAGCCAGATTAGCCGTGTCGATAAAAAATTTCATTTGTTATAATTTAATTTGTGTGTTTCTGCTTTAAGGCATTGAGTAAAAACTCAAAATCCGGTTGCAAAATTACAATTTATAATGGTTCATCAGCATTTTTTCATAAACTTTATCCGGCAGTATACGCTTTAGGACAATGGAGAATTTTTGCATAAAAACGCCTACTTTATAATGAATCTTCGGATTAGGAGTTGCTATGATTTTTGCTACTGCAATTGCCATCATATTGGGATTGCTTCCTGAATCAACATGCTCATCCATCATTTTAAGCGTATCTCCATAAGGTTTCTCATAGGCAGAACCTTTTATCAAAGGCGCATGAAATCTTCCGGAAGCAATATTGGTTGCAAAATCTCCAGGAGCAATATTGGTGATTTTTATTCCAAAATTCTTGACTTCCATACGAAGCGCTTCAGTAATCAATTCTAATGCCCCTTTTGAAGCCGAATAAACGCTTCTGTACGGCAATCCCATATAACCTGCAATAGAAGTAACATTGATGATTAAACCTGATTTCTGGGAGCGCATCTGCGGCAGTACCGCTTTCATAACTTCAATGGGACCAAAAAAATTGGTTTCGAAATTGTTTTTAATTTCAGAAGTCGGGATTTCTTCTAAAGGTCCTGTAATTCCTACTCCTGCATTATTGATTACTACATCAATCCTTCCTGCTTTTTGAATGACTTCGGAAACAGCATTTTTAATACTTTCAGCATCTCTCACATCGAGAGCTACTAAAGGGAATTTAGAATCCGTAATACGTTCCGGATTACGACTGGTACCAAAAACCGTATAGCCTTTTTGGGTCAAATAATCCCCTATTGATTTTCCGATTCCTGACGAACCGCCTGTAATTAATATAATTTTAGACATTTTGACTTCTTAGAAGTTTAGAAATTGAAGCCAAATTTAGTGTTTATTTTTTATCCAAACCCTTTCAGGGTTTAAAACCCGAAAAGGGCTAAAAACAAAAAATCCTCCGCAAAGGGAAGATTTAAAAAAATGGCAAGCGACCTACATCGCACCGCTACAACCGCTTACCCTTGCTGCGTTCCCACCCTGGGGGAGTCTGCAGGAGCTGGTCGTGTAGGACTTGCCGGTGCAAATATACAAACATTTTATATTTTTGCAAGGCCATAGGCGGTTATAAAATAAAGGTTGTATATTGTCATAATCAATTTTAAAACAATGAAAAAACATAAACTATTAGCATTCATTTTATTAGGAACTGTATTGGTATCCTGTAGAGACAATGAAAATGATAAAAAAAATTTATTCAGCATTGATCAAGCTGGCTTAAAAGCATCCTATCAGCCCCAAGAATCGCTTTCTTTGAGCGTAAAAAACGATAAAAACAAGACCATCGATTCAATAGTCTATTCTATAAATGAAAAAAGAGTTGGTGCTGCCAAAGGAAACAATAAGTTCGATTTTCCTTTATCCGATTCTAAATTTGGCTACCAGCAAATAAAAGCAACCGTTTATTATGAAGGCCAAAATGCAGAAACGGATGCACGAATCGAAGTGGTTTCCAATGTAAAGCCAAAATTGCTGACCTACACTATTGTAAACACCTATCCTCATGACGAAACTTCTTATACGCAAGGATTGGAATTTTACAGAGATACTTTATTTGAAGGAACCGGACAGCGCGGTACTTCCAAATTGTTGAAAACAGACTACAAAACAGGAAAAGCCTACCAAACGGTCAATCTCGAAGGAAGGTATTTTGGAGAGGGAATTACAATATTAAATAATAAAGTATATCAGCTTACCTGGCAGGAAAATACAGGTTTTATCTATAATGCAGACAACCTAAAGCAAATCAAGACTTTTAAGTATTTTAAAAATATAGAAGGCTGGGGATTGTGTAATGACGGGAAACAAATTTATCAATCAGATGGTACTGAAAAAATCTGGGTTTTAGATCCGGAAACCATGAAAGAAACGGATTATCTCAATGTATACTCTGAATCCAGCAAGATAAAAGCAGTAAATGAATTGGAATGGGTTAACGGAAAAATCTACGGAAACGTTTACCAAAAAGACGCTGTAGCGGTCATCAATCCAAAAACCGGAGCTGTAGAAGGTATAATTGACCTGAGAGAGCTAAAAACAAAAGTAAACATGATGGGCCACGATTTAGGCAATGACGTATTGAACGGATTAGCTTACAACCCAAAAACCAAAACACTTTTTGTTACCGGAAAAAGATGGGACAAAATGTTTGAAATCAAAGTTTCTGAATAAGCTTTTATGTCCGGCAAAGTCAACATATCTATTCCTAAACCCTGCCATGAAAATTGGCATGAGATGACTGTTGCCGAAAAAGGACGGTTTTGCAATTCGTGCCAGAAAACGGTATATGATTTCACACAATTATCCGACAGGCAGCTTATTGACAAAATCAATTCTGAATCCAATATATGCGGGCGTTTTTTAACCACACAGCTGAATAAGGACTTAAGAGTACCGAAAGAAAAAAGCAGTATCTGGGTTGCAGGAATTTCTGGAATATTGAGCTTTTTGAGTTTGGGAAATCAAGAAATACATGCTCAGGAAAGAGTTAAAACCGAACAAACAGAAGGAATAAGTAATGTTGAAAGAACAACTGACGATTCATCATCTGTTTCTGAGATAGAAATTACTGGGATTGTTCATGATGGACAGGGAATACCTTTACCCACCGTAAATGTACTGATTAGAGAAAAATCAGTTGGTACACAGACAGATTTTGATGGCAAGTTCTCAATTAAAGCCAAAAAAGGTGATGTATTGGAGTTTCTTTTTGTTGGTTATGATACAAAAATACTTACTGTCACCTCTTCAAAAAACATCATCATCACCCTAGATGAAGCAATGATGGGCGATATAGAAATCAAAAGAACTTTTTTCGGAAGAATCTTCCATTCCATAGGTAGTCTTTTCAGGTAAAAACAAATAAAAAAACCGAGCATTTAGCTCGGTTTTTTATAACTGATTATGCCTTCTTTTTCTTTGCAGGCGTTGCAGCAGGGGCTGTACTGGTTGTCTTTCCTTCTACATACTTCTTGTCAGCCACATTGAATGCAAATGTATTCTGCTGCGTTTTATTCTTTTGGACAATATCACCATCGGGTGTCAAAGAAAACTCAAAACCTTCTCTCCTAACCTTTTCCTGTGTTTCGGAAGCATTTTTTAGCCTGTCCAAAAATACTTTCTCTGTAATATTGGTAGTTGTTTGCTGGTTTGAAAATAGTTTTGTCTTGGTTGGGACATCATATACCTCAGAAAATAACGTACTGCGTACTTCTGTCTTTAAATCCGTTTTAGTAGTTTGCTCTTCTGTCCAGGTCAGCAAGTATAAAGGCGTTCCTTTAGCAGAAAAACTTTTAAGGGCACAGTCTTTAGGAAGTCTGTTTTCCTCAACAGTTTTGATTCCAATGGTGTCTTTTTTTGCTTTACCATTGTTGATGAACAGATAAAAGTTTCCTTTCACGATTTCAGCCGTAAGGTTATCTGCTTTTGCAAGTGCTGTTGAAGCCGGCTTTACAGCAGCTTTCTTTTTAGCGCCTTTTTTTTGTCCGTAACTGAATGATGCTGTTAACAGAATCAATATTAAAAATAAGGTCTTTTTCATATTTTGTTTTTTAGAAAGCCTAAAATACAAAAAATATACAACCATAATTGTTAAAAGTGATAAACGAAAAAAGCGCAGAATTCAACATTCTGCGCTTTTAAAATATAATCTGAAAAGTGATTATTTCACTTCTTCGTAGTCAACATCCTGAACGTTGTCACCACCGTTTGCGTCACCTTGCGGCTGTGCATCCTGTGGAGCTCCTTGAGCGTCACCTTGCTTGTACATTTCTTCAGAAGCATTTTTCCATGCTTCGTTCAATTTGTCTAAAGCTGGTTGGATAGCTACAACATCCTGGCTTTCATGAGCTGCTTTTAACTCAGTCAATGCACTTTCGATAGCTGCTTTGTTACCTTCAGATAGTTTCTCACCAAACTCTTTCAACTGATTTTCAGTTTGGAAGATCATGCTGTCAGCTTCGTTCAATTTTTCAATTTTCTCTTTAGCTGCTTTGTCAGAATCTGCATTTGCTTCAGCTTCTTTCTTCATTCTTTCAATTTCTTCCTGAGTCAATCCAGAAGAAGCCTCAATTCTGATATCGTGTGATTTTCCGGTTCCTTTATCGGTTGCAGAAACTTTGATGATACCGTTAGCATCAATATCAAAAGTTACTTCAATCTGAGGCACTCCTCTACCAGCTGGCGGGATTCCATCTAAGTGGAAACGGCCAATTGTTTTGTTATCTGTAGCTAAAGCTCTTTCTCCTTGCAAAACGTGGATTTCAACCGATGGTTGGTTATCTGCTGCTGTAGAGAATACTTGTGATTTTTTAGTTGGAATTGTTGTGTTTGACTCAATCAATTTTGTCATAACACCACCCATAGTTTCGATACCTAAAGAAAGCGGCGTAACGTCTAACAACAATACGTCTTTTACGTCTCCAGATAAAACTCCACCTTGGATTGCAGCACCAATAGCTACTACCTCATCAGGGTTAACTCCTTTAGATGGTTTTTTGTTGAAGAATTTCTCAACTTCTTCCTGAATTTTAGGAATACGTGTAGAACCTCCCACTAAGATTACCTCATCAATATCTGAAATGCTCAAACCTGCATCTTTCAATGCTTTTGCTACAGGATCCATTGAACGTCTTACCAAACTATCTGTCAATTGGTCAAATTTAGCTCTGGTCAATGTTTTCACCAAGTGCTTAGGTCCTGTTGCAGTAGCCGTAACGTATGGCAGGTTGATTTCTGTTTGAGGAGAAGACGATAATTCGATTTTTGCTTTTTCAGCAGCTTCTTTCAAACGTTGCAATGACATTGGATCCAAACGCAAATCCAAACCTTCTTCAGCTTTGAATTCTTCAGCCAACCAGTCAATAACTGCCTGATCAAAATCATCACCTCCTAAGTGCGTATCTCCGTTTGTAGACAATACTTCGAAAACTCCGTCACCCAATTCAAGGATAGAGATATCAAAAGTACCACCACCTAAATCGTAAACAGCAATTTTTTGGTCTTGTCCTTTTTTATCCAAACCATAAGCCAATGCAGCTGCAGTAGGCTCATTGATAATACGCATTACTTTTAAACCAGCAATTTCACCAGCTTCTTTTGTTGCCTGACGTTGTGCGTCATTGAAGTATGCAGGAACAGTAATAACAGCTTCTGTTACAGACTGACCTAAATAATCTTCAGCAGTTTTTTTCATTTTTTGAAGTGTCATTGCTGACAATTCTTGTGGCGTGTAAAGACGTCCGTCGATATCCACACGTGGTGTATCGTTATCACCTTTTACTACTTTGTAGGCAACGTTCTGAGCTTCTTTTGAGCTTTCAGAGAATTTATTCCCCATGAAACGCTTGATAGAAGCAATAGTTTTTGTTGGATTGGTCACTGCTTGTCTTTTGGCAGGATCTCCTACTTTGATTTCTCCACCTTCAACAAATGCAATTACTGACGGTGTTGTTCTTTTTCCTTCAGCATTAGGAATTACAACTGGTTCGCTACCTTCCATAACGGCAACGCAAGAGTTCGTCGTTCCTAAGTCAATTCCGATTATTTTACCCATGTTTTTATATGTATTTTGTTTTTATACTAGTTTTTAAACTCGTGAACTAGTAGACAATCTTTATGCCAAGCCTTAAAATATTTAAAATTGTCAGTTTTTGTTAAAATTGACAATTTAAATCTGACAAGATGACATTGATTTTTATCTTTCGAAGTATTCAAATCCGTCAATTATGTCCAGGTAAACCCCGTCAAAATTGGCTCCTAAGATTTTATTAAGGTAAGAATCATCATTCTTATAGATAATCTTCTGCCAATCCTCATTCCAGTATTTCACCTTGAAATTACCCGGCCAGTCCGGATTTTCTGTAGCTATCCAATCCGGTTTAGTTGCATTCCAAGATGGCTGCCAATAGTAACGGTAGTTTTCTGACTCCCCTATTGACATATAGCAGATTACCATACGCTTTCCACCATTAGCTTTATCTTTCAGTTGGTTGATTTCTGAGGCTGTGAATTGCTCCTCGTTTAAAAACAAATCCATAATAAGAACATCATAATTTGTGGCTTTTACTGCATTGATAAAAGCGGCTTTTGAAGTAAAACCTTCTGAATTTATCAGATATAAAAAGTTTTTTGCCTGCGACAAGTTTGTAACTACTGTAGCATTAGAGTTGTTGGGAGCTGTTGACGGGATTGCAGTCAGGTCACGTTTTGGAGCAGCATAAGAAACATAACCGTTTGTAGCATTGACCTGATAGGAAGTATTCATTTTTGAAACCGTAGAACAATAGTCCGTCACCAATATGGTCTTCCCTTTACTCTTTGAAGCATTTAAAAAACCTTTCAGATAATTCGAAACACTGGCAGGTGTTGCCTGATCGTCATTGTCATAGCCGTAAAACAAATCTTCCTGACCGTTTCCATCAATCGCATCCAGGTAGGATTGCGACGGACCGCCATCAGCTTCTCCATTTATAGAAATCAGTTCAATTCCGTTTTGTGGAATTACGGCAAAACCGGGTTTGATATTTTTCGCTTTTTGGCTGATTCCGATGACGAAATTGCGCATTTCTTGTCGGAAATCACGATTCTCAATAGGATTTAAATCATTATCATTATCCTTGTCACAACCTAAAAAGGCAAGTGTTACTGCAAGCAGGACTATCTTTTTCATATCTTTTTATTGTGATAACGGTAGTATGTTCTTTTTAGTCTTAATCAACTAAAAACAAAGCATTACTAAATAGTAAATTTCCGTTTTCCCAAAAACCTCTAAAGAGCGGGTTGTCTATCATATAGATTACTTTCCCTCTTCCATAGGGCTCTACAGCAAACGAAACCGTATTTGCTAGTTTCTTTTTCAGGTTTGTTCCAATAAATCCATAGCTCTTATAATTTTCCGGAACATAAGCCACATTCCATACATTTTTAAGAACTTTAAAATACCTGTCGGACGTTTTTAAGCTATAATACCTATCTCCTAATCCGTAAGAAAGTGGATGGGTTTTGTCTAATACGTTTTCTATTATGGCACCCTGAACGCCATTTGAAATAAAACGTCTTTCGGAATTCTGATATTTCTGAAAACGCATCGATAGCGCATCATCGTCACTTTGTCTCTTAGCCGCGTCTTTTTCTTCATTGGTTGCAAACTGTGTCAGATTATAGCCTTCTCTATTTTCAAAGAGGCTCAAAGCATTTTGTATTGCAATTGTTTTACCTCCTTTTGAAACAAAATCATCAATGTTTTTCTTCTGCCCGTCAGATAGATCATACCATCCGTCAGCCAAAATCAAGGTAGTATAATCGCCCATATTAATCATCCCCAAATTGTCAGCATCTACAATACTAACAGGATAGTTTATAATCTGATCCATATAAAACCAAACCTGTCCAAAATCTGTTGGGCTGACATACTTTCCACTCACAAGAAGTATTTTTGGTGTTTTCATCAACGGAAAATTCTCACCCCCTAAATCGGCGCCACCAGTAGAAAATCCACTTTTGATCGTGTTGAAATCATTTTTTTCGACTAAAAGAGAAGCTATTTCAAATTCCTTAAACTGGGGATTGTCGGATTTTAAAACAACCAAATCTCCCAGATTTATCTTTACATCACCAAAAACACAAACCTTTTTTGAATAACGCACCTTGATATTATTTTTAAGTAAAGCAGCTGCAATTTTTGCAGAAACCCTATTGTTCCATGGGATATGAAAAGCAAAAGCATTTTCGGATATCGTTTTGGAAGCAGTTACTTTTCTTTCTCTGGTTTTTATAGCCAGGGCATTTTTAAGCGCATAGCTTTCTATTCCAAAAGCATGAGGCAAAGCCCATGCAGTAATATCATAGGTCAAGCTATCAGACAACCTCTGGTAAGGTTCAAACAATACTTGTGTCAGTACTGACTTTGGCTGGCTTGCCTGAATAATCATATCGCCGGATTCTATAGAAAAAGATTTCTCTTTGTCCGATTGATAATGATAACCCGATAGTTTACGTGTTTCATCAGCATACGAAAACTGGATATTGTTCTGCTTTAGCATAACAGCCAGCTGTTCGGCTTTCCCATCATTTTTCACAACATAGGTTCTGTATTTTCCTTTTGGATTTTGCCTGCTGTCTTTAAAATAAGCCTTAAAATCGGAGATCAGTTTTTCTTTTCTGTTAGAAGCCGTTTCAACAGCAGTCAATACGGCAACCGAATGGTGATCTATCCTATCCTGTAAAGTAAGGATATTGCCGTTCTGCATCGTGATAGCTCTTCCGGCTCCTATTCCTCCTTGTTCATACGTCATTCCTATGGCACCATTAAAACTCGGATAGGTATCGCCATAACTCGGATAAAACAAATCAAAACGTTCTCTGGTATAGTAATTCCAGCCTTCGGCATCAAACTTTTTAGATGTGTTTTCCCCTATCGCATTATGGAAATCACGTTGTGGCTTGGTTATAAAATCATGGAAAGGTTCGGCTGCCGGTGGAAAAAAATACGGTTCATTATAGCCCATTTCATGAACATCAACATGCACTTCGGGCATCCACTGATTGTATAAAACTATTCGTTGCTGGGTTTCAATTTGTGTCTGCCAGGCCCAGTCTCTGTTTAAATCATAGGCATAATGATTTTGTCTGCCGCCCGGCCAAGGTTCCATATGTTCACGATCGGTTATTCCCGGATGCAGATTTTTTCCGGTAATATCACGAAGCCAGTTTCCATATCTTGAAAAACCATCTGGATTTAGGCATGGGTCAAGTATGACAATTGTGTTCTCAAGCCATTGTTTTGTCGTTGTATTTTTTGGGTTCAGAAGTTCATAGGCTACATTCATTGAGCTTTCTGCCGCTCCTATCTCATTGCCATGTACATTAAAACTGAGCCAGACTATCGCTTTTTCAACAGCTGTTGCAGGCTTTTTATCTGTCATTCCTATGGAGTACAGATGGTTTTCACGGATAGCATCCAGATTTTTAAGATTTTCAGGCGTAGAAATATAATACACATTCAGGCTTCGTCCCTGTGATGTAAAACCATAAGGATCGTGTTTGATATAGTCAGAATTTTTCTTCAGATGATTAAAATAAGCTTCAAGTTCATGATAAAAGCTCACCTGTTTTCCATAGTGTGGTAAAAATTCGGCTGGACTTTTAAGTTGGGCAAAACCTGAAAGGCTGAAAGCTAGCAAGAGAGCAAAAAGTAGCTTTTTCATAAGACTGTTTAAGTGTTTGTGCTTCAAATGTAGGAAATTAACCTTTAGTACTTACTAACATCTATAGCTGATTTTTATCCTTGAAAACGAAGAATCCGCAAAATCGGCTTATTTTATTTTATTATTTATATAGGGTAGGCAGTTATGCCCCACCACTATTGTAGATTTAATAGATTTACAACGTTTTCGCAATCGTAAAAAATATATATTTGCATAAAATTGCCTCTCATAACTATGGAAGAATGTATCTCGGTATTTGATATGCTTAAAATTGGCGTTGGACCCTCAAGTTCCCACACTCTAGGGCCTTGGCGTGGTGCTGAACGTTTTTTGAATGAACTTCGTGAAGAAAACATCTTAAGCAAGGTAATCCGGATTAAAGTAGATCTGTTTGGTTCGCTTTCCCTTACAGGAAAAGGCCATGCAACTGATTTAGCCGTTATGTTAGGACTTACCGGCGCTGACCCGGAATACATTCCTATTGATAGTATTGACAAGACCATATCTGAAATAAAGAAAAACAAGCAGCTTCATCTGGCTGGCGAAAGGATGATAGCATTTGATATGGAAACCGATATCGTGTTTAATAAAAACTTCCTGCCTTTCCATTCTAACGGATTTACATTTACTGCCTATACGCCGGATGGTGAATACGAATCGACATTCTATTCAATAGGTGGCGGTTTTGTGGTTAAGGAAGAAAGAGCAAACGCTATTAAAAAGGAAGCCATCAAATGTGCTTTTCCTTTTCCTATACAAAATGCGGTAGAATTACTTGATTATACTGTCAAAGAAAATAAAAGTATTTCCGAAATCGTTTATGAAAACGAGAAATCAATGCGTACTGAGGAGAACATCCACAGCGAACTGATGCGTATTTGGAATACGATGCTCGAATGCATGTATATTGGTTGCCACTCCGAAGGTATTCTTCCCGGAGGATTAAACGTCCGCAGAAGAGCTTTTGATATGCACCAGAACCTCATCGGACTGGCAAACTACAACAACCCACAAGAATGGTTGGAAACCATCCGTAAAACGGAAGTAAAATTCCGCCAGATATTGAAATGGGTAAGCTGTTTTGCTTTGGCTGTCAATGAAGTCAATGCCTCATTAGGAAGAGTTGTAACGGCTCCTACTAATGGAAGTGCGGGAGTTATTCCTGCCGTATTGATGTATTATATGGTTATTGAAAACCATCAGGCTGGCGAAAAAGAAATCAAACAATTCCTTATGGTTGCAGGAGAAATTGGCAGTATTTTCAAAAAAGGTGCTACGATTTCGGCCGCTATGGGAGGCTGTCAGGCAGAAATAGGCGTTTCTTCCGCTATGGCTGCAGGAGCTTTATGTGAATTGATGGGCGGTAGTCCGGCACAGGTACTTATGGCAGCAGAAATTGCAATGGAGCACCATCTTGGAATGACCTGTGATCCTATAGGCGGATTAGTTCAGATTCCGTGTATTGAAAGAAATACGATGGGTGCCATCAAGGCAATCAACGCAGCCGAACTCGCTCTTGAAACCGATCCTAAAAATGCAAAAGTTCCTTTAGACAAGGTAATTAACACCATGTGGGAAACTGCCAAAGATATGAACACTAAATACAAAGAAACATCAGAAGGCGGACTGGCTATAAGTGTGAATATGGCCGACTGCTAAACGATAGCAACTATAAAAGTAACAGCAACCTGAAATTTCAGGTTGTTTTTATTTGTACCCTATTGCAAAACCAATACTGCAAAACACTAATTTTGTTTAAACTCTTATTCCCTTTTTCGCTTGAAAAAAATTCTCATCATTGACGACGAAGAAAAACTAAGAAGCCTCATGGCGCGAATTATCGGCCTGGAAGGTTTTGAAGTAATTGAAGCCGGAGACTGTAAATCCGGTCTAAAAAAAATCGAACAGCATGCTTTTGACGTTGTGCTTTGCGATGTCAAACTTCCTGATGGAAATGGTGTCGACCTGACCATTGCAATAAAAGAAAAATCGCCTCAAACCGAAGTTATATTGCTCACTGCTTACGGAAATATTCCCGATGGTGTGCAAGCTATAAAAAATGGTGCCTTTGATTATATCGTAAAAGGCGACGACAATAATAAAATCATTCCGCTACTTCACCGGGCTATTGAAAAAGGAAACCTCACAAAACGAATTGCCCAGTTAGAAGCCAAACTTGAAGATAAGCTTTCGTTTGATGGAATTATAGGCGATTCCAAATCGTTGCTACAATCCATCAATCTGGCCAAAAAGGTAGCACCTACGGATACTACCGTCCTGCTAACCGGAGAAACCGGTACGGGTAAAGAAGTATTTGCTGCCGCGATTCACCAATCAAGCCCAAGAAAACATCAGAATTTTGTTGCCATAAACTGTTCCGCTTTTAGTCATGATTTGTTGGAAAGCGAAATGTTCGGACATCTGGCAGGTTCTTTTACCGGAGCGACAAAAGACAAAAAAGGACTGTTTGAGGAAGCCAATGGCGGAACTATATTTTTAGATGAAGTCGGTGAAATGGCATTGGACCTTCAGGCAAAACTGTTACGTGTTATTGAAAATGGTGAATTCTTAAAAGTAGGCGATAACAAACCTACAAAAGTTGACGTACGGATTATAGCTGCCACCAATAGAGATTTGCCAAAGGAAATAGAATCAGGACATTTTAGACAAGATTTGTTTTACCGTCTTTCCGTATTCCAAATCCAATTGCCTGCTTTACGCGAACGTGTTACTGATATTGAACCGCTTGCCAAACATTTTCTGAATTTCTTTGCCTTGAAAACCAATAAAAAAATCAAGACATTGTCTGATGAATTTGTGCAGTTATTAAAATTGCATACCTGGCCAGGAAATATTCGTGAACTAAAAAACGTACTTGAACGCAGCGTTATCCTGGAAACAGAAGCCACCTTGACAACGGATTGCCTTCCTATGGAGATACAACAGTTAAAAACAGCTGATGCTTCCGGAGAATCTCCCGTATTGTCTGCTTTTTCTTTAGCTTCTGCTGAAAAAATCCATATCCAGAAAGTACTGAACTATACCAACCACAACAAAACCGAAACTGCAAAATTGTTGAATATTGCTTTGACAACCCTATACAGAAAACTGGAAGAATACAAAATCAGCTAGATATATTGGTTACAAATATACTACCGGCAAGGTATGCGTATTTCAAATTTATTTACTTAGCAACCGTCTTTGCGAGAGGCACTTTTATAAATTACTTTACCATCTCGTTCTACATAGTCGACCCACACAATTGGATAGGCATACTTAGGTGCGTATGACACCGAATTGTTTCTTATAATAATTTTGTCGTTAACTTTCAGGCTTCGTAATTCCTGAAATTCATTAGAATTTTCCACCCCAAAACTGAGAATATAATAGTCATCATTAATCCCGGCCATCATTCCAAAACCTAATTGTGAGCCTGGTGGAAGGGAAAGAGAGGTTATAACAGCCTCCATATTGGCAAAATAACTTACATGCCTCCTTATTTTAGCAGCACTTGCAAGCACTCTTCTACCTTCGGGAGACATTTCCCATTCTTTGAGCTTTATTCCATCAGTGGTAGCTTCCCATTTTTCCCTTTCGGCTTTCATATCAGCAGCAGAGAGTAGCTTTGGGGCTGGTTCCTTAGAAATTTCTTTTTTGGTTTCGCAATTAGTAAATACTAGTCCGCTTACCACAACCAGCGATAAGTTCAGCGCATAAATAATTTTTTTCATGTTTTTTGTAGTTTTAATTAACATTGATAAATTAGAATTCGTTTAAGGCATTTCTTTTATTTTTGATACCTTATTAAAATTGTTTCAGCGAATCTACTTTGTTATTTTTTGGCTTGATGGATTCAGATTGTAAATTAAATTGTAACCTTTGTAAATAAATCGTAAATCGTATGTCCGATAGCCAAAATCTCTTTTCCGGAAAACGTAAGTATCTGTTTGGATTGGCTTTACTCTCGTTTATCTCAGTAATCTTCGCCTCTTTTAGTATGGCGGACAACGACGATTTTGATATCTCCAAAAGGGAAATTTTGCTCCGCAAGATTGGACATGAAATACTTTTACAATCGGGAGACAGTGTATCAAGAGTTCTTCCTGTAAAAAAAATTGCCGAAAATGAGTACCAAATCAGTTTTGAAAAGGAGTTGAGTTTCCAACCGGATTCCCTGGTGAATATCACCCAACGTTTATTGGCAAAAGATCCATTGGCATCTGATTATGTTGTTACTATTCTGAACTGTGGCGACTCCAGTGTGGCTTATGGATATGCTATATCCAAAAACAGAAAAGAGGACAATGTACCATGCATAGGCAGAATACAACCCAAAGCCTGTTACGTGATCAATATTAAATTCAAACCGACAGGCATAAGTACAGTAAAGAATGGATACATTCTGGCCAGCCTGCCGTTTTTAGCATTGGTTGGTTTTCTTATTTTTAAATCTGTTACTCCTCGAAATCGAAAAACTTTACCAGACAGTCGGGATACAAACCTGTTCACTTTGGGTTCAGTTTTGTTCGATGCGAAGAATCGTAATCTGATAATCAATGAAAAGACAATAGACTTAACGGCAACAGAAACCCGTGTGTTGCTTATTTTCGCATTATCTCCTAATGAGACTATAGAGAGAAGCCGATTGCAAAAAGAGATCTGGGAAGATGAAGGTGTTATTGTTGGGCGCAGTTTGGATATGTTTATTTCAAAACTTAGAAAAAAACTGGAACTTGATTCCAACATCAATATCGTTGTTATACGTGGCAAAGGATATAAACTTGAGATTAGCTCTTAAAAAAATTAAATACCTATCGTTTTGAAAGCACCAACCCTATCGTTTCGATAGGGTTTTTCTTTTTGGTTACAGACCAAAAAAATATAATTCCTAGATACTAAAGGGTTTAGGCTATTCATCAAAAAATTGGTTCTGAATTTGGCATTAGGCATCAAAAATATCTTAATCATTATGAGAAATTTCAATGATAGCCTAATCAAAAAAATGGAGCGCCTAGCTGAGATAACCATCAGCAGCCTTCAGCTCGGTAAAATGGCACGCACTAAAAGATGCCTAGCACTTGCCGAAGAATTGCTCATCAAGGGCAATAACGAAATGAAAAATGCAATCACAAATGTCTATCTGTTTTCCGTATCACACTATATGGAAATAAACAGGCTGGAAACATCAAGGCTGCTACCCATTACACTTCACAAGGAATATGTCAAACAAATTAATGCTTCCGGAGTATGATAATTACCATCCTCACCATCGTAGGGCTACTCTGCTTCGCCCTATTTTATGTTTCCATTTACTATTTCGATAAAATCTAAAATTATGATAGCCTTATTAATTATTGCTCTAGCTGTTTTTGCCTATATCGTTTATGTCTTACTTAAACCTGAAAAATTTTAAACAATGAATACCGAAATTATAGGAATTATAGCCATGTTTGTCCTGACGCTGATTCTGGCAATACCGTTAGGAAAATATATCTCAAAAGTATATTCAGGGCAAAAAACTTTTTTGGATCCTGTTTTTCTCCCAATCGAAAAACTATTTTATAAAATAAGCGGTATTGATTCCAAAAAAGAAATGAACTGGAAACAACATATGGTTGCTTTGGTTACCATTAATGTGGTCTGGTTTGTCTTAGGAATGATTGTACTTCTCTGCCAGGGCTCATTACCACTCAATCCTGATAATAATCCTAGCATGACGCCTGATTTGGCTTTCAATACCATCATTTCCTTTTTAGTAAACTGTAACCTGCAGCATTATTCAGGAGAAACCGGAGTCAGCTACCTGAGCCAGTTGTTTTTGATGTTCCTTCAATTCGTTTCTGCGGGAATCGGATTGGCGGCAGCTGCTGTTCTTTTCAATGCCTTAAAGGAAAGAACAACTGAAACACTGGGTAATTTTTACAATTACTTTATTAAGTCTTGTACCCGTATTCTTTTGCCAATCTCTGTAATCGTAGCAACCGTTTTGCTTTTTAACGGAACTCCTATGACTTTTGAAGGAAAACAGGCAATGACAACGCTTCAGGGCGATTCAGTTGAAGTATCAACCGGACCGGCTGCGGCATTTACAGCCATAAAACATGTAGGTACAAATGGTGGTGGATTTTTCGGTACCAATTCAGCGCATCCTCTTGAAAATCCAAATTATCTGACCAACATTGTTGAGATGATTGCCCAGATGATTATCCCGTTTGCTATGGTATTTGCGTTAGGATTTTACTTAAACAGAAGAAAACTGTCCTGGATGATTTTTGGTGTAATGACTGTTGGTTTCCTTGCCCTGACTATTCCAACCGTTGTTACAGAAATGAATGGAAACCCTGCCCTGACACAAATGGGAATTGATACAACATCTGGCGCTACAGAAGGTAAAGAAGTACGATTTGGAGCTGCTGCTTCAGGCTATTGGAGTATCGCTACAACTGTTATCTCAACAGGTTCTGTCAATTCAATGCATGACAGTGCTATGCCTTTATCCGGAATGAACCAGCTGCTTGCCATGATGATCAATTGCTTTTATGGCGGATGTGGCGTGGGAATATTAAATTTTTACATTTTTATCATCCTTGCTGTTTTTATCAGCGGACTGATGGTGGGAAGAACACCTGAGTTTCTGGGTAAAAAAATCGAAGCCCGAGAAATGAAAATCGCCATGATTATTGCCTTACTGCATCCTTTCCTGATTTTAGTAGGAGTTGCGCTTTCAACAGCGTTTCCGGAACAAGGCGCCAGCACATTGAACAATCCGGGATTTCACGGATTCAGTGAAATCTTATACGAATTCACATCGTCTGCAGCCAATAACGGAAGTGGTTTTGAAGGTCTTGGCGACAATAATCCATGGTGGAATATTACAACAGGAATCGTATTGCTACTTTCCAGATTCCTTCCAATCATAGGCCCTGTGGCTATTGCCGGAATCCTTGCTTCTAAAAAACACATTCCAGAAAGTGCCGGAACCTTAAAAACCGATACTTCGACTTTCGGATTGATGGTATTTGCTGTTATTTTCATTATTGCAGCGCTTTCCTTCTTCCCTTCTCTGACTTTAGGACCTATAGCAGAATATTTCACGCTTTATTAATCAAATGATTTTCAAAAATGAAAACTCAAAATAAATCACTGTTTCAGAAAGAATTGCTCAAAGAAGCATTCGTACAGTCTTTCCTGAAGCTCAATCCTGCAACCTTGTTTCGTAATCCGATTATGTTTACGGTTGAAATTGGGACAGTTGTCATGCTCTGCGTTTGTTTGTGGATATTGACAGGTGAGCAATCACAAGGCAGTTTTGTATACAACTTTACCGTCTTTATCATCTTATTGTTCACGCTATTGTTTGCCAATTTTGCCGAAGCTATTGCTGAAGCAAGAGGAAAAGCCCAGGCCGATAGCCTTCGAAAAACAAGAGAAGAAACACCAGCTAAAAAAATCTTCCCTGTTGGAGAAATGTACATAGATGAACTTCAGATTGTTCCTTCTTCCAGCCTGGCTAAAGGTGATATCTTTATCTGTGAAGCCGGTGATACAATTCCAACCGATGGAGAAATTATTGAAGGTCTGGCAACTATTGACGAAAGTGCCATAACCGGTGAAAGTGCTCCCGTAATTCGTGAAGCAGGTGGAGATAAAAGTTCTGTAACAGGCGGTACAAAAGTCTTGTCAGATAAGATTAAGGTACAAGTAACAACCGAACCTGGCGAGAGCTTCCTTGACAAAATGATTGCATTGGTTGAAGGCGCATCAAGACAAAAAACACCTAACGAAATCGCACTGACTATTTTATTAGCAGGTTTTACCTTAGTGTTTATCATTGTTTGCACCACCTTAAAACCGTTTGCGGATTATGCCAATATTACCATAACCATCGCTTCTTTTATTTCTTTATTTGTCTGTTTGATTCCAACAACCATCGGTGGATTGCTATCTGCCATTGGTATTGCCGGAATGGACCGCGCCTTACGTGCTAACGTCATTACAAAATCAGGTAAAGCAGTAGAAACTGCAGGTGATATTGATGTATTGTTATTAGATAAAACCGGAACCATTACAATTGGAAACAGAAAAGCAACCAATTTTTATCCTACAGCTGGCGTAACAGAACAGGAATTCGTAAAAGCAAGTATCCTTTCTTCCTTGGCTGATGAAACACCTGAGGGCAAATCCATCATTGAATTAGCCGGAAAAGATGCCGCAAAAAACCTTTCTGTAGAAGGTTCTATACTGATAAAATTTACAGCTGAAACCCGAAGCAGCGGTGTCAATCTTCCAGACGGTACAAGAATCCGAAAAGGCGCTTACGATTCCATCCGAAAACTAAGCGAGCAAGCAGGAAATTCTTTTCCAAATGACACATCCGATAGAGTCACTGAGATTTCCAGCAATGGAGGTACGCCTTTAGTGGTTTCTCAAAATGATAAAGTCTTAGGAGTAATCGAATTGCAGGATATTATCAAACCCGGAATACAGGAACGTTTTGAAAGACTGCGTAGAATGGGTGTCAAAACTGTAATGGTTACGGGCGATAATCCGCTGACAGCCAAATTTATTGCAGAAAAAGCCGGTGTTGATGATTTTATTGCAGAAGCCAAACCCGAAGACAAGATGAATTACATCAAAAACGAACAAATCAAAGGTAAGTTGGTGGCCATGATGGGTGACGGTACAAATGATGCTCCCGCTCTTGCGCAAGCTGATGTAGGTGTCGCAATGAACAGCGGAACACAGGCTGCCAAAGAAGCCGGAAATATGGTGGATTTAGATAATGATCCAACAAAACTGATAGAGATTGTAGAAATCGGTAAACAATTATTAATGACACGAGGAACACTGACCACTTTTAGTATCGCGAATGATGTTGCCAAATATTTTGCCATCATTCCTGCCCTGTTCATCACCGCAATTCCTGCCTTACAAGGTTTGAATATTATGCACTTGCATAGTCCGGAAAGTGCTATCCTATCGGCAGTTATCTTTAATGCAGTAGTGATTCCGTTTTTGATTCCGCTGGCTTTAAAAGGAGTCACTTATAAACCAATCGGTGCATCTGCCTTATTAAGACGAAACCTGTTGTTCTATGGACTAGGTGGTATCATCGTCCCATTTATCGGAATAAAAATCATCGACATGATTGTCACATTATTCATCTAAACTGATATCAAAATGAAAAATTATTTATGGATTGGAGTAAAGTTAACGCTGGTTACACTCGTTTTTTTCGCCGGAATCTATACACTGTTTATACTTGGAATAGCCCAAATGGCTCCCAACCAAGGAAAAGGAATCATGACCGAAAGTAATGGAAAAAAATTCTATAGCAACATAGGCCAATCCTTTACCGATGCCAAATATTTTAACTCAAGACCATCTGCCGTAAACTATAATGCGGCAGGTTCAGGAGGAAGCAACAAAGGACCAAGCAACCCTGAATACCTGGCTGAAGTCCAAAAAAGAATAGACACTTTTTTAATTCAAAATCCGGAAATTAAAGCCAATGAAATTCCAGCCGATATGGTCACTGCCAGTGCTAGCGGATTGGATCCTAACATCTCCGTACAAGGAGCAAAAGTACAGGTGAAACGTATTGCAAAAGCAAGGAATATAGAGGAAAAGAAACTCCAGGACCTTATCGCCCAAAATACTGAAAAGCCGCTTTTAGGGCTGTTCGGACCCGAAAAAATAAACGTATTACAACTAAACATCGCTCTCGATAAACTCAAATAACAATGAAAAAATTAGCTACTGCAGCTTTTATCGCCATGGTGTCGTTTGTACAAGCACAGACAGACACTGTAACAACTCCTGAATCACCACTAAAAATAACAGGTTATGCTGAAATCTATTATCTCTATGATTTTGGTGCTCCAGAATCGAACACAAGACCCGGTTTTGTATATTCACACAACAGACACAATGAAGTTTCCTTAAATCTTGGATTTGTTAAGGCGAACTATGAAAAGGGAAACGTCAGGGCTAATCTTGCAATTATGGCAGGAACCTATGGCAATGCCAATCTTGCCGCTGAAGAAGGCATCATGAAAAATATTTATGAGGCAAATGCGGGTGTAAAACTTTCAAAAACAAAAAACCTTTGGATTGATGCCGGGATTTTTGCATCGCATATCGGTTTTGAAAGTGCCATCAGCAAAGACTGTTGGGCACTAACACGCAGTATCCAGGCAGACAATTCACCCTACTATGAAAGCGGTGCGAAACTATCGTATACTACAGACGATGGAAAATGGTTTGTGAGCGGACTCGTTTTAAACGGCTGGCAAAGAATCAAACGTGTTGACGGCAATAAGACATTGGCTTTTGGACATCAACTAACGTATAAGCCAAACGCCTCCATCCTATTGAACAGCAGTTCATTCGCGGGAAACGACAAACCGGATATTGACAAAAGAATGCGTTATTTTCACAATTTATACGGTGTTTTTCAGTTGAATGAAAAATGGGGACTTACGGCTGGTTTTGACATTGGTGCCGAACAAAAAGAAAAAGGAAGCGACAGCTATAATTCATGGTACTCACCTATTCTTATTGCCAGATATAAAGTCTCAGATAAAATCCATATAGCAGCACGAGGAGAATATTATGCAGACAAAAACGGTGTAATAATTGCAACAGATACTCCAAACGGATTTAAAACTTTTGGCTATTCTGTTAACTTCGATTACAACATCTATGACAATGTTGTATGGAGAGTCGAAGCCAGGAATCTGAGCAGCAAGGATGAAATTTTTACTGAAAATGGCAATCCTACCAAACAGAACTTTGCAGCGGCAACTTCGCTTGCCATATCATTTTAATATCTAAGTCTAATTTATTTTGGAAAGTAAAAGAGAAGATAGCGTACAGCATTTTTTAAACCTGATCCAAAAATCAAGGAGAGGAAAGTTTAAGATCTACATCGGCATGAGTGCCGGTGTAGGCAAAACTTTTCGTATGCTTCAGGAAGCCCATTCCTTGCTAAAAAATGGAATTGATGTCAAAATAGGTTTCATAGAAACACACAATCGCAAGGAAACACACGAACTGTTGGCGGGACTTCCTGTAATTCCGAGACGCCATTTGTTCTACAAAGGAAAAGAGCTCGAAGAAATGGACGTTCAGGCCATCATCAGCCTTCGCCCTGAAGTTGTAATTGTAGACGAGCTCGCCCATACCAACATTGAAGGAAGCAAAAATGAAAAACGCTGGCAAGATGTTTTTGAAATCCTAGAAGCCGGAATCAATGTAATCAGTGCCGTAAACATTCAACACATTGAAAGCCTTAATGAAGAAATAAAGCACATTACAGGAATCGAAGTCAAAGAACGTATTCCCGACAGCGTTTTAGCACAAGCTGACGAGGTCGTAAACATCGATCTTACGGCCGATGAATTGATCTCAAGGCTAAAAGAAGGTAAAATTTATAAGGCTGAAAAAATAGAAATGGCGCTCAAGAATTTTTTTAAGAGCGAGCACATCCTGCAATTAAGAGAATTGGCCTTAAAAGAAGTTGCCAGTCAGGTCGAACGAAAAGTTGAAATTGAAATTCCGAAAAGTAAAAACACCCGTCATGAAAAATTCATGGCTTGTATTAGCAGCAATGAGGCAACTGCAAAAAAGGTAATCCGCAAAACAGCACGTCTGGCCAATTATTACAATAGCAGCAAATGGTATGTACTGTATGTACAACTGCCTCATGAAAGCGCAGACCGAATTGCTTTAGACAAACAAAGACATCTTATCAATAATTTCAAACTAGCCACCGAATTAGGTGCCGAGGTCATCAAAATCGAGCATACACGAATAGCAAAAGCGATTATTGAACAGGCCGAAGACAAAGGCATTACCACACTTTGCATTGGGAAACCAAAAATGAACCTGATGAAAATTATTCTTTCTACCAGCGCTTTCAAACAATTATTAAATAAACTATCTTCGAGTGAAATTGACCTGATTATATTGAGTTGATAGTTTTTAGTGGATAGTGGATAGTTAGTTTAAGCCATATAAAAAAGAGATTATGAAAAACAGTATTATTAAAGACAAATCATTTGCATTTGCTGTTAGGATTGTGAAGTTATATCAGCATATTTCAGAAAATAAAAAAGAATTTATTTTATCGAAGCAATTGGTAAGAAGCAGTACTTCAATAGGTGCAAATATATGTGAGGCTTTGCAGGCTTCATCTAAAAAAGACTTTAGTAATAAGATGAACATCTCACTAAAAGAAGCCCAGGAAACGGAATATTGGCTGCGTTTGCTTTTTGAGACAAACTATTTATCAGAAAAAGAATATCAATCCGTTCACACAGACAGTATCGAACTCATCAAAATACTAACCTCAATCGTAAAAACATCCAGAGCAAACCAGGATAATAGATGAAAGACAAAAGTCAAAAGATGAAAGCCTTAAACTAATAACTATACACTAAAAACTATCAACTATAAACTATAAACTATAACGTTGTGCGTATAAAAACAAAATTAAGACTCGGACTCGGGCTTTTATTCTTTCTTATCATATTGCTTGTAGCATTGGCAGTACGACAAGTGCATGCTATTGCCAGCGATACGGAAAACATTCTTGTTGCCAATTATAATTCCTTAGACTATTCAAGGAACATGATGAAAGAGCTCGATAAGATTGAAGGTGAAAAACAATCTTTCGAAAATTTCAACCGTTTTTTGCAATTGCAAGGGCAGAATATTACGGAAATAGGCGAAAAAGAACTCACGCAAAATTTAACCGAAGACGTAAAGGCCTTTCAGCTAAAACCTGAAGAAACGTCTATCCTACTCCAGATCAGGAAGGACCTCAACGATATCATGAAAATTAACATGGATGCTATCCAAAGAAAAAGCATCGTGGCACAAAAAACAACAGACAGTGCCATATTCTGGATTTCGATTACGGGTCTTACCTGCTTTTTAATTGCTCTTATCTTGTTGGTTAACCTGCCTAGCGATATTGCAAACCCTATAAAAGACCTCACGGAAAGTATCCGTCAGATTGCAGCAAAAAACTATTCACAGCGGGTCAATTTTGAAACGCATGACGAATTTGGAAACCTGGCAAAGTCATTCAATACCATGGCAGAAAAACTACAGGAATACAGTGACAGTAACCTTGCCAGACTCATGATAGAGAAAAAACGGGTCGAAACACTCATCAACAATATGCAAGACCCGGTTATTGGACTTGATGACAATAACGTAATCTTATTTGCCAATGAAGAAGCCTTAAAAATTTCGGGATTAAAGGCAGATAATATTATTGGGAAATCGGCCAGTGAAGTTGCTATTTCTAATGATTTGGTCCGTTCGCTATTACAACATCTCGTTGACGGAACTATCGAAAAGCCACAAGAAACAATGAAAATCTATGCCGACAATAAAGAGAGCTATTTCGAAGAACAAATAGTCCCTATACTTATCCTTCCAACGGGAGAAGAAGAAAAAAAACATATCGGTTCGTTTATAATTCTTCGTAATGTGACCGCCTACAAGGAACTCGACTTTGCCAAAACCAATTTCATAGCCATGGTTTCTCATGAATTCAAGACACCAATCGCTTCAATGAAAATGAGCCTGCAATTACTGGAAAATAGCAGTATTGGAAATTTAAACGAAGAACAAAAGCAATTGGTTTCAAGTATTAAAGACGATGCTAAAAGACTGCTCCGTACAACAGGAGAATTACTAAATATCACGCAGGTAGAAACCGGAAAAACACAACTAAAAATTGAAAACTGCAATCCCGAAACAATAATTTCCGATGCGGTAGAAGCCACAAAAATATTGGCAGAGCAGAAGAAGATCAACCTTAGCCTGAATATTCCTGAATTACTGCCTGAAATAAAAGCCGATCAGGAAAAAACAACCTGGGTGGTCACAAACCTCATCTCAAATGCTATCCGCTATTCTTATGAAAACTCCACCATATTTATCACTGCGGAATCAAAAGAAAATACACTTCTTATTATGGTAAAAGACAGCGGAATTGGCATTTCTCCCCAATACAAAAACAAAATCTTTGATAAATATTTCCGTATTCCGGGATCAGAAAAAGAAGGAACCGGCCTTGGACTTGCCATCAGTAAAGAATTTATTGAAGCACAAGGTGGCACCATTTCCGTTGAAAGCAATTTCGGATTTGGAAGCGAGTTTGTGATTACGCTCAAAATCAGCAACAGTTAATTCAGTTTCTTCTTCTGGTATCGGCGATATAAATAATTTTCCATATCTCTTTATCCTTAAACAATTGGAATGAATTCACTCCTTTATGGCTAAATTTTCCTTCAATATAAAACTCGTAAGGCACCCAGGCATGAGCCATTGTACCATCAACCTTGACAGTATAGGAAAGTAGGCGTTCTTCAAATTTCAATTCTTTAGAAATGGCTACAACAGATTTCATAAAATCTGAACCTTTCTCAGTTGTAAGCTTTGGTCCTAATGAATTCTCAGATATGGACTGCATTATCGTATTTGGATAGCAAACAGTTTTTATTTTCAGACTATCTCTGGTATGAAAGCCATCAAAAAAAGTCTGTATCGATTGGCGGATTTCAGCTTCCTGTGCCATTAATCGCTGAAAGGAAACAAACAAAACAAGGAGTAGTAATTTTCGCATCATGTCTTTTTAAGTTACGGGAGATAAAATTAGCATAAAAAATTATAGGTTGTGTGGCAATGATAAATAAAGCAATTTGTACATTTACATCTTCTAATTCCCACATTATGTCTGTTGCAAAAAAAGATTATAAGAGAATCACGACCAAATCATTGATTGAAATGAAGGCCAATGGCGAAAAAATTTCAATGTTGACGTCCTATGATTTCACTATGGCAAAAATTGTCGACTCTGCCGGAATTGATGTAATTCTGGTTGGCGATTCTGCCTCAAATGTAATGGCTGGTCATGAAACTACCTTGCCTATTACGCTTGACCAAATGATTTATCACGCTTCCAGCGTTGTCAGAGCCGCATCACGTGCTTTGATAGTCATTGATTTGCCATTTGGAAGCTATCAATCGGATCCAAAAGAAGCCTTACGCTCTTCTATTAGAATCATGAAAGAAAGCGGTGCCCATGCTGTTAAATTAGAAGGTGGAAGCGAAATCAAAGATTCTATAAAAAAAATACTTAATGCAGGAATTCCTGTAATGGGACATTTAGGGCTAACTCCTCAATCTATATATAAATTCGGAACCTATACGGTTCGTGCAAAAGAAGATGCCGAAGCAGAAAAACTACTGGAAGACGCAAAATTGCTTGAAAAATTAGGTTGTTTTGCTCTTGTATTGGAAAAAATCCCTGCAAAATTAGCCGAAAAAGTAGCACAAAGCATTTCTATACCTGTTATAGGAATTGGTGCCGGAGGTGGCGTTGACGGGCAAGTTTTGGTTATTCACGATATGCTTGGAATGAACAATGAATTCAGTCCTCGTTTTTTGAGAAGATATATGAATTTATATGATGACATGACAAAGGCAATCGGACAGTATGTTACGGATGTAAAATCGCACGATTTCCCTAGCGAAAAAGAACAGTACTAATCGTTTATTGATCTGTTGCCAAAAATCTAATCTTTACAATGAAAACCATTTCCACAAAGAACAATCTTCAAGTCCTTCATGAAGATAATCATATTATTGTCATCAACAAACGTGTAGGCGATATTGTTCAGGGAGACAAGACTGGCGACAAACCTCTGAGCGATGTAGTAAAAGAATACATCAAGGAAAAATACAATAAGCCGGGTGAAGTTTTTCTGGGTGTTGTTCATCGATTGGATAGACCCACAACAGGAATTGTAGTATTCGCCCGCACTTCCAAAGCGCTTTCCAGACTTAATGAATTGTTTAAAAATAGGGAAACGCAAAAAACATACTGGGCAGTTGTGAAGAACAAACCCGCAGAAGCTTCTGCAAAACTGGTTCATTATCTGAAAAGAAATGAAAAGAACAATACCTCAAAAGCACACATCAAGGAAGTTCCTGATAGTAAAATGGCCAGTCTTGATTATCAAATAATCCGTGAGCTTAATAACTATTATGCTTTAGAAATTAATTTGCATACCGGAAGGCACCATCAAATCAGGGCACAATTAGCTGCAATTGGAAGTCCAATCAAAGGCGACCTAAAATATGGAGCCGACAGAAGTAACCTTGATGGCGGTATCCATCTTCATGCACGCAAACTAATCCTTATTCATCCGGTAACAAAACAACCGTTAGAAATAATCGCACCCGTTCCTAATGACCCGATTTGGAGGGCAATATGATATTTTTAAGAATAAAGATTCGTTTTTTACGTTAATTTAGTATCCCCAATACAAAAAATCTATACATTTAACTAAAAAACCTTAACTATGAGATTACCAATCGTATTATGCCTCCTGATTGGCACGAGTGCCTTCGCACAAGACCATTTTTCTGGAATTACCACTTCCCGAAGAGGCGGATTATTAAATGCAAGTACCAACCCCGCTGAACTTGCCAACTTAAAAACAAAGTATGAAGTCGGGGTGTTTTCACTAAGTTTCAACCTTTCCAACAACAGATTGGGTTTTGATGACCTCGTAAGTGGCGACGATCTAGAACAAAAACTTTTTGAAGGAAACAAAGATGTCGACCTTCGCTTTGACGGCGAAGTATATGGTCCTGCTTTTGCTATGAAAATGGACAAATGGGCCTTTTCATTCAGTACGAAAGCTTATGGAAAAGTGAATTTCAACGATGTGGATCCAACCATTGGTGATGCCGTTACAAATGGAGCATTGAGCAGTATTTTTGGTGCCTCAACTATCCAAAGCGACAAGAACCAGCGTGCCAACGGAACTACCTGGGGCGAAGTTGCCTTTGGAGTTTCGAGAAACGTATACGAAACCGACGAACACAAGTTTAGTGTGGGTGTAACTTTAAAACTTCTTTTCCCGGGTTCCTATGCCAACTTAGGACTTGACAAATTCTCCGGAACCATTACAAATAATCTTGGAAATGTAAATATGACCGATGCTTCGGCTAGAATGAATATTTCTTATTCCGGAGATTTAGCAGACGATTTTTCAGATTTTGGCAATTATACCAGTTCCCTTTTTGGAAAATTAAATGGCTTTGCTACCGATTTGGGAGTTAACTACCAGTGGAAGGACGATAACGACGGTTATAAAATCAATGCCGGTGCTGCCGTACGCAATATTGGAAGCATGACTTTTAAATCAGACAACAATAGCAACAGCAATTACGAATTAAACATTCCTGCCGGACAGTCGCTTAACCTGAACCAATTTGAAAGCGTAAACAGCTTTAAGGAAATTGAGGAAATTCTTCTGTCAAGCGGTTATCTGACTGCAACTTCAAACAGCAGCGATTTTAAAGTAAAGTTACCAACTGTTTTTTCTGCCTATGCTGACGTTAAGGTAATTCCGGATTTCTATGTTACAGTATTTGGACAGCAAAAATTGAATAAGGATGATAAAGACGACCAGGTTACTGCTCAAAATGTAATTTCGGTAACACCGCGATATTCTACTGAAAGCTTTGAAGTATTTGCACCATTAGCTTCAAATGAAATTTCAGGGTTTACATCAGGTTTGGGATTTAGAGCCGGAGGCTTGTTTATTGGTTCAAGCTCTGTAATTACCGCTTTGATTAATGACGGAGAACAGGCCGATTTTTATTTGGGCTTCCGTTTCGGATTGCAATAATCATATAAATTTATGAACCATAAGGAAATTAACCGTAGAAAAGAAAAGCTCAAGAAATTTTCACATGTCATTTCGCTTCATGAAAATGACATTATAGAAGCACTCAACAAAGACTTTGGAAAACCCGCTTTTGAAGCCTATTTGACTGAAATAAACGTGGTGCAATCTGACTTGAAAGATGCTATAAAGAACATCCGTGCCTGGGCTAAACCAAAAAGAGTCCGGGCTTCGATTCTTAATTTCCCTTCTTCCGATTATATTTATACAGAACCTTATGGAAAAACATTAATCATTTCTCCGTGGAATTATCCTTTTCTGCTGGCTATTTGTCCGCTGATTGCAGCTTATGCCGCAGGTAATTCCATCGTATTAAAACCTTCAGAATTAACACCCCATACTTCAAGCCTGATATCTAAGATAATTCGGGAAACATTTGACGTCAAGGAAGCAGTTGCCGTTTTAGGAGATGCCGATATTGCCAAAAGCCAGCTAGCCAAAAAATGGGATTATATCTTTTTTACCGGAAGCCCGGCAGTTGGAAAAGAAGTCGCAAAAGCAGCTGCCGAAAACCTCACACCGGTTACTTTGGAATTAGGAGGAAAAAATCCGTGTATAGTAGATAAAAGCGCCAACCTTCAAATCGCGGCAAAACGCATCGTCTGGGGAAAATTCATCAATGCCGGACAAACCTGTATTGCTCCTGATTATCTTCTTATACTTCAAGGTGTCAAAACAAAATTCATTCGCCTGTTGCAACAAGAAATCGCAAATGCTTATGGAGAAGACCCAAAACTTTCGCCTGATTTTACACGCATCGTAAACAAAAAGCATTTTCTCAGGCTGGTCGGAATGATTGAAGAAGAGAAAATAATTGCCGGAGGAATTCATGATGAAGAAAACTTGTACATTGCTCCAACGCTCATTGATGAACCCGACTTCGATAGCGCCATCATGAAAGATGAAATTTTTGGTCCCCTGCTCCCTCTGATTTCTTATGAAAACGAAAGCGACCTGGAAAAAATAATTTCAAGATATGAAAAACCGCTATCGCTATATGTTTTTACTGAGGACAAAGCTTTTGCAGAACGGATTATCCAGAAATTCTCATTTGGAGGAGGATGCATTAATGATACCGTCGTTCATTTTTCAAATAAAAGATTGCCTTTTGGCGGTGTAGGTAACAGCGGAATGGGCGCTTATCACGGTAAAAAAAGCTATGATACGTTCTCCCACCAAAAATCTATTGTAAAAAAAGCCACATGGCTTGATATACCGCTTCGTTATGCACCTTACGGTAATAAATTGAAAGTAATCAGAAAACTATTGAATTGGTTCTAATTCAGTGTGCAATTACAAAATATTGATTATTTTCGCGCAATAAATCGACAAACTTACTATGCAAAAATTTACTACGACCAGAGAAAAACTTGAAGAAATCAGACTACGCGGTTATACTCTGGAATTTGGAGATTTACTTTCTCAGGCTTTTAATAATTACTCAAAAATCGTTTGGATTACGGGAGCAGGGTTATTGCTTCTTTCGATTGTGTTCTTTGCTATAATAATGGGAATCGCTGGTTTATTCATCGGATTAGATGCTTTTGGCCGGGATATAGCAGATTTTCAGATACAGAATTTTTCTGCCGCTGGAATAATTGTTACTCTTGTGGGAGGCGCAATTGCTGTCGCCCTTGTCAAACCTTTTTATGCAGGAATCCTTAGAGTTTGCCATCATGCTGATATAAGAGAAGATTTTGACTTTTCTACACTTTTCTATTATTACAAAAGCGAATATTTGAAAGAAATTATAATGGCCGGTGTTCTGATTGGGCTTTTCAGCAATGGTATCAGCACGGCACTTGAGCTAACTGGAAATATGATAATTGGGTCAGTTATCAGTTACATTATTCTTTTATTAACCCTATTCACTACTCCACTGATTATCTTTGGTAACTTAAATGCTATTGGAGCCATACGAGAAAGCTTGATGCTGGTTTCAAGAAATTTCTTTATGCTTTTGGCCCTAATGCTCTTAGCTGTGGTTTTGGCCGCATTTGGAATAATTGCTTTCTGTATAGGAATTATCTTCACTACCCCGCTTATTTTCTCTGTACAATATGTAATTTATGCTAATACAATAGGAATTGACGAGAAAAATGAACTGGAAGAAATAGGAAACTCATCTGAGTATTAAAAAATCTATCCCTATATAAACAAAAAAGCTCCATCTGGTGATGGAGCTTTTTTTATACACAAACTATTTTGTTTTTAATAGCATACAAAACCAGACCTATTCTGGTTTTTATTTCCAGTTTGGCAAAAATGCTTTCCCTATAGCCGTCAATTGTTTTAGGGCTTAGGCACATTTCATCGGCAATTTCTTTATAGGTCTTTTCGCTACAGGCTCTTTTAATAAAATCCAGTTCTTTTTCCTTAAATTCCAACTTTTTGTCTTCATTATCGATACGGTTAACCAAAATACCGGAAACCATTTCAGTGAAAAAATATCCTTTTTCTATTACGGTTTTCAAAGCATCATAGAAAATCTGCGGCGTGGTGTCTTTTAGCAGGTAACCTTTAGCTCCATTCTTAATCATCTGTATAATGATATCCTCTTCATTATTTACAGAAAGTGCTATCGCTTTATAATCCGGCCTATTTTCCTTAAGCCAGACCATAGTTGACAATCCGTCTAAAATTGGCATATTGACATCTAAGAGTATCAGATCTACTTCAATGTCAAGGTTTTCTTCTTCCTGAAGAAACTGTATGAACTCTTTGCCATTTCCAAAATTATGCGTGACTTCAAAATCACTGAAACTATTGATAAGAAATTTCAAAGATTGTGAAAACAGCAAATGGTCGTCTACGATGATAACCTTATTTTTTCTATTCGTTTTCATGATTAATTCTTTTAGGATAGGTAAATAATACCACAGTTCCTGAACTATCAGATGTTATAGAAACTGTCGCTCCTATAAGCTTTGCCCTGACATGTATATTATTCAATCCTGAACCGCTGTCTTTCTTCTTTGAATTAAAGCCGATACCGTGGTCAATCAGCTTGATTTTAATGTTGTCCTGGTTCAGGCAGTCAATCTGAAAATCAATAATCTCGCTATGGGAATGCTTCAAGATATTGAGAATCGCTTCCTGAAAAATCCGGTATATAATCAGCTCGTGCTCGACGTTTATTTCAGGAAAATCACCATTTATGCTAAAGTAACAATCTATTCTCTTTAATTTTTGGATACGTTCCAAGTCCAATTGTATGGCTTCTAAAAAATTAGATTCCAGTAGATTGTCTCTGTTTATAATTCTTGATAAGGTTCTGATTTCGTCTAATGACTTGCCTAATATATCTTTAAGATCAGTAAGTTCATCTTTCGTCATGGCTTTTTGATTCTGCATGTACATATTGACCTGCATTATTGCTACAGACAAAATCTGGCCTATATTATCATGGAGTTCTCTACTGATTTCTGTCAGTGTTTGGTCCTTCATTTCTATTCTGGATTTCACCAATTCCGACTGAAAATGAAGGTCTGCCTCCATCTTTTCTATCAAAAAATTGGTTTTCTTTTTATGGAAATAGAAAAAGAGCACCAAGATTAACACCAGTAAGGTAAAGAAGACAATACTTAAGGAAATAACTAGTAATTGTATTTCTTTTCGCTCCATATAAATCCAATTATAAAACTACCATACATCAAGACATTGAGAATGAACAGCACAAGACTGTAAACACTTTCATTACTTTCTATCAGAAACCACTTGATAGCCAGCATAAAGGGCAAATAAGGGACGTGAAGAAGCAATACGCCTAAGATAAACCAAAAAAAAACCGATTTACCGAAATTCAATATTTTTTTTGAATTAAATATTTCCACAAGGTATAAACACGACATTATCAGGACAAATAACACGCCCAAAGCGAAACTATAAGTAAATGTCTCAGAAATATTTTTTTGTATGAAAATAAAATTAGAAAAGTAAAAGAGTATAAAAACGGCAAGGAGTATATCGGCTAATCTTCTATGGCTGCGATCTAATAACAAGTATTTTAAAAGTAATAAATAATAAGAAAGGCTAACGAGCATATAAAAGTTATATACGCCATAGTTAATCCATCCGGTCCATTTGGTAAGATTGCTGCCTACAAACTCCGTCAGGACAGAAAAAAAGATCATACCTAACAAAGACTTAGCCTTATTACCAGGAAGCTTGTAGTAAAAAAACAATCCTACTATTCCCGCTAATAAAGCCAAGTAAATGCAATAAAATCTTAAGTCCTCTAACATTATTTTTTGAAAGGATATGTCATTTTAGGAGGATTACCCATTGAACCGTAATTCATAACTGAAAGATCGGTTATATCATAATGAGGTTCTTCCTGCGTGGTAGAAACATTCAACATTCCTGATTTCTGCATATCGGTTTTAGCACCTGTTGGTGATAAAAATATGGTTGTCATTCCAGCTTTTTCAGCATATTTCGGGTCATTAGGATATCTTCCCATATACAATCTGATTCCATCTACCGTATATCCTTTATTAATCCCTTCCGTCTTGATATAATTGATGTACTTCTCTAACTCTTCAACAGAATACCATATTGCATTCGCATCTTCTTTTATAGTGTCCTCAGCTTTTGCATGGAATTCTTTTGAGTTATAATTCTTATGCATCTCTGCGGCCAACTCATTAGAAATCAATTGTGTTGGCTTGTCGTAAATTCGATCCTCGCTACACGATTGAAAGAAAAAAGTTAAACAAAATAATCCAGCTAAAAAAATAGTTTTTGAGCTTTTCATGTTTTTCAAGTTTAAGTTGTTAATAATCGCCAAAACTACCCTAATCGGAATAATATAGCAAGGGGAATTTTCCCCTTTTTTATCAAGCCTTTCTTCCTTCTCATACCGGGAAAACCTCTACAATAAAACTACAGGAAATAATCTAAAAAAAATCAGGCAATATGCTCTTTTACAACCAATTGCCAAATATGAATTTTACATCGTCGGTTTTTAGTTAAAAAGACGAGGTGTAATCTGAAAAACCTTTAAAGAGTAAGAAACTAATTAAATTTAAAAAAATGTCACAAGTAACCCCTCTTGGCTACCCACATGCTGGAGCCGGAACCGTAGAAATCCTTTTGGAGAAAGAAGATGGAGCAGATTTCGCAGTCCTTTTTTCTCCAGATCCAAACAACATGCTTTTAAGAGATAACGGATTGCCAATGCAGTTCTATTATTATCCTAAGTATCCGAGACTTTCGAAACATCCCGATGGACGATTCAAATTTTCGATGCAAGTATTCAAATCTGAAGGTGATGCCACAACTGTAATTGGAGCCGAAGGACTTGAAGAAGAAGCCGGAGCCTATACAACACTTACCAGTACAATTGACCTACCGGAAGCACTGCTGAAAAAAGCAATCGACAAGTTAAAAATCAAGCTGGATGCCGAATACAAAGGCCAGAGAACTTCAAAATTATTCGGGTTATTCTCTTTCCTGAGAGGTGTCGATAAAGACTTTAATGCAACAAACGTCAGACCGATACAGCTAACAGAAAACACTATCGCAATGCATGTGGTTGGAGAAAAATCTCAAAACAATCCTTTTGGCGGTTCAAATCCTTGGTCCTTTAATATTCAGGGAGAAGGAAACGGAACCACTTTTGGATTAGGCGACAATGCTCTTTCTATCCTTATGGGAAGAAATAGCGCCTCATTGGTGAGAAGTGCCTTAGAAACCGGTACAAACAATCTGGTTGTTGAAAATAATATAAAATATAAGGCATATATGCCAACAACCGAGATTAAGGTTACTGTAAATGCTAAAAAAGTCCACACCTATTTCTCTTCTAAATTTAGTGCCGGAATTAGCTGGTTCCGCGTAAACTGGGAGCATGAGTATGAAAAAATTGTAACTGAAGGTGGTATCACAACCGAAATCATCACAGACAATCAGTTTTCTGACGCCGAAAGAAAAAAAGTAGAAGAACAATTGATGACCAAGGCGAGAGACTTTGCATTTGAATTGTTGAGAAAGCAGATTCTGGATCCAACCGACAAAAATTTTGGGGGTGAAACTTCAGAATCAGAAAAGCTTCTTAACATATGGAACCAAGGTGCCAGCATGGGATTCAGCTTAAAATCCGGACAACAAGTTAGAGAAGTGAATTTCACAGACAGTATCCGATTCTCTTCTATTGAAGTTTTAAGCTCAAAAATTAGCGGTAACCTTACGCCTCTGACATTAAAATCAGGAACAGAAGCCAAGAATGAATTAAAAAAATACATTTCAGAAATCCAACTTGATGAAGATTTCTCAAAAGTACAGGTAATCGCTTCCCTGAACGGAGGATTGATAAAATTGGATAAAGACAGCGATATTGTCAATGACAGCCCTGTAAGTCAGGTTTCGATTGAAGTTGGCTATCCTGATTCTAAAGGAAAAATCATCTGGAAAAGTTCTGGAAGGATGATTGCTCCAGAAGGCACTCCTTATGTAAGAACTACCAGCAGAGCCGGTAAGGAAATCGATGCCATTTTCCCTGCTACATGGAACGACAAATCCAAAGAAAAAAATGCTTTCGTTTTTGACTTCGTAAAGAATAACGGGGCAAGCAAGGTCAAGGTAAGACAGAATATCATGTATGAAAAAGACAAACGTGTGAAATTGAAAGATACAGTCAACGAGTACGAATTTGAGGGTACTAAAATCTTCATCCCGCTGTTGGTTCAGAACATGATCAATTACAACCTGTCAACCGAAGAACTGTTCGAGTCTGACACTATGGAAGTAACATTCAAAGCAGACAAAATGGCGACTAAAAAATTCAAATTCACCGCTGATAATTATGAGGAAATGCTTCCTTATAAGGCTTGGTATGAATTAGATTATAACATCAAGCCTACAGAGTACAAAGTGAAATATACCTGCAAGGGTAAAATTGGTAAAAAATCTAAAAAAGTCAGCATTTCGACCGATTACCAAAAAATAGATTATCTGGAGGGAGATATTTTATTTGAAATTCCATCCGGAACCGATGCGCAAAATGCAGACATCGAAAAAATAAGAGCCCCATTTATGGAATAATTTTCTTTTAGACAGTACAAAAGGGACTAATGTCCCTTTTGTCTACTAAAGACACAAAACAAGATCCTCAAAATTAGAAATCATGCCCGATTTAAATACATTCAAACTCGAAGGAACAAAACTGGTTCCTACCAACCGGTTCAATCTGGAGCCTGCAAAGCCAAGTAATTCATTTTCTACGGTTATCGTGCCTAATGTGCCTTTCACAGTAATTGAACATCCTATTATCCATTCGATTACTATTGACAGGCCTATTATAGACATTCTCTCACTCAACAAATATTTCCCTCTGATTGATGGAGGTACGACTATTGACGAAAATGCTTCCTTCAAAGATTATAGTGATAGCAATGTAACCCTGTTCTTTCCCGAAATCGAAATAACACCCAACAACAATACGCTCTTTTATTACGAGAATGTACTGGATAAATCCGGGAAAAACAGCGGACTCATGGGAAGAGTAACCTTAAAGTATTCAATCAAAAACAAGCCATTAAAAGCCAATGAAAAGAACATCGTTTTAAGCTTAAAAGAAGCCATTTTAAACCTGAAAGTAAAAGACGACAGTATTAAGATAAATGGAATCGTAATCCCCGAAAAAAATGAGATCCAGTTTGATTTAAAGGACGAAGCCGTTAAAATAGCTTTCCTTAATCTGATTACCCAAATCAATACCCTAAAAAGCAATATCGATCTGTTTTTTGAATTTAAAGGTTACTCAAAGTTTAGGAAGAATTTTTTAGTAGCCCGAAATGTCAGTTCATTAAAAAACCTGAAATTCTTCGGAAACGAAACGAGAACAGAAACTATCAGGCCTACAAAAACCTCTCTCTTAAACAATCCGCTCTTTATCAAGGCAGATTCACCAAAAAGTATGGTTTCAAGGCGCTCAATCTTGGAAATCCAGAAAGAAAACCATCTCGATACCAATGTACAGGCAGAACTGGTAAAAAGCACTTTTCTTTTACGTGTCAACAAACCCCTAAACTATCCCCTATCTTCAGATCCTGCTACCAGCCTTTACAAAACCATTGGCGGTGGCTTTATCAACAATCCGTTCAACCTCAACGAAGACTTTTCACAATTCAAACAGATTTTTATTCCGGGCATCCATTTCAGCAAACTTTCCGTTTACAAATCAACATTACAACCCAATACTTTTTTGCTTATTTCAAAAACATACGGACTTTCGAGAGATCTCGATACGATGAAACCTTGCATTTCTACCATTTTTCATGCCTACGAAGACGGAACAGGCACACAGGAAGAAATTTCCAAAATCAGCTTTCAGTTTGCCTTAGGACCTAACCTATCCGAATTTGATTTGGCCAAACTGAAAATCGAATTGCTGCAAAACAATTATATCGATGGCGATAAGGCCGATTATTTTGAAAAAGTTCAATTTCTTTTTCCAAATGACATCGGGTCTGATTATGAAATCAGCGGTAATTATTTCCTGCAAGAGTCCGATATTACTACAGACGGCAAACATTTTCTGTTCAACCTATCTACAGAAAATCTGTCTGAAGCCAGCATCCTGATCAATGCACTCAACAATACTATTTCCCAATTCGCAAATATTAATTTCAGACATAAAGAAATTAAAGACACGAGTATTATTGAGCTAAATCTCGAAAAAACGATTGGAGAAATGATTGAATCCGTAATTGATAATACCGCCAAAACTATCAAAATCAGCAATAAATCGATTTCCAAATGCAGACTCAATTCCGTATTATTTGTCAATAATGAGAACGCTTCTTATTTCAACAGTACCTATTTCAACAAATTCCCTGACTTAATCAGTAGTGAGAGTAAAGTTTTAGATAGCATTGCTTTAAATCCTAACAACAAATTATCTACAGTAAAAAATATATTCTTTGATTTTGAAAGTATTGAAGATATCAGCTCAGAATTTAGTCAGATTGTTTCCCAATCAACCAGCTACAGTCGTTACATTCAGATTGAATTCAAAAAGCAGAAACAGACAACCAATAAAATCATCCTTGAGTTGGTTGTTGAAGAAACCGGAAGCAAGTTCACAATTGAAAAATTAAAAACTGAATTCTCCACTCCTGTTCTGTTCAATTTCATTATCAAGAACAGCATTTCAAGCAATCCGCTTTTATCCTATAAAGTGAACTACTTCGACAAGAACGACAATCTTGTCAAGTCGCAAAACCATGTCTTTGATTATTCCACCTCAGCCAAAATAACCATCAATCAATGAAAACGATACGATTAGGAACAAAATCTGCAGAAGTTAATTACCTGAACGAGCTGTTGCAAAAATTAGGATACCCGATTCTGGTTTCCAATTATTTTAGTCCCGAGACTGATAAAGCCGTCAGAGATTTCCAATCAAACCATTCCTTGGTAGTTGATGGAGTTGTTGGGATAAAAACCTGGTCCAAACTTTTGGAAATTGCCGATGTTGGCTATGCTTCTAATTACAAGTTACTTTCTGAACAAGATCTTATTGATTTTGCCAATTTCCACAATCTGGAGCTTGCCATTGTCAAAGCAGTCAATGAAGTAGAAAGCGGCGGAAAAGGCTTTCTTGTTGATGGGCGACCAAAGATTTTATTTGAAGGACATGTCTTTTGGAAAGAGTTAGAAAAAAGAAATATTAATTGCAGTAATTATATAAATAATAACACTCAAACTATTTTATATCAAAAATATACAAGTAAATATTATATAGGAGGAAAAAGCGAATACGACCGTTTGGAAAAAGCCGCTGACATAAATCCGGATGCTCTTTTTAGAGAAGCCGCCTACTCTTCTGCTTCCTGGGGATTGTATCAAATCATGGGATTTAATGCGCCTTGCTTAGGCTATGCTAACATAGATGATTTTGTAGAAAAGATGTACCTAAACGAATGCGAGCACTTAAAAGCTTTTGGACTGTTTCTGGAACAAAACAATCTAATTCGAATCTTAAAGAGTAAAAATTGGGCAGAATTTGCCCTAAAGTACAATGGCAAAGGCTATAGAACCAAAAAATATGATGAAAAGCTTATGAAAGCTTATGCCAAATATTCCTCATAAAAATAAAACCAACAAAACCGTATATTATGAACCCATCTGTAAACCAAATGAAAGCTGTTCTATCCAATAGAGTCTTGCGCCTGGAAAAAGTAAACAGTGACAAAGATTATTCCGGCGGCGGCTGGTATGAAGAAACGAAATATGCTATTTTTTTATACCCGGACTTTACCGTACTGTATATTCTGGAATCCTTTAGCAGTGTATCGGGCGGAGGACTTTATCTCCCAAATAAGAATACACAAGAATACAAAGGCACGTGGAACGTCTGTGAAGAAAACCAAAAAATATGCCTTCACTTGACATTTGAAGATAATTCTTCTCAAAAAATAGAAACTGAAAATTTAGGTTATGGAATTCAGAAATTAGGTGATCAGGTCTGGAACAGGTATCTGATTAGTTGAATTAGTAACAAATTAAAAAGATTTATTAGGCTATACTCATAAATATTTATTTTTTATTCAAAAAAGTATTTAATTTGTATAAAAACCGAAAATCATGAAATGGCAAGGCAGAAGAAAAAGTGACGATCTGGAAGACAGACGGGGTCTGGGTTCAACAGGCAAAGTAGTTGCCGGTGGCGGACTGATTGGAATTATTATCTTATTAATAAATATGTTTGGTGGAGAAAGTGTCCAAAATCTTACTCCTATTTTAGAACAAATGCAGCAGGGACAATCAGCTCCTACTGAATCACGAGAACTCACTGCCAAAGAAAAAGAAGAAGGAGAATTTATTAATGCTTTGCTTATAGACAATTTAGATGTCTGGACAAAAATTTTCAAAGAAAATGGCATGACCTATAAGGCTCCTAAACTGGTTTTGTTTAGCGGTCAAGTAAGTACTGCCTGTGGCGGAGCCAGCTCTGCTTCCGGACCATTCTATTGTCCTGGCGACCAGAAGGTATATATGGATATGACTTTCTTTGATGAATTAAAATCAAAATTTGGGGCCAAAGGAGGCGATTTTGCTGTTGCCTATGTAGTTGCCCATGAAATTGGTCATCATGTACAGACACTTTTAGGAACTTCAGCCAAAATGAGGCAGATGCAGCAAGGACTAAGCGAAGCCGAAGCCAATAAACTTTCCGTAGCGTTGGAACTCCAGGCAGATTTCTATGCCGGTGTCTGGACGCATTATAATGAAGAAATGAATCAAATCTTAGAACCCGGCGATATTGAAGAAGCCTTAAGCGCCGCAAATGCCGTTGGAGATGATGCCATCCAAAAGAAAATGCAGGGACAGGTTGTTCCCGATTCTTTTACGCACGGTACGTCAGAACAGCGAATGTATTGGTTCAACAAAGGGTTTAAAACCGGAGACATAAAGCAGGGCGATACCTTTGCTGAAATACGATAAAAGGAAAGGATTCAGTTGAATCCTTTTTTTATGGCTGTACATCTCTTATTTTTGAAAGATGAGTATGAAACTTACCTACAGAGAATTAAAACAAAATGAATTAGTTACAATTAAAAAAATTGATCGTTCAGAAACTATCCATGAAATATACGAATACACAAATCGCGAGCTTATCCTAAAGACTGAATATTGTGTGGTAACGGCTTTTGAACCGAAAGAACTGGACTATATTATCAAATCGCAAAACCGTATTTTTGAAGAAGGCGGAAAAGTCATTGGTGCTTTTGATGGTGACACAATTGTAGGCGTAGCTTCTGTCGAAAATAAAACAAGAGGAAGCCATTCGGAATATTGCAAGATGGACATATTGTATGTTAGCACTAATTACAGAGGAAAAAGAATTGGTCATAAACTGGTTGAGGAATGCAAAAAAATCGCAATGGGCTTTGGGGCAAAAAAACTCTATATTTCCGCTACACCTACCAAAGCAACCGTTGATTTTTATTTGAATGAAGGTGCAGTTATAGCCAAAGAGATTGATTCGGATTTATTTAGGCTTGAACCTCTTGACATTCATCTTGAATTGGATCTGACTTAATTTATATTAAACCATAACATCATGAGCAGCAAATCAGAAATAGTACAATACATCCAAGAATATAAAGACCGGGATTCCGATTATTGGACGTTGGGAAATGGCAATAACGAGCTGTTTTTTATCCTCCTAAAATATACAGAAAACTCATGGCAGAACCTGCAGAATGAATTGGAAAATTGGGAGTTGGACGAAAAAGAAATATTGGCAAATGCATTATCCGATGAACAAAGCTGGCATTATGTTGATGACATTAGTTCAATTTTAAACCAAAGAAGTCTTTTGTTTTCTCATATATTTTCGTCAATTGATACATCTATAGCCTATGATTTATTTGATAATGACAGGGTTGGATTTATTTTTAAGGGAAACAGAAAACCCTTGCCATTATTAATTGAAACAGAAAAAAAGATTAGAGAAGTAGAAAATGCTTTTCCATCGATTTATAACGAAGACACATACGGGCTAATTAATAAGATGCTGAAAGAAGAAATAGGCTTCTACCAATAAACACTGTTTACCCTAACCAGCCTTCCCTATCCAAACTTCTATATTGAATGGCTTCAGCAATATGATGCGAAGCTATAGCCGTGGCATTTTCCAAATCGGCTATCGTTCGGGCCACTTTTAATATCCGGTCATAGGCTCTGGCTGAAAGATTCAGCCTTTCCATAGCCGATTTCAACAATTCTTTTGAGTTTTCATCTAATATGCAAAATTCACGAATCAGGCGTGTAGACATCTGTGCATTATAATTTACTTTTTCGTATTCTGAAAATCGCAACACCTGGATTTCTCTTGCTTTTATTACCCGTTCTCGAATACTAGCACTGCTTTCCGCCTTTCTTTCTTCAGATAATTTATCAAAAGGAACCGGCGTTACTTCAATATGAATATCAATCCTGTCAAGCAGCGGACCGGAAATTTTATTCAGATAACGACTCGTTTCATGAGGCGATGATGAAATAGAAGATTCAGAGTTATTAAAAAAACCACTTGGACTTGGATTCATACTGGCAACCAGCATAAACGATGACGGATAGGTTACCGTAAATTTGGCTCTTGAAATAGTGACTTCCCTGTCTTCCAAAGGCTGACGCATTACTTCCAATACTTCCCTCTTAAATTCCGGCAATTCATCCAAAAACAATACGCCATTATGGGCCATTGAAATTTCGCCGGGCTGCGGATAGCTCCCACCGCCAACCAAAGCTACATTGGATATGGTATGGTGCGGACTTCGGAACGGCCTCTGATTCATCAGTCCGGCCTCTTTTACCTTTCCGGCAACACTGTGGATCTTTGTAGTTTCTAGCGCTTCACGCAAAGTCATTGGCGGTAAAATGCTTGGAAGCCGTTTCGCCAACATGGTCTTACCAGCGCCTGGCGGACCTATCAAAATAATATTATGCCCTCCGGCGGCGGCAATCTCCATACAGCGTTTAATCGACTCCTGCCCTTTTACATCACTAAAATCAGATTCCGGAAAATCTAAAGTTTTATAAAATTCTTCTCTGGTATCAAAAACAGCAGGTTGAATGTTTCCTTTCCCTTCGAAAAAGTCAATCACTTCCTGTACATTTTCCACACCATACACTTCCAAGTCCGAAACAATTGCGGCTTCCTTTAGGTTTTGTTTTGGAAGAAAAAAACCTTTGAAACCTTCATCTTTTGCCTTGATTGCAATAGGCAAGGCGCCACGTATTGGCTGCAAACTCCCATCTAATGAAAGTTCTCCCATAATAACATAACGGTCCACTTCGTCAGACTGTAGTTGTCCTGATGCGACAAGAATGCCAATAGCCAAAGTAAGATCATAAGCAGAACCTTCTTTTCTTAAATCGGCTGGTGCCATGTTAATGGTGATCTTCTTTCCCGGCAGCTGGTAGCCGTTGTTTTTTAATGCCGCAGCTATACGATAGCTGCTTTCCTTGATGGCATTATCAGGCAATCCTACCAGATGGTAGCCTATACCTTTATCTATGTTTACTTCAATGGTGATTGTTGTGGCTTCAACGCCAAAAACGGCGCTTCCATAAACTTTTACTAACATGGCTTATACGAATTAATTAAGCTAAAATACTAAATTTCTTATTTGGAATCAGGAAAATTTGGAGATAAAATCTGTTAAACTCAATAATAAATGTCGAACCAAATTAGAAATAGAATATTTTTATAAATTATTAAAAAACTATAAAACCATTAACCTATTTTTTTCGTATAAAGTATAGTAAACCTATTATTAGCTCCCAATGATTTCTCCTCAAATACCACACAATGAAAAGGAGCGTCTTGATGCCTTATTGGCTTATAAAATATTAGACAGCGCTCCCGAAAAAGATTTCGATGACATAGTCAAGCTTGCTTCAGAAATCTGCCATACTCCTATTTCAACTATCACATTAGTTGACAAAGACCGTCAATGGTTCAAATCGAAAATTGGACTCGAATTTTCCGAAGGAGCACGAGACACCTCATTTTGCGCGCATACATTAAGTAATCCACGCGAAATGATGATTATTTCTGACTCGCTTGAAGACGATCGCTTTTATGACAATCCAAATGTTCTCGGTCATCCAAATGTTCGCTGTTATGTAGGCGTGCCTTTAGTAGATCCTGACGGTTATGCCTTAGGTTCGTTATGCGTTATTGACAATCAACCAAGAAACTTGGATAACTTTCAGCTATTGGCTTTAGAAAAACTAGCCAATCAGGTTATTAATTTGCTGGAATTGAGAAAGAAGAATTTCCAACTGATGGAAAACCACAACATGCTCCTTTCCAAATACAAAGATTTAGAGCAGTTTGCTTCCATCGTTTCGCACGATATCAAATCTCCTTTAAACAATATCATGATGTTGACCCGACTGCTTCAGGAAAGCAATCATGACCAACTTGACGGTGACGGAATGCAAATGCTGAGCTATATCTATAAATCGTCTGAAGAGCTGAAAAAACTGGTTGATGCTATACTGGAATATTACAAATACGATAACGAGCAGGTTATAGCCAATGAAAGCATCAGGCTGAATGATTTTATGCAATATCTCATTGACATACTCGACACTAAAAATGAATTCCAGTTCATACTTCCGGAAAAGAACCATAAAATCCGTTCCAACAAAATGGCGCTGGGTCAGATATTTTATAACCTGATCAGCAATAGTATAAAATACAACGATAAGCCGAAAGGTATTATCCATCTTGATTTTTCCGAAACGGAAGACCATAATATCATTTCCATACAAGATAACGGCTGTGGAATTGACAAAGCGAACCACCATAAGATTTTCAATATCTTCGAAACTTTGGGGAAAACAGACCGTTTTGCCGCAAAAGGAACCGGAATAGGACTTTCTACCGTACAAAAGATGGTGCAAAAGTTAAATGGAAAAATCGAAATCGAATCAGAATTGGGCATAGGAACCCAATTCAAAGTATTCCTCAAAAAGTAAATCTCTTCCTAACTTTACTAATTCAGCCAAAATGCTTATATTTAAGCATCTTGGCTGATTTTATTTTATGAAAAAACAAAAACTTATTATTATTGGTGGCGACGCTGCCGGAATGAGCGCTGCATCCAAAGTGCGGCGCGAAGACAAAGAAATTGAAATCGTTGTATTTGAAAAATCAGAATATACCTCCTATTCTGCTTGTGGGATTCCTTATTTTATCTCAGGAAAAGTAAGTACCTCAGAAGAATTAATCGTACGGACTCCCGAACAATTCAAAAAAAAGTACTCAATAGATGCACGCATCTTGCATGAAGTACTGGAAGTAGACACAGACCAAAACAGGGTTTTGGTAAAGAATAGCATTGAAAAAACACAATTTTGGGAAAGCTACGACAAGCTTCTGATTGCCACCGGGGGAAAGGCCTTTTGCCCGGAAGTAGAAAACAGAGATGCGGAAGGTATTTTTGGGATTTCAACATTGAGGAGCGGCATAAAAATTAGCCGATTTATAGAAGATTCCAAGCCAAAAAATGCCGTGATTGTTGGTGGTGGCTATATTGGATTGGAAATGGCAGAAGCCTTACTTATCAAGGGACTTAAAGTTTCTATAATCAACCGTTCCCAAGAAATCATGAATACACTTGACCCGGATATGGGCAAGACTATTCGCGAAGCTATGGAAAAACTTGGTGTTACAATTTACCTCAATGAAGAACTCAAACATTTTGAAGTGAAAAACAATACCGTTTCTGCCGTTGTGACCAATAAGCAGAAATTAAAAGCCGATATGGTCATTTTAGGAATGGGAACGGGACCCAATACCGCTTTCCTTAAAAACTCAAAAATAGCGCTATCCGAAAAAGGTGCCGTTAAGGTTTCCAGAACACAAAGAACCAATATTAGAAATGTATGGTCTGCCGGTGATTGTGCCGAAACGTTCCATTTGGTAAGCAAAAAGCCTTTTTATGTGTCTTTAGGAACAGTAGCGAATAAAACCGGAGTGGTTGCCGGAAAAAATATTCTTGGTCAAAAAGCTACTTTCCCGGGAATTGTAGGAACTGCCGTCTGCAAAATCTGTTCTTATGAAGTTGCCCGAACCGGACTGTTGGAGAAAGAAGCAAAATCATTAGGAATAGATTATATTACGACGACCATTGAATCTAAAACCAGAGCACACTATTATCCAGATGCCAAAGACATTTGTGTAAAGCTAATAGCTGAAAGAAAATCGGGAAAACTACTTGGCGGACAAATTATCGGTGAAGAAGGTGCAGCAAAAAGAATTGATGTACTTGCAGTCGCACTTACCAATAAGCTAACCTTAAGAAACATCATTGATTTGGACTTATCTTATGCCCCACCGTTCTCGCCAGTTTGGGACCCTGTACAGATCGCTGCTCGAAAACTAATTGGTAATCAGGAATAAATAAAATATTTTGTAGGTTTTTATTTAATAAAATATTATATTTGGTTATTGTGTAACTATTAATATAATTTTTATGTTAGAAAACATTTCAAACTTAAACGGTGTTACTGAGCTAAAAAAATCAGAACAAAAAACTATTAATGGCGGTAGTGATAAAGTATGGACCGTTACCTGCAAAAATGGTAATCAATACTGTCCAAACCCAACTATTCCATGGACACAACAAGCTATTGTTGATATCTGCAAAAATGATGGCGGATTCAAAAGACAAACACGAGAACTTTCTGCTTCTTAAAAAAAAGGGTGATCTTACGATCACCCTTTTTTATGCTTTGAAATTCCTGATTTCAGCCAGGCTTCATATTCTTCTTTATCAGGAGTATATCCTACTCCTTCGTTTAAATCATTTCCTTCAGAATCAAGGATAATATAATATGGTTGCGCATTTGCCTTATATCTTGTAATTTGAAAATCACTCCATTTATTTCCTTTGGTTTTGATTTTCCTACCTGTTTCTTTAGACACATATTTTTCTGCCTCCGCAAGTTCCTGTTTCTCATCAACATATAAAGAAATCAAAACAACATCATTCTTAAGAATTGATTGTATCTTACTGTCTGACCATACAAAATCTTCCATTTTACGACAGTTCTCACAGCCAAATCCTGTAAAATCCAATAAGATTGGTTTATTTACTTTTTTAGCATAGGCAACGCCTTGCTCATAATCTGTAAAAGCTACAATATCATGAACCGCTAGTTTTGCTCCTTCAGGAAGTTCCTCTCCCGAAGAATTTCCGCCTCCTTTCGAGTTCCCAACTCCATACGGCGACTCACTATAAGTAATTGACGGTGGAAAACCACTGATAATCTTTAATGGAGCGCCCCAGAGTCCTGGAATAAGATAGATTGTAAACGTTAATGCTAAAAGACCTAACAAAAATCTTCCTACAGAAATATGCGGTAACGGACTATCATGCGGTAACGTAATCTTTCCAAACAGATAGAATGCCCAGGCACCAAATACTGCAATCCATATCGCTAAAAAGACTTCTCTTTCTAATAAATGCGTTTGCATTACCAAATCCGCTTTGGAAAGAAACTTGAATGCAAAAGCCAACTCCAGGAATCCTAGTGAAACTTTAACCGTATTAAGCCATCCCCCAGATTTTGGAAGTGAGTTCATCCAACCTGGGAATAAGGCGAAAAGCATAAAAGGAAGTGCCAAAGCTAAAGAGAAGCCTACCATTCCTACAATAGGTGCGATTCCACCTTTAGAGGCGGCTTCTACTAAAAGCGACCCTACAATTGGTCCAGTACAAGAAAACGAAACAATCGCTAAGGCTAATGCCATAAAAAAGATTCCTATAAAACCTCCTCTGTCTGCCTGTCTGTCAACTTTATTAGCCCAGGAATTAGGCAAAACAATTTCGAAAGCCCCCAAAAAGGAACAAGCAAAAAAAACTAACAGAACGAAGAAAATGATATTAAACCATACGTTAGTAGATAGTGCATTTAATGCATCAGCACCAAAAATTGCTGTAACCAATGAGCCTAATATTACATAAATCAAGATAATGGAAACACCATATAGTATAGCATTCCTGATTCCTTGTGATTTTGTTTTGCTTTGTTTGGTAAAGAAACTTACCGTCATCGGAATCATTGGGAAAACGCAAGGCGTTAACAGGGCAGCGAATCCTGAGAAAAAAGCAATTAAAAAGATAGATAGAAGCCCTTTTTCAGTTTCCTTTTCCGGCTTTTTTGTTGTTACTACCTCTGCTTTTTTTTTCACATCGGTTGTTACCGGTTCAGAAAAAAACTTAACTTCTTGAGCCGAAAGGTTTTTCAGGTCAAACTCGAAATATTTATTCTGCTGGATGCAGACTTTTTTACATACCTGATAAGACAATTCAATTTGGACAAGATTGTTGTCCTTATTAGTAATTTTAATCTTCTGCTTTAGTTGTACGGTATTTTCGAAAAAAATCTCGTCTATTTTAAAAATATCATTGAATTCAGTACGTGTTTTGCTTTCTTCTGCCTTAGCTGTTGCTGAAAAATTGCCTTCCCCATTATTCATCAAGACTTCCAGCGGGTTAACACCACCTTCCGGCGTAAATTGAGAATACATATGCCACTCCGGCTCAATTACGCCGTCAAAAGTCATTATATATTCTGTATCAGATAGTTTTTCTATTTTGGAAGTCCATTTTACAGGATCTAAAATCTGCGCATGAGAAGAAACAAAGGCGAAGAAAAAGAACAATAGCAGGAGGCTTATTTTTTTCATTTTAGAATTTCTATTTTTAATATTTGTTGAGTTGCATTTGTTGTATAAAATCTCTGATCTGAACGTTTACCGATAATCCAGACTATCTTTTGGTCAGAAATCAGCAGCCATGTATTTTCTTTTTCGCTTAAAGACATTTTCTCGTCCTTAAAATACTTACTGATTTTCTTTCTTCCATCAATTCCAGCAGGGCAAAAATAGTCACCTTCCTGCCATTTTCTGATATGTAACGGAAACTTTAACGTTTCTTTATCTACATAAATAAGGCTAGAATCTGAAGGCTTTGTTGTTTGATCTGCATCTGAAATTTTCAGATGGATTGGCGACCAAATTTCGTCTCCAATTATTTCATAAATGGCAGTATCTTTTTCTAAAATTGGTTCCAGGATAAGATAGTCCCTATCTTTCAATAGCCTGTAATTTTCAGCTAGGATTATTTTGCCGGATTGGGCTTCTGTCAGCCCATAAATATCTTCCCATGCCTTGAATCCGAAAGGCTTGAGCCATTCATACAAATAAGCCCGATAATTAGGCAGTCTTTTCAATTCTGAAAGAGCAAAATATTTTTGGTTGTCTTTTTCAGAAACAACCTGTTTATATACCAAAACCGAGGCATCATCAACTAATGATTTTGCCTGTTGCAAATTATTTAAGGTGTCTTCAAAAGAATCCAAAAAAGAAGAATTCAGGCTTTTTAGTATTGGGATAATATCATGCCGCAACTTATTTCTAAGATATTTGTCAGACGAATTACTGC
>CAZFGA010000024.1:0-50487 GCA_964518395.1 uncultured Flavobacterium sp.
CGTTCAGTCTTCCGGTTATTTTATGGACAAACAACGGACTGACGATTTTCTCTTCAAAAGAATTCCATCACGACAACACAGGACACCACGTAGTGTCTGCAAACGGACAAGAATTTGTTCGTTATAATGAAGTGATTTTTTACGCAGATAAATTTGAAAAACTGACAGAAGAAGAAAAAGGCGCTTTTAATTTTGAAGCAAGACCTTTGGACTTCTCAATTACAAAGAACGTTTTTTCAATGTTAATGTCGGCAATCGTACTTTTCTTGTTGTTTACTGCTGTAGCACGTTCGTACAAGAAAAACAAGATGGCGCCTAAAGGATTGGCTGGTTTCTTAGAGCCGCTGGTTACTTTCGTAAGAGACGACATTGCAATTCCAAATATCGGTCACAAAAAATATGCGAAATACATGCCATATCTTTTGACGATATTCTTCTTTATCTGGATCAACAACCTTATCGGTTTGATTCCTTTCTTCCCATTCAGCTCTAACTTAACAGGAAATATATTCTTTACTTTCGTGATGGCATTGATTACTTTTATAGTAACTACACTAAGCGGAAACAAATATTACTGGAAACACATTTTGCTTCCTCCGGTTCCAAAAGCATTATATCCAATCATGGTTCCGATTGAAATCATCGGTATGCTTACAAAACCTTTCGCCTTGATGATTCGTTTATTCGCGAACATTACTGCGGGTCATATTATCATCTTGAGTTTGGTTTCTTTGATATTCATCTTTAAGACAGTTGCGATTTCTCCGGTTTCTGGTGCATTCGTGTTGTTCATGAGTGTCTTGGAAATGTTGGTTGCTGCATTGCAGGCCTATGTTTTCACATTGTTGTCAGCATTGTTTATTGGTCAGGCTGTAGAAGAACACGATCATCATTAATTTGAGTTTTATTAATTATTAACTATATAAATTTATTACTATGGTATTAGCTGGAATCGGTGCTGGATTAGCTGCAATTGGTGCAGGTATTGGTATTGGAAAAATTGGTGGATCTGCAATGGATGCTATTGCTCGTCAGCCAGAAGCTACTTCAAAAATTCAAACTGCTATGATTATCGCAGCTGCACTTATCGAAGGTGTTGCTCTTTTCGCAGTAGTTGTTGCATTAATTGCAAAGTAATTTAAAGTAAACAAAACTTCCTGAAACGGTTGGTTTCAGGAAGTTTTTTAAAAAGGACAAAACAAATTAAATATATAAGTTTATGAATTTTACTGCACCAGAGAGTTTAGTTTTTTGGACAACAATTATCTTCATAGTTTTCTTTATTCTTTTAAGAAAATTCGCTTGGAAGCCTATTTTAGGAGCTGTAAAAGGACGTGAGGAATCTATCAACAATGCATTGGCATCTGCTGAAGCAGCGCGTAAGGAAATGCAAAACCTTACTGCAGACAATGAGCGTATCTTGCAAGAAGCTCGTATGGAGCGTGACGTTTTATTGAAAGAAGCTCGTGAAATGAGAGATAAAATGATTGCAGATTCTAAACACGAAGCACAAGTTCAGGGAGAAAGAATGATCGAGCAGGCAAAAACTGCTATCGAAGCTGAGAAAAATGCGGCAATGGCTGAATTGAAATCTCAAGTTTCATCATTGTCTCTTGACATTGCTGAGAAATTATTGAAAGAGGAATTGTCTAACAAAGAAGCTCAAACCAAATTGGTTGAGAAAATGTTAGGTGACGTAAAATTAAACTAATATGTCAGGAACTAGAGCAGCAATCCGATACGCAAAAGCAATTTTAGATTTGGCGCTAACCAATGGTGCGGCGCAAGATGTCTATAATGATATGGCTTCGATTGCATCAACAGTAGCTGGTAATGAAGAGTTGAATACTTTTATTCAAAATCCTACTATCGGAGTTGGTGTTAAAGAAGCGGCCCTGACAGAAGTTTTCGCAAATGTAAATGGAGTGACTAAAGGTCTTTTCCACTTGCTGTTTGAAAACAAGAGATTTGAAATCCTTGCTGATATTGCATCGCAATATAAAATTCAGTTTGATGAAATGAATGGTCTTGAAGTTGCAAAAGTAACTACAGCCATTCCAATGGATTCAGCTTTAGAAGCAAAGGTTTCTGAAAAAATCAAGGAATTTTCAGATAAGAAAATCACAATTCAAAATATAGTAGATCCATCCATCATTGGAGGATTTATTCTAAGAATAGGCGATAAGCAATACAATGCTTCAATTGCCAACAGATTACAAGTTTTAAAAAGAGAGTTTAGTAATTAGTTTTACCACACGGAAAGTGTATAAATTATAAAACAAAATGGCGGAAATCAAACCTGCTGAAATTTCAGCAATATTAAAAAAGCAATTATCAGGTTTTGAATCTGGTGCTACGCTGGAAGAAGTTGGAACAGTACTTCAAGTTGGAGATGGTATTGCTCGTGTGTACGGGCTTTCAAATGTTCAATACGGTGAGCTTGTAGAATTTGATAACGGTATGGAAGGTATCGTTTTGAACTTGGAAGAAGATAATGTGGGTGTCGTTCTTTTAGGACCATCAACAGGAATCAAAGAAGGTTCTACAGCGAAAAGAACACAACGTATTGCTTCGCTTAAAGTTGGTGAAGAAATGGTAGGACGTGTAGTAAATACTTTAGGTCAGCCAATCGATGGTAAAGGACCTATCGGTGGAACACTATATGAAATGCCATTGGAAAGAAAAGCTCCTGGAGTTATCTTCCGTCAGCCGGTAACTGAACCATTACAAACAGGTGTAAAAGCTATCGATGCCATGATTCCGGTTGGACGTGGACAAAGAGAGCTTGTAATTGGTGACCGTCAGACTGGTAAATCTACAGTATGTATTGATACCATCCTGAACCAAAAAGAATTTTATGATGCAGGTCAGCCTGTATTCTGTATATATGTTGCAATCGGACAAAAAGCTTCGACTGTAGCAGGAATTGCAAAAACATTAGAAGAAAAAGGGGCAATGGCTTATACAATCATTGTAGCGGCTAATGCTTCTGATCCAGCTCCGATGCAAGTTTATGCTCCTTTCGCAGGTGCTGCTATCGGTGAATACTTTAGAGACTCTGGACGTCCGGCATTGATTGTTTATGATGATTTGTCTAAGCAAGCAGTAGCTTACCGTGAGGTTTCTCTTCTTTTGAGAAGACCACCAGGACGTGAGGCTTATCCTGGAGACGTTTTCTACCTTCACTCAAGATTGTTAGAAAGAGCTTGTAAAGTTATCAATAACGATGACATTGCTAAAAACATGAACGATTTGCCAGATTCATTGAAGCCAATCGTAAAAGGTGGTGGTTCATTGACTGCTTTGCCAATCATTGAAACACAAGCGGGTGACGTTTCTGCATATATCCCAACAAACGTAATCTCGATTACAGACGGACAAATTTTCTTGGAGTCTGACTTGTTCAACTCTGGGGTTCGTCCAGCGATTAACGTAGGTATCTCTGTATCTCGTGTTGGAGGTAACGCACAGATCAAATCAATGAAAAAAGTATCAGGTACTTTGAAACTTGACCAGGCACAATTCCGTGAATTGGAAGCGTTCGCTAAGTTTGGTTCTGACTTGGATGCTGTTACATTAAACGTAATTGAAAAAGGTAAGAGAAACGTTGAAATCTTGAAACAAGGTTTGAATGATCCTTTTACTGTTGAAGATCAGGTAGCAATTATCTATGCAGGTTCTAAAAACTTATTGAGAAACGTTCCTGTTAATAAAGTAAAAGAATTCGAGAAAGATTTCTTGGAATTCATGAACAATAAACATAGAGATACTCTTGATGCTTTGAAAGCTGGAAAACTTGATGACAAAATTACTGATGTTATCGAGAATGTAGCTAAAGAAGTATCAGCGAAATATAACTAAAATTAGTCAAATGTCTTAAAGACAAAAGCCGAAAAGCCAAATTGGTATTTCACTAAACTTTTGTCTTTATGACTTGCGACTTTAGAGTAATAAAAAATGGCAAACTTAAAGGAAATCCGTAATAGAATTACTTCCGTTTCATCAACGATGCAAATTACTTCGGCGATGAAAATGGTTTCTGCTGCAAAGCTTAAGAAAGCGCAAGATGCCATTACGGCAATGCGTCCTTATGCTGAAAAATTAACCGAATTGCTGCAAAATGTAAGTGCTTCGCTTGATGGAGAAAGTGGTGGAAAATATTCTGACCAAAGACCTGTAAACAAAGTTCTTATTGTTGCAATTACATCAAACAGAGGTTTGTGTGGTGCATTCAATTCGAACGTTGTAAAAGAAACTAAAAACCTTTTACAAAACTATGCGGGAAAGAAAGTTGATTTTGTTACAATTGGTAAAAAAGGTAACGACATTGTCAAAAAGACAAATAACGTAGTTATAAATAATAATGGCGTTTTTGATGATTTGACTTTTCATAATGTTGCTGAAATTGCGGAAGAATTGATGAAGCTATATGCTGACGGAAGTTATGATAAGATTGAATTGGTTTATAACCAATTCAAAAATGCTGCAACGCAGGTTATCATTACTGAGCAATTCTTGCCAATTGTTCCGGTAAAGGCAGAAAGCAAAAATCAGGTAGATTACCTTTTTGAACCATCAAAAGAAGAAATCGTTGAAGAATTGATTCCACGTTCGTTAAAAACGCAATTGTACAAAGCAATCAGAGATTCTTTTGCTTCTGAGCACGGAGCCCGTATGACAGCAATGCACAAAGCAACTGATAACGCAACAGAATTGAGAAACCAATTGAAATTGACATACAACAAAGCACGTCAGGCTGCTATTACCAATGAAATCTTAGAGATTGTAGGTGGAGCCGAAGCGTTGAACGCATAAAAAAAGTATTTTTTTGAGAAAAAAAGCCAGCATTTGCTGGCTTTTTTTATATATTCGTAGTTGATCAAATAACATATTATGAAGAAAATTACTTTTTTATTAGCCCTTTTAGGGGCTGGAGCGTATGCTCAAAACTTTCCAAATCCATATTGCAACATAACAGTTGTTGAAGATGTAGAAGAAATAACTTCCGTAAATTTTGCAGGTGCTTCTATAACAAATACAGATGTGGCAACAGTACTTTTAAATCACACTTCTACGGTTGCAAATGTTACTCCGGGGCAGTCTTATACAATACAGGTGCAAGGGAACTCACATGGAGAATTTGACAATGAATATATTGCTTATATTGATTGGAATCAGAATGGACTTTTTAGTGATGCCGGAGAATACTATTATATCGGAAAGCTGAATGGCACCACAGGAAATGATGGTGCTATCGCATCAACGTCAATCCTGGTTCCTTCAACTGCAACTACAGGAAATACGCGTATCCGTATTATAAAGGTTTGGACAGAAGAATTAGATGACTATGTATTGTTTCCAACACCATGCGCTGTTGCTGTGGAAGATTTGTTTTTGGATGAAATCTTTGATTCATACGGTCAAGCACTAGACTTTACAGTAAATGTAGCAGCATTAGGTGTAAACTCTTTCGACTTGAACTCTTTGACGGTATATCCTAATCCGGCAAAAGACGTATTAAACGTACAATACAAATCAGACATACAAGATGTTAAGGTGTATAACCTTTTAGGACAGGAAGTGCTATCACAAAAAGCAGGACAGTCAGATTTTGAGCTTAATATCAGTAAACTGTCAGCTGGAACGTATGTAGTGAAATTATTTGCTGAAGGCGGACAGCACAATTTCAAATTGGTTAAAGAATAATAATACTAATAATAATATGAAAAAGGCTGGGAAATATACTTTCTCAGCCTTTTTTGTATAAATATATTTTTGCGATTAATTGTTTAGATGATACAATAAGAAATTGTAGAAAGAAGCTTCTTCTTCGGTTTGACCCTGATAAGTAGATTTGCCGGAATGTCCTGAATTTGATAATGTTTTTAAATAAATCGGATTTTTTTGAGCACTTCTGTTTTGCAATCGGGCCGCAAACTTATACGAATGCAGGGGTGGAACCCGATCATCATTTTCTGAAGTGATAATCAATGTGGTTGGATAATTGACATCCTCTTTTATATTGTGATAAGGAGAATAACTCAGAAGCAAATTAAATTCTGCTTCAACATTAGGATTTCCGTATTCGTCTAAATGTCTTTTTCCAACTGTATACAAATCAAATTTTGCCATATCAAATACCCCTACTTTTGGAATTGCGACCTTAAATAAATCCGGTCTTTTAGTCATGGCAACACCTACTAGTAAACCTCCCTGGGATCCTCCGGTAATTGCTAATTTACTAGGATTGGTATAGTTTTCCTTAATCAGATATTCGGCAGCATCAATAAAATCATTGAACGTATTAATTTTCTTTAATCCTTTCCCTTCGGTATGCCATTTGATGCCTTTTTCACCGCCACCACGTATCTCAGCATAAGCATAAACACCTCCCTTTTCTAAAAAATAAAGCAATCCGGTATCATAATGTGGTCCGGAGACAGCTCCAAAACCGCCATAAGCTTCCAATAAGGTTGGGTTATTTCCATCTAGCTTAGTTCCTTTTTTATAAATTATTGTAATAGGAACATCCTTATTATCCCTGCTTTTATAGGTAGTTGCTTTAGTTTCAAAATAATCAAAAGGAAATAGAGAAGGCTTGGGTTGATTGAAATCATTAAAGTAAGGATTGTGTTTGCCGGTTTCAATATTTAGTTTGTAATTGTGATTTGAAATGGTGTAAGAAAAGAAAGTAACATACAGGTTTTTTGTCTCCGATTCTAAATAATTGATTCTGAAATTCATTCCCATTGGCGCCTCAAATTTTCGGATAAACGTTCCTTCATAATCATAAATCAACATATAGTTTGATCCAACCGTTTTGTATTTTGCAATGATATAATCCTTATAGAAAAAAGTGTCGACTAAAAGGTTGGCATAGATTTGAGGCACAATAACTTTTTCATCATTGCCATTTAAATCAAAGGAACGAACTTCTCCCCAGCCAAATTTTGAAGTTGAAAAATAAACACGTCCATTGGCATAGTTTAAAAAATCAAAACTGTCATCGGTATTCTCAAAAATTCTTGTAAATGTTAAGGACTCGTCACTCAAAGTGGCATAAAAATATTTTACCTGCGTTTCATCTTCATTTTGTTCAATAACAAAAAGTTTATCCTCGGCCGTAAAAAAAGTAAAATAACTTTTTGTATCACTTGTATCATAAACCAGTTTGTCATTGTCTTGCAGAGCCCCGATTTTATGGTAATACAACTGATAGGTTGTGTCAACTGCAAAACGGTCTGTATTTCGGTTTCTCTTGTAAAAAACACCCTCATCTTTATTCCAGGCAAGATTAGAATATCTGACGTTAGTTAGCCTGTCATCCAGATTTTTTCTGCTATCCAAATTAACAAATCGGATTTCACGCATATCGCTTCCATCATTGCTAACAGAAAAGGCAAGTAATTTGGAACTTTTTGAAGGATAATAGCCATTAATGCTAACATTATTGTTATTAAAAATCTTTGACGGATTTATAAGCTCAATAGGATTATCGTTTAGGTTCTTTTTGTAAAAAAGATAAGCAGGTTTGTCTTTATCAATTCTATAGCTTGCAAAAAAATACTTTCCTTTTTTAACCGGAATAGCATAAGTTGATAGGAAATCATATTCTTTAATCTTAGAAAGACTCGAATAGTTTTTCTTGATTGCTTCCAAATGCGAATCTGTAAGTTCATTTTCTGAATTCACCCAGGCTTTAGTTTCCTTAGAGTCTGTTTTTTCCATCCAGGAATAATCGTCCTGATAGGAAAAATGATGTTTTGAAAAAAGGACCGGGACTTTTTTAGCCTCAGGATAATTTTGAGCAAATAACTGAACTGACAGTAGTAAAGTGTATAGGAAGAAATGTTTTTTCACGTGAAAAGTCTGATAATTTTGGCAAAGATATCTTTTTTTGAATCTAACCTTATGCGGACTTTTTCATTTAAAGAAAATTCCAATAAAATATGCTTTTAAGAATTTTAAAATGAGTCTGAAATCAAAGAATTAGCTATTTTTGTTAAATAAAATTGACGGAACCTATTTTGAGCTTATATAAAAATCTTTTCAAGCAAACAGCGATTTACGGACTTGCTACTGTTGTACCAAGAATGTTTAGCTTTTTTTTGGTACCGCTTTATACGGAACTGCTTCCAAAAGCGGAATACGGGCAAGTCAATATTATTTTTGCCTATCTGATTTTTTTTAATGTCATTCTGGCCTACGGAATGGAAACTTCTTTTTTTAGGTTCTATAATACGGAAGATGATAAAAAAACAGTTGTCGAAACATCAACAGTTTCAATATTTTGGACAAGTATTCTTTTCCTAGTACTCGCACTCCTTTTTAGGACTTCAGTTTCAGAGTTTATTGATGTTGATGTGCAATATGTAACCTATGTTATCTGGATATTGGTACTTGATGCCTTGGTGATTATTCCTTTTTCAAAACTTAGGGCTCGACAGAGACCGATGTTTTATGCAGCTGTAAAAATTGGAAATGTAGGTGTGAACTTAGGATTGAACCTGTTTTTCTTGATTTATCTTCCCAAAATAGCCCAACAAAATCCGGATAGTTTTATAAGCTCGTTGTATTTTGAAGATTTCAAGGTTGGCTATATTTTCGTATCCAACATTGTAGCGAGCTTGCTGACACTGTTGGTGTTTTTGCCGAATTACCTGCATGTTCATTGGCATTTTGATTTCAAATTGTGGAAAAAAATGCTGCGATATGGATTTCCAATCATGATTGCAGGTATTGCCTTTGCTATTAATGACCAGTTTGATAAGATATTATTGAAATACTTACTTCCGCCGGATATTGCCGAAGCAGAAGTCGGGATTTATTCAGCTTGTTATAAGCTGGGGCTTTTTATGGTGCTGTTCCGAACGGCATATACTTTGGGTATTGAGCCTTTCTTTTTTAGCCATGCTTCTAATGAAAATGCAAAACAGACGTATGCTACGATTACGAAATACTTTGTAATATTTGGCTCTTTGATGACATTGGCAGTTATTGTTTTTGCTGACGTCTTAAAGATATTCATGATTCGTGATTCGTCATTCTGGGATGCTATGGGAGTCGTGCCGCTGATTATCCTGGCTAATTTTTTCCTTGGTATTTACACCAACCTTTCAGTATGGTATAAACTAACCAACCAAACACATATTGGAGCTTATATTTCAATTATAGGGGCAGTCATAACATTAGTGTTGAATTACCTGCTTATTCCGTCGTTTAGTTATTATGGCTCAGCAATTGCAACCATAGCGGCTTACGGAAGCATGATGTTTATTTCCTATGTATGGGGTAACAAATACTATCCGATACCGTATGATAAAAAAGCGATAGGAGCCTATCTCGTGATCTCCATTCTTTTTTCATTCATTTATTTTTATGGATATAGAGAAAATTATTGGGTAGGAATACCAATGTTGATCGCATTTATCTATTTCATATATTACAACGAAAAAGAAACAATCCTACGTATTATTAAAAGAAAAGCCTAAGCATATAAATTTTACCTTTATTATCAATGACAATTAAAATCATAAACAAATCTCAGCACCCATTACCAAATTACGAAACATTAGCCTCGGCAGGAATGGACCTGAGAGCCAATCTTTCAGAACCTATTACTTTAGGTCCGTTAGAAAGAGCTATCGTAAAAACCGGACTTTTTATAGAATTGCCTGTTGGTTATGAGGCGCAAGTTCGCCCACGAAGCGGATTGGCTGCAAAAAAAGGAATAACCGTACTTAATTCTCCCGGAACAGTCGATGCGGATTATCGTGGTGAGATTGGAGTGATTTTAGTAAATTTATCAAATGAAGCTTTTGTAGTCGAAAATGGCGAAAGAATAGCGCAGCTGATTATTGCCAAACACGAAAGAGCTGAGTGGTTAGAAACAGAAGAACTGTCTGAAACTTCAAGAGGAGAAGGCGGATTTGGAAGTACGGGAGTAAAATAAATAAAACAAATAAGGTTGGATTTCCAACTTCAAAATAAAACACCAAAACTAGATGAAGATAATAGTTCCTATGGCCGGACGAGGCTCTCGCTTACGACCACATACATTAACAGTTCCAAAACCATTGATTCCGATAGCAGGAAAACCTATCGTGCACAGGCTTGTTGAAGATATTGCGGGTGTTATCAATCAGGAAATAGAAGAAATAGCTTTTATTATCCACAGAGACTTTGGAAAGCAGGTTGAAGTCGATTTGATCGAAATAGCAGAAAAGCTTGGCGCCAAAGGCACTATTTATTATCAGGAACAACCGTTGGGTACAGCCCATGCTATCATGAGCGCTAAAGAATCAATGACCGGACCAATAGTTGTAGCTTATGCAGATACGCTTTTTCGTGCAGATTTTACATTAGATACAGAAGCCGATAGCGTAATCTGGGTAAAACAAGTTGATGATCCGAGTGCTTTTGGAGTTGTTCAGCTAAATGAACAAAACCAAATTGTTGATTTCGTTGAAAAACCTAAAGAATTTGTTTCTGATTTAGCCATTATCGGTATCTATTATTTCAAGTCAGGAGAAACTTTAAGAAACGAATTGCAATATTTATTGGATAATAATGTTGTAAAAGGAGGAGAATATCAACTTACTGACGGCTTGGAGAATATGAAAGAGAAGGGACTGAAGTTTGTTCCTGGTAAAGTTGACGAATGGATGGATTGCGGAAATAAAAATGTCACCGTAGAAACGAACTCCAGAATGTTAGGATTCTTGCATAATGACGGAGAGCATTTGATTGACTATGATGTTAAGACAGAAAACGCAACGATTATTCCGCCATGTTATATTGGCAAAGATGTAATCCTGATTAATGCAACCGTAGGACCAAATGTGTCTTTAGGCAAAGGAACCCATGTAATCAACAGTACCATAAAAAATAGCCTGGTACAGACTCATTCACATATAAAAAATGCCAATTTGGATAATGCCATGATTGGAAACCATGCCAGTTTTGACGGGAATTTTAGTAGCATAAGCATAGGCGATTATTCGGTTTTGGAATAAAATTTGATAAAAAATCAATATGAAAATTAAAAAGTATCTTTTACAGCTTTTCTTCTTCGGAATAGTATGCCTTCCGGCCAAAGCATTTGCACAGGCGGAACCGGATGATATTGCCTTGGCGGAAGATGCTTTTCAAGATAGTTTTTATGAATCGCTCAAACAGAAAGGCATTGAAAATTATGACAAAGCCATTGCCGCTTTAGAAAAATGCCTCAAGTTGCAGCCTCAGAATGCAGTAATCTATTATGAATTGGGCAAAAATTACCTAAGTCAGAAAGATTATAAAAAAGCCTATGAATCGTTTTCGCAAGCGTCATTAATAGATCCGAAAAACAAATGGTTCTATGTTGGGATGTATGATGTCTGCTACCAGACAAAAGATTATGCCCAAGCTATAGTTGTGGTCAATAAATTAGTTGGAATGGATATGAAATATAAAGAAGACCTGACGTCACTTTATATGTATACAGACCAATATGACAAGGCTTTGGCTCTGATAAAAGATTTGGATGATACGGTTGGCGAAACGCCTCAGAGAAACGCCTATAAGCAGCAGATCCTGAAAGATTCAAAATACCGAATTGGAGAGAAAGACCAGCTTTTGGAAGCCATCAAAAAAAATCCAAAAGACGAATCAAAATATATTGCTCTGATATATCTCTATTCAGAAAGTAATCAGGAGGAAAAGGCCTATGAAGTTGCAAAAAAACTTGAAAAAGAAATTCCTGATTCTGAATTTGCTCAAGTAGGACTGTTTAAATTCCATCTCAATAATAACGATGGAGAAAAAGCAGTAACAGCAATGAATAAGGTGTTGGAAAGCAAGAAGATTGACAATGAAGTAAAACGTAAAGTTCTAAAAGAATTCTTGGTTTTTGTAAAAAACAGTCCTCAATTCAATGCCGATTTAGATAAGGCAGTAGCTTATTTTAGCAATGAAGATCAGGTTGCCTTGACCAAAGATGTAGGCAGGATTTTTTATGAAAGAAAAAATTGGGAAAGAGCAATTCACTATTTTGAAATATATTCTAAGAATAATCCGCAAGAGGTAGAATCAAATATCTTTTTATTGCAGGCCTATACAGAAAATAAGCAATTTGACCTGCTGGCAAAAAAAGCTTCAGATCTGATTGATTTCTTCCCTATGCAGCCGGATTTTTATTATTACTCCGGATTAGCGAACAATCAGATTAAAAATTATAAAAAAGCCAAAGACTTTTTAGAGATGGGTATCGATTATATCGTTGATAATAAGAATTTGGAAATTAACTTTAATATCCAGTTAGGAGAGGCTTTCAATGGATTGGGAGATGCTAAGAAAAAGGAATATTATTTTCTGAAGGCTGACCAGTTATTAAAACAAAAAAAATAATGAAAAGATATATTATCATAACTTTTGGAGTTCTTTTACTTTCGTGTAATGCTAAGAAAGCAGTGATTGCGGAAGGAACAGCCAGTGAAATGGTTGCCTCTTCAAAAGTAATAGAAAACCATTACAAGCTTAAGAGAGATTTCTCTACGGTCTACATAAAAGCCAGTGCAAAGTATAAGGATGAACATATGTCGCAAGGCGTTTCTGCTGAAATCAGAATCAAGAAAAATGAGCAGATTTTAGTCAGTGTTCGCTTTTTAGGAATTACGATGGCCAAAGCATTAATTACGCCGCAAGAAGTAAAGTACTATGAAAAGATAGGAAACAAGTTTTTTGAGGGCGATTATTCCACCCTGAGCAAATGGCTGGGAACCGATTTGGATTTTCAAAAAGTGCAGAATATGCTTATAGGTGAAGCTATGGATGATCTGACTAAAGGAAAATATACAACAACAATTGATGAAAGCTTGTATAAGCTGGAAGATACTTCAAATAGAAATACGCAAAAATCTTTTTATTTTGAAGCGGCAAATTACCTGATCAAAAAACAGGAGTTTACACAATCAAAAGACGACAGGAAATTGCAGATTTCCTATCCAAGCCATAAAGAATATCAGGAAACCGTTTTGCCATTACAAATTATAATTGATGCCGTTCAGAATGGTAAAAAGATCAATCTCAATATTGATTATAATTCTGCTTCATTCAATGAGACACTGACGTTCCCGTACAGTGTTCCGAATGGCTACGAAAGAATATATATTGATTAGATTTGCACAAACATATCCAATGATGTCAAAAAACATATTCACTCTTTTTCTGCTGCTGGCCACTACAATAGTTTTAGGTCAAAATGACGCACAGAGAAAATTGGAAGAACGCAAGGCACAGCTCCAGAAAGAAATCAGAGAAGCTGAAAATGCTTTGCAGTCAGAAAAGAAAAAAGAAAAATCTGTCGTAACACAAATTAGTCAGCAGACAGCAAAAATTAAACTGCAGGAAAAGCTTATTGCTACAACCGAAAAGCAAGCCAAGCTATTGAGTGATGATATCTATACAAACCAGATAAAAATCAATGGCCTTAAAAAGGATCTTGAAGAACTCAAGAAAGATTATGCCAAAATGATTGTTAAGTCCTATAAAAGCCGTTCGGAACAGAGTCGAGCCATGTTTTTACTTTCCTCTGAAAACTTCCTTCAGGCGTACAAAAGGGCGCAATACATGAAGCAGTACTCCAATTACAGAAAAAATCAAGGAGAGGAAATCAAGGTAAAATCAGATCAGCTGGCAGTCTATAACGAAAAATTAGGCATTCAGAAAAAGGAAAAACAGAAGCTGATTGTCGAAAACGAAAAAGAAAAGCAAAATCTGGAAAAGGATAAGCAAGAGCAGGAAAAAATAATGAAGTCGATTAAAAAAGACGTCAAGAAATATACTGCCGAAATCAAGAAAAAACAGCAGGAAACACGTGAGATTGATCGTAAGATTGATAAATTGATTCGAGAGGCTATTGCTGAAGCCAACAGAAAAACAGCCGCTGCAAAGAAAAAAGCAAATCCAAAAACAACAGTTGCGGAAACAAAGGCCATCGAGAATTCCTCAAAAATTATCCTGACTCCGGAAGGGAAAATCATTTCGGATAATTTCAAGGCAAACAAAGGAAAATTATCATGGCCGGTTGCAAAAGGTTTTGTGTCTCTAAGATATGGTGACCAGCCTCACCCATTACAAAAATCGCTAATTGTGCATAGTAGTGGTGTTGAAATCACGACTGACTCGGGCACTTCCGTAAGATCTGTTTTTGCCGGCGAGGTAACAAGAGTACAGCTTATTTCTCCAAATAACATGGTCGTGTTTGTCCAGCATGGAGATTTCTATACGGTATACCAAAACCTAAGTTCGGTAAGCGTTTCCAAAGGAAATAAGGTAACAGCATTGCAAAACATAGGTAAGGTAACAACGAATGCGGCTGGCAAAACAGCGTTGAAATTTGTAATCATGCAAAATGCAACGACATTGAATCCGCAATCCTGGCTGACAAATATGTAAATAAAAAAAGGAACCATTTAGGTTCCTTTTTTTATTCTATAAATAATGCCTTTAGCTCTGTAGCTTCATTTGGTTTCATTTTACCGGCCAAAACAAGACTAAGCTGCTTTCTTCTCAATGCGGCATCATAACGCTGCTTTTCCAATTCAGTTTCCGGAACTATTGCAGGAACTTCTACAGGACGACCCGTTTCATCAACTGCAACAAAAGTATAAATAGCTTCGTTTGCTTTGTTTTTTATCCCAGATTCGCGGTCTTCAATCCAAACATCAATATAAATCTCCATTGACGTTTTAAAAGTTCTTGAAACTTTAGCTTCAATAGTTACAACACTACCCAAAGGAATAGCCCGGTTAAACGCCACGTGGTTTACCGAAGCCGTAACCGTAATTCGTCTTGAATGTCTTCTTGCTGCAATACTTGCCGCTCTGTCCATGCGTGCCAGCAATTCGCCACCAAAAAGATTGTTTAAAGGGTTAGTTTCGCCTGGCAAAACCAAATCAGTTAGAATTGCTACAGATTCAGAAGGAGTTTTCGCTTGCATTGTTTTTTTTGCAAAGGTAACAGTTAGCGATTAAATCCGATAGTCAGGCAGTAATAATTTTTTTTCGAACAAAAACAAAAAATCCCGAACGAATCGGGATTGAATTTATAATTCTTGAATCAGAAGCCAGGCTTCCGGATTTTCTGTTTTTTGGATTTTTGACATTGCTTTCTGGGCTTCGGCATAGTTTGAAAAACTTCCATACAGCACCGGATGAAGGCCATGTTTGTTTTTTGCTATTTTTCTTGCCTTATATCCTTTAGCGCTCAGCTTCTCGAATATTTTTTGTGCATTCTCTTCATTTCTAAATGCACCGGCAACAATATGATAGGCTAATTTTTCTTCCTTAATGTTGAGTTTTACAGCCGGGAGTGGGCTTTCAATAAAGAAGGTAGCTTCCTGTATTTTATCCTCTACTTTTTTCTGAACCGTTTGTTGTACGATCAGATTTTCAGAATCGATCTGTTTTTGGTAATAGCTGTTTCCAAAGAAACCTGTTGCTCCAAGACCAAGAACAAAAATGGCTGCATATTTAAGATAATGCCTGTTGTTTCTTCTTTCCGCAGTAAAGAGTATAGGCGCTTTTTCTTCAAGAGCTTCCACTTCTTCTTTGTATACTTCTCTTTGAATTTTTGGAGCAACATACGTACTCAATCCAAAAGAACTTGTAAGATAATTTAAATTGTCTGACGGCTCAAAAACAATATTGCTTTCTGAGTTTAAGGACAACTGGCCAATATTTTTCAACACAAGCGACTTCTGTATTGGCAATGCCGATTTCCATTCTAAAACAGTTGTTTCAATTTTGTTTACGGCATCTTCATAGGATATTTTTTCAGCCTGTGAAATATGGTTTGCCAACAATCCGTCATTATTTTTTAAATGAAAATTAAAAGAAACCACTTTTCTTGGCGGATAAAACACCATAGTATTTTCATTAAGCCTAGCTGGCTGAATCTCAGTAAGAAATGCACCAAAGCCAGGAATTGCAACACACTGGTATCTATATAAAAGTTGGGATATGTAAAATTCAATCTTCATAGAAACAAAGTTACTTATTCATTGGTCAGGTCAAAATTTTATCAACAAATTTTATTAACAATCTAAACGAAATGTCTTTATCTTTGAAATTCAATTATTTGCCATGAACCCAGAAGAATTATTTTATTTACTAGCCTTACAAAAAGTAGAATTGGTAGGCGACATCACAGCCAAAAAACTTCTCGCGCATTTTGGAAGCGCCAAAGAAATCTTTCAATCCAAGCCTTCAAAACTCGAATGCATCGAAGGAATTGGAAGTGTTTTGATTAGGAATCTCAAAGACCAATCGGTTTTTAAAAAGGCTGAAAAAGAACTTGAATTTATTCAGTCAAATGCTATTGATGTGCTTTTTTATCAAGATGAAAATTATCCGGAAAGGCTCAAACATTGTATTGATGCTCCTATATTATTATTTGCTTCGGGAAATATCAATTTCAAAAATAGAAAAACCATAAGTATTGTTGGAACCAGACAGGCTACTTCATATGGAGCTGAATGTTGCAGGAAACTGATTTCTGATTTGGCGCCACTAAATCCAATCATAGTTAGTGGCTTTGCCTATGGAATTGATATTATAGCACATCAGGCGGCAATGGAATACAATTTGCAAACTGTTGGAGTCGTAGCCCACGGACTAAACCAGATTTATCCGAAGTCTCATAAAAAGTATGTTTCAAGAATGGACGAAAACGGCGGTTTCTTGACAGACTTTTGGAGTTCTTCCAATCCTGATAGAGAGAATTTTATTCGAAGGAACCGTATTGTTGCCGGAATTTCTGAAGCAACTATCGTTATTGAATCGGCTGAAAAAGGAGGTTCCTTAATTACAGCCAATATGGCTAATGATTACAATAGAGATGTTTTTGCCTTTCCTGGAAAGGCATCCGACAAATACAGCCAGGGATGCAACAACTTGATCAAATGGCAAAAAGCACAACTGTTAACCTCGGCAGCAGATTTGGTTTATATGCTCAATTGGGATTTGGAAACGCCAAAAAAAAGCGTACAAAAGCGATTGTTTGTGGAACTGGATTCGGAAGAACAAACGATTTATAATTATTTGCTGGAAAGAGAAAAACAATTGATGGATATTATTGCTTTGGAATGCAATTTTCCCATTCACAAAATATCTTCCCTGTTATTGAATATGGAACTAAAAGGAGTTGTCCGCCCGTTGCCGGGCAAATTGTTTGAAATTATCTAAAAATAAAGCCCCGACTTTGCGGGGCTTTGCTATTAGTATCCTAATTTTTTTCTGACTCTTTCCAAGACGCCATTGGCAACAATTTTTGCCTTTTCAGCACCTTGTAACAAAGCTTTATCAATTTCTTCCAGATTGTTCATGTAGTAATTGTATTTTTCTCTTTCTACTTTGAACTTTTCTAAAATAAGTTCGAACAGGGCTTGCTTGGCATGTCCCCATCCAAAATCACGATTTACGTTTTTATATTTTTCGGTCATGATAGCCAACTGTTCTTCATTGGCCAGCAATTTATAAATAGCGAAAATTTTACAGTTTTCCGTATCCTTAGGCTCTTCTAAAGGTGTGCTGTCGGTTTCAATAGACATGACTTGTTTGCGCAACGACTTATCATCTAAAAAGATGTTGATGATGTTGTTTGCCGATTTGCTCATTTTTCCTCCATTTGTACCAGGAACGTATTTTGTTTCTTCCTGAAGGTATGAATCGGGAATCACAAAAGTTTCTCCCATCTGATGATTAAAACGGGAAGCAACATCACGCGTAATCTCAATATGCTGCAACTGGTCTTTTCCCACAGGAATAAATTCTGCATCGTATAAAAGAATATCAGCAGCCATAAGCATCGGATAGGTAAATAACCCAGCATTGACATCATCAAGTCTATCGGCTTTATCTTTAAAAGAATGAGCTAATGTTAGTCGCTGGTATGGAAAAAAACAGCTCAAATACCAAGAAAGCTCAGTTGTTTGAGGAACATCAGATTGGCGGTAAAAAGTAACTCTATTCACATCAACTCCACAGGCAAGCCACGTTGCAGCAGTACTGTACGTGTTATGACGTAATGTCTCTCCATTTTTAATCTGCGTTATGGAATGCAGGTCGGCAATGAAAAGAAAAGTTTCGTTTTCCGGCTTGTTTGACAATTCAATGGCCGGAAGAAGCGCCCCTAGCAAATTTCCTAAATGCGGCGTTCCAGTACTTTGAATTCCTGTGAGTATTTTTGACATAATAACTTAATTTTTGCAAAGGTAAATGTTTTGGCAGAATGTAAGGTTTGAATTCTTACATTTGGGAGACAAAATTTGAAAACCAGGTTTTGTCTTCACGAATAATTTTGATACACACCTACATGCGTATTTTTAAAGTAATTTTTTGGGTTCTTTGGAGGATTTGGTTCTATATTTTGATGGGACTTCCTATTATTGTCATGTTTCCGTTTCTGTTTATCTCTATCTTAAAAGAGAGATGGTATCCCTATTTTTTTGTTATGGCCAGAATTTGGGCGAAAATAATTCTTTTCGGAATGGGATTCCATTATAAGGTAGAACGGGAGCAGGAGCTTGAAGAAGGAAAAAGCTATATGCTGGTGTCCAACCATACTTCCATGACCGATATTATGCTGATGCTTGCTCTGGTACGCAATCCGTTTGTTTTTGTAGGAAAGAAAGAGCTGGTCAAAATTCCTTTATTTGGATTTTTTTATAAGAGAACTTGTATTTTGGTTGACAGAAGCAGTTCTAAAAGCAGGATGGAGGTTTTCAACAGGGCTCAAAAAAGATTGGCGCAAGGCCTTAGTATTTGTATTTTCCCAGAAGGTGGTGTTCCGGATGACGAGTCAGTTCTTTTGGACGAATTTAAAGACGGAGCCTTTCGTCTGGCATTGGAGCATCAAATTCCGATAGTTCCTATGACTTTTCCGGATAATAAAAAGCGATTTTCGTATACTTTTTTAAGCGGAAGTCCAGGAATTATGCGGGCCAAAATCCACCGTTTTATAGAAACAAAAGGACACAACTCCGACAAAAAGGAAATCAAAGAAGTGAAAGAACAGGTCAAGGATATTATCTACAAACAGCTCTTGAAATTCAATAACAAAAAAAGCGCCTAACCAAGACGCTTTTTTCTGTCATTAACGTATTTAATGACGAACCTAACTAAACTATAAAACCAACTATCTAAAAGTTAAAGCTGATTCCGGAATATAGACCTATAAAATAAGGCTTAAATCCACCAGCATTTTCACTAAACGTATTAATTTGGTATTTTAATTTTGGCTCAACATTCGCTTCGAATGATTTCCAAAATTTATATTTAAATCCAATTCCGATATTGGAAGTAAAAGAAACGTCATTCAAATTAGATGCTTCCCCGATAGAGGTTGACATTCCTGGAGATACTACAGAAAGGCTATTTTCATTTAAGAAAAGCGTACTCATACCGCCAATTAGAGATATCCCAAATTTGTCATCCAGAATTTTATAGGAAAGCTCTATAGGAACTTCTACATAACCCATGGTCTGATTTAAATGTCCTGCTTTTTTACCGGGAACATCATCAAACGATACTGTATTGGCAGCTGTATTATCCTCAACAATTATAATTGCATTTCTGTTTTCCCTTATCGTACTTGGTGAAAGCGCTTCTCCACTTGCACTAAGATTAGATAATCCGGCATAATAGACAATATTATTGGTATTATAGCCCAGAGTCAGTTTGTTAACACCTCCTCGAACAGACCATTTTTTGTTTATTGCATAATTAACACCAAGCCCATAGCTCATGTTTTTCTCATAACTTTTACCGTTATCTGCGAATTGCTGGTCGATTGGGGAGCCTTTGGAAGCAGAGCTAAAATAAATAGGGGCTACGTTTGACGTAATTTGCCACCTATTTACTTTAGGTTCTGGGTCCGCTTGTTGTTGTTTTTCTTTTTCTTTTAGCAATTCTTCCAGCGGATTAGGTTCGGCAGTAGCAACAGCTGCCGAATCTTTCTTTTGCTTCTCGAATGCTTTGGTGTCAAAAGCAATTCGGGAATTTTTATTGTTATCAGACTGCTTGTTGCGTTCTGAGATTTTGTCATTAAGCTTGTCGTTTTTCTGAAAAAGGTCATTTTGTTTTTTCTCAGAAGCGGCAAGTTGTTTTTCATTTGTGTTTCGATTTTCAGGATTTAAATTTTTGTCTGGATTCTTGTTTCCAATTGATTTTTCCTGATTTTTTTCTTTGTTTCCGGAATCTGCCACAAGATTTCCATTAAATAAAGGATCTTGATTTTTTTCGTTGAGTTTCTTCGATTTGGCTCTTCCCTGGCCGTTATGTTGTTGAGCAGGATCTTGGCTGGCAAGTCTGGATTCTGTTTTCGTTTTTTGATTTTTAACAGGAAGATTTTTGTCGGCTGCATTTTTTAGGCGTTCCGGGTCAGTAGTATCCTGACGGGCGATTGCCGTGTTTTTAGCCTTATTCTTTCCTGAAATAATTGACTTGTTCAGTTGGTCCTGCTCTGGATTTTCAGAATTTTTATATTGTTGTTTCGAATTGCTTTTTTCTAAATCTGTATTTTCACTTTTGGTAATGCCATTTTCAGTTTCAGTAACGACCTCATTGCTTTTGACTGGACTTTGCATTGGAGTCAAATCTTTTGAACGATCAACGTCTGTATCATTTTGATTAACGACTCCATTATCAGTATCCGTTTTTATAGGATTGTTTATAATTCCGTCGCCTATCATAAATCCGATAAGCAATATTGCTGCAACACCAGAAAGCCTAAACCATAAAGGGATAACCCTTCTTTTTTTCTTTTCTTTGAGCTTGGCCTCGATATTGTCCCAGACTTCGGGTGAAGGTGTCGCTTCAAAGTCTTTGAACTTTTCTTGGAAAAGCCGTTCTATATTTTTTTTCTCACTCATTTTGCTGCTGTATAATTTCCGTTTCCAGCCTGGGCTTCTATTTTTTCTTTTAAAATCATTTTTGCGCGTGCAAGATTAGATTTTGTGGTTCCGGTTGTAATATCAAGCATTTCGGCAATTTCTTTATGTGAATAGCCGTCCATTACATATAGGTTAAAAACTAACCGGTATCTATCCGGCAGTTCCTGTATAATTTTCATCAAAAATTCGAGCGTCAAATTCTCATCGTCGATCTCAACTTCTGCTTGGTCAGGAATAGTATCGTTGACAATTTCAAAAACGGAATTTCCTCTGTACTTCTGCAGGACATTATTTACCATTATCCTTTTTGCCCAGCCTTCAAAAGATCCCTTAAAGTTGAACTGATCGATCTTATTAAAAATAATAAGAAATCCGTCCTGAAGATTATCTTCGGCTTCGGCATAATTCCGCGAATACTTCAAGCAGACACTGAACAATTTAGGGGATAATAGCTTGTATAATTGTTCTTGAGCTTTGGTATCATGATCTCTGCAACCGTATATGAGTTGTTCTAAACTCAAAGTTTTTCTTTATAAATTAAAAAATTATTGTAGAACTACTGGTACTTCATATTCTAGGAAAACATTTTGTCCGTATTGGTCTTTTCCTTTATAAAATTTAAACACATAAGAATCTTCGCCTGTTGGCATAAAATCAAATGTAGCTTCTACAGGCTCTTCGTCCAATTCAGTGCAATTATTCGCATTGATAACGCCTGTCTGTACTGCTATGGTTCTTATGTTTAGATTCTTTTCGTAATAAAATCCTTCAAAAAAATGGCAGCTAGTAGGTCTTTTATAATATACTTTTATCGTGTAGGTTCTTCCTAATACAAAACTTTCAGGAAATACGGCTCTTTCAGTAGGGATCAGTTCAAAATGGTAACTAACAGTATTATCATCGTTTAGCTCACAGGAGCTAAATGTGGTGATTGCTATAACTGCCAAAAATAGAATTGAAATTAATTTTTTCATTTTTGTATTCTGTTTATGCTTTATTGTTAGATGTACATATTAAATAAAGGTTGCGTTAGGATATAAAAAAACCCGAAAATTTTCGGGTTTTTCAATTAAGCGTTATTTTCTTTAATCAGCGTTTTGATTTTAAGTTCTAATTCTTCCGCTAACTCAGGATTGTCTTTAATCAGCGATTTTACGGCATCTCTGCCTTGTCCAAGTTTGGTATCGCCATAGCTAAACCAGGAACCCGATTTTTTTACAACTTCAAATTCTACGGCCAAATCAAGGATTTCGCCTGTTTTTGAAACGCCTTCACCATACATGATATCAAATTCTGCTGTTTTGAATGGAGGCGCAACCTTATTCTTTACAACTTTGACTTTCGTTCTGTTACCGATTACGTTTTCGCCTTCTTTGATTTGAGAAGATCTTCTGATATCAAGACGAACAGATGCGTAGAATTTAAGCGCATTACCACCCGTTGTTGTTTCAGGATTTCCAAACATTACTCCAATTTTTTCACGAAGCTGGTTGATAAAGAAAACAGTACAATTTGTTTTGCTGATTGTTCCTGTCAGTTTTCTCAATGCCTGTGACATTAATCGGGCATGGAGTCCCATTTTTGAATCACCCATTTCACCTTCGATCTCGCTTTTTGGAGTCAATGCGGCAACGGAGTCAATTACAACAATATCAATTGCACCGGAACGAATCAGATTTTCTGCAATTTCCAAAGCTTGTTCACCATTGTCTGGCTGTGAAATAATAAGGTTTTCAATATCAACGCCTAGCTTTTCTGCATAATTTCTGTCAAAAGCATGTTCCGCATCGATAAAAGCAGCAATGCCGCCTGCTTTTTGAGCTTCGGCAATAGCATGCAATGTCAGGGTCGTTTTACCGGAAGATTCAGGTCCATAAATCTCAATGATTCTTCCTTTTGGATATCCGTTAACTCCAAGAGCCAAGTCCAATCCTAAAGATCCTGATGGAATCGTTTCTACCTCTTCAACTGCCTGATCTCCAAGCTTCATAACGGTTCCTTTTCCGTATGTTTTATCTAATTTGTCAAGCGTTAACTGTAACGCTTTTAATTTGGCTTCTTTCTCTGAACTCATTTTTCTTACATTTATAATTGGCACTTATTTTTCGTAAAAATAGTTCTTTTTTTCTACGTGGCAAGTGTTATTTTTTGTTGGAAATTTGCTGTTTTTCAATTAAAATAAACAAAAATATAATTAGTACTTTTGCAGGGAATTGTAATAATTATGGAGAAGCTAATTTCGTATCCGATTTCGGTTGTATATTATCTGATTTTCGGACTTATTTTGGTGATTTTTCATCCCATCCAATGGCTGTGTTTTAATATTTTTGGATATCAGGCACATAAAAAAAGTGTCGATTATCTGAATTTCTGCCTTCTTAGGTCCACCCATCTTTTGGGTACAACTTACAAAGTAGAAGGCAGAGAATTAGTGCCTAAAGGAGTTCCGGTAATTTTTGTTGCCAATCACCAAAGTATGTACGATATAATTGCCATAATTTGGTTTTTCAGAAAATCCCATCCAAAATTTGTAAGCAAGAAAGAATTAGGTAAAGGAATTCCAAGTGTTTCTTATAATTTAAGACATGGAGGTTCTGTCTTGATCGATAGGAAAGATCCAAAACAGGCATTGCCGGCAATTAAAGGTTTGGGAGAATACATTGAAAAGTATAAAAGGGCAGCAGTAATTTTTCCGGAAGGGACAAGAAGCAAAACCGGGAAACCAAAAGAGTTTGCACAAACAGGATTGAAAATCTTATGTAAAAATTCACCTTCGGCAGTAGTAGTTCCTATTACCATAAACAATTCTTGGAAAATTGTTAAATATGGCTTTTTTCCTGTAGGTTTAGGAAATCGCCTTACCTTTACTGCTCATAAGCCAATTGCAGTGGCAGGAGTTCCTTTTGATGAGTTAATGAGAGAGACGGAAAAGGCAGTTGTTGATGGAATAAAAAATTAAAATATGTCTGTAAAAAACATTCGTCTAGAAGTAATGCAGTTTCTAGAGAAAAATATTGATGCATTTGTTGACCAGTATTTAATTCCTGTGGAGAATATATGGCAGCCTTCTGACCTTTTGCCTGATTCCCGAAGCGAAACTTTTTTTGAAGACGTAAAAGAATTAAGAGAAATAGCGAAAGAACTGCCGTATGATTTTTGGGTAGTTTTAGTAGGTGATACCATTACTGAAGAAGCGCTTCCAACCTATGAATCCTGGTTGATGGATGTGGAAGGTGTGAACCAGATTGATGAAGGCGGTAATGGCTGGTCAAAATGGGTAAGAAGCTGGACAGGTGAAGAAAATCGTCATGGTGATTTGCTGAATAAATACCTTTACCTTTCCGGACGTGTGAATATGCGTGAAATTGAAATGACAACGCAGCATTTGATTAATGACGGGTTCGATATCGGTACAGGGAGAGATCCTTATAAAAACTTCGTTTATACCAGTTTCCAGGAATTAGCAACTTATGTTTCGCATAATAGGGTTTCACAGATAGCTAAAAAGTTTGGAGATAAAAAGCTTTCCAAATTGTGTAAGTTAATAGCAGGTGATGAAATGCGCCACCACCATGCTTATTCTGAATTTGTACATAGAATTTTTCAGGTAGATCCAAGCGAAATGATGCTGGCTTTCCAATATATGATGAAACAAAAAATAGTCATGCCTGCTCATTTTTTAAGAGAATCAGGAGAAAAGATAAGCACTGCTTTTGAGCTTTTTTCAGATTCGGCTCAAAGAATTGGAGTATACACGGCTGCAGATTATATTGATATCATGCAGAAACTAATGGATAAATGGGATATCAGTAAAATTACAGGATTGACAGATGAAGCAGAAAAAGCCAGAGATTACCTAATGAAACTTCCAGCAAGAATGGCGAAGATTTCAGAACGATTGGTTATTCCTGCAGAATCTCATATTTTTAAATGGGTTGAACCTGCAACATTAAGATAATAAACCAAATCCTTTCTTTACAGAGAGGATTTTTTTTCTCATACAACTATGGACAAAATACTAATAGAAAAGACAATTGCTTTTGTAAAAGAAAAGCTTAAGGATGCCGAAGGCGGTCATGATTGGTTTCACATTGAAAGAGTGTATAACAATGCCATGAACATAGCCAAACATGAAAACTGCAATGCTACAATTGTGGCTTTAGGAGCCTTGCTGCATGACATAGCCGACAGCAAATTTCATGGTGGTGATGAAACGATAGGGCCTAAAGTAGCATGGGAATTTTTAGAGTCTCAGGATGTGCCGGAAGAAATAATCATTCATGTGGTAAATATTATTGAGAATATTTCTTTTAAAGGGGGTAATTTCGAACGTAAATTTTCCTCAATAGAATTAGATGTGGTACAGGATGCAGACCGTTTGGATGCGATTGGAGCTATTGGAATTGCAAGAGCGTTTAATTACGGCGGATTTAAAAACAGAGCGCTGTATGATCCAAACATTGCTCCCAATATGAATATGAGCAAGGAAGAATATAAAAGCGCTGCTTCGCCCACAATCAACCATTTTTATGAAAAGCTATTATTGCTCAAAGACAGGATGAATACTGATAGCGGAAAGCAAATGGCGCAAAAGCGGCATGACTATATGCTAGATTTTCTAAAAGAATTTTCTGATGAATGTAATGGGTATATATAAATGAGGCTGTCCAAACTTTTCAGACAGCCTCTTTTATTTTTTAAGAAATAGATGTATGTGTTACTAACATTTTCTGTGGCATACCTTAACAGATAGTAAACCACGTGCATATTGAATCTGGACACAATCTCCACTTCCATTTAAGCCAGAGGTTAATATTTTTTCTGTAGCGGTGGCAATACCTTCTTTGGATGAGAATGAACCATCACTAGTCCAACCTTCAGGACACTTTCCTAAAAAAATATCTGCCAAGACTGTCAATGAAGGAAAAGAGCTATTGGTTTTACTTTCAAATACATCTATTACTTTTTCTGACTTTGTGTCAAGAAAATATAAATCGGTTACAAAAGCCTGATTTTGTTTGAAATTCAGCTTATATACAACCAAATCTACATTTGGATGCTTTTTTCTGATTGCTTCCAATTCTTCATTAAAGCCGTTCAGTGTCTTTTGAATGTGGCCATTCAATTCTTTTGAGTTATAAGCCTTAAATAAAACTATAGTATCTGTTTTAAATGGGGTAAAGCCATTTAAATTTATGTCGTATCCTACTTTTTTGTTTAAATTATTTCTTGTTTCAGGTTCTCTGTCTTCTTGTGAACACCCTGCGAATGCTGCTAAAGAAATTACTAATAAAATAAATAATCTTTTCATAAATTTAAGTTTAAATGGTTAATAAATACTGTTATTCACAAATACAAAAAAACTTACAAAATAAATTTTTTATAAAAATTAGATAAAGTCAATTTTATGACAACTATTTTTTCATTTTCTGTTTTTTTGAATTTTTAAATGTATATCCGATTCTTAAATGTAAATCTAAAGCTGTTTCACCATCATTTTTTAAATAACCATATTGTTTTAAAAAATAAAATCTATAACCAAAACCAATACCAGCTTCAAAATTAAAATTGCTATTTGCAATATTTCTTCTTATACCCCATTTTGGAATTACTGACAATTGATTATATACATTAATATTGTTTTTATTTGAAATAACAAACCAATCTGGATGATAGCTTATTGAAGTAGTTAAAAAATTTGCTCCATTATTGGAAGTGTTTTTATTTTTACTTTCTCTCTTATTAATATTATAATAAAACGTGGTTCAATAGTAATAACTGGAGTTAAAAAAAGTACTGAATTATCATTTATTTCACCACCAAAAACACCAGCGTCAAGACCAATTTCACTTCTTAATGCAAGATTAGTAGTTAATTTAGTTTCATTGTTTATCCAAGTTCCTAAAACACCAGTTTGAAAATTAAATAACGATTTGTCAACGTCTTTTTTTTGAGAATAGTTAGTTTGAAAAACTAACAAACATATTGTTGTATAAATTATTTTTTTCATTTTTTTAAAAGATTATGCCTAGTGAGATACCAAATTTTATGAAAAGCTATTATTGCTCAAAGACAGGATGAATACCAAATCCGGCAAAGCAATAGCTGAATAAAGACATGCCTATATGGAGAAATTTCTGGAGCAGTTTTTTGCGGAATGTGAAGGAAAGAGATAATCTAAGTGGTTCACTGAAGTTGTTTAGAGTGTCAGTCAGTTTATAATATCATATTTTATCTCGAAAATTTTAGCAGAAAAAAAGTTTGAGTTAAAATCAAAATATTTTTTTTCTAAAATAAGCTTGTAACTGGAATCATTTAATTTTGAAAATAAAATTATTTTATTTTCGTTGTCAATTGTTTGATTTTCAAGCTTAGTTTGAGTTCGATTCATACTTATTGTAAATCCACTCTTTGAGAATTCAACATATCCATTCGGACAGCATAGATAGCCGAAGAAAGTGTTTTGTTTAGGCAAATAAAAAGTCAGTAGTGAAGAATTCTTATCTGTCTGGATTTGTAAATCATAAGTATTATCGAAATAATTTGAAAACTCTAATAACATGTTTGAATTAATTATACTATCGTTATTTAAGTCAATTGAGTTTTCAGGAATAATAAATTCAGTTATTCTGAAATAGGCGTCTTTTTTTATACCGCCTACAATTTCAGAATCATTTTCACAGGAACTAAATATTACAATACAAAGTAAAGCAAAAATAAATTTTTTCATAAGTATTGATTTAAGGGCAGGGCAATCATGCCCTGCCATAATTAATCTATTGTACTTTTTTAGGTTCAATACTGAATTTACAAAAACCTAAACCAGTAGTATATTCGCGAGTTAACCACATATTTCCAAATATAGGCAGCCTAGTTTGGCCTATAATAACTTTATCAGCAAAATTTACAATGGTCTCTCCAAGAAAATCATTTCCTTGAGTAAATGTTTTCTGAACAGTATGGGTTTGTATTGTTTCTAAACTAGCACCAAATTTTAAACCTATTTTTGTCTTTATACCGAAAGTTGCATCAATACCGAAGTTAGTTGCGAATTTTACGGTTCTCGTGTCCGTTATTACAGATGTAGTTGTTAAATCGACTTCTTCAATTTCAATTTTTATTGATGATGCATATTCATCTAAATCCCAGTTGATTAAAGGAATATCCACTATAATAGTTTGATTGGAAATATTTTTTAGTCTATAGTAAGTTTTTTCCCAAAATAGAGTTCCTTTAGTATAGGTTTCATATTCAAGTAAAAACAATTGGTCTGGAGAAACGGTAAAACCATTAATTAATTCATTACCGACGCCATTTTTAGCATTTATGATAGTTCTAACTTTGAATTCATAAAAACCACCTGTCCAATGGCTTGTATTTATTCTATGGTTATTTCTGAAGAATGGGTCACCTGTTTGGTCGGAAATTTTATTGTATGCATTTGTTGGATCGCCAGTCATGCTAAAGCTTCTTAAATGCTCTTTAAAATCATAAATAAAAGGGCCATTAGGAGACGAAGGTTGAATTTTATAATAAATAAAATCTCTTTGCCAACCATCTAAATTTGGATTTTGTTGATCATAGATATTGTAAGCATTTACCAAGGCTGGATTTAAATTTTTTACTAACCTTGCTGAAATATTCTTTTTGTTTTCATTGTCAAAAGAGTCTGCCCAAAACTTTATTAGTGTTCCGTCTTTTTCAAAAACTGTTTTAGTTTTTAAATCTCTTATGTTTGGATTTTCTAAATTAGATACTACTCTTTCATTATTTTTAACTACAATAACCGGGAATCCACGAATGACGTCACTTGGCATCACTTCTAAATTTAGATCAGGAGTAATTAATGGTACTTCATTAGTGTAGTTTGTTCGTATAGCAACAGCAGGAATCTCTATGAGAGTATTCCATTTTTTAGCAGAAAAAGATTCCAAAGGGAGCTCAGGAACCAATAAGGTTAATGTAGGTTCAACTCGTAATAAATTTGATAATTGGAAGTTACTATCCGAATTTTGATTTAATGTTTGCTCCAACGTAAAGCCGTTTTCTAGCACATAATCTTTAATAGTATATACTAAAACTTCATAATCTTTATTGAACATTTTTAGTGCTTCATCTTTAATTAAATTTCTTAAAGACGGACTCTGCTTTATACACTTCATTAAACTAAAAGCAAATTTCTCTTTCAGAATGCTTTTCTCATCTTTTTGAGAAATTCCACTGAGTTCCTGCGCATTTTCGCTTTCTGTAAAATCTTCTTCAGTGGTACAAGAGCCAAAAGCAAGTATAGATAATACAAGAACTAACTTTTTTGATTCTCTTTTAATCTTTGATACGAAAGCCTCAGTATCGGATGATAGCAATTTAAGAAACAACAAATCTTTCATGAAATAATTCTAAATGGTTGATATCTAACAAACATAAAATTTATTTCGTAGTGAAAATTTTTTTATAGGTTCTAAATTAGAACTTATGCGAATATTCTTTTGTTAATGTTATTATTTTGTATAATATTGATTTATAAATCGATACAGATAAGTTTATAAGCAGAAATAAGAATGGTAGAGAAAGTGTTAAATAGAATCAGGTTCGAGAGATTCAAAAATGGTTTTTCGCAAGAATTTGTAGCCAATGAATTAAAAATTTCTCAAAGCTTTTATTCCAGAGTAGAATCGGGGAAAAACAGTTTAACGTTAGATTTGTTATTTAAGTTGGCTGCTTTGTTTGGAATTCCACCGGAAGAATTATTAAAATAAAAGGCCGGATATTAATCCGGCCTTTTATTTTTATTTCCCTGTAAAAACAGGTTTTCTTTTTTCTAAAAAAGCACCTGTACCTTCTTTAAAATCATCTGTTCCGAAAGCATCGCCAAAGTTTTTAATTTCTACCGCATAACCGTCAACTCCATCTTTAAAGTTTGCATTGATAGATTCAATTGCTTTTCCGATAGCAACAGGCGAGTTTTTCATGATTTTTTGAGCGATGTTGTTCGCCAGTTCCAACAATTCAGATTGTGGAACGACATGATTTACCAATCCTGCTGTTTTGGCTTCTTCAGCAGTCAGCATTCCGGCAGTCATGATTAATTCCATAGCCTTTCCTTTTCCAACCAGCTGAGGTAATCTTTGAGTGCCGCCATATCCTGGAATCACACCTAAAGAAACTTCCGGAAGTCCCATTTTCGCATTGTCAGAAGCGATCCTGAAATGGCAAGACATAGCCAATTCCAATCCGCCACCCAATGCAAATCCGTTTACTGCTGCAATGACAGGAGTTTTTAAATTTTCTACAAAATCAAATAAAATAGCTTGTCCTTTTGCTGCCAGTTCGGCTCCTTCTGAAACTGAAAAGTTAGCAAATTCAGAAATATCGGCACCAGCTACAAAAGCTTTGTCGCCACTTCCGGTTAATAAGATTACGCGAATAGAATGGTCCTTGTCGAATGCATCAAATGCCGAATGAAGTTCTTCAATAGTAGCCTTATTTAAAGCATTTAATTTTGTCGGTCTGTTAATGGTTATGGTAGCAATGCCATCTTCAGAAGCTGCCAGAATATTTTCGTAATTCATAATCTATAAATTTATGGTTGTTTGTTTTGTTGTTGTGGAAATTACATTTTGATTATCGGTAGGAAGACATTAAAGTTGGTTCCTTTTCCGGATGCAGTTTCAAAAGTAATAGTTCCGTTATAATTTTCAATAATATTTTTGATGATTCCCAATCCCAATCCCATACCGCTGTTTTTTGTCGTAAACTTAGGTTCGAAAATTCTATTGAGGTTATCCGTTTCTATCCCGGTTCCGTTGTCCTGCACACTGATTAAAACCTGTTCTCCTTCTTTTTTTACAGAAACAATTACTGATTTTTTGGCCTGATGTTCCGGAATGGCCTGAATGGCATTTTTGACCAGGTTTGTTACGATACGGATAAGTTGAGTACGGTCCATAATGGTAATGACTTCCTTTTCATCACTTCGGAATTCAATATAATCTTCATTGAAAATATCCAAAGTAAGCTGTACAACATCAACTACGTTCAAGGTTTCGTTTTGCTGTGCAGGCATAGAGGCAAAATTCGAGAATGCGGAAGCTACGGAACTCATGGTGTCGATTTGCTGAATGAGCGTATTGGAATAATCCGACATTTTTTGCTTTACTTCCGGATCGTTCGGATCAAATTTTCTTTGGAAACTCTGTACGGTCAGACGCATAGGAGTCAAAGGATTTTTGATTTCATGGGCGACCTGTTTTGCCATTTCGCGCCATGCCTGTTCTCTTTCGCTTTGTGCTAATTTCGTGGCGCTTTCTTCAAGTTCTTCTACCATGGAATTGTAGGCATGAACCAGCAAGGCAATTTCCTTACTGCTTTCTTCAAGCTCAATTTTTTCATTTTTCTGGTTGAATCGGGTTTCCGTAATCTTATCCGTAATCGATTTCAAAAATTTAGTAATATAACTCGATAGGAAGTAAGCCAGAATAAAAGCCACAATCAGCATTATGGAATACACCTGTCCCAGACTGATTAGGAAGTTTCGAAGTTCTCTTTCATAAAATCCATCATCCGGAATATAGGGAAGGTTCAAAATACCAAGAGGCTTGAATTTGGTGTCCTTGATTTGCGTATAGGAAGAACGGAATTTCTTCCCATCGATACTTTGGACATCGACATATCGTTTGTCCATTGATGACTGGACCAATTTCAGAATATAATTTGGAATTGGTGGCAATATAGTATCCACCGTAAAGGAAGCCTTGGAAGATTTAAGGAGTTTTCCGTCAAGACTGTAAATATTTATCGCCAAACTATGAATATCAGCCAACTTGTATATTTCATCCTTGAAAATAAGAGGAAGATTTTCCGAAGTCAGCGGATAGGTAGTAGTGCTTAGGATATAATTAATATGCTCCTTAACAGCTGTTTCTCTTCGTTCCAGGCGTTCTTCATGATATTCTTTTGCAGCAGTCTTGAATTGATAGACGGAAAGTGAGGCCATCAAAATTGACGAAATCAAGGTCAGGAAAATCATCGAAAGGAAGATTCTGACACGAAGCGACAAGCGTTTTATTTTGATAGGTTTCAGCATTAAGACTGGTTTCTTTCCCGAATTCTTTTATAAAATTTAAAGCCAAGCATGATCAATATGGAAAACAGGAAAATCCCGGCTACCCCATAAATCCAATTAACGGCATTTTTCAAAATTACCAAAAAAACTACTGCAAAAAGTATGATTGTAGCACCTTCATTCCAAAGGCGCATAAAGTTGGAAGTGTGTTTTACCTCGTCATTTTGCAGCTGTTTAAATATTTGATGGCATTTCAAATGATACAAATACAGAGCAAAAACAAAGCCAAGCTTGACATGCATCCAGGATTGCTGCATCCAAAAATTTCCTTGTGGTGTAAAAAATAACATCCAAAAGGCAAAAATACTAGCTAATACTGCCGACGGCCAGGTAATGATGTACCAAAGTCGGTAAGTCATTATTTTATATTGTTTTTGCAGTATTTCCTTTTCAGGTGATTCTTTTTGGGAAGCTTCAATTTGGTATACAAATAAGCGGACGATATAAAACAATCCAGCAAACCAGGTGATTACAAAAATCAGGTGCAGGGACTTTAAGTATTCGTAATAGTTTTCCATCGATAGTCAAAATCTAAAAATTATCAGACAGCGGCTTTTTCAGAAGCCCAATTTTCAATCCAATTGCTTACGGTTTCAACCCAATTATCATCATCATTCAGGCAGGGAATGGCTAAAAACTCTTCTCCGCCATTTTCTACAAAATCCTCGTTGGCGCGCATTGCAATTTCTTCCAAAGTTTCTAAACAGTCGGTTACAAAAGCAGGTGTTACCACGGCAATCTTTTTGATTCCTTTGGCAGGCATATTATTGATTTCAATATCGGTATAGGGCTCAAGCCATTTGTCACCGGCAAGTCGGGATTGGAAGGTAAGGCAATACTTTTCCTTAGGAATATGAAGTTGTTCCACGACAAGTTTAGTCGTTTCATAACATTGATGGCGGTAGCAAAAAGCATGTGCCGCAGATGGCGTGGCACAACACGAGCCGTCTATTTTACAATGTGATTTTGTGACGTCTGTCTTTCGTATGTGACGTTCCGGAATTCCATGATATGAAAATACCAGCATGTCATAATCAAAACCTTCCAGATGTTTTTTCATTAAATCAGCAAGATTTTTAATATAATCAGGTTTGTTATAGAAAGCAGGTACATCGGTAAACTTCATATGCGGGAATTTCTTCTTTCTGATTTCTTCTGCCAATACCAAGATGGTCAGCGTTGAAGCCATTGCATATTGCGGATATAGAGGAAAAAGCAATACCTCGGTAACGCCTTGTTCATGGAGTTCCTGAAGTCCTTTTTCTATGGTCATTTCACCATATCGCATGGAAAGAGCAACCGGAATTGTTGCCTTAGCCTGCACCTTTTTATGCATTCTTTCTGACAGTACCATTAGTGGGGAGCCTTCTTCCCACCAGATTTTTTTGTAGGCATGGGCTGATTCTTCCGGGCGTTTTCTTAAGATAATGCCACGCACTAATAAAGCTCTTAATAAATAAGGTACGTCGATAACGTACTTGTCCATTAAAAATTCATCAAGATAGGGTTTTACGTCTTTGGGTTCGGGACTTTTTGGAGAGCCAAGGTTTACTAATAATACGCCTTTCATTTGTTTGTTTTTTATTCCTTAAGTTATGGTTACGGACTGCGGTTAGTTAGTTACTGCAATCGACATTAAATATTTTTTTGGAGTGGTGCCGAATTTTTTCTTGAATGCGGCGATAAAGTGACTTGCGGTGCTGTAGCCTATTTTAAGCCCAACCTCATTTACATTATAAGAGCCACTATCTAATAATTTTCGGGCAAATTCCATCTTGTAGTCAAAGAGAAAGCTATAGACGCTGTCACCATAAATTTGCTTAAAGCCCATTTTTAGCTTTTTCAGGTTGATCCCTACCTGGTCGGCAAGTTCTTGTAAGCCTGGTGGCTCGGCCATATTGGCTATGACAATATCTTTCGCTTTACGAATCTTGAGAACATTTTCTTCATCAACTAAAAACGGACATTGTTCCGCATTAGGATCTTCATTCCTGTTGAAATAAAGGCTCAGCAGTTCATAGGCTTTTCCTTTAAAGTACAGATTTTTTATGGACGGATGCAGGTTGAAATTGAATAGCTGATTAAGTACAATTGACATTGACGGGCTAATAGGCTCGTCTTTATAGTATTTTTTGTCCTTGTTTTCTTCGCTTAAAAAAGGAATGTAATCTGCTTCGGAAGAAAATAAACCATGGAATTTTTTGATGGAAATCAATACGGAAATTGCCCAGGAATGAGGTGCGATTTCCAAATGTACGGGAAGTTCTTTTTGCGGATTGTATAGAAACAGAGAAAGATCTTCTTTAAGGTCTAACGCATAACGCCCCTGATTAAAAATAAACTTCGCACGGCCTTTGATACCAAAATGAAACTGTATCAGGTCAACATTCACATCGCGTTCAAAGTGCGAAGTTTGGTCACTGTCATTTTGAATCCGGATGATAATAAAATCATCTTCAATTTTGATTTCTTCGGCTGAACTCATAGCGGTATTTTTTTTCGTAAGAAATTTGAAATCGAAAAGATTTTTATTTAGAATGGTTCTAAACAAAAAAGCTGTCAAATGCTGATTTCACTGCAAATTTATAGTTTTTCTAATTTATAATAGCCAAATTTATCAAAATATCTCACAGCGACACAAATAGCACTTTTAGCGTTATTTTTATAAAATGTATACTTATAATTTTGTGGTGTTCGAAATAAAATCCGTTTGAAGGTTTGTTTCGTTATATTTTAAAGTGGCACTATGAACAAAAATAACTTGTCAAAGCATCATTACTTCTATGCAGTTGGATTGAGTTACAAGAAAGCTGATGCAGAGATTAGAGGAAAATTCAGTTTAGGAAATCTGGCTAAATCCGATGTTTTGCGACAGGCAAAAGAAAATGGGATTAGCAGTTTGATTGTTACTTCTACTTGCAACAGAACCGAAATCTACGGTTTTGCAGAGCACCCGTTTCAACTGATCAAATTACTTTGCGATAATAGTCAAGGAACTGTAGATGAGTTTCAAAAAGTAGGTTTTGTTTACAAAAACCAGGAAGCTATATACCATATTTTCAGAGTCGGAACCGGTTTGGACAGTCAGATTTTGGGTGACTTTGAAATCATCAGTCAGATAAAATCCAGTTTTTCAGAAGCAAAATCACAAGGACTTGCCAATGCTTTTATGGAACGACTGGTGAACTCGGTTATTCAGGCCAGCAAAAAAATCAAAAATGAAACCGAATTAAGTTCGGGAGCTACTTCTGTTTCTTTCGCGTCGGTACAATATATCATGAATAACGTTCCGGATGTTAGCAATAAAAACATATTGCTTTTCGGAACAGGAAAAATCGGAAGAAACACGTGTGAAAATTTGGTAAAACATACCAAAAACGATCATATCACGCTGATCAACCGTACAAAAGACAAAGCAGAGAAAATAGCAGGCAAATTCAACCTGATTGTAAAAGATTATGATTTGCTGCCGTTGGAAATCCCCAAAGCAGATGTACTTGTCGTGGCAACGGGAGCAAGTAACCCTACAATCGATAAAGAAATCCTGGCACTTAACAAGCCGCTTTTAATACTTGATTTGTCAATTCCAAAAAATGTTCATGACAATGTCAAAAATATTCCCGGAGTAACCGTTGTCCATTTGGATGATTTGTCAAAAATCACGGATGTTACATTAGAAAACAGAAAAAAGCACATTCCTCAGGCAGAGTCAATCATTGAAACAATGATGGAAGAATTTACAGAATGGGTCAATGACAGAAAATTTGCGCCTACGATTCATGCCCTAAAAGAAAAACTAAACTCTATTAAAGATACTGAACTAAGTTTTCAGCGAAAAAAAATCAGTAATTTTGATGAAGAGCAGGCTGAAATTATCAGCAAAAGAATAATCCAGAAAATAACAACTCATTTTGCCAATCATTTGAAAGACAGTGATACTATGGTAGATGAAAGTATTGAGTGGATTGAGAAAGTTTTTCAGATTGAACCTTCCAGAAAATGAATAAAATAATCCGAATAGGAACCCGCGACAGCCAATTGGCGCTATGGCAGGCTCACACGGTTGAAAAAAAACTCAATGATTTAGGGTACCAAACAGAAATTGTTGCCGTGAAATCTACAGGCGATGTCATTCTGGACATTCCGCTTTACGAATTCGGAATTACCGGAATCTTCACAAAAACATTGGATATAGCCATGATAAAAGGCGAGGTTGATATTGCGGTACATTCGATGAAAGATGTTCCTACAGCACTTCCAAAAGGCATTATCCAGACCGCAGTCCTAAAAAGAGCCAATCACGAAGATATTTTAGTACACAAAGGAAATCTGGATTTTTTGCATTCCAGCGGAACGGTAGCTACAGGAAGCCTGCGTCGTCAGGCACAATGGCTTCACCGATACCCAAACCATCAGGTAGTCGATTTACGTGGTAATGTCAACACAAGATTACAGAAATTAAAAGATAACGATTGGAACGGTGCTGTTTTTGCCAAAGCTGGATTGGAACGAATTGAAATTTTACCGGAAAATCATACGGTTTTGGATTGGATGATTCCGGCTCCGGCACAAGGTGCGATGGTAATTGTAGCCATGGAAAGCGATGATTTCTGCAAAGAAGCAACAGCAAAACTAAATCATTTCGAAAGTGAAATCTGTACGCATATTGAACGCCAGTTTCTAAGAACGCTTGAGGGAGGATGTACTGCACCTATCGGTGCTTTTGCTGAAGTATTGGGTGATAAAATCCGTTTTGAAGGCGTACTTTTTTCAATTGATGGAAAAGAAAAAATCGAGATAGAAAAAACAGTCGAAGTGACTCATTATAAAAATTTCGGACAGGAAGCAGCATCAGAAATTCTTGCCAATGGCGGACAGGAATTAATGGAAGCTATCAGGAGAGATTTAAAGAAATAAATTTCAAGTGAGATGTCTGAACCAATTCGAATTTTATCCACAAAAAAACTGTTGCCCAACCAGAGGCAGTTTTTACTGAATGCTGGTTTTTCAGTACTCGAAGCCAATTTTATTCAGACAATAGGAAAAAAATTTGAGTTAAGAAATGAAGTTGGAAACCTGATTTTTACCAGCCAGAATGCCGTAAAGAGTTTTTTAGAAAACGAGCAATCGGAAAACTTGAAAAGCAAAAAAATCTTCTGTGTTGGTACAAAAACAAAAGCCTTATTAGAACAAAACGGATATAACGTTATTGTTTCAAAAGAATATGCTTCGGAACTGGCAGAAATTATTGTAAAAGATTTTCAAGGAGAAAGATTTGTATTTTTTTCTGGAAGCATGAGACGCGATACCTTGCCGGAAGCTTTACAAAAAGCCAATATAAGCCTTACAGAAATTGAAGTATATGAAACCCTATTGACACCACAAAAGATAAATGGTCCGGTAGACGGAATACTTTTTTTTAGCCCATCAGCCGTGCAAAGCTACCTGAAGGAAAATACAATAGATAAACAGAGTTGCTTCTGTATTGGTACTACCACCGCAGAACCTTTGGAACAAATAACAGATAAAATAATAATCGCAAAACAGCAGACCGTTGAAAATGTGATTGCCCAAGCAATAAACTATTATAGCAAAAAGCTTTAGAGGCACTATGCCCTAAGCAAATTTAAGTCATAAATGAAAGCTTAAAGCCTCGAAGCTTAAAGCCTAAAGCCAAATAAAAATGATAAAAAACGACCTTTTTTTAAGAGCACTCAATAAAGAAACTGTAGAACGTCCGCCAGTCTGGATGATGCGTCAAGCCGGAAGATATTTGCCGGAATTCATTGCCCTACGCGACAAATACGATTTCTTTACACGTTGCCAGACACCTGAATTGGCAGCTGAAATTACGGTACAGCCCATCAGAAGAATTGCCCCCGATGCAGCTATTTTGTTTTCGGACATTCTGGTTGTGCCACAGGCAATGGGAATTGAAGTTCTTATGAAAGAAAGTGTCGGGCCGTTTTTACCAAATCCAATCAGGACAATCCAGGACGTAGAAAAAGTTGTAGTTCCGGATATTCATGAAACATTAGGTTATGTGATGGACGCTATCAAACTGACCAAAGAAATGCTAAATGATGAGGTTCCGTTAATTGGGTTTGCAGGTTCTCCATGGACAATTTTTTGCTATGCTGTAGAAGGAAAAGGTTCGAAAAGCTTTGACACAGCCAAAGGATTTTGCTTTACGCATCCTGAAGCAGCACACGTATTATTGCAAAAAATTACCGATACGACGATTGCTTACCTGAAAGAAAAAGTAAAGGCTGGCGTAAATGCGGTACAGGTTTTTGACAGTTGGGGAGGAATGCTTTCTCCAACAGACTATCAGGAATTTTCATGGAAATATATCAACCAGATTGTTGAAGCATTGGCACCTGAAACACACGTTATCGTTTTTGGAAAAGGCTGCTGGTTTGCTCTGAATGAAATGGGTAGAAGTAAGGCTTCGGCTTTGGGAGTAGACTGGACATGTTCGCCAAGAAATGCTAGATACCTGTCAGGAGGAGAAATCACGTTGCAAGGAAATTTCGATCCGTCAAGACTACTTTCCCCAATACCGACCATCAAAAAAATGGTTACGGAAATGATTAATGAGTTTGGCAAAGACAAATTTATTGCGAATCTTGGACATGGAATTTTACCAAACATTCCTGTTGACCATGCTAAGGCATTTGTAGATGCGGTAAAAGAATATAAATAGATTTAAGTTAGCAGATTTCAGATTTCAGACCACATAAAATCTAAAATCATAAATCCCAAATAATTAAAGAAGATGTTAACCAAAGGATTGCGTGACGAAGAAAATGAAAGGATAAACAATATCCTTAAGCAGTTAATTTCCCTTGTTTATGTTCCGGAAAACTGGAATTTGGACGAATTGGAAAAACATCTTAATTATTTGGCATTGACATTTGAAAACCTATTAGACTTCTCTTCTGCTGACCTGATTGCCCATTTGGAAAAATTCCACTTTGATTGGGCTAATGCCGAACAGTTTGCAGATTTTATAATATTGCTCGCTGACCGTAAAGAAGAAGAAAGTACACAATTAAGAGAAAAAGCTGTCACCATTTATGAATATATCCAGAAAGAAAGCAAGATATTTTCTTTTGAGATTTTCAATAAGATTGCCAAAGCCAAAGCTTAACAGGAATGAAAAATAAATTCTACACATACATACAAAACCTTCAGGATAAAATTACTGCCGAACTAGAAAGAGTTGACGGACAAGCAACCTTTAAACAGGATGTTTGGGAACGTCCCGAAGGTGGAGGCGGAAGAACCCGTGTTATAGAAAACGGAGCTGTTTTTGAAAAAGGCGGCGTTAATATCTCTGCCGTTCATGGTTCGTTGCCACAAGCCATGCAGGCTTATTTTAAGGTTGGGGATGTTGATTTTTTCGCTTGCGGATTAAGTCTGGTTATTCATCCTAAAAATCCAATGGTTCCTACGGTTCATGCCAACTGGCGTTATTTTGAAATGTATGACAAAGATGGAAATACAGTTGATCAGTGGTTTGGTGGAGGACAAGATTTGACACCTTATTATTTGTTTGAAGACGACGCCAGACATTTTCACCAAACATGTAAGTCTGCCTGCGATAAGCATAATCCTGATTTTTATTCAAAATTTAAGAAACAATGTGATGCTTATTTTTGGAATGCGCACAGAAACGAAGCCAGAGGTTTAGGCGGATTGTTTTTTGACTATTGCAAAGCTTCGGAAGATTTTACATTAGAAAACTGGTATGGCTTTGTAACAGAAGTAGGGAATAGTTTTCTAGAAGCTTATGTGCCGATTGTAGAAAAAAGAAAAAACTTAGAATATACACCAGAATACAGAAACTGGCAGGAAATCCGTCGTGGACGCTATGTTGAATTTAACCTGGTTCATGATAAAGGAACACTTTTCGGATTAAAAACCAACGGAAGGATAGAAAGTATATTAATGAGTCTGCCGCCACACGTGCAGTGGGTTTATGACCATCATCCGGAAGCCGGAAGTGAAGAAGAAAAATTAATCAAGATATTACAGGATCCGATTGATTGGATTTAAATAAATACCATTTTAGATGAAAGTCTTGACTGAATCTAAAATCTAAAATCTAAAATTATGTTTCCATTACAAAGAAATCGCCGTTTAAGAACCAATGATTCCATCCGAAGCCTGATTCGTGAAACGCATCTGTCTCCTAATGATTTTATGTTCCCGATGTTTGTTGCAGAAGGAAATGACTATAAGGTTGAAATTCCATCCATGCCAGGCATCTACCGCAGGTCACTGGATTTGACGGTCAAAGAAGTAAAAGAGCTTTGGGATTTGGGAATCAAGGCGGTCAATATTTATGTAAAAGTAGATGACAGGCTGAAAGACAATACCGGAAAAGAAGCATGGAATAAAAATGGACTAATGCAGCAGACTATCCGTGCTATTAAAGATGCCGTTCCGGGAATGATTGTAATGCCTGATGTTGCCCTTGATCCGTATTCTATTTATGGACATGATGGGATTATCGAAAAAGGACAAGTAGTCAATGATGCTACTGTTGATGCCTTGACGTTGATGAGTTTGAGCCATGCCGAAGCCGGGGCTGATTTTGTAGCACCAAGTGATATGATGGACGGACGTGTTTTGGCTATACGTAAAGCTTTAGAAGAAAACGGACATCATAATGTTGGAATTATGAGCTACAGTGCCAAATATGCATCTTCATTTTACGGGCCGTTTCGTGAAGCGTTAGACAGTGCTCCTGTAGATAATATGGATGTTCCAAAAGATAAGAAAACCTATCAAATGGACTATGCAAACCGAATTGAAGCCATCAAAGAAGCCCTGCATGATGTTGAAGAAGGAGCTGATATTGTAATGGTAAAGCCGGGAATTGCCTATCTTGATATTGTAAGAGAGGTAAAAAACGCGGTAAACGTTCCGGTTTCTGTGTATCAGGTTTCAGGTGAATATGCTATGGTAAAAGCCGCTGCCGAAAGAGGATGGCTGGATCATGACAAGATTATGATTGAACAATTGTACTGTATCAAAAGAGCGGGAGCAGATATTATATCTACTTATTTCGCTAAAGAAGCAGCAATCATTTTAAATAAATAATTTAAATTTCAACTTAACTCTGGCAGGGTTCCAAACCTGCCAGGTTTGGAGTTACATCAAACATGAAAAATCTATTTTTTATCCTCCCGGTTTTACTTCTGCTTTCTTGTCAAAAAGAAGAAAAAAAAGAATCACTTTATCCTGAAAAAACACTTTCTGCCGAAGAAAAACAACTGGAATTGGGACGTGAAATTTTTGACGGAAAAGGAATGTGCTATTCCTGTCATAAGCCAGACCAGAAAGTTATAGGTCCTAGCATTGTTGAAATTGCGAAAATTTACAAGGAAAAGAATGGCGACATCAAATTGTTCCTTAAAGAAAAAAGCGAACCTATTGTTGACCCAAGCCAGTACTCAGTGATGAAGACCAACTTTGCCATCACCAAAACATTTTCTGATGAAGAACTGAAAGCTGTGGAAGCCTATTTTTATAGTCATCTGAAAAACTAAAAATAAAAAAAGCCATCTCAAGAGATGGCTTTCGTATTTTAGAATCGGTCACAATTATGATTGTGGCTCGATAACTTTTCCTTTGATAGTCAAAATCTTTGGAGTTTCAGTGTCGTTAGTTGTTACTGTAACTGATTTTGAGAATGGGCCAGGTGTAGCTGCATTGTAAGTAGCAGTGATGCTAGCAGTTTCTCCTGGTTTGATAGGAGTTTTTGTGTAATTTGTTGCTGTACAACCACATGAAGCTTTTACATTCGTAATCAAAACAGTTTGTTTTGTAGTGTTTTTGAAAGTAAAATCAAAAGAAGCTGGTTTTCCTTTTTGGATATCACCAAAATCGTGAACATCAGATGTCCAAGCTAATAAAGATGGTTTTGCAGCTTGTTTCGCAGGAGCAGCAGCTTGCGTTTTCGCAGGAGCAGCAGTTTGAGCAAATGATGGAGCGCTTAATAATAAAGCTCCAGCTAAAGCAAAAAATGATAATTTTAATGTTTTCATAAATCAGATAAATTTTAAATTAATTTAGATTTTCGTGATTGGTGTTTCAAATGAACAATACAAATGTATCCAGTTTTTTTAAGAAAGATGTTAATCATTTCGCAACTCTTGTTAATGACTTGTTAATGGGTTGTTTTGCAGTCTAATTTATAGTAATATCGTGCTCTATTTATACTTCATGTATTGAAATTCAACAAATTAAATATAATTATCTTCGTTGGGCTATTGGCAATCATAGGCGTCTTGTTTATGCAATTGTTGACCTTGTCGCAAGCCTATGCATTTGAGAAAAAAGAATTTAGTGAGAAGATTCATTTTGCTCTGCAGGATGTGGTTACTAAAATTCATAAAGACAATAAGACGGAGGTTCCTATAACCAGTCAGATAAAAAAGATTACAGATGATTATTATATCGTAAATGTCGATGATGTTTTTGAAGCTTCGGTTTTGGAATATTATCTGAAAACCGAATTCCAAAAAGTAAAACTGAATATCGATTACGAATACGCTATTTATGATTGTGGTTCAGACGAAATGATGTATGGAAAATATGTTTCCTCATCTGATAAAAAAGCACCGCGATGTGAAAAATGTTTTACCAAAAAAGAAGGACTTGTTTATTATTTTGCAATCCGTTTTCCGCAGCTGAAATACAATTATATTACCTCTCTCCAGCAATATTGGATTTATACCGGAGTACTTGTATTGGTTCTGGTAATATACGTTTACTCAGTGTTGCTTCTGATTAAACAGAAAAAATATACGGAACTTCAGACTGATTTTATCAATAACATGACACATGAATTTAAGACTCCCATATCTTCAATTCTTATTGCGTCTAACTATGCCAAAAATCAGGAAGAAATTACCAAAAACCCTAAGCTTTCCAAATATGTACAGATTATAATCGAACAGAGCAATAAGCTAAACCAGCACATTGAAAAAATCCTGCATATTGCCAAAAGCGATTCACATATGTTGGAATTGGAAAAAACCAGCTTCAATATGCTTGATGTTATAGGTTTGGCGAAAGAAACCCTATTGCTCAAATATGACAAAGAGATTTCTATTGAAATCCAAAGCGACAAAACAGAATGTACAATCGTTGCAGATGAATTTCATTTTTCAAATGTTGTATATAATATTCTCGATAATGCTATAAAATACAACGACTCTATCCCTAAGATACTGGTTACAGTTATGGAAACTGAAAAAGAAGTACGACTTGCGTTTAAGGACAATGGAATCGGTATTGAAACTCCCGAATTAAATGCTATTTTTGACAAATTCTATCGTATTTCAAGTGCAAAACGAAACGAAGTAGGCGGTTTTGGATTAGGCCTATTCTATGTGAAGAAAATCTGCATTTTGCACCGTTGGAAGATAAATGTTAAAAACAATCCGGATAACGGCATAACAGTAACAATCAGCATTCCGAAATAGTATATATGGCAAAAAGCAAAATTTTTTATGTAGAAGACGATGCTACACTGGCGTTCCTGACTGTAGATTATTTAGAGCAGTTTTATGACATCACCCATTTTTCGGATGGTGAGCAAGCTGTGAAAAATTTTCATAAAGGCGATTACGACTTATGTATTCTGGATGTCATGCTTCCTAAAAAAGACGGTTTTGAGATTGCCCAGGAAATTAGAAATTCCAATACTGAAATTCCCATACTTTTCCTTTCCGCAAAATCCTTAAAAGAAGACCGCATCAAAGGATTGAAACTAGGAGCGGATGATTTTTTGGTAAAGCCTTTCAGTCTTGAAGAACTAAGCCTTAAAATTGAGGTCTTCCTAAAAAGAAGTTCCAAAGCTCCGGTTGTTGCTCTGAAAAGCTATGAAATAGGAAGTTTTCAGTTTTTTCCAAACGATTATTGCCTGACAAGAGACACCGAAAAAGTAAACCTGACGGAACGGGAATCAGCATTGCTGAAGTTGTTTTTAGATAATAAGAACGAGATACTGAAGCGAGAAAAAATCCTTACGGCTTTGTGGGGAGACGATGATTATTTTATGGGCAGAAGCCTTGATGTATTTATCTCACGTCTTCGTAAAATTTTTAAAGAAGAAAATACGGTAAGAATAGAAAACATTCCAAGAATCGGTTTTAAGCTGGTAATGGAATAACAAACCCCTATCACAGCATATCTTAAATCTGAAAGTTTTTTTTCATAACTTTAGATTTTAAATAATCCTCCATGTTACAAGCCTACATCAATACGCCATTGGGCATTGCCGAAATTAACGGTGATGAAAATGGAATATGCAGTATTTTGGCATTTGACGAAGGAAAGACTGTTTCTACAACTATTCCTTCAGAACTTCAGGAAGCCGTGCTTCAATTGCAAGATTACTTTGATGGAAAAAGAAAAGATTTTACGTTCAAAATGAACCCGTCAGGAACAGAATTTCAGAAAAAAGTATGGAAAGGTCTGCTTGAAATTCCTTTTGGGAAAACATTGTCTTACCAGGAGTTTTCTGTCCGATTAGGCGATGTCAAGGCTATTCGTGCTGTAGCTTCTGCCAACGGAAGAAATCCGCTTTGGATTGTGGTTCCTTGCCATCGTGTTATTGGTTCTGATGGTTCTTTGACAGGATATGCAGGAGGATTATGGAGAAAAAAATGGCTTTTGGATCATGAAAATCCGGTAAAGCAGCAAAGTTTATTCTAGAACCAATAACTAAATAGTATGAGATTTCTGAAAAAATTCCTTTTGTGGTTTGTGATTGTATTGGCAACAATTATACTATTGATGTACATTTTTAATGTGGATTATCTCATACGTGCCGTCAGGATTACCTACCTGAATGGAGAAAGTACCGCTTTTCTGGAAGATTATACTGAATTTCCAAATCGTGAAATTAAAAAAGGAGCAGGACAACCTTGGGCTATTAGCAAGGAATACAACAAAGCGAAATCAACCGACCTGCTAGAACAAACCAATAAAAAATTTGAGACGGTTGCTTTTTTAATTATCAAAAATGATAGTATTTGGTACGAAAGCTATTATGATGGCTACAACAAAGACACCAAATCCAATTCCTTTTCTATGGCAAAAAGTATTGTTACGGCTGCTTTAGGAAAAGCAATTATGCAGGGTAAAATCAAAAGTCTGGATCAAAAAGTAACCGATTTTTTTCCTGAATTTGCGGGTAAATATGGAGATAAGATGACCGTAGGCGATTTGTCGTCAATGTCGTCAGGATTAGATTGGGACGAATCGTACTATAGCCCTTTTTCAATTACAACCAGAGCTTATTTTGATGACAATCTTACCGACTTGATTCTTGGATTGAAAGTTGTTGGGGAACCGGGTAAACAATTCAAATATTTAAGCGGAAACACGCAGCTCTTGTCTATGGTAATTGAAAAAGCAACGGGCGAACATCTTGCAGATTATGTTTCGGAACATTTTTGGAAACCCTTAGGAGCAGAACACGAAGCGCTTTGGCAAATTGACCGTCCTGACGGAATAGAAAAAGCATACTGCTGTATTGCAAGCAATGCCAGGGATTTTGCGCGTTTTGGTAAACTATATAAGCAACATGGAAAATGGAACGGCAAACAGATTCTGGATTCTGCTTTTGTAGAAAAATGCGTTACACCCCGATTTGAAGATGCGCCAATGTATGGTTATGGCTGGTGGACAAGCGATTATATGGACAAGCAGATTTATTATATGCAGGGACATTTAGGACAATACGTTATTGTAATTCCAAAGGATGATCTGATAATTGTGCGATTAGGACGCAACAGAGATGAAAGAGCCGACGGGAATTTTCATAGAAATGATTTTTATGTATATATTGACGAGACATACGAAATGATAAGCCATGATAGAAAAAATTAATCTTGATAACATTCTTTTTCTGGACATTGAAACGGTTCCGGAAGAAGAAACATTTAACGCCTTAGATGATGAAAAAAAGGAATTATTTGATTTAAAAACACAATACCAAAGAAAAGAGCAATTTACACCGGAAGAATTTTATGACCGTGCCGGAATCTGGGCAGAGTTTGGCAAAATAATATGTATTTCAGTCGGATATTTTACATTCAAGGGTGACATCCGACATTTTAGAGTTACTTCTTTTTTTGGGGAGGAGAAAAAAATACTTCGCGATTTCAGCAATCTTTTAGATAACCATTTTGGACAGGCTCAGCATATCTTATGCGGGCACAATGCCAAGGAGTTTGATTTTCCTTTTATTGCAAGACGAATGATTATTAATCAGGTGAAAATTCCAAATAAGCTCAATCTTTTTGGCAAGAAACCATGGGAAATACCTCATTTAGATACTATGGAATTATGGAAGTTTGGTGATTTCAAACATTATACTTCCTTGAAATTAATGGCCAAAATATTAGACATCCCATCGCCTAAAGATGATATTAGCGGAAGCGATGTAGGCCATGTCTATTATATTGAAAAAGACATCGACAGAATCATTACCTATTGTGAAAAAGATGTGATTGCTGTAGCACAAATCTTGTTGCGCTTTAGACGCGAAGATTTGTTAATTGAAGATGAAATAATACACATATAAATAAAAAAGCCTTGGATGTCCAAGGCTTTTTCTTTTTCAGAGCATTTTATTTATTCTTTACAGTCGTTTTATCGGTTCTGTAATAATACTGGTCATTAGTATTGCTATTTCCATATTGGCTACTGCTTCCGTAATAATAAGAGTTTCCGTAATTTCCGGCATAATCATTATCTTTTACGCTTCCCATCATGTCAACGATTTCACCACGACGGTTGTAAATAAGTTGTAGTCCGCCTATTTGAGATAATGCATAACGGTTATAGGTCATATAAACGGTACCAATCCTTTTAATTCTATTATAGGCATCATAGTTCACAAATACGTTTCCAATTCTTCTGATTCTACCCTGGCTGTCATGTTCAATCTTTATGCCTTGTCCATTTCGTACACCAGGAGCACCATATGTTGTATTTACATTGGCACTTGAGCTTCTTTTGCCACTTCTGTAATAAATTACATCATTAGCAACGGTTGGCTCTGTATTAAAATCAAATTGTCCGTCAGGAAAAACATAAAAGGTAATTCCTCTTTCGACGAAGGCAATTGGTTCGTCCATATCAAAGTTTGCAATGAAATTTTTTTCACCCAAATAATGAGTTGTTTCGGCATTCGCTACGTTTCCAACGAATAAAATGCTAGCCACTAAGAGAGTAATTTTTTTCATGATCAAAAAGAATTAAAATTTTGCCTACTCTTTCGATTTTCAGCTTTTTCGAACCTTAAAAAAATCAAGGTTATTTATAGCTATTCAATTTATGTGCCAAAACTTTTTAGAAAGGATGTTCTTAAAAAAAATAATCCCGATAGTTTTTTGCTATCGGGATTATTATCAGTGATTTATGTTTTAAAATAAAATTTGATTATCGGTTTAAAATAATCTTTTTTGTTGTTTTCAATGCTCCGCTCTGGATAGTAAGAATATAAACTCCATCCGAAAAATTATCAATATTGAGCACTTCGTTTGTATTTGATGTTTCTTTCGTAAGTATTCTTCTTCCCTGGATGTCATTAAGATATAACACAGTCTTTCCTGAGTTTGCAGGGAGGCTAACATTTAAGATGCCTTTTGAAGGATTCGGATACACTGAAATATTCGCTAATTGGGTGTCTGTTATACTCAGATTGGAAGTTGTAACATTACAGAAATTAAGGCTGAAACTATTGATAACACCTCCATCGCCATTGTATTTATCGATAGCATATAATGTCCATACACCGTCAGCAGGAAGATTGCTGAAACCGCTTAAGGGCTCTAAAGGTTTAACAATTCCAGAAATTGAAGGAGCAGTTGCGCTACATGAAAAAGCAATACCTGAATCATTCAATGTAGCTACAATGTCGTCATTGTCTCCACACGGTTCTTCAAATAATTTAATATAGGGCGAGCCAATGGCTTCTGGTCCTTCCAAATAAATGGTCAAGTCTTCTATGTAAGTATGGCTAATATTTATGGTTGCCCTAATGTCGCCAACGGTTAAACCGCCTGTGACAAGAATAGGAACAGAGCCTACAGCATTTGCAGTAGTCGCAATTGTTGCTTCAGAGAAATCCGTAGCATAAAAGTTGTTATTGCAATCCAAAGCGCCGGTCTGGAAATTATATACGGTGCCTGATGTTGCGGTTGCACACCTGTTTTTTGGAAGAGCTCTCCAATAATAGTTGCGTTCTGGTATAAGATTGTTTAAAGAGTAAGTCGTTTCAGTTACTTCCTGATTTACAATTAGATTTCCAAAACCGCTATCTGTAGCCACCTGAAGAGTATAGGATTCTGCATTTACAGAAGGCATCCAGGCCAGTTGCAATGCAGGTGCCAGTCCTGTAGCGTTGTTTGAAGGCCTTAAAAGCGTACTGTTTTGGAAAGTAGCACTATACACTTTCAGATTCATATATTTTGTTTCTATGTCAGTTCCACGCGTTCCTCTGATACCAATACTATAATCACCCGCAGGAATATTGTTCAGGTTGGAAATTGTCATCGTCACGGCTTCATTTGAAGATGAAGATGTGGTGCTTAAGTTGCCGGAAGCTCCTGTTGGAAGTCCTACGATTGAAAAACTTGTACTTTCTGAAGTGGTCGTAGTATGTTGGAAATTATATACGGCTGTAGTATTGCTGCATACCGTTTGATCATCAGAAAGTGGTGTCACTGCAAAAGTTGAATTTGCACCGGTAATGATAAGTGAAAAATTTTGAGGGCCTTGTACCAAAGTTCCTTTATGTCTTACGGTTATCGTGTATGTTCCCGATGCCGCAGGAATGCTTATTTTTTCAATATTATCTACTCTATTATCTACATTATTTACCGCATTATCGTAAGGATTGTTTGTCAATCCCCAAGGGAAATAAGTAAAAGTTCCTTTTGTGATACGGATATCCAAATCGTTAACTAAAGCAGGTGTTGGATCATTTAGGGTGCCATTGTTTGTTGTTCCCGGAACATCCATCCATGCAATAGTTGCCTGTAACGGTTCTGTGCCATTTGAATTTACAGTCATCGTAAATGTCTGTCCCTGTTGAAGAGATTCTTCAGAAATGAAAGATCCCAATCCGTTGGCCGTGATTGCTTCTGCTGCTTTTTTAGCATTTAGCAATCCCCATCCATAAACTGCATCCGGTCCCGGATTTCCGGCATCATCAGCAGTATGGCAGGCAAGTGCTTTTAAGGTAGCCGCTTTCATAAAGCGTTTGTTTTTTATCTTATAATATTGCTGCAAAAGCAATAAGGTACCGGTTACATTTGGAGATGCCATAGAAGTACCTGAAAGTGTCCCATAGGCTGAATCGGATGTTTCAAAAGTAGAATACAAGCTTGTTCCATTTCCGGTAATATCCGGCTTTATTCTAAAATCATCCGTTGGTCCCTGGCTGCTTCCGGAATTAATTGCGACGCTCGTAAGGTTTCCATTGGGTGCAATTGCCGCATCTTGCGCATTGGCAACGACAAGGTTGTTTTTGGCTGTTTTGTTTCCGGTCAATTTATCAAAGCCGAAAGCTAAAGGACTTGGGTTATCATCTTCTCCATTATTTCCAGCTGATGCTACCATCAGATAATAAGGAGCATTGTAGGCGATTTCATCCCACGCTCTAGCATCTGTAGTATAGGCTCCGATGTACCATGCAGGAACAAATTGCCCGTTATTAACAATAGGAACACCGTAAGAGTGATTGGAAAGAAGCATGCCGGATTGGATTTCAGCCAAAGCCTCGCTCTGGTCATTAGTCCAGTTAAAAGTTCTGACCTGAGCCATTGGCGCCATTCCCTTGGCATTTGGATCGACACCAGAAGCCGCAATGGTTCCGGTAACGTGCGTAGCATGAAAGTTATTTCCTGATGAACTTGCAACTGCATCATTAACAGAAATTCTGCCGCCAAATTCTCTATGAGAAGCTCTTACTTTACCGCCATCCCAAACACGGGCAACCATACCCTGTCCATCTAAATTTAGTCCTAAAGCGCCGCCTGTATTTAAAAAGTTGGCTCTTGTTGATCTGGCTGCATTTTTATTGTTTACCGAAAAATATAAAGGAAATCCGTCTGGAGTAAGCTTTATCAACTCATCGACAGTACCGTTTTCATTTTTAATAAACTCGGGCCAGTTGTTTAGTTTGGCAGCTTTCAGAGCCTGCTGTTTCTCAGAAGCAGCCTTTTTCCGGTAAATTTCTTGTAATTCTTGTAGTTTTTTTAAATCGTAATCTTTTGTGATTTGCTCGATGTCATTTTTGTCCTGACTAAAACCGATTGAGGGAATTGAAAACAGGAATAGCAATGAAAGCATTTTAAAAACGGGAGTGGAATTTTTTGTCACTGTATGTAATTAAGTG
>CAZFGA010000024.1:50587-60450 GCA_964518395.1 uncultured Flavobacterium sp.
TGAAAGCATTTTAAAAACGGGAGTGGAATTTTTTGTCACTGTATGTAATTAAGTGACACCAGAAGCCGCAATGGTTCCGGTAACGTGCGTAGCATGAAAGTTATTTCCTGATGAACTTGCAACTGCATCATTAACAGAAATTCTGCCGCCAAATTCTCTATGAGAAGCTCTTACTTTACCGCCATCCCAAACACGGGCAACCATACCCTGTCCATCTAAATTTAGTCCTAAAGCGCCGCCTGTATTTAAAAAGTTGGCTCTTGTTGATCTGGCTGCATTTTTATTGTTTACCGAAAAATATAAAGGAAATCCGTCTGGAGTAAGCTTTATCAACTCATCGACAGTACCGTTTTCATTTTTAATAAACTCGGGCCAGTTGTTTAGTTTGGCAGCTTTCAGAGCCTGCTGTTTCTCAGAAGCAGCCTTTTTCCGGTAAATTTCTTGTAATTCTTGTAGTTTTTTTAAATCGTAATCTTTTGTGATTTGCTCGATGTCATTTTTGTCCTGACTAAAACCGATTGAGGGAATTGAAAACAGGAATAGCAATGAAAGCATTTTAAAAACGGGAGTGGAATTTTTTGTCACTGTATGTAATTAAGTGTTTTTTGAAAAATTCCCCCAAATATAGGGAATTGTCTTTTATTCAATAATGTTTTGAAAAATTTATTTCAAATGAAATTAAAAATGTACTTATGCAGATAAAAATGTAAGAATTGTCAATGTTTTATGAGATAATCATAAACTATATACGTTTAAAAAGAAATCCGGGTTTTATTTTTTGGAAAATCTTTTTGCTATTTTTATAACATGAAAAAACAGCCATTGTTAGAAGTCAATACCCTTGAAATTTCTTTTAAGAAAGATGATGGTTACAAGCCTATTATCAATTCTATAAGTTATGAGCTGCAAAGCAATGAGATATTGGGAATTGTAGGAGAGTCCGGCTCAGGAAAGTCCGTTTCTTCTTTGGCTATCATGGGATTGCTTCCTAAAAATGTTTCTAAAATTACTAAGGGAGAAATTTTTTTTCAAGGCAGAAATGTAGCCGGGTTTTCAAAAAAAGAATTACAGGATTTAAGAGGACGTGACATTTCGATGATTTTTCAGGAACCGATGAGTTCTCTGAATCCATCTTTAAAATGTGGATTTCAGGTAGAAGAAATGCTGTTGCAACACACTAAATTTTCCAAGAAAGAAATACGTAAAGAAACCCTTGATTTATTTGACAGGGTAAGGCTGCCAAATCCGGAAAAAATATATGAAAGCTATCCGCATCAGATTTCCGGAGGACAAAAACAGCGTGTCATGATTGCCATGGCTATAGCCTGCAAACCAAAAATACTAATAGCCGATGAACCAACAACTGCTCTGGATGTAACGGTACAGAAGGAAATTATCCAACTGTTAAAAGATATTCAGCGGGAAACAGGAATGAGCATCATGTTTATTTCGCATGATTTGGCTTTGGTATCTGAAATTGCAAACCGCGTATTGGTAATGTATAAAGGTGAAATTGTGGAGCAGGGTAATGCTTCTGATGTTTTCCATAATCCGCAGCATATCTATACAAAAGCATTGGTCAGTTCAAGACCTTCACTCGATGTCCGCTTGAAAAGGCTTCCAACCATACAGGATTATCTGCAAAATTCGGTTAGTGAGGAAATCATTACCTCGGATGAAAGGAAAAAGCTGCATGAAAAATTATATCATCAAACCCCAATTCTGGAAGTTAAGAATGTAGAAAAAGAATACTTTTCTTCTACAGGACTTTTTGGAAAAAAAGTAGGTTTCAAGGCAGTCAATAATGTCAGTTTTAGAATTTATGAAGGAGAAACTCTAGGTCTGGTTGGTGAATCGGGATGTGGAAAATCAACTTTGGGGAATGCAATTCTGCAACTGGATAAAGCAACGGCGGGCCAGATTTTTTATAGAGGCGTTGATATTATGAAATTGCCCAAAGAGGATATCAGAGCGTTACGAAAAGAAATCCAGATTATTTTCCAGGACCCGTATTCGTCATTAAATCCAAGAATTCCTGTTGGCAAGGCTATCATGGAACCGATGAAAGTCCATAAGCTGTATAAAAATGATGCCGAACGAAAAGCAAAAACAATAGAAATTTTAGAAAGAGTGGGTTTGGGCGCGGAGTATTTCAATCGCTATCCGCATGAGTTTTCCGGCGGACAAAGACAGCGAATAGGAATTGCCAGGACAATTGCCCTGCAACCCAAACTGATTGTCTGTGACGAATCGGTTTCTGCCTTGGATATTTCTGTCCAAGCACAGGTTTTGAATCTTTTGAACGAACTTAAAGAAAACTTCGGCTTTACCTATATTTTTATTTCCCATGATTTGGCGGTTGTAAAATATATGTCGGATCAGGTTTTAGTAATGAACAAAGGCAAGATTGAAGAAATGGCCGACGCAGATGTGTTATATGATAACCCACAAAAAGAATACACTAAAAAATTAATTGCAGCAATTCCAAAAGGGAATTAATTAAGCCTATGAAATATATACTTATTATACTTTTTTTACTTTGTGTTTCCTGTACGGATAAAAAAGAAGAAACAGTTGATATTGCAACATCTTCAGAAGTAGAAGTAGTCCCAGCAACCGAATCCAATTTTATACAGAAAGATTCATTATTGCTGGATTCCAAAGGAATTTCTGCAGATAAAGTTGTAATTACGGAAATAAAAAGAAGTTATGACAAAGACAGTATTGGTACTTCTTATTTTGAAATAGGTTTTTTTAAGAATAATAAGGTAATCTATACTTATCCAACCAAAATTGTTTTTGGAATGGAGGGAGGAGCCGAATGGAATATCAATCAGGAATTCATGTCAGATTCAGAAAATGAAAATACTGACAGTAGATTTGTCCACTGTAACAATGGTATTGCTGCCTGCGGTTATACTCATACCCATTTCCTGTTCTTTTTGGATGAGAAAGGCGTACAGTTGGTAACGCAATGGGATTCTATGTGGGATGCCGGTTATGGTGTTGACCAACGCTTTGAGCCTGATTTTAAGACCAAGCCGATGAAATCATTTTTTGCGAGGACAATCGATGTGTCTTCGGATGAAACTGTAAATGATTCAATAGAAAGGGTAGTAATTTCTTATTCCGACTCGATTCGCTACAATTTTGAAAATGGGAAATGGAGAAAAATCCAGTTATCAGAAAAAGGAAAAATATACCGTAAAGAGAATTTTACTTTTGATGAGTATTATAAACAATAATAAAAAAGCCACAAATTGAATTGTGGCTTTTTTTATAATGTTAGTCGATAACCATTTCCGGAATAGTTCCTTCAATTATCAGGTTGCCTTCAGTGGCTTTTTTAATATCTTCTACAGAAACGCCCGGAGCTCTTTCCAAAAGCTTGAATCCTTCAGGAACAATTTCCAAAACGGCCAATTCTGTTACTACTTTTTTCACGCATCCAACACCTGTCAAAGGAAGAGAGCATCTCTTTAAAAGTTTTGATTCTCCTGCTTTGTTTACGTGCATCATGGCTACAATAATATTTTCAGCAGAAGCAACCAAATCCATAGCGCCTCCCATTCCTTTTACCATTTTCCTGGGAATTTTCCAGTTGGCAATATCTCCGTTTTCAGAAACTTCCATAGCACCAAGAATGGTCAAGTCTACCTTCTGGCTACGGATCATACCGAAGCTGAAAGCGGAATCAAAAAAACTGGCTCCCGGAAGTGTTGTGATGGTCTGTTTTCCTGCGTTGATAACATCGGCATCTTCTTCACCCTCAAAAGGGAAAGGTCCCATGCCTAGAACTCCGTTTTCGCTTTGGAATTCTACTGAAATATCTTCACGAACATAATTGGCAACCAAAGTCGGGATACCGATTCCAAGGTTGACGAAATATTTATCTTTTACTTCTTTGGCGATTCGTCTTGCAATATCTTCTTTAGTAAGTGCCATAATTAGTTTTTTTGTCTGACAGTTCGTTGTTCAATTCTCTTCTCAAATTTTTCACCTTGGAAAATGCGCTGTACCATTATTCCAGGAATGTGGATCTGGTTCGGGTCCAATACTCCGGCCGGAACCAATTCTTCCACTTCTGCAATGGTAATTTTAGCAGCACCAGCCATACAGGCATTAAAATTTCTGGCTGTTCCTTTAAAGATAAGATTGCCTGCTTCATCGCCTTTCCATGCTTTCACAATAGAGAAATCTGCTTTGAAAGCTTCTTCCATGATGTGCATTTTTCCGTTGAATTCACGTGCTTCTTTACCTTCTGCAACCTCTGTTCCGTAACCGGCAGGTGTGAAGAAAGCAGGAATTCCGGCTTGAGCAGCACGGCATTTTTCTGCCAATGTTCCTTGTGGAGTCAGTTCTACTTCCAGTTCTCCTGAAAGCATCTGGCGCTCAAATTCGGCATTTTCTCCTACATAAGAAGAAATCATCTTTTTTATCTGGCGTTTTTGAAGCAATAATCCTAATCCAAAGTCATCAACTCCGGCATTATTTGAGATACAAGTCAAATCAGTAACTTCAAGTTTTACTAATTCTGCGATACTATTTTCTGGAATTCCGCACAGGCCAAAACCGCCAAGCATAATGGTCTGCCCATTTTGAATATCTTTCAGTGCATCAGAAACAGATGCTACTTTTTTATTAATCATATAAAGAATGTTTGTTTTGGAGGATAAATATATAAAAAAACGCCTTAAAAAAGGCGTTTCTATTAAAAATCAAATTCGGAGGTATTTTGTTCTTCCAAATCGACATTTGTCGTGTCTTTTACAGCTGGCTTCCAGCAATCTACCTTTATGGATAGGTTGGCCGGTCTTTCAAACGGCTCTTTGGAAACAGTCAGTTCTTTGTCTGCATAACACTTCTTCATGAATAATCCCCAAATAGGTAAGGCCATCACAGCTCCTTGTCCGTAAGTGATGCTCTTGAAATGGGCGGAACGGTCTTCGTTTCCAACCCATACACCTGTTGCCAGGTTTGGAACCATACCAACAAACCATCCATCGGATTGGTTTTGAGTTGTTCCTGTTTTTCCGGCAATAGGATTACGAAGCACGTATGGATAACCGGTCATCATTTCATAACCAAAACCACCACCGTCTGTTCTTAAACGTCCTCCTGAACCGGATTCCGTTACACCTTCCAATAGCTTGATAACAGCATAAGCAATATCTTTATTCAATACATCATGAGATTCCGGTACTGATTCATACAGTACAACACCGTTCTTATCTTCGATTCTTGTGATTACCTGAGGCTTTATATAAACACCCTGGTTGGCAAAAGTACTATAAGCGGCAACCATATCTTCTACAGTAATTTCTACGGCTCCTAAAGCGATAGATGGCTGTGATGGGATATCTGATTTGACACCCAATTTTTTAACCAGGTCAATTACTGCATCCGGACCTACTTTGTCAATCAGTTTAGCCGAAACGGTATTGATGGATTGTGCTAACGCATATTTCAACGTTACCATTCCTTTATAGGTTCCGTTTGAGTTTCGCGGTGTCCATGTTTCGGTTACATTATGTCTGCCTTTTGGAATAGTATAAGGCGCATCAATAATAGAATCGCATGGAGAATAGCCCTGCTGTTCGATTGCCGCAGCATAAACAAAAGGTTTAAAGGTAGAACCTACCTGTCTGGCGCCCTGTCCTACGTGATCGTATTGGAAATGTTTATAATTGATACCACCCACCCAGGCTTTTACATACCCTGTTTTTGGCTCCATAGCCATAACTCCGGTTTGAAGGAAGTGTTTGTAATATCGGATAGAATCATTTGGCGTCATGATAGTATCTCGCTCGCCTTTCCATGAAAACACGGTCATGTCTGTCTTAACACTAAATGATTTTATGATTTCGCTTTCACTTTTTCCCTGATTGCTCATTTGTCTCCAACGCTCTGAAGCTCGTCGGGCGCGATCCATTAATCTTTCAGTTTCAGCATCTGATAATTTGATAAAAGGCGCATTTTTGTTGGTTTTCGCCTGCTTGAAAAATTCTTTTTGAAGATTCGTCAAATGCGCATCAACAGCTTCTTCGGCATATTTCTGCATTCTTGAGTCAATTGTCGTATAGATTTTCAGACCATCACGATAGATGTCGTATTCCGTTCCGTCCTTTTTAGGATTGTTTTTTACCCATGTTTTCATGAAATCACGCAGGTATTCTCTGAAGTAGGTCGCAATTCCTTCGTTGTGACTTTCCGGATGGTAGTCTAAAACCAGTGGTTTTTTGGATAAGGATTCTTTTGCGGCTTCTTCCAAAAAGTTGTTTTTTACCATCTGTCCTAAAACCGTATTTCTTCTTTTAAAGACCAATTCTTTTCTTTTCTCCTTGATGGGGTTGAAAAGCGAAGGGTTTTTAAGCATTCCTACCAATACTGCCGCTTCTTCAATCTTAAGATCACGAGGCTCTTTTCCGAAATATACTTTGGCTGCTGAACGGATCCCGACAGCATTGTTAACGAAGTCAGCTTTGTTAAAATACATCGCAATAATTTCCTGTTTGGTATATTGTCTTTCCAAACGGGTAGCAATAATCCATTCTTTAACCTTCTGGATCATTCTGAATGGCAAGAATCGTGAACCTTCCTTGTGGAAAAGCATTTTTGCCAATTGCTGTGTAATGGTACTTGCCCCACCACTTGTTCCAAGGCTTGTTACGGCTCTTAAAGTTCCTCTTGCATCGATTCCTGAATGCTCGTAAAAACGTTCATCTTCGGTAGCTACCAAGGCATCAACTAAATGTTTTGGCAGGTCGGAGTACTTAATGGCTGTTCTGTTTTCGTTGTAAAATTTTCCAATCGTTTCCCCATCGGAAGAAATGATTTCGGTAGCCAGATTGGATTCCGGATTTTCAAGGTCTTCAAAGGAAGGCATTGAGCCGAAAAGTCCCCATGAAGCAAACAGGAAAATCAGGAAAACTCCCCCCATAGTGTACAGGAATATTCTCCAGAACTTCTTGTTATAGTAAGATACGTCCTTAACTTGTTGTGTATTGTTCTTTTTTTTAGTTGCCATAACTGCTAATCTAATTTTTCTACTCTAAAGCCGACTTCTGTTATTCCTGCCAATGACTCTACTCCATTTACTTTTCCGTTCTGGCGGAGTGCCTGCATGATACCTATCTTATAGTCTCCTATGGATTTAAATTTATATTTTTCTTTAAAATAAAGCTTGCTTTCTTTCACATCTGAAAAGCCATCGCCTAACAGAGTACCGTCTGGATTGGCCATCTGATATTCGAGCGTATCGACTTTGGTTAATCCGCCCGGAGCTTCCATTGCGACAATCAGAAAAATATTGTTGAAAGGAAAGTCATTGTTAGAACGCAGGTTTACAAACAAGTTATAGGCTTTAGTAGTGTCCTGATTGTTATAGGTAAATGACGCAATGCTGTCTTTGTGCCATTCCTTTCCAACAGACTTATATTGGTCGAAAACCCTTTTCTTGTCGCAGGAAACCAAAAGTATTGCTGCAAAAACAAATAGTAAGCTATTTTTTAGGCTCATTTTTTGGACGGTTGTTATTGTTGTTTTTGTTATCCGGTTTCTTTTCGTTTGCAGGTTTTTGTGGCCTGTTTTTCTGATGATTTCGGTTATTATTATTTTTATTCGGATTTGCGTTTGGATTCTTGTTTTCCGTTGCAGGTTTTTCTGTAGCAGGGCTGTCTGCCGTTGCTGTCTGCTTGCGTTTTTTCGGCCTTTTCTTTTTCTTTGGCTGGTCAAAACGAGTCAAGCTTTCCTGTCCTACAGCATTGTTGAAATCCTTTTCTGGTTCTTCAGCTACTTCAAGCACATAATCTTCTAACGAAGAAACTTTCTTTTTCTGTTTATTTTCTGCAATAATTTCATTGACCTGTTCTACTTTAAGAACATGCCAGTTTGCAAAATTATTGGTATAGGCAAACCACATAAGACCTTTGAAAATATCTTGTTTCTGGCAAATGGCATCACCTTTTTCGGTTATCAATTTGATGTCGAAGTCAGGAAAATGCTGCAAAGCGTCCATATAAGTATCCAGCTCATAATTAAGACAGCATTTTAATTTTCCGCACTGTCCGGCCAATTTCTGTGGATTTAATGACAGTTGCTGGTATCTTGCCGCTGAGGTATTGACGCTTCTGAAATCAGTCAGCCATGTAGAGCAACAAAGTTCTCTTCCGCAAGATCCGATTCCGCCTAAACGGGCAGCTTCCTGACGGAAACCTACTTGTTTCATTTCAATTCTTGTGCTGAATTCTCTGGCGAAATCTTTAATCAGTTGCCTGAAATCAACACGGTCATTAGCGGTATAGTAAAAAGTAGCTTTTGAGCCGTCGCCCTGGAACTCAATATCGGAAATTTTCATTTCCAGTTTTAGGGCAATAGCAATTTCACGCGCTCTAACTTTCATTGGTTCTTCTTTAGCACGCGCTTCAGACCAAATATCGATATCCTTTTGGGATGCTTTGCGGTAAATCTTAAGAATCTCACTACTTGTAGGGCTTACCGACTTTTTCTTCATTTGTATCTTTACCAATTCTCCGGTCAGGGTTACAATTCCAACATCATGTCCGGGAGAGGATTCTGTTGCCACAATGTCTCCCATGCTAAGCGAAAGTTTTTCAGGATTTCTGTAAAATTCCTTCCTTCCGTTTTTAAAACGCACTTCGACGCAGTCAAATTGAGTCTCTCCGTTTGGAAGACTCATGTTTGACAGCCAGTCAAAGACGGTTAATTTATTGCAGCTATCGGTGCCGCAAGTCCCTTTATTTTGACAGCCTTTTGGCGCACTGCCATCAGACGTTGAACAACTGGTACAAGCCATAATTTTATATAGATGTCGCGATTAACGCAACTTAAAATTCGTAAAATGATTTTGTGCGTAAAGATAGTATTTTTAGTTTTAATGATACAAAGACCGTAATTTGTTGCCATTCAGTAAAAAAACAAAAACCTATTGCAGAATTCCGCAATAGGTTTAACGTAAATAAAACAGAAATATTTTTTAGTCCAGGACTTTATACAGCTTGTCAGAAAGACGAATTCTGAAAGGGAGCGATAAGGTTATTTTGTCTCCAGGTTTTGCAGACGTTCCTTCTGCGCCATCGACAAACATTTTGGTTATTTGTAATTCCTGATTTCCGGTTGAAGGACCCGAAATGATAATTGTATCGCCAATTTTCAGTTCGTCTTTTTCAATTAAAAACTGCCCGATTTCAGATTTTACAAAATAGTGTTCTGCTTTTCCAATCAGCGTTTTCTTTACCTTAATTTTTTGTCGGATGTCTTTTGGCTTAACCGCTTCAAGAGTATCGCTACCGGCTTTTGCTAAAGACATATCAGACAGTTCTCCTGAATGTTTGAATTTTAATTTTTCAGATTTTCCTTTTCTAAAAATCATGTTTCCATTTTTCACACCACGGCGTAATTTTACCTGGTCTGCCAATGACATATGGATAATTTCCTGACATTCTGTAGAGCAGCAGTTTTCCATGACGGCTTTACAATCATCACATTGGATAAATAATAAATGGCAGCCTTCATTTTCGCAATTGGTATGATTGTCACACGGTTTTCCGCATTGGTGGCATTGTGAAATGATATCATCTGTAATTCGTTCGCCTAACCTGTGGTCAAAAACGAAATTCTTTCCGATGAATTTGCTTTCTATATTTTCTTCCTTGATCTGCTTGGCATAATTAATAATACCGCCTTCCAATTGGAAAACATTTTTAAAACCCTGGTGTTTGAAATAGGCCGAAGCTTTTTCACAACGAATTCCTCCGGTACAGTACATGACCAGATTTTTATCTTCTTTAAAGTCTTTTAATTGTTCGTTGATTATTGGCAACGACTCGCGGAATGTTTCTACA
>CAZFGA010000025.1:0-58320 GCA_964518395.1 uncultured Flavobacterium sp.
AGATTTTTTTGAAGATTTTAAATTTGATGTAAAGCATTTCAAAGATATTGTCAGGCTGACAGATGGTTATGACATTCAAGATGCTATTCATACAGCTTACAGCAATTACGGATTAGAGGATACCGCATTTATTGTACGTTCAAACAAAAGAGCGAATGCCTATAACCAGCAGATCCGGACAAGAATTCTCGATAAGGAAAGCGAACTTTCTACAGGCGATTTCCTCATGGTTGTAAAAAATAATTATTTTTGGCTCAAGGATTCTACTGAAACAGATTTTATAGCCAATGGTGATATTGTCGAAGTTATGGAAATCTATAAGATGCAGGAATTGTACGGTTTTAAGTTTGCTACCGTAAAAATACGGATGGTGGATTATCCAAACCAGATACCTTTTGAAACGGTCTTGATTTTAGATACGTTGACAAGTGAATCGGCTTCGCTGACCTATGAAGAGTCAAATAGATTGTATCAGGAAGTAATGTTAGACTATGAGGATGAAAGGACAGCTTACAGGAAATTCCAAAAGGTAAAAGAAAACAGGTATTTCAATGCTTTGCAGGTGAAATTTTCATACGCCATGACCTGCCATAAATCACAAGGTGGACAATGGAATACCGTATTTGTGGAACAGCCTTATTTACCAAACGGAATTGACCGAGATTATATCCGCTGGTTATATACGGCAATTACAAGAGCTAAAGACAAATTATATCTGATTGGATTTAAGGACGAAAACTTTACAGAATAGCTTGATAGTGGATAGAGGTTAGTTTATAGTGGATAGTGAATAGGGTTTAGTTTATAGGGGTTAGTGGATAGTTGGGAGTGAGAAACCTCAAATCCAAAATCATAAATCAAAAATATTTAAAATGAAAATAATAGCAGTTATTCCGGCACGTTACGCTTCAACCCGATTTCACGCCAAGCTGATGCAGGATTTGGGAGGAAAAACAGTAATTACCAGAACCTACGAAGCAGCCGTTTCAACGCAGCTTTTTGATGATGTTTTTGTTGCCACCGATTCCAAGCTTATTTTTGATGAAATTGTTTCCAATGGAGGAAAGGCAATCATGAGCAAAAAGGAACACGAATCCGGAAGCGACAGAATAGCCGAAGCTGTTGAAGACTTGGATGTTGATATTGTTGTAAATGTACAAGGAGACGAGCCTTTTATTAATAAAGAACCGCTTGAAAAACTTTTAGAAGTATTCAGAAATGATGAAGCGCATCAAATTGACCTGGCTTCACTAATGCGTGAAATAAAAGATAAAGAAGAAATTGCAAATCCAAATAATGTAAAGGTCATTGTGGATCAAAGCGGTCTGGCTTTATATTTCTCCCGTTCGGTAATTCCCTATCCAAGAGATGAGAATGCAGGTGTGCGTTATTTCCAGCATATCGGTATCTATGCTTTTAGAAAGCCAGCCTTGATGGATTTTTACAGCTTACCAATGAAATCTCTTGAGGCTTCAGAAAAATTAGAACAACTCCGATACCTGGAATATGGCAAAAAAATAAGAATGGTAGAAACGACCCATGTCGGAATAGGTATAGATACGGCTGAAGATTTGGAGAAGGCAAGGAAGTTGATTTAGGATTTAAAATTGCAGATTTAAGATTTTGGAGGTATAGTGAAGAAAATCTGCAATCCTTGTTAAAGCATTTTAAGCAACGTAATTATATATTAGTTTGTACTAAAATGATTTAAAACAAGACATAAGTTTTTAAATAAAATTAAAAATAGTTACTATCTTAGGTTTATTAAAATCAATTCTAAAAAGTTATGAAAAAACTATTTCTTATAGCTATTGCAACTTTTTTTATGACAGCTTGTGATAAGGATGATGCTAAGAGCATTGTAGATTGCCTTGGCGAATCTATATTTTTGGATGCTCATCATTCTATATCTGGTGAAAATCCAATGCAGGTAAATTATAGTGTTACCTACGAAGGAAGCCATACATTGAACAATACTGTTAAATGGGATTTTGGCGATGGAACACAACAGACAGTTACCGGTACGGAAGTGAGTCATGTGTATTCGCAACCCGGAAACTATAAAGCTACAGCTTCTGTTAAGGTTAGTGTAAACGGTTCAACCTGTTCGTCTGATCTTCATGAGCATGTTACGGTTGAATAGATTTAGGATTTGAGATTTAAGATTTTAGAATCGGTTTAAAGAAATGAATCCATATAATCTTTCTTTTCAATTATAATAAGCTCGTTATAGCGCTCAACCCTTGGGATAGTCTGTAAATTATAGAACTCAGGATTGAAATTTGACAGGTATTCTTTATTGCGAAGTCTGTCGTTATCAGTAAGACACATCGTATTAAAAAGGATAATTCCGTTTTTATCCAAAAGCTGACAAACTTGTTTTATGAAAGAATCTTCAAAAAGAAAGTCGGGCATAGTCGTATCCTGAAAAATATCAACAATAATTAATCCGTATCTGTTTTTGTCTTTTAAAACATATTGGGAAGCATCATCAGTAATGATTTCTAAGTTCGGAATTTTATCAAGTTCAAAATAAGAATTGGCAATTTGCAATACTTCAGGATCAATTTCTACTCCTGTAATCTTGCCTTTAAATCCAATTTCATTGCTTAAAGTTTTGATTACGCTTCCGCCAGCAACTCCAAGAATAAGAATGTGTTCGGATTTTAAAACTTTATCAAATCCAATACTCTCTAAACCTTTCCTAAGAATACGTTGCAGGCTTCCATAGGAATAGTTGGCATTTTTAGAATCCAGTACCAATTCGCCATTTGCCCAGGTAACTTCTAGATTTTTGCTTACGGATGATTGCTGCTTATAAATATTTACAGGCAGTATATAGCTCAATAATTTTTTTAGCACAAAACTTAATTTGCCCAAAAATAAGTATAAATGTTACATTTACAGAAAATAATAAAGCATGAAGCGTATTATTTATAAACTTATCTTTTTCAAAATAATGGGGTGGAGCATCAAAGGAATGATGGATCCTCAAATTAAGAAATCTATTATTATAGTCGTGCCGCATACCAGTTGGCATGATTTCTACATAGGACTTTTTGCTCGTGGCATTATCAATCTCGAGATGAATTATGTTGCCAAAAAGGAACTTTTCAAATTTCCATTCGGGGCCTATTTCCGTTGGATGGGAGGGGCTCCGCTCAACAGAAACTCCCGTCAGAATACAGTAGAAGCTATTGCTGAGATTTTTAAAAAGAGAGAAGTCTTCCGATTGGCAATTGCCCCTGAAGGAACTCGAAAAAAGGTGTCTGACTGGAAGACAGGCTTTTATTACATAGCAGTAAAAGCAGAAGTTCCAATTGTTCCTGTTGCGTTTGATTATGCCAAAAAACAGGTAATACTAAATGATGCGTATTATCCGACAGGCGATATCCAAAAAGATTTTGCAGCATTACAAAGCAAGTACAAAGGAGTTCTAGGCAGGATTCCCGAAAACGGGTTTAACGGTTAAAATACCATTTTAAAACCAAACTTCTTTTTTTCTCGTATCTATTGTTATCAACCTTTAAAAAACCACAATTATGAGAAAAAATTTATTTTTAGCAGGACTCTTTTGTAGTGCATTCGGATTTGTTTCGTGTAGCAATGATGACAATTCAGGCGGAAATCAGAATACACAACGACTTGAATTATTTACATCAAGCAATACCAGCGGAACAATTACTTATACAGATTTGTTAGCGACAATGCCAATGGCAAGAACTTTTGCAGTGGGTTCTGTAGATGCCGATGGTATTTATTATTATAATGACCGCGACGAAGTTATTATTGCTTCAAGAACGAACAATCGCCTTGAAGCTTATGGTAATTTTCGAAATACGATATCGACTCCGGCAACTTCTTTGACCATGACGGCAAGCAGTACTACGGGCGATTTTACTAATGCGAGAGAAATTGCTGTTGATGGAAGCAGGGTAGTTGTAGTGCAAGATCAGGCTGAAATCAATGGAAATGTTAATAAGCTTTTGGTCTATCAAAGAACTTCTTCAGGATTTACTTTGGAAAAAACATTTACTATAGGCTTTAAGTTATGGGGAATTGCTATTGAAAACGGAAATTTGTATGCTGTTGTTGATCTTACGGGAGATATAGCAGTTTTTAACTCTATTTTTTCAAAACCTACGGGAACCTTGGTGGCGGATAAAAGAGTTAGTATTGAAGGACTAACCAGAACTCATGGTATTGCTTATTCTAATAATGTTATGGTCTTGACAGATGTAGGCTTGGCCACTTCTGCCACTGATGGAGGTATTGTAGTAATAGAAAATTTCAATACGGTATTTTCTTCTACAGCATCAGGCGGTACTATTGCCTTGTCAAATCAAAAAAGAATTTATGGGCCTAATTCATTATTGGGGAATCCGGTAGATGTTTCTTATGATAAGCAGGCAAATAAAATTTATATTGCTGAAAGATTGAATGGTGGAGGGCAAGTATTGAGTTTTGCCTATCCAACGGCACCGCAGGCAGATGCCACGCCATTGACAGCAAGATTAGAACCTGGCGTAACCGGAATCTACTTAAGAAGAGATTAGTTAGTTTTGTGTTTGTTATTATTGGTTTGAAAAACCTCGGCTCTTACAGGCCGAGGTTTTTTTATGGTTCTTTATTGAGGATGGTATTCTTTAAATGTACCATCTTTATAGAAGATTACTATTTTTTCAATTGTATCGTTACTAAAAGTATTTTTAGAGGTAGGTACTTCTTTTATAGGATCAAATGAATTTTGAATAATAGGTTCTGAAATAGAGGTAGGTGAGTACGAAGGAAATTCATTGCTTTTTGGAAAATTTCCTTTTCCATTTAAAATCCAATACAAATCGATTTCAGGAAATACGTCCAGAATCTTTAAAATAAAATCAAGGCTGGGTTTGTTTCTTCCGGATAGGAGATGTGATATACTTGAACGTTGCACACCAATCTTATCGGCAAAAGAAGAAGCTGTCAGGTTATAGTAATCGAGGATTTTTTCAATCCGTTTTATGAAATCGTCTGTGTTTACCATTGTAAATCCTGCTTTTAAATAAAATATGTTACAAATGTAAATATTAAAGTAGATAGGTAAGTAGTTTACAATTGTAATTGCGTGTTTATGTTTAATGTTTTAGTTTATATAAGTAATAATAAGTGATTGATTTTATGATTATAATAGTGGTATTTGGGTTCGATACAAATTAGTGTTAAAGTTTTTCTAATACTAATTTATTGCAACCATAAATTTTGTTTACAGAGTTAAATTATTTTGAAATTTCATCTATTTACAATTGTAATTAATAAGATGTTTACTTTTGTAAAACATAAATTAGCCACCATGAATTTTGAAAAAATATTCCAAGACAATAAGGAAGAATCACTGCACGGAAGATATATTATTCTTGAAAAAATAGAGCCATTGTTAAAAGCGCTCAATAAGAATAATAACTTAGATATAATCGGAAAATCGGTATTGGGAAAACCAATTTACTCTTATATAATTGGAACAGGCAAAATCAAAATATTGCTCTGGTCACAAATGCACGGAAATGAAGGCACAACTACAAAGGCACTTTTTGATCTTTTAAAACTATTAAATGGTGAAACAGAACTGGCGAAAGAACTTAAAAGTAAGTTTACCTTTTTAGCGATACCAATACTTAATCCCGATGGAGCTGAGAAGTATACCCGAATTAATGCCAATGGAGTTGATTTAAACAGGGATTTTCAGGATCTGACCCAACCAGAAAGCCGCCTGCTTCGTGAGCTGTATGCTGATTTCAAACCGGATTTTTGTTATAATCTCCATGACCAGCGTACCATTTTTGCAGCTGGTAACGTGAATAAGCCGGCAACAGTTTCCTTTTTAGCGCCTTCTTTTAATGAAGCAAGAGAAGTTAATGAGGTGCGTATTAAAGCTATGGATGTTATTGTTGCTATGAATTCAACTTTACAGTCATTTATTCCTGGGCAGGTGGGGCGTTTTGATGATGGTTTTAATCTGAATTGTGTTGGTGATACCTTTACATATCTTGGATCTCCTACAATTCTATTTGAAGCAGGTCATTATCAGGAAGATTATCAGCGGGAAATGACACGAAAATTTATTTTTATAGCATTAGTGTCCGGACTACAATATATTTACGAAAACGATATAGTTCTCAATGAAACGGAAAAATATTTCAATATTCCTCAAAACAAACCTGTTTTTTACGACTTGATTTATAAAAATATCAAAATTTTCTATGATAATAAACAAATTATTACGAATTTTGCAATTCAATTTACGGAGGTTTTGAATGAGGGGAAAATTGAATTTATTGCCTTCATTGTCGAAATAGGTGAGCTGACACAAAATTTTGGACATTTTGAATATGATGCAAAAGGAGCTTCCTATTCTGATGAACAAGACAATATTCCTAAATTGGGTCAAAAAGCTGAGTTTTATTTATCAGAAAAAGTTAAAATTGTTAACGGATTGCCAAATGTTTAACGATTCGCTTTTTTTATTTAAAAAAAATTAATTTTTTTGTAGTCGAATTTTGAAAACAAATACAAACATAAAATTATATGAATAAGTTTCGTTTAGATGAAGTAGATCATCAGATATTAGATATGCTGATTGACAATACAAGAGTTCCTTTTACAGATATAGCAAAAAAATTACTAATCTCTGCAGGAACTGTCCATGTGAGAGTTAAGAAAATGGAAGAAGCTGGAATTATCATGGGTTCATCTTTGACCTTGAACTACGAGAAATTAGGATATTCTTTTATCGCCTACGTAGGAGTTTTTCTTCACAATACTTCACAAACTAAATTTGTATTAGAAAGAATTAATGAAATTCCTTTTGTTACTGTAGCACACGTAACTACAGGAAAGTTCAATATTTTCTGTAAAATCCGTGCGATGGATACAAAACATGCAAAAGAAGTAATCTTTATGATTGACGATATTGAAGGAGTATACAGAACAGAAACTATGATTTCTCTTGATGAAAGTATCAACGACAAAAAACGTTTGATGCACACAATCTTCAAGGATATGTAATCTTTGATAAGAATAATTTAAGACCCTCTTGTGAAAACTTGAGGGTTTTTTTATTAATTTAATGCAAAATTATACCCATGTACACTTCCCCGAGATTAGAGAGGTTTGAAGAAAACGTACTCGCTAAATATCAGATATATAACAGTATTCTTATTACACTTCCGTTTGATAATATTGGCAATACCGGAATACTGCTTCCGCTTTTTGCCGAGGTTTGTGAGTCGGGATACAAAAAAGAATGGAACCCACAGCAAATTGTAGATTTTTTCTCAGAGAAATACCTCGATAATGCTTCCGAAAAAGAAAAAATTGATCTCATGTTTCGCTTCATACAATATGTGGAAAGGCAAGTGGTACTTTTCGATGCTATTGAGGATGCTGCTTTTTCCGTTGTCAACAATCTTGATGGAGAAAATTCGCTTCGGAATACAAAAGACAAGGCAGAAGCTAAAGATAGTCTGAAGGAATTAAAAGCTTTTTTTGAAGAATTTAAAATCCGTACCGTCCTAACAGCGCATCCGACACAGTTTTATCCGGGTTCGGTTTTGGGAATCATTACGGATCTTGAAGATGCAATCAGGCACAATAACCTAAAAAGAATGCGCGAATTATTGGCGCAATTGGGGAAAACACCGTTTATCAAAAAAGAAAAACCGACTCCTTTTGACGAAGCCGTCAGCTTAACCTGGTATCTTGAAAATGTCTTTTATGAAACCGCAGGAAAAATGATGCACTTTTTCCAAAAGAATATTTATGACGGAGAATTGCCAAAAAATCAAATACTGAATTTAGGGTTTTGGCCGGGAGGCGATCGCGATGGGAATCCTTTTGTGACAACCGATATTACTTTGCAGGTAACAGAAAGATTGCGTACTTCAATATTGAAATGCTATTATAGGGATATTCGGGATTTGAAAAGAAAACTGACTTTTCATCAGGTAGATATGATGTGGACAGAGTTGGAACATAAGATTTACCGTTCCGTATTTTATTCTGAAGGAGATCTTTATATAACACTCGATGAAATGAAAGCCACGCTGTTGGACATACGCAACAGAATTGTAGAAAATCACCAATCGTTATATCTTGATGATTTGGATGAATTTATCAATAAGGTTAATCTTTTTGGATTTTATTTTGCTACTTTGGATATCAGACAAAACAGCAAAATCCATGATAAGGTTATCAAGGATATAGTAAAGGTTACAAACGAAAACAACTTGTCTGTTTTTCCAACCGATTATTTGGCATTAAAGGAAAATGAAAAATTGGATTGGTTGGCAAAAGCTGTCGCAAATCTCGACCCGGAATGGTTTGAGGACGAAATAACCAAGGCAACTGTGGAATCCATATATGCCATTCAGAAAATACAGGAACAAAACGGAGAATTGGGTGCCAACCGTTATATCATCAGTAATAACCAGAGTGCTTTAAATGTTCTGGAAACTTATGCCTTATTCCGATTATGCGGATGGGATAATCCACCAGTTGATATTGTCCCTCTCTTTGAAACGGTAGATGATTTGGAGAATGCAGAACAAGTAATGAAAACGCTATATACAAACCCTTTATATTCGAAGCATTTAAAATCGAGGAATAATAAGCAAACCATTATGTTAGGTTTCTCAGATGGTACAAAAGATGGAGGTTACCTGATGGCTAACTGGAGTATTTACAAAGCGAAAGAAGCGCTGACGGCAATTTCAAGAGAATATGGAATTGAAGTTATTTTCTTTGACGGAAGGGGCGGACCACCGGCCAGAGGAGGAGGAAAGACACATAAATTTTATGCTTCACTTGGACCTGATATAGAAAATAATGAAATTCAAATAACGATACAAGGGCAGACCATCAGCTCAAATTTTGGAACTTTAGATTCGTGTCGTTATAATCTTGAAAACCTCTTAAGTGCCGGGGCGGCCAATCAGTTTTTTAATAAAGGAGAAAACAAGCTTTCTGATGTTGAAAAGCAGACATTGGAATCGCTTTCGCAAATAAGCTATAAAGAATACTCGAATTTCAAGAACCATCCTAAATTTATCCCATATCTGGAGAGAAGAAGTGCCTTGAAATATTATGCAATGGCAAATATTGGAAGCCGTCCCTCTAAAAGAAACCAATCAGAAAAGCTTGATTTTAATGATCTCAGGGCAATCCCGTTTGTGGGAGCCTGGAGCCAGTTAAAGCAAAATGTACCCGGATTTTTTGGAGTAGGTTCCGCACTGAAGCATTTTGAAGAAAATGGTAAATGGCAGGAAGTTCAGGATTTGTACGATCATTCGCTTTTCTTTAAAACCTTGATTGAAAACAGTATGATGTCGTTGGCTAAATCTTTTTTCCCATTAACTTCCTATATGAAAGACGATTCTGAATTTGGTGAATTTTGGCAAATCATTTTTAATGAATTTAAGGAAACCAGAAGACTTCTGCTCAAAGTATCCGGTTTTGAGGCCTTGATGGAAAACTATCCTGACGGAAAAGCTTCGATACAAATGCGGGAACAAATTGTATTGCCACTACTGACAATCCAACAATATGCCCTGACTAAAATAAACGAATTAAATCGTAAAGAAGTCCAGGATGAAGAAATGCTGAAAATCTATGAAAAGATTGTGATGCGTTCTCTTTTTGGAAATATTAATGCCAGTAGAAACTCTGCTTAAAACACTATGAAAACAGACCAATTATTATCAACTGAATTTGCTCCTTATTATTCAACTTATATTTCTAAGGTAGACCAGGAGGCTAAACTAATCGAAGAACTTGAAATTTCAGTTCATGAATTTATAAAATTCGTACAGAATATTCCTTTGGATAAATATGATTATCGATATGCAGAAGGAAAATGGACTATAAAAGATATTATCCAGCATTTAATGGATTCCGAAAGGATTTTTGCCTATCGAGCACTACGAATTGCTAGAAACGATAAGACACCATTACCGGGTTTTGAAGAAAACGATTATGCTGCTATTGCAGATGCAGACAAAAGAAGTATTCGGGATTTGCTGACAGAATTTGCCATTGTAAGACAATCTACCATAGCTTTGTTCAGCAACTTTAATGAAGAAGTTTTGAAGAGAATGGGGGTTGCATCCGGATACGACATTTCTGTAAGGGCTTTAGGTTTTATAATCATAGGGCACCAAAAACACCATCAGAAGATTTTTATCGAACGCTACCTATAATTTGGAAAAATAGCGGGTTCCGGCAAAAAGATCAATTACCTGAACAATAGCAAACAATATGAGAGCAAATAGAAAAAGGGCTGTTCCTTTTTCCTTAATGTGTTTATTTCTGGAAAATAAAGACAGGAGGAAAAGCCCAAAGGCAATTGGAATAACAATTTTAAAACCGCGTGTGATTTCAAACATGCGTAGATAGATTCCTAAAATGGAAAGGGCCCATAAGAGAAAAATTATTTTCAGGGCAATTAGGGTCTTGAAATCAAACCATTCCTGGCAGTGTTTTTCCTTTCCGTTGCTTTTAAACAGTTGCATGATTTTATATTTTGGTGGTAGACTATAAAAATATAAAATCTATTTTTGTTTTAAGAAAAGTATCGATGTATATTTAAAAATATACGATAAAATACGTATTTTTATCTATGTATATGTTAAATTTATTAAAATAATATCTATTTGTGAACTTGTGTAAATGAAAACGGAACTCAATTTGAGTTCCGTTTCTATTATGTGTAAAAGAAGTTAATCTTCATCATCGTCTTCATCGTCAGCGATATCAGCAATATCTCTATCCTCATCATCTTCGTCGTCAAGTTCGATTTTCTCTTCTTTTTCCTCGTCGTCGTCATCGTCAGCATCATCATCCAAATCAAGATCTTTGATAGCTTCCATTGGCACTGCCACATCTTCTAAATCATCATCTTCATCAAAGTTTTCAATTCTGCTGGCAAGTTTGGTGCTCACTTTTACCAGATAAATAGTGTCTTCTGTTCTAACTTCAACAGCCTCTACCAATTCGTTTTTAGCATTTTTGAAACGGATGATATTGGAGTCGTCATATCCATCAGGGAACTTTTCGACAAGCAAAGTCAGAATTTCGTTGGTTAGTTTAGAATAATCTACAATAATTCTTTTCATACAATTTTTATTATAAGTCTAGTAGGTAAGCAAAAATTAATGGAGCTACGATGGTAGCATCCGACTCAATAACAAATTTTGGAGTGTTAATATCGAGTTTACCCCAAGTGATTTTCTCATTTGGAACTGCTCCTGAATAGGAACCGTAGCTGGTAGTCGAATCAGAAATCTGGCAGAAGTAGCTCCAGAAAGGAACATCATGCATTTCCATATCCTGATATAACATTGGTACAACACAGATAGGGAAATCTCCTGCGATTCCTCCTCCAATTTGGAAGAACCCGATACCTTTATCGCTGTTTTTTGTATACCAGTCAGCAAGGAAAGTCATGTACTCAATTCCAGACTTCATTGTAGAAGCTTTTAGCTCACCTTTGATAACATAAGAGGCGAAAATGTTACCCATTGTGCTATCTTCCCAACCTGGAACGATAATAGGAAGGTTTTTCTCGGCAGCAGCATACATCCAGCTATCTTTCAGGTCAATTTCATAGTATTCTTCCAATACGCCGGAAAGCAGCATCTTGTACATAAATTCATGTGGGAAATAACGTTCGCCTGCATCATCAGCGTCTTTCCATATTTTATAGATATGCTTTTGCAATCTTCTGAAAGCTTCATGCTCCGGAATGCAAGTGTCCGTAACACGGTTTAATCCTCTTTCTAATAAATCCCATTCTTGTTGTGGCGTCAAATCGCGATAATTTGGAACTCTTTCATAGTGAGAATGCGCAACAAGATTCATGATATCTTCTTCTAAATTAGCCCCAGTACAGGAAATAATCTGAACTTTGTCTTTTCGAATCATTTCGGCAAAAATCTTTCCGATCTCAGCCGTACTCATGGCGCCAGCCAAAGTCACCATCATTTTTGCACCATTCTGTAATTGTTGTTCATAGGCTTTTGCCGCATCAACTACAGTGGCAGAATTGAAATGTAGGTAGTACTTCTCAATAAATTGACTGATTGGTCCTTTACTCATTTTGTTGTTTGTTAGTTTCTTTTTTAATATTTGTCCGATAGCAATTCAAAGTTGATTTTGAAAAGTGGTACATCGGATGGTTTTAAGCGAAAAAACCTCGCTTTTAATTATTTTTCAAAAATAGATTATTTTTTCGCGTAACCTAATATTTTTAGAATATCTTCTGAGCTTTGTTGCTCAGAAAAAACTTCTGTCGCTAAAATACCATTTTCATCACGGTCAATCAAAATATGTTTTGGTTGCGGAATCAGGCAGTGGTGGATTCCTCCAAAACCTCCGATAGTTTCCTGATAGGCACCGGTATTGAAAAATCCAATATACAAAGGTTTTTCCTTATTGTATTTAGGCATGTAAATGGCGTTCATGTTTTGTTCAGAGTTGTAATAATCGTCGCTATCACAAGTCATTCCTCCAAGCAATACTCTTTCATATTGATCATTCCAACGATTGACGGCCAACATGATAAAACGTTTGTTGATGGCCCACGTATCAGGAAGGGTCGTAATGAAAGATGAATCGATCATATTCCACTTTTCTCTGTCATTTTGTTGTTTCTGATACAATACCTGATAGATCGCACCGCCGCTTTCTCCAACGGTAAACGAACCAAATTCAGTAAAGATATTCGGAACATCTACTTCGGCTTCATCACATGCGATTTTAATCTGATTGATGATTTCGTCAATCATATATTGGTAATCGTATTCAAAAGCAAGAGAATTTTTAATAGGGAATCCGCCACCAATATTCAATCCGTCCAATGTAGGACATTCTTTTTTAAGGGCAATATAAACTTTAATACACTTTACAAGCTCATTCCAGTAGTAAGAGTTGTCATTAATACCGGTATTGATAAAGAAGTGAAGCATCTTAAGTTCCAGGTTCTTGTTTTCCTGAATCTGCTTTTTGTAGAAGTTCACTATGTTTTTATATCCAATTCCTAATCTAGAAGTATAGAATTCAAACTTTGGTTCTTCCTCAGCAGCAATTCTGATTCCTATTTTGAATTTTCCTTTTATCTCAGCCTGAAGAAGGTCAAGTTCTTCATAATTGTCAATTATTGGAATGGCATTTTTATGTCCATTATTGATTAGTCGCGCAATATTGGTAATATATTGGTCTCTTTTGAAGCCATTGCAGATTACATAAGTGCTTTTATTTATTTTGCCATTCTCAAGCAGGTTTTCTACAATATTAATATCGAAAGCTGAAGAAGTCTCAATATGGATATTGTTTTTGAAAGCCTCATTCATCACAAATTCAAAGTGAGAGCTTTTTGTGCAATAGCAGTAATAGTATTTCCCTTCGTATTTATTTTTTTCCATCGCTTTTCTAAACCAGCCTTTTGCCCGGTTGATGTTGTTGGAAATTTGAGGTAAATAGGTGAATTTTAAAGGCGTACCATATTGCTCTACAAGGCTCATCAGGTCGATGTTGTGGAATAGAAGGTTGTCTTTGTTTAATTTAAACTCGTCTTGAGGGAAATAGTAAGTTTGATTGATTAGGTCAAAATATTTTGTATTCATTTATTTGTCAGGATTTTAGATTAAAAATAAGAAAAAAACAATTTTTAATCTAAAGTTCAAACCCTAATATTTGCATAAATAATTGGTAATTTTTCCTGATACATATTGGAGTATTGAAAAATATCAAAATTATGGATGCTTTTGACACCAAAAGAGCCTTTCAGGAAATACTGAAAAGTTGCTTTGTTTTCTGCACCTGCGGCCGAAAAGAAATTGGCGTTTTGACTTTTTTTCATTGGGGCAAATGTAAAAAATATTCTAACTGATATGCAATGATTTTTATTAAAAATATATTAAGAATTGTATTCTAAAAATGCATCTATAATCAATTCGTTATCAGCTTTTTGCCCTGTTGAGATACCGCCAATTCCATCAAGAAGTGCAAATTGGATTGTTCCGTATTCATTTTTCTTATCATGAATAAGCAATTCCAGTACAGGTTGGATGTCTTTTTCTTCAAAAACAATCCTTTCGAAAATATTATCAATACCGTTTTTGATTTCTTCAAATTCCATATCCGAAATCAGATTCTTTCTCAATGAAATATAACTCTCTAAAATCATTCCTGCAGCAATCGCTTCACCATGGAGTAAGGAAGTTTTATCCTCGTTTTCCAGAAAATAACTTTCAATAGCATGTCCTAAAGTATGGCCAAAATTCAGTGATTTACGCAGTCCATTTTCTTTAGGATCTTGTGTCACTATGTTGTTTTTTATTTCAACTGACTGATAAATTAAAGTATCTAAATCTGCTGTATTTAAATTATTTAAGTCTAAAAATAAGGACCAGTATTTTTTATCAAAAATCAATCCGTGCTTAAGCATTTCCGCTAATCCGGAGCGCATTTGATTTTGCGGCAAGGTTTCTAAATAGCGGGTGTCTATCAAAACCATCTGAGGTACGTTAATAACACCAATCTGATTTTTTAGGCTTCCCAGGTCAATTCCGTTTTTACCTCCAACAGAAGCATCGACCATCGCCAATAGTGTAGTCGGGACATTAATAAAATCAATTCCTCTTTTAAATGTTGAAGCTATAAAACCACCCATATCGGTTACGACACCTCCGCCTACATTAATAACAAGGCTTTTTCTGTCGGCTCCTAATTCGGTCAGGACATTCCATAGCTCAACACAGGTTTCGATATTTTTATTGCTTTCTCCCGGTTCAAATTCAATGATTTCAATATTTAAATCCGTTTCTAAATTGGGAAGAAATATTGGGAGACAATATTCGTTAGTATCACTGTCTGCCAAAATAAAGATGGTAGAATACCTATTTTCTGCCAAATGCAGATTTAATGCTTCGTAGGCATTTTCATTAAAAAAAATAGAATATCCGTTAGCTTCAATTGGTTTCATCTGATGTTTTTGAGAGGCAATTCATGACGGATGCAGATAAGCGTCATAATAATTGCTTATTTGTAATTTTAAAAGGCAAAATAAGGCAATTTTTAAGAAAAAATCACGAAGCTCTATTTATATTTGCAACATTATTAAACAAACGAATGGAAAAGATTTTCAACAATACACAAGTTGCTTTTGCGCTAAAGAGTGATACTGAACTTGATAGGGCTTATTTTCTTTTTAAAATGATTGCTTCAGAACCATTAGTACGTATTGGTACGGCAGTCACAAATTTTGCCTTAAAGGCGCATTTGCCTGTAGAAGGCTTGATTCGGGCTACCGTTTTTGATCATTTCTGCGGAGGTGTTAATGAGGAAGATTGCCTTACCGTAGTAGATAAAATGTTTACAAAAGGAGTTTCATCTGTTCTGGATTATTCTGTAGAGGGAAAAGAAGAGGAGGAGCAATTCGATCAGGCACTGGAAATGACTTTAAAAACGATTGAATTTGCGAAGGAAAGACAGGCTATTCCATTTGCTGTTTTTAAGCCAACCGGTTTGGGAAGATTTGAATTGTATGAGAGGTTAGGAGAAGGGAAGGAATTTTCGAAAGAAGAAGCTGAAGAATGGCAACGTGTTGTAAACCGATTTGATTTGGTTTGTAAGACAGCCCATGCAAAAGATGTGGCACTATTAATCGACGCTGAAGAAAGCTGGATGCAAGATGCAGCAGATGATTTGGTATTGGAAATGATGCGTAAATACAATAAGGAAAAAGCGATTGTTTTTAATACGCTGCAATTGTACCGTTGGGATAGAGTAGACTATCTGAAAAAAATCCATGACATAGCTAAAAGCGAAGGTTTTTATATCGGAATGAAATTGGTTCGTGGAGCTTATATGGAAAAGGAAAACAAACGTGCTGAAGAAAAAGGTTATGTTTCTCCAATCTGTATTTCAAAAGAAGCGACGGATGTGAATTATGATACGGCTGTAATGTATATGGTAGAGCATTTGGAAAAAATGGCCATTTTTGCAGGGACTCATAATGAAGACAGTTCTTATAAGTTGATGAAACTTATGGATGAAAATAATATTGAAAAAGGAGATGCCCGAGTTTGGTTTGGCCAATTGTATGGAATGAGTGACAATATTAGCTATAACCTTGCGTCAAATGGCTACAATGTTGCCAAATATCTTCCTTTTGGACCCGTTAGGGACGTGATGCCTTATTTAATTCGCAGGGCTGAGGAAAATACTTCGGTTGCTGGTCAGACAAGTAGGGAATTGAACCTTATTAAAGCTGAAAGGGATAGAAGAAAAGGGAAGTAGTTTCTTTAGAATATAAATAAAAAAGCCGGTTTCGTTTGAAACCGGCTTTTTTATTATTTAAGAGTTAATGAATCAATGTATTGTAATAGAAAGTAGATAATGATATTAAGTTGCTAACTTTAGCATTCTGCATCTAAAATAACCAGCGTTTGATTAAATTATATAGTTAAGATTAAGATACTTAACGGTGTAAATAGCTTCATTACAATCATATAATCCTTTAGAACCTCGAATTTTCGAATTAGCTGCGATTTTATCGTTATATATCATAGTGTCAGATTTTTAATTTTTTTTCTGAAAGGAAATTACAGATTGACTATGATAAATATGTTACATAAAGCACATATTAAGATAATCTTAACTACATTTGACTAAAATCCCCACATGAAAATAAACATGAAAAACGTCATTTTGGTTGATGGCGCAAGTGGTGACAGAGATATATTTGCCAATGGCTTTCATGGTCGCTAGCAAATCTCTTTAAATAAGCAACGATTGACAAAATTATAAATAATAGAATGTAAAAATTTAAAACTTGCCCATGAGTTTAAAGTAATTGATTATGTTGATTGCGTCCTTAATAATAAACTAAGAGGGCCAAATTAGATAAACTATCTATGAGTTTATCCAAAATTAGTAATTTCATTTAATGCCTGTCGTGCTGAAATCGTGGCTCTTTTAAGAAGCGTAACATTTAAGCAGGTTTTTTGTCCCCCAAATTGTTTACTTACATGAATCTCTTTATTTCTAAGTTTTTAAGAGGAAAATTTTCAAAGGTACTTGCTATGTCATTTTTGTTGTGTGCCACCTTTTCGAGTACGGCACAAGAATTGACCACGGATGAAAATAATCAAATTCGTCAGATTCAGGAACTCCTTTTAAAAGCACCTGAAAAAGCATATGATAAAGCTATAAAGCTTACCTATTCCTCAAACCAATTTGCTAGATATTGCGGGGAGTACTATGTAGCAAATTACTTTTACACAAAATTTGATTACCTAAAATCAAAAGAATTATTATCGTCACTCTTAAAAAGAATTGCTAAGGATCCATCTTTAAATAGTCAGGATAATTATGCAGATTTGATGGGAATGTGTGTCAATAAACTATTTTATCTCTATAAAAACTCAGGGGAATACAATCAGGCCTTGAGTTTGATAACTACCTATAAGGATAAAATTCCTGATGACCGCTATCAGCAACAGTTTGGGATTTTAAAAGTGGCCATGGGTGATTATGCAAATGGGATTAAATTATTGAAAAATGATTTACGGACTTTCAGTCACCTTCGCTTAGGGGCAGCAGAAAAAAAGGAAATGAAGGATAAGCTTATTGCAGACAGGCACAATGAAATTGGAGAGGCTTACCAAAAGTTTTATCTCCAGACACGACAGAATAAATACCTCGATTCGGCGGATACTTATTTTAACAGAGCCGCAGGACTTATGCTTCGCGATAATTTTCAAGCGGATTTAACGCAAGCTTTATTATACATGCGCAAGGCAAAAAGTGCAGCGTTAAAAGGAAACTATGCCAACGCACTGCTTTTTTATAAAAAGCGAAAATTATATCCTGAAATTCGCAAGAATCTGCGGACTGTTCAAATGTTTGATTTAGGGATGGCCGATTGCTATTTTCATCTGAAACAGCTTGATTCCTCTATTTTTTACTCGAAACAGTTCATTAAAAACTATCAGGTAACGAAAGTGTCCACAGAAAATCTTTTGATTGCATATTCGCTGCTTTCGCAGAGTTACAGCCAGCAAAAAAATACGGAGCAGGCCTACAGTTATGCACAAATGAGCCTTGACCTGATCAAGGATATGGATAAGATTAAGAATAAGTCATTGGACTTTTTGCATAACTACGATATTTTATCGGTTAGAAAAGAATCTGACGCAGTATTGGAAAGACAGCATTACTTCAAGAAAATTATGCTCTGCATGGCATTTGTATTAGTGGTTTTAATTTTAAGTTTTTATACTTACCACAAAAAGCAGAAGAAAAAACATAAACGTTTTTTAGCAATTGTACAGCGATTAAAAGAAGTTAAATTGGCCAATTTTATTGTGCCTGAGAATCCGGCTGAAGAATCCGGTTCAAAAATCATGGATGAGGAATTAATACAAAAGATTCGAAGTGGATTGGCCAGGTTAGAAATTAAGGAAGCTTATCTTAAGCCTGATTTCAAATTGGTTTTTGTCGCAAAAAAATTAAATACCAACACAGCCTATTTGTCACAATATTTTAATCAGGTTTTACAAAAATCATTTTCTGAATATACTCAGGAACTTCGAATTAACTTCGTGCTTCAAAAAGTGTGTAATTCTCCTCAGTTTAGAAATTTTACCTTGCAGGCCATGGCAGAGGAAATTGGCTATAAAGATGCTACAACCTTTGTAAAAGTGTTTAAAAAGCAAACCGGACTTTCACCTAGCTATTACATTGATAATATAAACAATAAAGACTTGTAGCTGAGTTGCTTGTTTCTGTTTTTCTATTTGGGTTTTTATAAATTCTCTAACACATAAATTGCGTGGATTAAGCTTCTTCAGTAATTTTATTCCGCTCTAGCGGGCTATTGGCATACGCTTACTCTGCGAACAATAGCCTAGTCGCAGCATTGATGCATGGACCGTTATAGAGATCATTATTAGCTCTGCACACTTAAAACAGTTATATTAAAATGAAGAAAAAATTACTTATTGCAGCGTTTGCAACCCAAACGTTTTTTAGTGCAAATGCCCAACAATTTGGCAATCGCAACGTACTGAATTCCACTTCTCATTTCCACAATTCTTTTATTTTTGAGGACATTGATGCCGATGGCGACATTGACATAATTGTGACCTCCTCTACAGGAAATGTGTCTTCATCTGCCAACCACGTTGCCTGGTACAAAAATCTAGGAAATGAGACATTCTCAGCCAAGACCGTCATCAGTTCTGCCTACAACGACGTCACTACGGTACGGCTGCTCGACGTCGACGAGGATGGGATTAAGGATTTGGTGGTAGGCGACGCAGCGACCGGATTGTCATGGATCAAGAATATGGGATCCGGCTTTTTCGGTGCCAAACAAAGTTTGCCATACAATAGCTATTTGACAACGTTTGAGGTTGGCGACATGAACAATGACGGAAAGGACGACATCATCGTAGCCCAGTTGAACGGCGACAGTCTGCATTTTATCCGCAATGCGGGCAATGGCGCATTTGTGTATCAAAGTATGTTCTACTGGCCTAATTACAATATTTATTCGATAGGCTTCGGTGACCTTGACCAGGACCAGGTAACGGACCTGATCGTTTCGTCTGGTGACACGTCTCCTCAAAGGGTTATCCAATTTGAATATGTGAACAATGCTTTCGTGCAGACTAACGTCTACGCAAGCTCATCCTCGCCATATGTCTATAAATCGCATTTGTACGATGTGGATAATGACGGTAAGATGGACGTAGTGACTGAAAGTTCCGATTGCGCAACATATTGGTTCAAAAATTTTGGGAACAATGCCTACTCAACGCTAACGCCAATCACCGTAGGAGGTTGTATGAATTCTTCCATGGAGGAAGTTGGCGACCTGAATGGCGATGGCTACATGGACATCCTATATAAGAAGAATAATGTACTGACCTACAGGTTAGGTACAGGAGTAGGTGAACTAAGCTCGACCATGCTGCCCATTTCAGGAACTTCAATTGTTGGAAATGTTGGCCGCACGAGCCTGTTTGATATCGACGGTGACGGCGACCTTGACATTTTCTACAGCACTGACGACGAATTTGGATGGTTCCGTAACAACGCTGATCAGCTTTCTATATCAGAGCCGACAGCAGTCAAATTCTCTGTTTATCCTAACCCGGCCGGTCAGCAGCTAAACATCGCCTCAGCCACAGGCATAAATTCTTACGCTATTTACGACGCGACCGGAAAGCTTATTGATAAAGCGATTCTTGATGCACCAGAAACTAACCACAAGATCAACGTGGCTAATCTAAGCAATGGGTTGTATTTCATAGCGATACAGGCGGAAGCTGGTAAAGAGACTCTAAAATTTTTGAAGAACTGACTTTAATTTTCTTATTGTGAGTGAAAGAGCGGGCGAAAGCCCGCTTTTTTTACACTTCCTACGGCAACCAGATAGGTAGTTCACAAACTGAAGATACCAACAGAAGCCGATTGTGCAGGGGTTAAATAAAAAAACTACTCCTTAAAGTGCAAGTTTTCAGTGATTTTAAACCTATTTATTGAATAATAAATGGGTTTCAAGTGATCGCATTAATGTAACAATATAATTTAGTTGCACCAAGGTTGTACCAAAGAAAAAGCCTCACTAGTATTTCCTAGTGAGGCTTAATTTTTTGTGGAGTGTCAGGGATTTCAATCGAACACCTTGTGTGTATTTTGATGTTTTCAAAAATATAAAATGAAGTATTTCATTACATTCCGAAGCTTGGCACCGATAGCGAAAAGTTATGGAAAAATGTAATAAGAATAAAATATTAGGAGTGAGTGTTTCTAAGAAAGACCAGGTGAGTTGTCACACCAAATCGCTGTTATAGGCTGGCGTTAATCTTTATCATCATTGAAGTCTTTTAATAGTAAAACATGAATCTTTTTATATGTCATTTTCGTTAAAATATAATTTACACCATCATAAATAACTTCATCTTGATAGATTTTTCTAAATTCCCATCCTTGGGGTAATTTACCAATATCCCAACAAATAACAAGATTAACATGTTCCATAGCTTTTACATTGTTGTTTACATCTTCACAAAACTTATCTAAAGTCAGCTTAAATTCAGCAAAAGAGATCATATTAAATTGTTTTGCAGTTCTTCCAGCGCTCTTTAGATAAACTTCACGAGGATTCTTACCAATATTATCAATACTAGTTTGGTATTTAAATAAAATATCAAAAGTATTATATTGACTAACTAATAGAGTTTTGTATCCATTCAAAACTTCCGCTCCTAACAATTCATGGAATATAGCAACAACGCTTTGTTCATGCCTTGGAATCTTTGCAAAAGGGATTTTCTTTATTGAAAGATCTTTAGTTTCTCTTGCACGTTCTTTTATTTGATCTAAACCAGCTCCTTCTCCAATAGCATCATGGGGAACTCCAACAAATTTATCAGCGTATTTAATTACATCTGAAAAAAATGATTTGATCATCCTTCTAATATATTCAGCGTTTTCACGTGTTATTGTCTTTCTTCCGGCGTCTAACGTAAATCCTGTTCCTTGTATGACAATATGAAAGTTAGTGTAATAACCAGCATATCCTAATCTAGGTTTATTAATTTCAACACTAGTTGGGCATCCTTTTATTGATACGACAATATCGTCAGGAAATCTATCTAAGCCAACTATCTCACCAAATTTTTTGTAAATATCAACTTCTGCAAAAGTTAAATAAATTTTATTTTCATAATCTACTAGACGTAAAATACCTCTAGGGTTTTTTGCAATTTCAGTTTCATCAACAATCCATTTTTTATTTTTACGACTATATTCAGCATCAAATACAGGATAAAATCCATCTACAAGTTCATCTAAATGTAAATATAGAAAGGGGATTTTTTCTGAAACTGAATCAATATTGATTCCTTTATAATGAACGTTTATATCAATTTTTTCGCGCTCTTCTTCATCAAGAAATAAGTTATTTGTATTACCTATCGCGGTTTTTGTTCTTAGAATGTACTTAAAGAATTCAAAATTGTCAATGTTAATATCAACTTTAGAAATCTTAACTCTGATTAAGCAATAACTTTCACCTATTTCTTTTTCAGTAGTATAATTTAATTGAGGGACAGTTTTGTTGTGAATTGAATCATAGGCTTTTTCGCATGTGGCAATGATTTTTATATTATCTCTACGAGATTCAATATAAAAGCTATCACTTATACCAAGTATAAATGAAGCTCCAAGCCCTTTCTCTCCAATTGAATCCTCTTCATCAGCTTTATTTGTATTTCCTAATGCAAAAAATTGTAAATCCGTTTCAGATAATCCCACACCATTGTCTCGAATTTCAATCAATTGGTCTTTATGATCAAATGAAACTTTAATGCTAGGGCATTTAACGCCTGCTTTTCTAACACTGTCAACAGAATTTTGTACAAGTTCGGAAAAGATATCATAGTAATTATGGTAACTATCTAAGATACCTCTCCAAAGATGCGGTATATTTATATATTTTGCTAAATCGAAATGTTTTTCTGATGACATAGATTGAAATTTATTAAACAGTAAATGTAAAAATTTTTACTCATCTTTTGTGTCAAGAAATTAGATTTTGAAATTAATGAGATATTCTTGCCTATTGAGGTTTTTGGTAAATTGAGAAAGTAAAAATTAACCTAAGCAAATTGTGAAGTATGTTAACAAAAAACAACGCCATCGGATTCCAATGGCGTTGTTTGTCTTTGTGTGGGCGATGAGGGATTCGAACCCCCGACCCTCTGGGTGTAAACCAGATGCTCTGAACCAACTGAGCTAATCGCCCTTATTGCGAGTGCAAATATACACGAACTATTTGTATTTGCAAGGCTTTTGCCTGCTTTTTTTAATCTTTTTTTATTTCGTTCAAAAGAACTTTATCGGAATAATTAACCATGGAAACCGTAATTGGTTCGCCTTTAGTGTTTTTACCTTTTATAAAATAAATTTTTCCTCCTTTAAATGGCTCATTACTTTTTGAAAAATCGACATCGCCATATTGCATACAGTTTTTAACATCCTGTAGTGTTACCCAATTTTCCTTTAAAATGGCTTCCGACTCCGGACTATAATGAAGCGGCTTCTTTCTCAAATCCTGAAGTACGCGGCAGTTTGGCAAATAACAAAAGCTTACGTTTCTGGATTCGGCTTTAGCCTGAAGAAAATAAACGACAATAATAGTTCCTAGTAATAATCCTCCCAGGTAATAGGCGAGGCGTTGTGAAAATTTCATTAGAATTGATTTTGGCGCAAAGATAAGATTAAAAAACAATTAAATTGATGTCGCTTCCCGGCAAATCAAACCAATCTGCAATGGTTTTATTGGTCAGTATACCGTGGTAGAAGTAAACTCCATTTTTGAGTCCTTTATTGCAGCGGATAGCGCTTTCAATTCCACCGTCTTCAGCAATCTGTAATAACGAAGGAGTGATGATATTGCTGATAGAAAGCGAAGCAGTTTTTGAATAACGCGAAGGTATGTTGGGTACACAGTAATGGATTACATTATTCTTGATAAAAGTAGGTTTTTCATGCGTGGTGACTTCAGAAGTCTCAAAACAGCCTCCGGTATCAATACTAACGTCTACAATTACAGCGCCTTTTTTCATATGTTCGACCATAGTTTCTGAAACGACTACCGGGCATCGGTCTTTGCCTTTCATAGCGCCAATGGCTACGTCACATCTACGTAAAGCCTTTAGCAAAGATTTAGGCTGTATGGTTGAAGTGAAAATTCTTTGGTTCAGGTTGTTTTGCAGTCTGCGTAGTTTTGTAATTGAATTGTCAAAAACCTTTACGCTGGCTCCAAGACCTATGGCGGTTCTTGCGGCAAATTCAGCTACGGTTCCTGCGCCTATGATGACTACTTCTGTAGGAGCCACACCGGTAATATTACCAAAAAGAAGTCCTTTTCCGAATTGGTTGTTGATCATCAATTCAGCAGCAATCAGGATAGAACCGGTTCCTGCAATTTCACTCAATGATTTTACGGCAGGATAGGAGCCATCATCATCTTTTATAAATTCAAAAGCAAGAGCCGTAATTTTTTTCTTGGCTAAAGCTTCAAAATATTCTTTTTTACGAGTTTTAATCTGTAGGGCAGAAATAACAAGCGAGTTGCTATTCATCATTTCAATCTCCGGCAATGTCAAAGGCTCCACTTTTAATACCATCGGACAGTTGAATACTTTTTTAGTATCCTGCGTAATTTCTGCGCCGGCGTTGCTGTATTCCTGATCGCTATAACTAGAACTTTCACCGGCTCCGGCTTCGATTAAAATCCGGTGTCCATGAGAGGTTAACGTATTCACTGCATCTGGAGTCAGGCAAATTCGGCGTTCCTGAAAAGAAGATTCTTTAGGAATTCCAATGAACAGGTCGCTTTTTTTGCGTGCAACTTCCAGCTTTTCCTCTTGAGGAATCAACTGCTGTTTTGTGAAAGGTGTGAATGACATATTTCCTGCTGTGTATTAAAGGTCTAAGTTAAGAAAAAGTTATGAAGTCGCAAGAGATCAATACTATAAAAATTAACAACCCTGGCAGGGTTATAAACCCTGCCAGGGTAAGTTGTAAAAATTATTTTAAAGTTAGTTTTCTTTTTCCGTCCTTTTCAACCTTTATCGTAATAATTGAATGTTCGGTAGGAATAAGATTCGGGATTTTTTCTGCCCATTCTATAAAACACCATTCGCCGGAATAAAGATATTCATCGATCCCCATATCATAAGCTTCACTTTCGCTATTCAAACGATAAACATCAAAGTGATAGACGATTTCACCTCCATCGGTTTCATATTCGTTAACCAAAGAAAATGTCGGGCTTGAAGTGGCATTAGAAACCCCCAAAGCTCTCGAAAGGGCTTTGATCATGGTTGTTTTTCCTGCACCCATATCCCCGTGAAATAACACGACCTTATGAGGTTTTTGCAATATTATTTTTTGAGCGACCTGATTGATTTCGTCAAGCGTAAATTGTATTTCCATAGATTTAAAAGTCTATTTCGGGTTGAATACCAAAAACGGAATGATCATTTCCTCAAGCGATATTCCGCCATGCTGATAGGTATTTCTGTAATAGCTGACATAGTGGTTGTAATTGTTCACATAAGCCAGGAAATAATCATTTTTTGCAAAAATATAAGAACTGCTCATATTAATTGCAGGCAACTGTACGCTTTTTGGATCTTTTATAGCAAAAACATCCTTTTCTTCATAAGTAAGGCTTCTTCCTGTTTTATAACGAAGATTCAGGCTGGTATTTCTGTCGCCGATAACTTTTGATGGATTTTTTACGTTTATAGTGCCATGATCAGTAGTAAGGATAAGACGGAAGCCCAATTGTTGCGCCTGCTGTATGATTTCTAAAAGAGGCGAATTTTTAAACCAGCTTAACGTAAGAGAACGGTAGGCTTTGTCATTGGAAGCCAATTCTTTTACTACTTCCATTTCGGTTTTAGCATGCGAAAGCATATCCACAAAATTATAAACCACCGTAACAAGATCATTGTTTTTCAATGTCTTGAAATTGTCGACCAGTTTTTTTCCGCCGGCAAAATTGGTAATCTTGAAATAATCCTGCTTTATATTCATTCCAAGGCGCTTCAGTTGTTCAGTAAGGAATTCAGCTTCGTATAGGTTTTTTCCTCCGTCTTCTACATCATTCTTCCAGTATTGAGGATACTTTTTTTCCATTTCCAAAGGTGTGAGCCCGGAAAAGATAGCGTTTCTGGCATATTGAGTTGCAGTAGGCAGAATGGAGAAAAAAGGAGTCTCTTTTTCCAATTTATAATGATTGGCAACAACACTTTCAAAGGCCTTCCATTGGTCATAGCGCAGGTTGTCAATAACCACAAATAATGTTGGGCGGTCTTTTTTCTTCAATTCAGGAAGAACTAACTCGTTGAAGAGTGTATGTGACATTACTGGCCTGTCTGCTTTTGGCAGGAACCAATCTTCGTAATTACGTTCGATGAATTTTCCAAACTGTGAATTGGCCTCAACTTTTTGCGATTCCAGGATTTCAAACATGCTTTGGTCGTCGATATTTTCAAGTTCAAGCTCCCAATACAATAATTTTTGATACAGTTCTACCCAATCCTCATAAGAATTTACCATAGCCAATTCCATAGAAATTTTTCGGAATTCTTTTTGGTAGTCAAGTGTAGTCTTTTCGGAAACAAGTCTTGTATGGTCAAGATTTTTTTTCAGACTCAGAAGTATCTGGTTCGGATTGACAGGTTTGATAAGATAATCGGCAATTTTGGAGCCTATGGCTTCCTCCATAATATATTCCTCTTCGCTTTTTGTAATCATAATGATTGGAGTAGCCGTCTTTTTTTCCTTCATTTCCGAAAGCGTTTCCAAACCGCTCATTCCAGGCATATTTTCATCCAGAAAAACAATGTCAAAATTGCCTTCTTCAAAAATATCTATAGCATCTCGGCCATTGTTACAAGTAGTTACATCATAGTTTTTTTTCTCAAGGAATAGAATGTGTGGCTTGAGTAGATCAATTTCGTCATCCACCCAGAGTATCTTTATTTTGTCCATATTTTCGGATAGTTTTATCGTAACAATTACATCGCAATTTAACACTTTTGCAATTTGAATCTCTTAAAATTTATGTAAAAATAAAGCAATAAAAATCTACCATTCTAAAGTTCTAATTTAAGGAATGAAGGCAGGAAGGAGGAAGTAAATTTCTTTTATTTAAAAAGAATGTAAATTATTGAAATATAAATGTTTAATTTTTATTTTAACAAAAAATTTATTAAATTTACGTTACTAAATTGCTTGTATAACTTAACACTCTTGCAATCATGGAAACGGACAGAAACAAAACAATTGAAGAATGGGATGTTGAATGGTTTGGCGGCAATCACACGCTTGCCTACAATAACATGCAGAACCTGAAATATCTCGAATCAGAAGAATTTAACGAAAAGGCCAAGATTATGTTTGACAAATCTCTTGAAGAAGACCATGTCGACTACAGGCCGCATTCTTTTACGAGATCCTCTTTGAGGACGCCGGAAGCCAGGGTAATCACAGAAAATACCCCTGACCGATAGCATTGAAGGACAAGTTCGGAATTTTTCGAACAAATTTATTTTAGTTAGTGAATTTATAAAACAAAAGGCTCATTCCGAGCCTTTTGTTATTTAGTATAAGTAGTGTCAATTACTACATTTTGCCTTTCTTGGCTATTATCACTTGAAGAGCCATCGTCACAGTTGCTACAGCCTGCTATAAAAACCCAAAAGAATAGGAGCAAGCCGCTTACGAGTTTTACATTGTTTTTCATAAGATTTGGTTTTTGTTCTGTTCAAATTTTATAAAAATAGGGCAATTTTGTCTTATGTTTTAAATCTTTTTGTTACATGATTCTTTGATATTTATATAATTATATCAATAAAAAAAGGTCTCCCGCACTACTAGGAGACCTTCTTCAATTAAATAGAAATCTACTTAATTTTTTGTTTTTTTGATTTTTACGTCCTTCGAACTATCTTTAGTAGTTACAGGCGCAATTTTATCGGGATTTACTTTTGTGTAATTTTTTGATTGTCCTTTCTCTTTAGCTTCTTTTTCAGCTTTGAGGTTCTCGTCATTTTTCTTTTTTTCCGAATCAATTTTGGCAGCTCTTTCTACTTGGGTTTCCGTACTTCTAGGCGGTTCCTGCTGTATTTTATCTTGTATGTCAGCTTGCGGGTTGTCATCTTTGTCAACTTGAGCGGAAGCAAAACCAATACCTGCAAAAAAGGCGATGGCTATAAATATCTTCTTCATGATTTCTTTTTTTTAGATTTTCTATACTTAAAATTACGGCTTAAAAACAACTTCATAAAGTTTAAAGTTCCAATTAACGGCAATTTAACTGCATATATTAAATAGTGTTAATTATACTTTTTAGTTAAAAAATGGCTAACTTGCTTATATTTGTACTCCAATTTTAACAACAGTGAGCCATACTAACAAACTGAAAATATTTAATGATCCCATTTATGGGTTCATCACGATTCCAGATACGCTTTTATATGATTTAATCCAACATCCTTATTTTCAGAGGCTTCGTAGGATTTCGCAAATGGGACTTTCTTATTTGGTTTATCCAGGAGCACATCATACCCGATTCCATCATGCCTTAGGTTGTATGCATATTATGCAGAAAGCCGTCCAAGTACTTCGCTATAAAGGGGTTGTTATTTCAAGTGAGGAAGAAAAAGCATTATATATTGCTATTTTATTGCATGATATAGGGCATGGGCCGTTTTCACACGCCATGGAGCATAGTATAGTAGAAAATGTAAACCATGAAGCTATTTCGTTATTGTTTATGAATAAACTTAATGATGAGTTTGGCGGGCAGCTTACTTTGGCAATACAGGTCTTTAAAGGCGAATATCATAGAAAGTTTATGCTGCAACTGATTTCTAGTCAGTTGGATATGGACAGGATGGATTATTTAAAAAGAGACAGTTTTTATTCTGGTGTGGCTGAGGGAAATATCAATTCGGACCGATTAATCCAAATGATGAATGTGGTTGATGATGTTTTGGTTATTGAAGAAAAAGGAATTTATTCTGTTGAAAAATTTCTGATGGCCAGAAGGCTGATGTATTGGCAGGCCTATCTTCATAAGACAAGCCTTGTAGCAGAAAACATGCTTGTAAGGGTATTAAAAAGAGCGAAGGAATTATCTCAAAAAGGAATTGTTTTGCCATGCAGTGAACCGCTGCTGTATTTTATGCAACATAAGGTTGAGCTTGCCGATTTTGATGACGCTGTCCTTGAAAGGTTTTCGCAGCTAGACGATACTGATATTATTGCAGCCTTAAAAGCATGGCAAAGCCATAACGATTTTATATTGAGTAATTTAAGTAAAATGATTGTAAATCGTGACTTATTGAAAATTAAACTCAATAGTGAAAAATATACCCCGGAAGACGTAGAAGAATTAAAATCTAAACTGACTAATTTTTATAGGATTTCACAACAGGAAGCCTCTTATTTTATATTCAAAGGAAAAATTAAAAACCAGGCTTATAATAAGGATGTTGAGCCTATTAAAATTCTAAAAAAGGACAGGACAATTGAAGATGTTGTAGAAGCTTCAGACCAGCTCAATCTCAAGGCGCTTTCGAAACCAGTAACCAAATATTTTATTTGTTTCCCAAAAGTACTTGCGGAAAACTCATAAATAAAATCAAATTTTTATATTTTTGTCAAGATGAAATTCACAGCAGAACAAATAGCAGGTATTTTAGACGGTGAAGTAGTAGGGAATCCCCATGCGGAAGTTTATAAATTGTCAAAAATAGAAGAAGGTTCCGAAGGATCCCTGACATTTTTGGCAAACCCTAAATACCTTAATTATATTTATACCACTCAAGCAACGATTACGATTGTAAATACCACATTTACTCCGGAATCTGAAATTGCTACCACTCTTATAAAGGTAGAAGATGCCTATAAATCTTTTTCTAAATTATTAGAATATTACAATCAGGTCAAGCTGATGAAGTCTGGTATTGAACAGCCTTCCGTAATTTCTGAAAACGTAACCTATGGAGAAAACCTTTATCTAGGAAGTTTTTGCTATATTGGCAAAAATGTCAAAATAGGCGATAACGTTAAGATATACCCTAATAGTTTTGTAGGAGATAATGTAACCATTGGCGATAATACGATACTTTTTGCAGGTGTACGGGTGTATTCCGAAACAGAAATTGGTAACGGATGTACTATCCATTCAGGAGCTATTATAGGTTCTGATGGTTTTGGTTTTGTGCCAAATGAAGAAGGTATTTACAGTAAAGTGCCGCAAATTGGAAACGTTATTATTGAAGACAATGTAGATATTGGTTCGTGTACTACCATAGATAGAGCTACATTAGGTTCTACCATTATTAAAAAAGGAGTCAAACTTGATAACCAAATCCAGATTGCGCACAATGTTGTAATTGGTGAAAATACAGTTATAGCATCGCAAACAGGTGTTGCAGGCTCTACTAAAATAGGTAATAGCTGCATTATTGGTGGTCAAGTAGGTATAGTTGGACATATTACTATAGGTAACGGTGTGCGTATTCAGGCACAATCAGGAGTAGGTAAAAACCTTGCTGATGGAGAAACCGTTCAGGGTAGTCCGGCATTAGGCTATTCCGATTTTAATAAATCGTATGTTCATTTCAGGAACTTGCCGAAAATAGTAACAGATGTAGAAGCCTTAAAAAAACAAGTAACAAACGAAAATAGCATAAACAATGGTTAAACAGAAGACCATCAAGAATGAAATCTCGCTAACAGGCGTGGGATTGCACACTGGTAAAGAAGTAAAAATGACTTTCAAGCCTGCTCCGGTAAACAATGGTTTTACATTTGTTAGAGTAGACTTAGAAGGGCATCCTATTATTGAAGCAGATGCCAATTATGTTGTAAATACACAACGAGGCACCAACTTGGAGAAAAAGGGAGTAAAAATCCAAACTTCTGAACATGTATTGGCAGCATTCATTGGTTGCGATATCGATAATGTTATTATTGAATTGGATGCTTCTGAACCGCCTATCATGGATGGATCATCAAAATTCTTTGTTGAAGCAATTGAAAAAGCAGGAATTGAAGAACAAGATGCTGAACGTAAAGTATATGTCGTAAAAGAAGTTATTTCGTATACGGATGAAGCTACCGGAAGTGAAATTTTGGTTATGCCGTCAGACGATTACCAAGTAACGGCTATGGTTGATTTTGGTACTAAAGTTTTAGGAACTCAGAATGCTACAATGAAAAGCATTGCTGATTTCAAGTCAGAAATTGCCGACGCAAGAACATTCAGTTTCCTTCACGAATTGGAAGCGTTACTTGAAAACGGACTAATAAAAGGAGGAGACCTAAACAATGCTATTGTTTATGTTGACAAGGAAATTTCTGAAAGCACTATGGAAAACCTGAAAGTAGCTTTTGGAAAAGATAAGATTTCTGTAAAACCAAATGGAGTTTTAGACAACCTGACTTTGCATTATCCAAACGAAGCAGCGCGTCATAAATTACTTGACGTTGTTGGGGATTTGGCCTTAATTGGAATGAAAATCAAAGGCAAGGTTATCGCAAATAAACCCGGACATTTTGTAAATACGCAATTCGCTAAAAAAATGTCCAAAATCATCAAGATAGAACAAAGAAATCAGGTACCTGTTTATGATCTAAACCAGGAACCATTAATGGATATCCATAAGATTATGAGCATTTTGCCTCATAGACCACCTTTCTTGTTTATTGACAGAATTATAGAAATGTCAGATAGCCATGTTGTTGGGCTTAAGAATGTGACCATGAACGAAAGTTTCTTTGTTGGGCACTTTCCTGGAGCGCCAGTAATGCCAGGCGTTATCATTGTAGAGGCAATGGCACAATCAGGCGGGATTTTAATTTTAAGTACTGTTCCGGATCCTGAAAATTACCTGACTTATTTTATGAAAATTGACAATGTAAAATTCAAGCAAAAAGTATTGCCTGGAGATACTTTGATTTTCAAATGTGATTTGATGTCTCCTATCAGAAGGGGAATCTGCCAGATGCAGGCAAGCGCTTACGCTAATGGAAAATTAGTAGCAGAAGCCGAGCTAATGGCACAAATTTCAAAAACTAACTAACAAAAGAGATTTATGAATCAACCTTTAGCATACGTTCATCCCGGTGCAAAAATAGCTAAAAACGTTGTAATAGAGCCATTCACAACAATCCATAATAATGTTGTGATTGGTGACGGAACCTGGATAGGCTCTAATGTTACGATTATGGAGGGTGCCAGAATAGGGAAGAACTGCAATATTTTTCCGGGTGCTGTAATTTCAGCAGTACCGCAAGATCTTAAATTTGGAGGAGAAGATTCTTTGGCAATTATCGGAGACAATTCGACAATCAGAGAATGTGTTACTATAAACAGAGGTACTGTTGCTTCAGGACAAACCGTTATCGGTAAAAATTGCCTGATTATGGCAACTGCCCATATTGCTCACGATTGCCATATTGGCGACAATGCAATTATAGTTAATGGGGTTGCTTTGGCAGGACACGTAACTGTAGGTAATTATGCTATTATAGGAGGTTTGGCCGCTGTTCATCAATTTATTAGTATTGGAGACCATGCCATGATTTCCGGCGGATCTTTGGTAAGGAAAGATGTTCCTCCATTTACAAAAGCAGCAAAAGAACCGCTTTCTTATGTAGGGATCAATTCAGTAGGATTGAGAAGAAGAGGCTTTTCCACAGAGAAAATCAGAGAAATCCAGGAAATCTACCGAATCCTATATCAAAAAAATTACAATACGACTCAAGCTTTAAGCATAATTGAAGCAGAAATGGAAGCGACTCCGGAAAGAGACGAAATCATCCTTTTCATCAGAAACTCGTCAAGAGGTGTAATGAAAGGATATACAGGAATTTACTAAGAAGAATTAAAGCAAAATAAAAAACGAAATAACAAACAAATGGCAAGTACTGCAGACATTAGAAACGGATTGTGTATTAAATTCAACCACGATATTTATAAAATTGTTGAGTTCCTTCACGTAAAACCTGGAAAAGGACCAGCTTTCGTTAGAACAAAACTAAAAAGTTTGACTTCAGGAAAAGTTTTGGATAACACTTTTTCTGCCGGACATAAGATTGATGTAATTCGTGTTGAAACACACACCTTCCAATTCTTATATGCTGAAGGGAATGAATTTCACTTCATGAATGCTGAAACTTTTGAGCAAATTTCATTAAACAAAGACGTACTTGATGCGCCAGATTTATTGAAAGAAGGAACCAATGTAATGATCCAGATCAATACAGAAACTGATTTGCCTCTTTCAGTAGATATGCCGGCTTCTATTATATTAGAAGTTACTTATGCTGAGCCAGGAGTAAAAGGAAACACGGCTACAAATGCTACAAAACCAGCTATTGTAGAAACAGGAGCTTCTGTAAACGTTCCTTTATTTATCAATGAAGGTGATAAAATCAAAATTGATACCGCTACAGGAGCTTACATGGAACGTGTAAAAGAATAATTAAATTAGTAAATTTGAAAATGAGATAGCTTTTTGGTTATCTCATTTTCTTATTAGCTCAATTTCTAATTTACGACCAATATGAAATTTCCTAAAACACAGACCTTAAAAGAGGTTGCTGACATTATTGACAGCAAATATATTGGCGATCCAAATTTTCCAGTTTACGGAATGAACGAGATTCATGTCGTAGAACCGGGAGACATTGTTTTTGTCGACCACCCAAAATACTATGATAAAGCTTTACAATCTGCTGCTACAATTATCCTAATCAATAAGGAAGTGGAATGTCCGGAAGGAAAAGCATTGCTTATTTCTGATGATCCTTTCAGAGATTTTAATAAACTGACAAAACATTTCAGACCTTTTAGGGCTACTGACAATACCATTTCTCTAAGTGCAACAATTGGTGAAGGAACTTATATCCAACCAAATTGTTTTATTGGTAATCATGTCAAAATAGGAAAGAACTGTATCATTCACTCTAATGTTTCCATATACGACCATACTGTTATTGGCGACAATGTAATAATACATGCCGGAGCTATTTTAGGAGCCGATGCCTTTTATTATAAAAAACGCCCGGAAGGTTTTGACCAGCTTATTTCAGGAGGTAGAGTTGTTATTGAAGATAATGTTGGAATAGGCGCATTATGCACTATCGATCGCGGAGTAACCGGTGATACAACCATTGGCGAAGGATCAAAACTGGATAATCAGGTTCATATTGGACATGATACGGTAGTTGGAAAAAAATGCCTTATTGCAGCACAGACCGGAATAGCAGGCTGTGTTAAAATTATGGACGAAGTAACCATCTGGGGACAGGTAGGTGTTACCAGTAGTATTACAATAGGTGAAAAGGCTGTTATTATGGCACAGTCAGGTATTACTAAATCAATAGAAGGTGATAAGACCTATTTCGGGACTCCGGCTGATGAAGCCCGTGAAAAATTGAAACAGTATGCCAATATTAAGAAAATCCCGGAAATCCTTAGTAAACTGAAATAAAAATGACACCAAAAGAAATCGTACAGAATTTTTACAAGTCGGATGCACTTCTTGACTCAAATATCATGGAATCGTCATTACATCCTGAAGTTATTTTAGATTGGAATAGCTCTAAAGGATTTTTACAGATGAACAAGGCTGAAATATTGGCTTTATCTGCCGAACTTCAGATTGCTTATACACGATCAAAAATTCGAATCAGCCATATTCTGGAAGAAGGAGATCTGGTTTCAGTTCGATATTCACACTATGTAAAAACATTTGAAAACCCAAGAGAAGAGATGCTTTTGGCCCATTTTATGGTAATCTGGGAAATAAAAGACGGTAAACTTTACAGAGGATTTCAAATGAGCCAACTGTCCTGATTTCTTAAATATTTAAGTATAAAAAACTTTCCTATTAGGCATCAAAACCTTACTTTTGCAACACCATTCAAAAAAATAAATTTAAAAAATATATTATGAGCGTTTTAGTCAATAAAGATTCTAAAATAATTGTTCAAGGTTTTACAGGAAGCGAAGGAACTTTTCACGCTTCTCAAATGATTGAATACGGAACAAATGTTGTAGGTGGTGTAACTCCGGGAAAAGGAGGAACAACTCACTTAGAGCGTCCGGTTTTCAACACTGTTAAAGATGCTGTTGATCAGGCTGGAGCAGATACTACAATTATTTTCGTACCGCCAGCTTTTGCTGCTGATGCAATTATGGAAGCTGCTGATGCAGGAATCAAAGTCATTATCACAATTACAGAAGGAATTCCAGTTGCTGATATGGTTAAGGCTTATGCTTATATTCAAAATAAAGATTGCCGTCTTGTAGGTCCAAACTGTCCAGGCGTAATCACTCCGGGAGAAGCTAAAGTTGGTATCATGCCAGGTTTCGTTTTCAAAAAAGGAAAAGTAGGTATCGTTTCTAAATCAGGAACTCTTACTTATGAAGCAGCAGATCAGGTTGTAAAACAAGGTATGGGAATCACTACAGCTATCGGTATTGGTGGAGATCCAATCATTGGAACAACTACAAAAGAAGCTGTTGAATTATTGATGAACGATCCTGAAACAGAATGTATCATCATGATTGGAGAAATCGGTGGACAATTGGAAGCTGATGCTGCTAAATGGATCAAAGCTGACGGAAACAGAAAACCGGTTATCGGATTTATCGCTGGTGAAACTGCTCCAAAAGGAAGAACAATGGGACACGCTGGTGCAATTGTTGGTGGTGCTGATGATACAGCTGAAGCTAAAAAACGCATCATGAGAGAAAACGGTATCCACGTTGTTGATTCTCCTGCTGAAATCGGTAAAAAAGTAAAAGAAGTTATGGATTAATCTCCATACAATTGATAAAGAAAGCCTTGCACACCGCAAGGCTTTTTTATTTAATGACGATTTTTTTATAATTTTAAAGAATGAAACAAGCCTTTCCGCCATTAGTAAATCAAAATTCCAAAATCCTCATTCTAGGAACTATGCCAGGAGAAAAATCTCTGGAATTACAGGAATATTATGGCAATAAAGGAAATAGCTTTTGGAAACTGCTTTTCACGTTATTTGACAAACCATTACCAAAAGAATACACAGAAAAGAAACAATTATTAGAAGAGAATGATATTGCGCTTTGGGATGTATTGGCTTATTGTGAACGGACAGGAAGCCTGGATAGCAATATCAAAAACGAAAAAGCGAATGATTTTGAAAGCTTTTACAAACAATACCCAAACATTAAAAATGTCTTTTTTTCAAGTAAAAATGCATCCAATTTCTATGATAAATATGTAGGTCGTAAAAAAGACTTACAATATTTCATATTACCATCTCCAAGTGGCGCAAATGCTTCTAAAAGTTTTTTGCAAAAGCTGGATGAATGGGAAGCTATTTTGGAAGCATTGAAGTGACTCGTTTTCTAAAAAGAGTTTAAAGAAAATTGAAATTTAATAAAATTAAAAATTAGCTTGTGGCTGAAGAGATTAAGGTATTTGCAACCGACAAATTGAGTTTTTACGAGCGCTTTTCGGTTCAATTGCTACTAATAAGTATTGCGATTATTAAATGTGCTTTTGTAATTTTTCTTTTTCCTAATAATACAGTGATATTATTTTTAACTATAGTGATAATTTTTTTGATTGTAATTTTATCGGTATTAATTTATAGATCAGTAAATTATATTTATGAGATTCAGATTGATGCCAATAAAGTTAGAATTCTAGGAGAGAGATACAATGAAAAATGGATTGAAGAAACTGAAATTCAAAATTTAGATATTTCTATAAATGTAAAACACACAAAGACTGGAGATCATTATTATTTAGTTATTAAGTCTAATGATAAGACGTTTGTAGTAAACAAACTATTTAACTGGAATTATTTTATACTCTATAAACTATATGAGGAGTTTAAAGAGGCAAAATCTGAAAAAATAATGAAGGATGAAAAGTTTTTATTGAATGGTATTGAGAAAAAAGCAAAACATGAATTACAATGGCGGAGTTAAATATGCTAATAATTTATAAATAATATATATATGTCAAACATCGACTTAATTATAGAAGAAAGACCGCGTGATATTGGGGATTTTTTAGTGGGCAGACTGCTGCCTTTCCGTAAAAAAAGAATGGTAGGTCCGTTTATCTTTATAGATCATATGGGACCAACAAAAATGGGACCTGATCATTATATGGACGTAGGGCAGCATCCACACATAGGACTCGCAACCCTGACTTTTTTGCTGGAAGGTGAGGTAATGCATAAAGACAGTATCGGCACTGAGCAGAAAATCGCACCGGGTTCTGTGAACTGGATGATTGCCGGAAATGGCGTAACCCATACAGAAAGAACACCGGAAGAATTAAGACACGGAAAAGAATATATGATGCATGGCTATCAGATATGGGTAGCGCTGCCAAAAGACAAAGAAGACATTGATCCGGAATTTCATCATTTTGACAGAAATGATCTTCCAAGTTGGAAAGATGAAACGGCAGAATTCACATTAGTAGCAGGAAAAGGATATGGCAAAGAATCTCCGGTTCCGGTACATTCTGATTTGTTTATGGTCGAAATCAAAACTCAGGACGAATATCTTCTCCATACAGAAGGACAGCTTTTTGGAGAAATCGGAATTTGTGTTGTTGAAGGCGCAGTCCAGGCTTGTGACAATCATGTTGAAAAAGGAAATATGCTGGTTTCAAAGCTAGACAATGCTTGTTCTATGACGCTAAAGCCAAATACCCATATTATTCTTTTTGGCGGACAACCGCTTCCTGAAGAACGTTTTATCTACTGGAATTTTGTCTCTTCCAGCAATGAAAAAATTGAAGGAGCAAAGGAACGCTGGAGAAAAAAAGAATTTCCGAAGGTAAAAGATGATAACAGTTATGTAATCATGCCGGAAGTTTAAACAAAAACGAAATAAAAAATAAAAGCCTCTCTATTGGATTGACAATGGAGAGGCTTTATTTTTATGGATAGTTTAATTATATAAGATATTATTAAATATTTACAAAAATTGCAATTAGGCTAAATATAATTTAAAATATGCGCTATATTTGCATCCGTTATCACGAATCTCATAAAGAGATAGCAACCTGCAACAACAAGCAAGGTGCTAAAACGATAAGCCAAATCCTTTGGAAAAAATGTTGCCATCCCACACTTTTTTCGGTTTGCTTTTCGTCGTGAGCTTTATTAATTTTTAAGCAATCGATGATGAAACATCTTAAAACTAAAGGCTCGTTAGTAGCCTTGTTACCCTTTTTTGTTTTTATTTTTACCTTCCTAGGTGCGGGAATCCTGCTCAATGATTTTTATGCTTTACCTTCTCCAATAGCGGTAACCTTTGGTATTATCGTGGCCTTTTTATTGTTTAGGGAGCCCATTGAAGCAAAAGTCGATACGCTGATAAAAGGTTGCGGAAACAACCAGATTATTACAATGTGTCTTATTTATCTGCTGTCTGGAGCTTTTGCCGTCGTTACTCAGGCAATGGGAGCTGTAGATGCAGTTGTGAATTTAGGAATCAGTACAATAGATGTGGAGTATTTTCCACTTGGGATTTTTCTAATAGCTTCATTTTTATCAACAGCTACAGGAACTTCTGTAGGATCAATAGTGGCTTTAGGACCAATTGCAATCAGCCTGGCTGACAAAAGTGGCGCTTCCATGCCTTTAATTGCAGGTTCATTACTTGGTGGTTCAATGTTGGGAGACAACCTGTCAATCATATCAGACACGACAATTGCTGCTACACAATCGCTTGGTTGTGAAATGCGTGATAAATTTAAGGTCAATCTTTTTATTGCACTCCCGGCATCAATCATCACTATACTATTATTGTTCTATCTGGGATTTAATTCAGAAATAAGCTCGGTAGCCATTGAAAAAGAAAGCTATGAACTGATTGCAATATTGCCTTATATTCTGGTAATTGGTTTGGCTGTTTCAGGCTTGAATGTTTTTGTTACTTTACTGATCGGGATATTGGTAGCAGGAATTATTGGTTTTGCCCAACATGATTTTACCCTATTGAGTTTTATGCAGAAAAATTATGAAGGTTTTTTAAGCATGACTGATATTTTTCTATTATCAATGTTAACGGGCGGACTAGCTGCTTTAGTCGAAAAAGCAGGCGGTATTGACTATGTACTGCAAAAGATAAAATCAAAAATTAAGAGCAAAAAATCAGCACAAATGGGTATTGGTACTTTGGTAAGCGTTACCAACCTGGCTATTGCCAATAACACCGTTTCTATTGTGATTACAGGAACCATAGCTAAAGAAATAAGTGATGAATATGAACTAAGCCCTAAAAAAACGGCGGCAATTTTAGATATTTTTTGTTGTATAGTACAGGGAATTCTCCCGTATGGAGCACAAGTACTGCTTATTTTGAATTTTGCCAAAGGAAGATTGGATGTGATTGACCTTATTTCAAATGCATGGTATGTTTATATATTGCTGATTTTTACGCTGATTGCGATTTATAGCAAAACATGGAACAAAAGGATCGATAAATTCCTGAAAGTTTAAAGGCTTGTCTTACAGTATTGCGATTGAATTCTTATATTTGTCACTCAACATAGACAAACTAAATAAATTTTATAATGAAATTACTAGAAGGAAAAACAGCGATCATTACAGGTGCCAGCCGAGGAATTGGTAGAGGAATTGCAGAAGTTTTTGCAAAACACGGTGCTAATGTGGCATTTACTTATAGTTCATCAGCTGAAGCTGCCAAAGTTTTGGAAGATGAATTGATAGCACTTGGTGTAAAGGCTAAAGGATATCAGTCTAATGCTGCCGATTTTAATGAAGCGCAAAAACTAGTAGATGACGTAATCGCAACTTTTGGAAATATCGATATTTTGATTAACAATGCGGGAATCACGAAAGATAACCTGTTAATGCGTATTTCAGAAGAAGATTTCGACAAAGTAATCGAAGTGAATCTGAAGTCTGTTTTCAACATGACAAAAGCGGTTCAGAAAACCATGCTTAAAAACCGTGCAGGTTCTATTATAAACATGAGTTCAGTAGTCGGAGTGAAGGGTAATGCCGGACAAACCAACTATGCTGCTTCAAAAGCAGGAGTTATCGGATTTACAAAGTCTGTTGCTTTAGAGCTTGGCTCAAGAAATATCCGTTGCAATGCGATCGCTCCAGGTTTTATCGAAACTGAAATGACCGGAAAACTAAACGAAGATGTTGTTCAGGGATGGAGAGACGCTATTCCATTAAAACGTGGCGGAACAACTGAAGATGTTGCGAATGCTTGTCTTTTCTTAGCTTCTGATATGAGTGCTTATATTACAGGACAAGTTATGAATGTTGATGGCGGAATGCTTACTTAATATCAATTATGAATTTCAAATTATGAATTACGGGTCTTGGATTCGTAATTCATAATTCATAATTTTTAATTCAAAATAAATTTTCTCGATTAAATGACAACTAACACCATCCTATTACTCATACTTTCATTATTAATAGCGGGAAGTTTGTCTTTTTTCCAATACTTTTTCAGGGCTAAAAATAAATCCAGAATACAGCTGCTTTTAGCCTTTTTACGCTTTTTCTCTATTTTTGGAATCTTACTGCTTTTAATCAATCCAAAAATTACGACCAGTACTCTGGATATAGTAAAGACACCATTGCCTATTGTTGTTGACAATTCAAGTTCTATATCAGAATTAAAAGCTAACGAAACAGCTTTGGAAGTTTACAAAAAACTGGTTTCCGATTCAAGACTTCAGGAAAAATTTGACATACAGTCATATCAATTCTCAAATGAATTTGAACTGTCGGATAATTTTAATTTCAAAGGAACACAAACCAATCTGGATGAAGTAGCTAAGAACCTAAAAAGTATCAATAAGAATACGGCATTTCCAACGGTTATCTTAACAGATGGAAATCAGACTTCCGGGAATGATTACGTTTATAGCTTCAATCCAAACAACAAAGTATTTCCTGTAATTCTTGGGGATACGACTACTTTTCTGGATCTGAAAATCAGCCAGCTCAATGTCAACAAATACGCATTTCACAAAAATAAATTTCCTGTAGAAGTATTTCTTCAATATTCAGGAAATAAAAATATTACAACCGATTTTAGTATTTCACAAGGCAATACCGTTTTGACTAAGCAGAGTGTTTCTTTTGCACCTTCAAAGAAAACCGCCGTACTAAATGTTTTATTACCAGCCGATAGAATAGGAGTCCAGGTTTTTAAAGCATCGATAACGTCTAAGGAAGCAGAAAAAAACACCTATAATAATACTAAGAATTTTGCTGTTGAAGTCATTGACCAAAAGTCTGAAGTGGCCCTCATTACGGCAATTAATCATCCTGATGTCGGTGCTTTAAAACGTTCAATAGAAACTAATCTTCAACGTAAGGTAACTATAGTCAATCCGAATAAAATCAGTTTATTACAAGATTACAATATCTTAATTTTGTATCAGCCCACAGCAGAATTTAAATCTGTTTTTGAAGCAAACAAACTTGCCGGACTAAATACCTGGATTATCACGGGAACAAATACCGACTTTAATTTCCTGAACCAGCAACAGAATACATTACAGTTTAAAATGAGTGGACAAAAAGAAGATTATCTGTCTGATTTCAATGCTCAATTTAACCTGTTTGCTATTGATAATATTGGTTTTGAAAATTTACCACCATTGCAAAATGCTTTCGGAACAGTGACGGCAAAAGAAAATATAGAAATACTGGTTTCTTCCCGAATCAGAAATGTCAATACGGGTTCGCCTTTATTGGCTTATTCCGAAAACCAAGGGAAAAGAAATGCATTCCTTATAGGCGAAAACATCTGGAAATGGAGATTACAAAACCATATTGATAATCAGTCCTATGACAAATTTGATGTTTTTGTAGATAAGACCATTCAGTTTTTGGCATCCAATAATGCAAGAAAATCACTGGTAGTCAATCACGAAAACTTCTATAATTCAGGTGAGGCTATTGAAATTACAGCCCAGTATTTCAATAAAAACTATGAGTTTGATGAAAATGCAAGGCTTACGATTTCAATCACAAATAAAAATACAAAACAAACAAAAAACTACGACCTATTAAAAGGTAATAACTCCTATAAGGTCAATCTGGATGGGCTTTCAGCCGGTGAATATAGTTTTAAAGTAGTAGAGGCACAATCTAAAAATACCTATAATGGCTTTTTTGAAGTTTTGGATTTTGATATCGAAAGGCAATTTGTCAATCCAGACCTGAATAAGCTAACGCAATTGGCTTCGCAGACCCAAGGAAAAGTTTTCCATCCAAATCAAACGGAAGAACTTATAAAGTCATTATTACAAAATGACGAATATAAAGCTATGCAAAAAGAAATCATTAAAAAGACACCTTTGGTAGATTGGATATGGCTATTGGTGCTAATTGCAATTTCGCTTGCCGCAGAATGGTTTATTAGGAAGTATAATGGGCTTCTATAGAGGTACGAAGTTACTAAGGTTCTGAGATGCTAAGGTAGTGTATTCATGGTAAAAGAGAAAGTATTTTAATAAAGACTTCTTCAAAAAATCCGCGTAAATTGTTTTAATCTGCGGCCAATCCGCGTTCAAATTTAAAATTCTCAACTAACTTCTGAATAGTTTTTGAACTCTAATACCTTTTCTGATTTTATACTTTGCTATGAAATGAGTATATTTATGTTTCAATCAAAATAATAAAAAAAATATGAAAACTAAACTTTTAACGGTAGTCTGTGCTATAGTTTTAATCGGATTACAATCATGCAGCTGTAAAAAAGGAGCAGAGGCTATTGCCGAACTTTCTACTGGCAGCTGGGAATTAGAACAAACCTTTGGAGATCCTATTAACAAAGGAGAATTTGCTAAAATTCCAGTGCTGAATTTTGACAAGGCCGAAAACCGTGTCTCTGGCAATTCAGGATGTAATTCAATGTCAGGGAGCTATACTATTAAAGAAGACAAAATTAGTTTCGGACCTATTGCCCAGACAAAAATGGCTTGTCAGGGAACTGGAGAAGGTAAATTTATGACGTTATTCAATTCGGTTCAAAAATTCAAGCTACAGGGAAATAAACTTAAATTATACGACGGAAACAACACAAAGGTGCTATCTTTTGTAAAAAAATAAGTCCTATGAAAAATAAGTCAATAATTACGCTGGCAGCGTTATGCTTTCTGTTTGTTAACTGCAAGCCGAAATCTGCTGACAAAGAAGTTAGCCGAACAGATACTCTTTCGGTAACAAAAGATACCGTTGCTCCAACTGAGAAGGCAAGTGAAGCTTTTTTTAAAGCTTCAGGAACAGAGCCCTTTTGGGGAATTGAAATCACAAAAGATTCAGTTCGTTATACTTCACCTGAAACAGAAAAGAATTTTAGCCTGCGTTACGAAAAACCAAATAGGGCAATGGATGCTAATGTCATTTCGTATGAAGCAAAATCAGACAGTATCCATTTAAAGTTTACGATACAGCAAGGCAAATGCTCGGATGGAATGTCGGATAATGAATATAATTATAAAGTAAACGTATCTTTAAAAAGAGGCAAAGACAAGGATTTTAAAGAGCTGAAAGGCTGCGGAAATTATATTGTTGACAAGCAATTGCAAGGTAATTGGGTTTTAGAAGAATTAGAAGGCAAAAAAATGGATCCGAAAGATTTTGAAAAGAAACTGCCGGGTATCGAAATTAATGCTGAAGAATCCAAATTTACTGGTTTTGCAGGTTGTAATGGAATGAGTGGGAAATTGTTTTATGAAAAAGAAGTATTGCGATTTACTGATGTTTTTACGACAGAAATGATGTGTCCTAATTATGATAAAGAAAAATTGTTTGTGAAGGCATTACAAAGCACAACAACCTATCAGATTAAGAAAGACAAGCTTTATCTTCTCAATCCTGACGGAACAAAAGCAATTCTTAAGAAAGCGAATTAAAAATAAAAAAAAGAGGCAATTTGCCTCTTTTTTATTATTCTTCCTGTAGCTCAAAAAGCTGTACTTGATTTTTTAACCTTTCAATCAATATATTCATCATTCTCTTATTAAGGGAAGATGAATTTTTGATGTATTCATTATACTCGTGTATTGTAAATAATCCAATAACAATTCCTTTGAGCGAATTTCTAAACTTGATATCCTTTTGGATTGAGTTTTCGATATAAGCCAGTTTTTTTTCAACAGAATAGCTATAGAAATCATTTTTATACTTTGAGATATAATTCCTGAAGACATCAATAAAAAGATCATTTTGGAGTTTTAAGATAGGGCGGAGGACCTGGTTTTGAAAAATTTCATCAGATGAAGACTGGTTTGTGACTGTTCCTAAAGTTTCACCTCTGAACTCAGAAATGAAAGCGTCTCTGTTTTCCATGGTTTTTCTTTTAAAGATAAAAAAAAACCGCCGTATTGCTACAGCGGTTTAGAAATATTTATGAAGAAATTATTTAACTCTGAAAGTAACTCTTCTTACTATTTGACGGGCTTCTTTAGAATTTTTATTTACAGAAGCATCTTCTCCGTTTCCAACAACTGTCAGCCTCGAAGCATTGATTCCTGAATTGACAACAATATCTCTTACAGAATTAGCTCTTCTTTGTGACAAATCTTTGTTGTAGTCTGAGTTTCCAATTTCATCTGCATAACCAACAATCTCAGCATTAGCAGATGGATTTGCTTTTAAGTATTTCACTAAGAAATCAACACCAGAAAGAGAAGTAGTCGTTGGCTTAGCTGAATTGAAGTCAAAATAAACATTCACATAACCGCCATTGATTAACTCTTCAATAGTACTGTTTGAAGCAGTAGCTGTACCATTTTGTCCATACTTCTTATCTAGGTAGCTTTCCAATTCATCTGGCACACCATTTTGGTTTCTGTCAATAGACTGTCCTTTTGTGTTTACAGCTACTCCGGCAATAGAATTTGGCTCCAGGTCATACATATCCGGCACGCCATCTTTATCAGAGTCAGCCAATCCGGTTTCAATCATTCCAACTCTTTCTTCTAAAGCTTTCAGTTCATCTAGCTTAGTCTCAGAATACCAGTCAGCATGTTTTTCATTTTTACCCAAATAGAATGTCAAACCTACAGAAGCGTTCAATAATGTACCGTCAAAAGCTCCGGTAGTTGTAGTTCCTTGTCCGTCAAAATTATAATTTTGTTTTCCATGTACAATTCCTGTAAGATCACCTGTTAAAGCAACTCGATTGCCTAATTTTATCTGGCCAGTAATCCCTAAGATGCCGTTACCCATGTAATCTTCACCGTCAAAACCGTCTTTAGAAGACAATTGAGATACACCAAATCCACCATGAACTAATAAACCGAATGTATCGGTCCACTCTTCAAAATTCAATACCCTACCCAGGTTAATAACCCCTTGAAGGCTTGTTCTTAAATACGTACTTTCAAACGGATTGCTGTCATCATGTTCCTGGAATTTGTCATACCCAAAGTCTAATTTCAAACCAAACTTAGGATTGAACATGTAACGCACACCCAAATCAGCATGGAATAGATTTAATGTTGAAGTATAATAACCATCGGTCATTGTCCTGGTTGGCTTATTTACCCCTCCGTTTGCTTCAATCGACCATTTGTTGTAGCCGGCTGCTGGAGCTTTTTCTACTGTTACAGCAGAATCCTGTGCATTTGCAGAAGCGAAAGCCAGCAATAAAAACGATAATAATGGTAAATTCTTTTTCATAATTCTTAATGGATTTTAATTTAATTTTTCTCTTTTAAGCAACAATTCTAAGGCAAAGATATACCATAGAATTTTAACATTTCTTACTTTTTGTTATATAATTCCCATGTTTATATTTTTTTTAATAATTCTATAACTTTTTTTTATGACTTTAAAATAGGAAGTTTTAGCGCCTTATTTTTAAGTATCTTCCTGATTAAAAGAGTAGTATCTATTGAGTCGATGAAAGCTAAATCTTACAGTTTTCAAAAAGGCAAAAAAAGGAAGTTTGAAAAGCCTAAAGGCAAATTTTGGCATGGTTTTAAGAAATGCGGAGGTATTTTTATCCTGTTGGAAACTAATTTTAATAGGGGAGAAATCGTTAATTTTGTAATGTCAAATTAAGATTATGAGATTTCATACCAGAAAATGGGTAAAACCGGAAGACTTAAACCCAAACCAAACATTATTCGGAGGAAAGCTTTTAGCATGGATTGATGAAGAAGCGGCTTTATACGCAATCATTCAGCTCGAAAATGAACGCGTAGTAACCAAGCACATGTCGGAAATTAATTTTATCAGTTCTGCCAAACAGGGCGACATTGTTGAAATTGGGATTGACGTCGTTAAGTTTGGAAAGACATCGCTGACGCTAAAATGTGAAGTGAGGAATATAATGACAAAAGAAACGATCATTACTGTCAATTCCATAACGATGGTAAATCTGGACAGTTTCGGACGTCCTTCCATTCATGGAAAGACTGCAATTGAATTTGTCCGTGAAAGGATAAAAAAATAATTTATTCCGTATATATCCCTTTTTCAGAAGGCAGTTCGTAGAGTTCCAGGTCAAAATAGGGAACGGCAGCAATAATATGGTCGAAAATATCGGCCATAATATATTCGTAATTGATCCAACGCTTGTCGTTTGAAAAGGCATAGACTTCAATTGGAATCCCTTTTTCTGTAGGCTGCAAATGACGGCACATCATTGTCATATCCTTATTTATTCCGGGATGATTGGCCAGATATTGATTGATGTATTTACGGAACAATCCCAAATTAGTCATGTTCCTTCCGTTAATAGTCAGGCTTTTGTCAATATTGTTATTGGTGTTGTATTTGTCAATATCTTGCTGACGATGTTCAATATAAGAAGTAACAAGCTGTATTTTTTTCAAGCCTTCTAATTCCTCCGTATGCAGGAAACGTACACTGTTTGCTTTGATAAGAATAAATCTTTTGATCCTTCTTCCGCCTGAATTTTGCATACCGCGCCAATTTTTGAAAGAATCAGAAATCAGGCTATAGGTAGGAATTGTTGTTGTGGTGTTATCAAAATTGCGGACTTTTACTGTAGCGAGGTTAATTTCGATTACATCCCCATCAGCACCATATTTTTCAAAGGTTACCCAATCGCCAATCCGCACCAGATCATTTACTGAAACCTGGATACTGGCTACAAATCCTAAAATCGTATCCTTAAAGATTAAGATTACAATGGCAGAAATAGCTCCAAAAGTAGCAAATAGGGTAGTGAAAGAGGTTTCAAAAAGGATCAGTACGATAGTCGTAACTCCAAAAATCCAGAGCACAATCATAAATACCTGAATGTAGCTGTCTATTGGCTTGTCATTAAAATCAGGTAATCGTTTAAGGTAATCTTTTACGGCATTTAATATGCTTCGTATGATCCAAAGGACGAGAAATACAATATAAATTTCCAATCCTTTTCTGAAGAATCCTTCCCAATAGGCAAAATCCTTCAGAATGATTGGAACGGTTATGTTGACAAAAAGGAGCGGAATCAGATAGGCAATATACTTCGTGGTTTTGTTAGCCACCAACAAATCATCAAACTGAGTTTTTGTTCTTTGAGCAATAGTGCTAAAAACTTCGATTAATATTTTCTTGAATATATAATGGATTATAAAGACAGCTATTCCAAGCAGAATAAAGTTTACAGCGACATTAGTGTATGAAGATACCGTGTCACTATAGCCCCAGTCTTTAAAGAGTTTATATGTCCAATTAAATATTTTCTCGATCATGTGTTTTAGTTTGTTTGAGTATTCAGGTATTTCTTCTCAACGTAGAAAGCACCTAAAGGGATTACAGAGCCAAGAACAATAATTGCGAATTTTTTAGCGCTCCAGTTCAATTCGATCTTTAACATGATGGCTAAGATGATATACGCTATAAATAAGAGTCCGTGTGTCATTCCAATAGGGAATAGAAATGTTTTGTATAACTCAGGGTTGCTTCCTTTCAGGATTAGCATATTTCCAAATAATACAAGGTAAGAGATACCTTCCAGGAGAGCGACAATTTTAAAAAGTTTAAGCATTGCTAAGAAGTATGAATTTATGAATTAGTAATTGAATTTTCGGGTTTATTATTTTTAGAGAGTAGAATATAGCCGGCTATCCCACCAATCAATGATGCTGCAAAAATACCCAATTTTGCCTGCAGTTCGTATTCCGGATTTTCAAAAGCAAGATTGGTAACAAAGAGCGACATCGTAAATCCTATCGAAGCCAGAAACCCTACGCCAAAAAGACTTTTGTTACTCATTCCTTCCGGAAGGCTTGCCCATTTGAACCGTATTAGTAACGAAGACACGCCATATACACCAATTACTTTTCCTGCCAACAGACCAAAAATAACGCCTAACGTTACTGAACTTGCCGTATTTTCAATAATACCATTTGAAAAGGTAACTCCCGCATTAGCCAATGCAAAAACAGGCATGATAATAAAACTGACAAAAGAATGTAGTCCATGTTCGAGTCTGTGGAGCGGTGACATAGCATCTTTTGATAATTTGCGGATGTCCTGCAAAACATGAAGCTGGTCTTCGGAAAGAGTAGGAGCATCTGTAGGATCCAGTTCCTTGAACTGATTTAATCGGGTCTTGATTTTTGAAATGAATAAGCTTTCGTCTATTCTTGAGCCAGCCGGAATCGTAAAGGCAACTAAAACGGCAGCTATGGTTGCATGAACACCCGAAAGAAGAAAAGGAAGCCAAACTCCCGCGATTCCTACCAAAGCATAGAACAAAATATTTCTGACTCCAAGCCTGTTACAAATCAGTAAAAAAACAAAAACTCCAATCCCAATGCCTAAGGCGAGGCTATTAATGGAAGCTGTATAGAAAAATGCAATAACCAAAACAGCACCCAAATCATCTACAATAGCCAGAGCAGTTAAGAATATTTTTAAAGTTGCCGGTATTTTATCACCTAAAAGGTATAAAACGCCCAAAGCAAAGGCTATATCGGTTGCCATAGGAATTCCCCATCCATGCGAAGCATCTGTTCCGAAATTAAAACCCGTGTAGATCAGGGCAGGAAAAACCATTCCTCCAATTGCTGCCACAATAGGCAATAACGCTTTTTTAGGTTGCGATAGTTCTCCTCCAATCATTTCTCTTTTAAGTTCCAAACCAACCACAAAAAAGAAAACAGCCATCAATCCGTCATTAACCCAGTGATGGATACTGTAATTGAGATACAGCTCATCATTAATAGAAAAACCTATTTTATGTTCCCAAATATGATGATACCAGTCTTTCCAGTCAGAATTAGCCAGGAAAATAGCTATTACAGCGGCAATAAAAAGAAGAATACCTCCGGTAGTAGATTTACTGATAAAATTATTTAGAGGGTTGATAATCCATTTTTCTGCCGGAGTTGCTTTTAACTGATTTTCCATGGGATTTTTTTAGAGACTTGTCAAATTTAAGCATTCCAAATGAGGATTAAAAGTAAGAATAAGGCTATTTGCTAAATTTGACAGAGTATCAGCAATCGTTGGATAATAGTATATTTGTAAAAAGAGAATTCTGAAATGAGCAAAAGAGATTTAAAAAAATATCTTAAAGAATTAGATAAGGAACAGTTGGAAGAACAACTGTTAGAACTGTATGAGAAATTCTCTGACGTTAAAACCTATTATGATTTTGTGTTTAATCCCAAAGAAGACAAACTGCTTCAGGAAGCTAAACTAAAGGTTTCAAATGAATATTTTCCACTCAAAGGGAAACGGGCCAAACTACGCCGTTCTGTAGCGCAAAAATATATCAAGCATTTTTTAAGTCTTGGTGTTGATCCTTTTGTTATTGCCGACTTGATGTTTCACAATCTTGAAGTGGCACAGAAATATACGGCTCGCAGGGAAATGCGCTATGCTTCCTTTTATAAAAGCATGCTGAATTCTTTTGAACAGCTGGTTAAATACTGTATAGAAAACGGTATGGTGTCTGAATTTAAGGATAGAATACTTGAAATAAAAAACACTGCATTCAGGCAAAACTGGGAAAACAGGGAAGAATTTGAAAGGCTTTTTGACCTTGTAGAATAAAGTTTAAAATAAAGGCAGCTGCACATCCAACTCGTGGTATCCGGCTTGGCGCTGACCGGTTCGGAAAAGATTGACCATAACATGGGCTTGTCTTGTTGGTTCTGGAATTCTGTATTTCTGGACGGCCCGATTCATTATTTCCAGGCTATCATCTACAGAAACATGGTGTCCTGGTGAAATAAAAACAGGCTTGACATTTGTTTTTGTACGGAGTGCAAAACCTAATTTTTCCTGATTTTTATAAATAGGGCGGTAACTAAACTTCTCGTCTTCCAAAACATCGTATTTTCCGTGAAGCATATTTTTTGCACAGCCTATTGTAGGATGGTCTGTAAGCAATCCAAAATGTGATGCGATTCCCATTCTTCTGGGATGTGTAATTCCTTGTCCGTCAAGAATCAGCAGATCCGGCTTTACAGGAATCTGTTCCCAGGCTTTTATCAATGTAGGAACTTCTCGAAAGGCTAAATACTCCGATTTGTATTCAAACAGGGATTCACCTTCTGCCAGAGAATAAGAAATAGGAATCAGATCCGGAAAGCTCAGAATTACAATACCGGCATATAGCTTAGAGCTGCCTACTTCATGCGAAATATCTGCTCCTGCAATTGTACTTATATTTTTGTTGCGGGTTTTTAAGGAAATACTGTCCTTCATCTCATTTTGAAGACGGGTTGCCATTTCTATCGTAAAGTCATCGTAATTCAGCATGGTTAAAAGACAATATTAATCAGGGATTAAATCCTTGATTTTCAAAATTAGGCTATTTACAATCGAATAGCAGTATGCCCAATCTTAATATTTCCATAATTTTTTTTAAAATAAAGCCCAAAAAACTCCTTATAACTCTTTTTAGTCTGTACTTTTGCAAATTATTCAAAATTGCAAATGTCCCAAAGAAACCTAGAATTAGAGATCGGAGAAAAAAAAGAACTTTATGCTTATCAGCAGGGGGATATTGATGCGATTTTTGAACGGATTAACAATGCTCCGCGCAATCATCATTTGCTTTATCAGCTACCAACAGGAGGAGGAAAGACTGTTGTGTTTTCTGAAATTGTAAGGCGTTATCTTTCGTATAATGATAAGAAAGTATTGGTGCTAACACACCGGATCGAGCTTTGCAAGCAGACCTCAAAAATGCTTAAAGGTTTTAATGTCAAGAACAAAATAATCAATAGCAAAATCAAGGAATTGCCTGACCAGGACGAATACTCCTGTTTTGTTGCCATGGTTGAAACCTTAAAAAACAGGCTGAATGACGAGAAATTAAAAATAGGTAATATTGGACTGGTAATCATTGACGAAGCCCATTATAATTCTTTCCGAAAATTGCTGTCGTCGTTCAAAAACTCTTTTATATTAGGCGTTACGGCTACACCATTGAGTTCTAATATAAAACTTCCTATGAATGAAAATTATGATGAACTCATAATTGGAGATCCGATAAGCAAGCTGATTGAAAATGGTTATTTGGCAAAGGCAGTCACGTATAGCTATGATGTTGGACTGACTTCGTTAAAGGTTGGAATCAACGGAGATTATACGGTTAAATCTTCCGATGATCTTTATACCAATATGGTCATGCAGGAAAAACTATTGCATGCTTACACGGAAAAATCATTAGGAAAGAAAACTTTGATTTTCAATAACGGAATTCATACTTCATTGTATGTATACGAAACATTCAGAGAAGCCGGATATCCTATCAAACATTTGGATAATACAACTTCAAATGAAGAAAGAAAGGATATTTTAGCATGGTTCAAGCATACGCCGGATGCAATCCTAACCTCAGTTGGAATTTTGACAACCGGATTTGATGAACCAACGGTAGAAACCATTATTCTAAACAGGGCTACAAAATCACTTACCTTATATTTTCAGATGATTGGGCGAGGTTCCAGGAAATTACCTCACAAAGATAACTTTACGGTAATCGACCTTGGGAATAATGCTGCGCGTTTTGGCTTATGGAGCGATCCGATTGACTGGCAGCATATTTTTAAATCGCCTGAGTTTTACCTTGAAAGTCTTCGCAATGACACCGAAATCGAATTGCATTTCAAATACATGATGTCACCAGAGGTTCGGGCCAAATTTGCCAATACAGCTGTTGTTGAGTTTGATGTTGAAGATGAACATAGGATTGCTATTTCGCAAAACCTTCGATCTAAAGTAGTTTTGGACAAATCCCTGGATCAACATGCTTCTATGTGTGTTGATAATGCAGAAACTATTAACGAAGCCAAAAATCTTTCAAAACTGCTTTCTGAAGACATTGAATGCAGAATCCGATATTATACAAACTGCCTGAGCAAAAGCAGTAAAAACTACCGCGAATGGTTGGTAGACGATTATAAAACTAAGTTGTTGCTTTTGATAGGTAAAAAGTACCGTGAAAAAATCATGAACGAAGATTAATAAACCTATTGTTTTTGATCTGAAGGCTCCTAAATTATAGCGTACAGAAAATAATTTGCCAAAAAAGAAATATTTCAAGACCGATTTCCCAAATTTTTCAAAAACAGAATCACAATAGTTGCTTTTTTGATAGTATTTGTGGAATTTTGAGGCACCAATAATCAAACAAAAATGGACAATACACATTATATAAGCGGGGAATTACTTTCGTTAGAGAATCTAGAAGAAATTATCAACCATAACAAGACATTGGCTTTATCTGAAGAGGCTAAAGTCAATATTCAGAAATGCCGCGATTATCTTGACAAAAAGATGGAATCTCACGAAGAGCCTATTTATGGAATCAATACAGGTTTCGGTTCTTTGTATAACATAAAAATATCAAACGAAAATCTTACCAAACTACAAGAAAACCTTGTAAAATCACATGCTTGCGGAACCGGCCAGGAAGTACCTGTCGATATTGTTAAAATGATGCTTTTGCTGAAAATCCAATCGTTAAGCTATGGCTATTCGGGAGTTCAGTTGGAAACAGTTGAGCGTTTGATTGATTTTTACAATAACGATATTTTCCCAATTGTATATGAGCTCGGTTCTTTAGGAGCATCAGGCGATTTGGCACCTTTGGCTCATTTGTCTTTGCCGCTAATTGGAGAGGGTGAGGTTTATTTTAATGATAAAAAACACGATGCTATTGATGTGTTAAATCATTTTGGCTGGCAACCAATTCAGCTAAAATCGAAAGAAGGATTGGCTTTGTTGAACGGAACCCAATTTATGAATGCTTACGGAGCACATATTCTTATCCGTGCTGCAAAATATTCTTACCTGGCTGATTTAATCGGAACAGTTTCTCTGGAAGGTTTTGACGGAAGAATTGAACCTTTTAATGAGTTGATTCATTTAATACGTCCACACAAAGGACAGATAGTTACAGCAAACAGAGTTACTGAGTTTTTAGAGGGAAGTCAAATTATTTCCCAAAAGAAGCAGCATGTACAGGATCCATATTCTTTCCGTTGCATTCCGCAAGTACATGGTGCTTCGAAAGATGCGATTGATTATGTAAAAAAAGTATTTAAGACAGAAATCAATTCTGTAACCGATAATCCTAATGTTTTTATTGATAGCGACCAGATTATTTCTGGAGGTAATTTCCACGGTCAGCCATTAGCATTGGCTTTGGATTTCTTAGGAATTGCTTTGGCTGAATTAGGCAATATTTCTGAAAGAAGAACCTATCAGCTGATTTCCGGATTAAGAGGACTCCCGGCATTTTTAGTTGATAATCCAGGCTTGAATTCAGGATTTATGATTCCGCAATATACAGCAGCCAGTATCGTAAGCCAGAACAAACAATTGGCAACTCCTGCCAGCATTGACAGTATTGTTTCCTCTAACGGACAAGAAGATCATGTGAGTATGGGAGCCAACGGAGCTACAAAAACATTGCGTATCATGGATAATCTGGAGCGTATACTTGCCATAGAACTAATGAATGCTTCGCAGGCACTACACTTCAGGGAGCCATTAAAGTCAAGCGATTTTATTGAAATGTTCGTAAAAGCGTATAGAGAAGATGTGCCGTTAGTAAGTGAAGACAGAATCTTACATTATGATATAGAGAAAACAATTGCTTTCCTGAAAAGTTTTCAAATAGATGGAAGCATCCAAAACTAATAATCAATAAAAAGCAGGCGAGTAGCCTGCTTTTTTGTTTTAATCTATACCATTTAAGGTTTTGTGGTTTCTTCTTCTTTTGTAATGTGTTTGCTTTAAATTTTCATTACCTGAAATAATGCTGATATTACCATCAATTTCTAAAAAAGCATATTTGACATCTTTATAGTATTCAACGCCGTGTTCGTGCATGGCTTCCAGCATTTCGTCTGAAGTAATTCCGAGTCGTGCTAGCGTTTTAAAATCAATCTTTCCGTTATGAACAAGTACTTCCGGCTTTTGTTGCAATAAACTATTAAGCGTTTTATAGCGGAACATCAGCTTTTTCAAGATAAAATTGACCAAAAATAAAGCACCCGCTGCTACAAGTCCGCCCGATAACGAAGTATCGCTTCCAACCATTGCATTTTGGACAGAATTACTGATAAGAAGAATCAATATGACATCGGCAGTATTGAGCTGCGATAATTCTTTTTTCCCGAAAATCCGCAAGGCTATTACCATAAAAAAATATACGGCTATACTTCGCAGGATAATATCAAGATAGGGATTCATTATTTCCATTTAAAGTTTTTCTCAATTGCCTTGATCATTTCTCCGGCAATATCCTTATTTGTTGCACCTTCAATACCTTCAAGGCCAGGTGAGGAGTTTACTTCCAAAAGAAGCGGTCCTTTAGAAGAACGAATAATATCTACTCCGGCAACTTTAAGATTCATTGCTTTAGCCGCCTTGATAGCGATTCTTTTTTCTTCAGAAGTAACTTTGATTATTGAAGCTGTGCCTCCAAGGTGAATATTTGCTCTAAATTCTCCCGGTAAAGCTTCACGTTGGATAGCGGCTACCACTTTTCCGTCAATTACAAAACAGCGTATGTCTTTTCCGTTGGCTTCTTTGATAAACTCTTGAACCAGAATGTTGGCATTTAGACTTTTAAAAGCGTTGATAACACTTTCTGCCGCTTTTTTTGTTTCTGCCAAAACGACACCTTTTCCTTGTGTTCCTTCTAATAATTTTACGATTAGGGGAGAACCGCCAACCATCTTAATCAAATCGTCCGTGTCTAAAGGAGAGTTGGCAAATCCTGTAGTTGGTATATCAACCCCATGATTGAGCAGTAATTGCAAAGAATACAGTTTATCTCGTGATTGTGTAATCGCAGAAGCCGAATTAAGGCAGAAGACTTTCATTGCTTCAAACTGTCGGGTTAATGCACAGCCATAAAAGGTTATGCTTGGTCTGATTCTTGGAATGATTGCATCAAAATCACTTAAAATTTTACCGCCACGGTAGTGAATTTCGGGTTTCGTAGCATCCAATTTCATATAACATTCCTTGATACTCAGGAAATGCATTTCATGACCGCGCTGTTCGCCGGCTTCTATGATTCTTTTATTGGAATAAAGTTCCGGATTACTAGCCAAAAGACCTATTTTCAAACCTGTTTTTGCTCTTTCGGCATTATGGTATAACTCTTTTAGTTTTTCATTTGAGGGTTGTCCTAAAAGATATTTCTGTTCAGGATCTACTAAAACGCGTCCGCTCATGGCTTCACGGCCCAAAAGCATTCGGAATCCCATAGAGTCTCTGTTGGTCAAAGTCATTTCTATTGACCACTTATGCTCACCAAAGTCAAGCGTGGTACGGATAACATAACGTTGTTCGCGGAATCCGCTAGAACTTTTTACAATTCTTTTATCAACCAAAAGCGCTTCACAATGGATGATTGTCTTGAGATTGTTCTGTATGGGATTGATGTCAAATTTCACCCAACTTTCACCATCTCTCACAAAAGGAGCAATGTTAACTGCATGAAGAGCAGAGGTTTTGGCTCCAGAGTCGACTCTGGCTTTGATGAGGGGTATTCCTAATTCCGGAAATGAACACCATTCTTCACTTCCAAGGATAACTTTGTTTGTAGACATAGCAAGTATTGATTGTAACAATAGACTAAAGTACTACTTATTTTAGAATCAAAAATTAATTTTTTGTAATTATTGATAATAAGAGCTGAGGAAAATAATCCTTTGAATCTCTATACCTGTGGCAAAAAACAACCTAATATAAATAGTATAAAAAAAGTCACTGATTTAGGACTTTAAAAATTCTGGTATGAATTCTCATCTGTCTCTAAATCAGTGACCTGAAATTAGATATATTAAAACTGCTTAACTGGCAGGTTCTTCTGCTTTTTTAATCTGAACTGTTAACTCTTGTGAAGTTTCGTCCAGATCCATAAAGATAAGGTCTCCGCTATTGATTTTAGAAGTAATAATTTCTTCTGCTAAAGCATCTTCCACATATTTCTGGATGGCTCTTTTTAAAGGTCTGGCTCCAAATTGCTTGTCAAAACCTTTGTCAGCAATAAATGCTTTCGCTTTTTCAGACAAATCCAGGTTATAACCTAATTCTGCAATTCTGGCGTATAGTTTTTTCAATTCGATTTCGATAATCTGATCGATATGTTCTTTTTCAAGAGCATTAAATACGATTACGTCATCAATTCTATTTAAAAATTCAGGTGCAAAGGCTTTTTTCAAGGCATTCTCAATAACGCTTTTAGCATTATCATCGGCTTGAGATACTTTTGCAGCAGTTCCGAAACCAACGCCTTGTCCGAAATCTTTCAATTGACGCGCTCCAACGTTAGATGTCATGATAATGATAGTGTTTTTGAAATCGATCTTGCGTCCTAAGCTATCTGTCAGGAAGCCGTCATCCAAAACCTGTAACATCATATTGAAAACGTCTGGATGCGCTTTTTCAATTTCGTCTAAAAGCACTACACAATATGGTTTTCTTCTAACTTTTTCGGTCAATTGTCCACCTTCTTCATATCCTACATATCCCGGAGGTGCTCCAACCAATCTGGAAATTGCAAATTTTTCCATGTATTCGCTCATGTCGATACGAACCAATGCATCTTCAGAATCAAACAATTCTTTAGCGATAACCTTAGCCAATTGTGTTTTTCCAACACCTGTTTGTCCTAAGAAAATAAAGGAACCAATCGGGCGATTCGGATCTTTTAATCCGGCGCGATTTCTTTGAATAGATCGCGCAATTTTTAATACCGCTTCTTTCTGTCCAATCACCTTATTTTCAATTAGTTCAGGTAGCCTGGCTAATTTGTTACTTTCAGTTTGAGCAATTCGGTTTACAGGAATTCCAGACATCATCGAAACCACATCGGCCACGTTATCTTCTGTAACCTGAATACGATTGTTTTTAGAATCTTCTTCCCATTGTTCCTGTGCTATAGCCAAATCTTTTTCAATTCGCTTTTCATCATCACGAAGCTTAGCGGCCTCTTCATACTTTTGTTTTTTGACAACGGTATTCTTAAGCTCTCTGACTTCTTCTAACTGGCGTTCCAAATCTAAAATCTGTTTTGGAACATCGATATTGGTAATGTGAACACGTGAACCTGCTTCGTCCAGGGCATCAATAGCTTTGTCCGGAAGGAAACGTTCCGACATATAGCGGTCTGTTAACTTCACACAAGCTTCAATAGCTTCTTGTGTATAAGTTACGTTGTGGTGATCTTCGTATTTGTTTTTGATGTTATTCAAGATTGTAATCGTTTCTGCTACAGAAGTAGGCTCAACAATTACTTTCTGGAAACGTCTTTCTAAAGCACCATCTTTTTCTATATATTGACGGTACTCATCAAGAGTGGTTGCTCCAATGCACTGGATTTCGCCTCTTGCTAAAGCCGGTTTAAACATGTTGGATGCGTCCAGTGAACCTGTAGCTCCACCAGCTCCAACAATAGTGTGGATTTCATCTATAAATAGAATAATATCATCATTCTTCTCCAGCTCGTTCATCACGGCTTTCATACGTTCTTCAAACTGTCCGCGATATTTGGTTCCGGCAACTAAGCTGGCCAGGTCTAAGGTAACAACGCGTTTGTTAAATAAGATACGTGAAACTTTCTTTTGGATGATTCTCAAGGCAAGTCCTTCAGCAATAGCAGATTTACCTACACCAGGCTCTCCAATTAAAAGTGGATTGTTCTTTTTTCTTCGGCTTAAAATCTGCGAAACACGCTCAATTTCTTTTTCACGTCCTACAACAGGGTCTAATTTGCCTTCTTCAGCCATTTCAGTCAAATCACGTCCAAAGTTGTCTAAAACCGGAGTTTTTGATTTTTTATTGGATTTGCTGGCCGGCGTATTAAAAGCACCTTCTTTTAAGCTGTCATCTTGTCCGGAATCGTCATTATAAGATTCGTTTTTAGGCAAGTCATTCAAAAATTCTTCTTCGCTGTTTGGTGTCATATTCAAATATTGTTCTTTAGCTGAATCGTAATCGATTTTCATCTTATTCAACAGCTTGGTTGTGGGATCATTTTCGTTTCTCAAAATACACAACAATAGGTGTGCAGTGCTAATGGAAGGGCTCTGAAAAACTTTAGCCTCAAGATAAGTCGTCTTCAATGCTCTTTCGGCCTGACGCGTTAAATGAAGGTTTTTCTTTTCATTGCTTGCTTCAACATTAGGATTTGCTGGGCTTAATATT
>CAZFGA010000026.1:0-56148 GCA_964518395.1 uncultured Flavobacterium sp.
TGTTGCAGCACCATCGTGCACCTCACCAATTTTGTGTGATTTTCCAGTATAAAAAAGGATACGCTCAGTTGTTGTTGTTTTACCAGCATCAATGTGAGCAGCAATTCCGATATTTCTTGTATATTTTAAATCTCTAGCCATTTCTTAAGGATTAAAATCTAAAGTGAGAGAATGCTTTGTTTGCTTCAGCCATCTTGTGAGTATCCATTCTCTTTTTAACAGCAGCACCTTCTTCTTTAGCAGCAGCTAAAACTTCAGAAGCCAGTTTTTGAGCCATAGATTTCTCATTTCTTCTACGAGCATAAAGTATCATCCACTTCATCGCCATAGAGATTTTACGATCTGGTCTGATTTGCATTGGGATTTGGAATGTAGCACCACCAACTCTACGGCTACGTACTTCTACGTGAGGCATAACGTTAGTCAAAGCATCTTTCCAGATTTCCAATGAAGATTTTTCTGCATCTTGTTTCTTGTTTTCTACGATCTCTAATGCATCATAGAATACTTTGAAAGCAGTTGATTTTTTACCGTCCCACATTAAGTTGTTCACAAAACGCGTCACTAACTGATCGTTAAATTTTGGATCTGGTAAAAGAGGTCTTTTTTTGGCCTGTCTTTTTCTCATGTCTTTACTTTAAAAGTTTAAATTACTTTTTTGCTTCTTTTGGGCGTTTTGCACCATACTTAGATCTTCTTTGCGTTCTTCCTGCAACACCTGACGTATCAAGCGCTCCACGAACGATGTGGTATCTAACTCCTGGTAAATCTTTTACCCTTCCACCCCTAACTAATACTATCGAGTGCTCTTGTAGATTGTGTCCTTCTCCTGGGATGTAAGCATTCACTTCATTACCATTTGTCAAACGTACACGCGCAACTTTACGCATTGCAGAGTTTGGTTTTTTTGGCGTAGTAGTGTAAACACGCGTACAAACCCCTCTTCTTTGAGGACAAGAATCTAAAGCAACCGATTTACTCTTCTTAGTTATCTGGGTTCTTCCAGTTCTTACTAATTGTTGAATTGTTGGCATAATTAATACTAATATATATTATGATTTAATTTCCCGCTTTTTACGGGGTTGCAAATGTAATAATTATTTTTTTCTAAACAAACCTTAATTCATTAATTTTCAATCAGATTAACCTAGATTTAATTTTGATATATTATTCGTTACATTTTTGCGTTACTTTTACAGTGATTTGCCAACAATCCAAATAACGTATTCCCGATTCTTATAAATCGAAAGAAATCGCAGAATAAAACCAAAGATTTCGGGTCGTGTTTTTAACAATTATGATATTTTGAAAAGATTTTTTTTTCTTTTATTCTGTATTTCATTCAGCTTAAATTGCTTAAGCCAAAAGCTTAATTTAAAAATAACAGCCGGTTCTCAAAGCGAATTAAAAACAATCGACTCCATTGGCTATTCTAAAAAACATAGCAACGCCAAAAGTATTGTTGATGAGGCGAATGGCCTTTCTGAAAAACTAAAGCGATTCGGCTTTCTTGAAAACGAAATACAGGAAAACAAAAAAGAAAACGACAGTACTTTTCTGTTCAGGTTTCGTTTGGGCCCCAAAACCAAATCTATACACATATATTTAGGAAAAGAGTCCGAGTTAAGACGATTAGGAATCATCGAAAACAGCGAAGACACACTAAAACTTCCTTTCAGTGAAACCGAAAACTTCCTGAACACCGCCCTAGCTTCCCTGGAACGCAAAGGGTATCCCTTAGCCAAACTTCAGCTTATAAATCTGAAGAAACAGAAAAATATTTTGTCAGCCGACTTAAAATTTGAAATCGAAAAACAGCGACAGGTAAACGACATTGTCATTAACGGATATGATAAATTTCCGGAAGGACACAAAAAAGAAATCAAGCGCCGGTACCGCAATAAGGTATTTAACCAGCAAAGCCTTAAAAACATCCATGAAGATTTCAATCAGTTTCAATTTGTAACTCAAACCAAATATCCTGAAATTCTTTTCATGAACGACACCACCAAAGTGTATGTCTATGTTGAAAAATCAAAGCCGAACCGTTTTGACGGATTTATAGGTTTCGGGAATGACGACAAAGGCGATATGAAAATCAATGGCTATCTCGACCTTTTACTAGTCAACTCACTAAACGTAGGCGAACGTTTTAATTTATATTGGAAAAGTGATGGCAACGATCAGAAGACGTTTAATGCAAACATTGAATTACCTTACATATTCAAGAGTCCTTTAGGAATCAAAGCTCAGTTAAACATTTTTAAGCAGGACAGTACATTCCAAAACACGCAAACCGCCATCGATCTTGGATATTACTTTAATTACAACACACGACTATATATAGGATATCAATCTACCGAGTCGAATGACATCCAGAACCTCAACAGCTCAACTTTGCGGGATTTTGACAACTCTTTTATCACTTCCAACTTTGAGTTTACAAAATTCAAAAGCGATGATTTTTTGTTTCCCGATAAGATATTACTCAATGTCAAGGCCGGTATTGGCAGTAGAGATACCGAAAATTCAAAAAACAGTCAGTTTTTTGCAAATATCGATCTCCGGCATAATCTCTATCTGAACGACAAGAATATCATAGCCCTCCGGAGTCAGAACTTCCTACTTCAGAGCGATAGCTATATCACCAATGAGCTTTTCCGATTTGGCGGAATTAACTCCATACGTGGTTTCAACGAAAATAGCCTGCAGGCCAATCTCTATTCTTCAATACTCACAGAATACAGATATGTCCTGGCACCAACAATTTATGTGCATTCGATTATTGATTTTGGATACTACCAAGATAAGACCACCGACAATGACGGGAATCTGTTAGGACTTGGATTCGGATTTGGATTACTTACCAAAAACGGACTCTTTAATATTGTATATGCCAACGGCAGTACAGGCGACCAGCAAATTAAACTTTCCAACTCTATTGTACACATTAGCTTTAAAGCTAAATTTTAACAATTAGTATACGTTTACAATAATATAATAAAAACAAAATTAAAAAAAGTATAGGTTTGTTAAGAAATATTTAAGAAATTTGGATTAACTAATTCAAACCTATATCTAAATGAAAACAAAGTTAAACGCCTTGTTAACGCTTGTCCTTGCGTTAATAATGCAGATTTCTTTTGCACAAGAAAGGACAACTTCCGGTACAGTGAGTGACCAAAACGGGATGCCCCTTCCGGGGGTAAGCGTAACCATCAAAGGAACAACAACGGGCACTCAAACCGATTTTGATGGTAAATTTCAAATAAAAACTTCACCTTCCGACATTCTGGTTTTTAGTTTCATGGGCATGACCTCAAAAGAAGTTCCTGCTTCGGCTCCGGATTTCAATATTGTCCTTGAAGATGATGCTACACAACTCGAAACCGTTGTGGTGACAGCACTCGGGATAAAAAGAAACCCAAAAGAGTTAAGTTATTCTACTCAGGTCGTAAAATCTGACGAATTAAATCAGGCAAAAGCTGTAAATGCAGCCACAGCTTTGGTCGGAAAAGTATCCGGTTTGCAGATTAACACGATAAACAGCGGAGTTAACCCGCAAACCAGGGTTGTATTGAGAGGCGCAAGATCTATTTCCGGAAACAATGAAGCTCTGATTGTGATTGATGGTGTACCTTCTGCTCTAAACACTTTAAGCGAATTGAACCCGAATGACATCGAAACCACAACAATTCTGAAAGGCGCCAATGCTGCTGCCTTATATGGTTCTGCCGGTTCGAATGGAGCTATTATGATTACTACTAAAAAAGGACGAAATGGCAATATGACATTGCAGTACAATTCGACCATAACCTTTGAAAAAGTACAGTTCATTCCAGACAGACAGACAAGATTTGGCCAAGGTTGGGCTGGAGAACTTGATCCTGTTGAGAACACCAACTGGGGAGCTCCGTTAGACGGTTCATTAGTACAGGTAGGACCAGAATTGCCTGACGGTTCTATCAGAGAGTTTAGCTATGTAGCGAGAAAAAACAACATCAAAGACTTTTTTAATGTAGGGACTACAAAACAAAATGGCTTCTCTATATCACAAGGCGATGAAAACAGTAATTTATTCTTCTCCGCACAAGACGTAAAGACAGAAGGAATTATTCCTGGAGATATTTATCACAAAAACACATTCCGACTAAATACGGGCAAAACTTCAGGAAATTGGTCGGTTACGGGTAATGTTTCTTATTTTACTGATAAGACAGATATTGCAGGAAGCTTAACAGGTTCTGACGATGAAACTACATTATTTTCAGACACCGTATCCGGACGAAGCCTTTACAGTCAACTTTTGCAGACTCCAATCAATATTCCTTTAGATGTATATTCGCAAGGAGATCTTCAGGATTACTTTACCAATTATGCTTACAACCCTTATTGGATTATGAAAAATTCAAGACGTATCTCTTCTTCGGAGAGATTCCAGGGATCGGTTGATTTGGGTTATAAAATAAACGACTGGTTCAATATTTTATACAGGGGAGGCGTAAGCGTACTAAGCTCTGATTTCAAACACACTAATAACGGGCATATTTTCACAGACGGTAGTGGTCGTCAGGATTTAAATCAAGGTGTTTCTGACGGTTCAAATTTCGAAAGAAGAATTAACAGCGACTTGATGTTTAATTTTGACTTTAACATTACTGACGATATTACCGCCAAAATCATATTGGGCAACAATGTCAGAGATATCCGAACAAAGGAAATCGGAATCCGTGGAGATAATTTGGTTGTTGAAGGACTTTACAATGTCTCTTTAAGAACTGGTGAACTCCGTGGAGCTGAATTCAATTCCCGATTGAGAAGTATCGGACTTTATGGAAGTGCTGAACTAGGCTACAAAGATTTTTTATTCCTAAATGTTACCGGAAGAAACGACTGGTCTTCGGCTTTGATTAAGGAAAACAACTCTTTCTTCTACCCTAGCTATGGTGTTTCATTTATCCCGACCTCTGCTTTTCCAGAGTTAAAAGGAAATGTGTTGAATTTCGCAAAATTAACAGCAAGTTATACCAAAGTAGGAAATTCTACTTCTGCCTATGCAAACCAAAATACTTATGTTAGATCTGTAGGCTTCCCATATGGTGACCTGACATCTTTCAACTTAAGCAATACGGTCGCTTTAGCGGGATTAAAACCTGAGTTTACAACATCTAAAGAATTTGACCTGAACCTGGAATTCTTTAACAAAAGAATTTCGTTGGATGCAAGTTACTATATCTCAAACTCTACCGATCAGATTATCAATGCTGCTGCATCTTCTTCTTCAGGTGCGACGAGAGCTTTGCTAAATGCCGGAGAATTACAGACCAAAGGATTTGAATTGGATTTAGGGTTTGTGCCAATCCAAACTGAAGATTTTAACTGGGATTTCAGAATCAGCTATAGTGCCCCTAAAACCGAAGTTAAAAGTTTATTGCCTGGCGTAAACGAACTTTCTTTAGGAGGTTTTTCAACTGCCGGAGTTTATGCCGTTGTTGGACAAGAATATCCTATTATTAAAGGAACTGGTTACGAAAGAGACGACCAAGGCAGGGTAATTATCGACCAGACTACAGGTAACCCTGTACAATCTTCAGCCTTGAAAAATTTAGGAAAAACAACTCCTGATTACATCGTAGGCCTTTCTACCAATTTCAACTATAAAGGATTCAGGCTTTCAGCCGTTTTTGATTACAGAACCGGACACGTATTTTATAATGAAATAGGACAGATGCTTGATTTTACCGGATCTTCTGTACAGAGTGCTCAATCAGGAAGATTGCCATTTGTATTCCCTAATTCATCGTATCAAAGTGCCCCAGGCGTATATACTGCCAACACAAGCATTCCGACTTCCAGTGGTGGCCAGCCTTTCTGGGATTCGGTTTACAGCAACATTGCCGAAAACTACGTAATCGATGCTACAGCTTTCAAATGCCGTGAAATAGCACTTAGCTATTCATTTTCTAAAAAAGCATTGGAAAGATCTCCTTTTGCAGGCATTACCATTGGAGCTAATGCACGTAACGTATTCATGATCCTGCCAAAAGCCAACCGATATACAGATCCTGAATTTGGATTCACTACAGGAAATGCTGTTGGTGTTGGAACAGTAAATGAAGTTCCTCCAACTAGAAGCTACGGCTTCAATGTAACATTAACTTTCTAATCAAAAAATGATGAAAAATATATTCAAAAAAAGCTCATTATTCGTTGCTTCTTTTTTCTTGCTGGTTTCCTGCAGTGATTATCTCGATATCAATCAGGACCCAAACAACCCAACTAACGTGAAGCCGGAATTGCTATTGGCCAGCGCTCAAAATTCAGGAGCCAGAAAACTCAATGTCAGGATGAATCAGGTAGGGAACTTTATGGCTTATAACTGGGCGAACAATATCGAAGAATTCATCGCCTATCAAGACGAAATGCAGTACACTATGAACAGTACATTTTATGATGATGTCTGGGATGATCTGTATTTGACCTTATCCAATTTCCATCAGATCGAAAAGACAACTTTGGAAGATTATGAAAATTACCAGGGAATTGCCAAAATAATGAAAGCTTTTTATTACCAGTATCTTGTAGATTTGTATGGCGACATTCCTTACTCTGAGGCATTACAGCGTGATCTGGAACTGACACCTTCTTATGATGATGCAGAAGCCGTATATGATGACTTGATTGTACAATTAGATGCCGCAATTGATCTTATTAAGGATGCTCCTGCTTCGGCATTAAATCCTGGCAATAATGACATTATGCTTCACGGCGATATGGACGAATGGGTGAAATTTGCCAATACCTTAAAAATGAGAATTCTGATCCGCCAATCAGGAATGCCTTCAAAACAGGCTTACATTGCGGATAAGTTCGATGATATCATCAACGAAGGTAGTGGCTTCATAACAGAAAATGTAACAAATAATCCTGGCTACCTGACCAGTACCGGAAAAATGAATCCGTTCTTTGAAACTTTCGGAACAACATTATCCGGAAGCCCTACTGACGACAACAATTCATTAAAAGGAACACAGTATACTGTTGATTACCTAACAAACACCAACGACACAAGATTGGAAAAAATCTACGCTCCAATTCCAGGTGGGGGTTTTGCAGGGATAAACCAGGGTGCTCCAGACGAGCAAGGAACTGTTGTTGTGCCTTATTCTGGATTAGGGAATGGAATTCTTAAAAACTTCACTCAAGATGCTTATATTCTAACAGCTGCCGAAAGCTACCTTCTTCAGGCAGAAGCTGTCGCTAGAGGTTACATAGCCGGAAGTGCACAGTCATTGTACGAATCCGGAATCGAAGCTTCTTATGTAACTTTGGGTCTTACAGCTGCTCAAGCCAGCACTTATTATTCACAGGCTACTAACCTAGTGGGATGGGCTGCTTCATCAGGAAATGAAATCGAAGCAATCATAACACAAAAATGGATTGCCCTGAATAGCATAAATGGTGCTGAATCCTGGATTGAATACACCAGAACCGGATTCCCATCAAGTCTTCCTATATCATTAATTGCCAGCAGGCCGCAACGCCCAATCCGATTAATGTATCCTAACTCTGAATATGTGGCCAACTCTGCTAATGTTCCTAACCAGACAACAGATGACGCTTTCACATCGCCTATTTTTTGGGATAACTAATAAAATATGAAACATGAAAAATCTTAAATTCAAATTCGCAGCTATTGCGATCATATTGGCCTTGTTTTCATCATGTCTTGTAGATGACGATGTAACAGATTATGGCGCCGGAACAAAAATTGTCGACTTCCCTTCGGGTACTGTTGACGGCACATTTGATATTGGAATGGATGAAGCCCAATTTGAGGTTCCTGTCCGTTTAGTAGGCGGTAATGGTTCAGCAGCTCCATCAGATATCGTTGTCACGTATGAACTGGATCCTGCTAAGACAACCGCTGTTGAAGGCACCAATTTTGTCATTTTAAACAACGGGACTTTCACGTTTCCGGCTGGAGAAACCCGGGCTACATTCCCAATTAAAATTCTTTCTTCTTCTTTGGATCCTGAATTACCAGCTCCATTGACTGTTGCCCTGAAATTGACGGCTGCAACTGGAAATTTTCCTGTGGGAGTTTCTACAAAAGTATCTACAGGTACGGTTATAATCAATTTAAAACCATTATGCCCAATTACAGATGATTTGTCGGGTACACATACTTACACTCAGACTTCTATGCAGTATGGAGATGGTGAAGGAACCGGAACCGGAACCGGAATTGCCGGCACTATTAGCGGCTCAGTAACCTGGACAGAAGCTGAACCAGGAAAGTATAGTCTTGATGATGCTTCATTTGGATTATTTGAAGCCATTTACGATGATGATCCGGCTGTTGGCCCAAATGGTGCGTTTTTAACATGGGTGTGCCGCGAATTCCTTTTTAGCGGTTCTGACCAGTATTCTGATACTTTCACCTACACCATCAATAGCGTTACCGGACCTGTTATGGTCTTTACGTGGAGAAATACATGGGGTGATGGCGGCACTGTTACCTTGACCCGAGAAGGTGGCGTTGATTGGCCGGATATTTTCCAGACCAACTAATCAATAAAATATTTAAGGCCGGCAGATTGAATTTGCCGGCCTTATTTTATTTCTCTACAACTTTATCCTATCTTTGCCACCATGGAAAAAGGACATCAAATTTTCGGAATCAGAGCGATTATAGAAGCTATTCAGGCAGGAAAAGAAATAGACAAAGTATTCATACAGAAAGATGCACAAAGCGAATTAATGAAAGACTTAATGAAAGTCATGAAGCGTGCCAGCATAAATTTCTCATATGTGCCTGTAGAAAAACTGAACAAGCTAACACCGAACAACCATCAAGGTGCCGTAGCTACAATCGCACCGGTTTCTTTCCATAGTCTTGAAACGCTTATTGAAACTGTTATAGATAGCGGAAAAACTCCTCTTTTCCTCATTTTGGACCAGATCTCCGATGCCCGAAATTTTGGAGCCATCATCAGAACAGCAGAATGTACGGGTGTTGATGGAATTATTATTCAAAAACAAGGAGCCGCTCCTGTTAATGGTGATACCGTAAAAACTTCGGCAGGTGCCGTCTTCAATGTGCCTATCTGTAAAGTAGAACATATCAAAGATGCTATCTTCCATCTTCAGGGATCAGGTATAAAAACCATTGCGGCTACTGAAAAAACAGATCAGAACATTTACGACCTATCGCTCAATGAGCCTTTAGCGATTATTATGGGTTCTGAAGATCGAGGTATTAATCCTTCTGTCCTTAAAATTGTAGATGAAAAAGCAAAACTACCTATGTTTGGAACTATTGCTTCCTTAAATGTGTCGGTTGCCTGTGGGGCTTTTCTTTATGAAACAGTAAGACAAAGAGGTTAACTATCCTTTTCGATATCATCTTTTTTATCATCCCGATTCTCTTCTGAGTTATCGCGAACAATCGTATAGAAGACATTATAATTGGATCTGAAAAACTCTTCATCTCTGGTTTCAGCATCGTCTTCAGGCTTTGGCAGATTTTGGAAGTTTCCATTTTCATCAAAATGCCTCATAAACATATCTTCTTCAGGATTAAAATCTGGCCGTTCCCAATCATATACAATTGGTTTTTGGTATTCCGGAGTTTTTATTGCCAATGAAAAGACATAACCTGTTATAAGCCCTGCCAAATGGCCTTCCCAAGAAATCCCTTCCTGCACGTTTGGAAAAATATACCATACCATACCTCCATACATCAATATAACGGTTAATGATAGGGCAACCAGCCTGTAATATTTAGTCTGAATTCCTTTAAAAAAGATAAAACTGACCAAGACATAAATCAAACCGCTGGCTCCAATATGATAGGATTCTCTACCAATAACCCAAGTTAGAAAACCAGACAGTAATATTCCATATCCTAATACTGCTAACGTCTGCTTTCTATAAAAAAAGCGCAATGCAGCAATCAAAAGAAATAACGGAATCGAATTATTATAGAGATGTTGTATATCGCCATGAAGAAATGGGCTAAACAAAATTCCTCTTAATCCGGAAAAAGTTCTGGGATAAATTCCAAATTCCGTAAGATTGAGCTTAAAGCGAACTTCTGCCCAAAAAACAATCCACAAAACAATAACAGAAAATAAAGGCCATGCCAAAACTGAGGGGGAGAATTTCAAATTTTTATCGTCCATTGCTATTAGGATTATTTTTACCAAAAACTGTCAAAAACTTATCCAATTTTATTTTCGTGCTATTTTGTCAGCATCTTGAGTAGACAGATCATTTTAATGCTGCAAAATGATACATCACTACTATTTAGAAATTTCACAAAAGTTTATGCTGCATACCCTTTAAAAAACTTCTTCAAATTCAGTAATTTTACAAAATGGAAGCACCATTAGCAGAAAGAATTCGCCCGCAACAGCTTGAAGATTATTTAGGCCAGCCTCAATTAGTAGGCCCTAACGGGTCCCTGACCCATCAGATTGCAAAAGGTATTATTCCTTCCTTAATTTTTTGGGGACCGCCCGGAACAGGAAAAACTACCCTGGCCCAGATTATTGCACAGGAATCAAAACGTCCGTTTTATATATTGAGCGCTATTAATTCAGGAGTAAAAGAGGTCCGTGATGTTATTGAAAAAGCCAAGCAAAGTGGCGGCCTATTCACTGCTAAAAACCCGATCTTGTTTATTGATGAGATTCACCGTTTCAGCAAATCACAGCAAGATTCCTTATTGGCAGCTGTAGAAAAAGGCTGGGTAACATTAATTGGAGCCACTACAGAAAACCCCAGTTTTGAGGTAATCCCGGCACTACTGTCGCGTTGTCAGGTTTATGTATTGAATGCCTTCTCAAAAGCAGATCTGGAAGCACTGTTGGAACGTGCAATGAAAACCGATGTTTTCCTAAAAGAAAAAAATATCGAATTAAAAGAAACCGAAGCTTTATTAAGGCTTTCCGGTGGAGATGGCAGAAAGCTGCTCAATATTTTCGATCTTGTCATCAATGCTTCAAACGATGAAAAAATCATAATCACCAATGATTCCGTACTAAAGTTGGTACAACAAAACACGGTATTGTATGATAAAACCGGCGAACAGCATTATGATATAATTTCTGCATTTATAAAATCAATCCGTGGTAGTGATCCAAATGGTGCCGTATATTGGTTGGCGCGTATGATTGAAGGAGGCGAAGATGTCAAATTTATCGCAAGGCGCATGCTCATCCTTTCCAGTGAAGATATTGGCAATGCAAATCCTACGGCTTTTATCATGGCAAACAATACATTTCAGGCGGTAGCCACAATAGGTTATCCTGAAAGCAGAATTATCTTAAGCCAATGTGCCATCTATCTGGCAACTTCGCCAAAAAGCAATGCTTCTTATATGGCAATTGGAAAAGCACAACAAATAGTAAAACAGACGGGCGACTTGCCAATCCCGATTCATTTGAGAAATGCGCCTACAAAATTGATGAAAGAGCTGGGTTATGGCGAAGACTATAAATATGCCCACGACTATCAGAACAATTTTGCCGAACAGGAGTTCCTGCCTGATGAAATAAAAAACACCGCTATTTATGTTCCTGGAAATAATTCCAGAGAAAATTCAACAAGAGAATTTTTAAAAAATCGCTGGAAAGATAAATATGGTTATTAAAACTTAATCAAAAGTTTTTCAGAAACCGGCTTATCGTCTTTATAATACTCCAATACCCACTCATTATTTTTTCTGATTAACGCTCCATTTACAGTATCAGATTGTACCGTAAAATAATCCGGGTGTGACGTCTTGAAAATTTTGAATACAACTTTCGGGGTCTTGTCAATCAATTGGTAGCCATTTGAAATTGGCTGTGCAAAAAGCATGTTTGGAGTATCTTCCGGCTCTACAGAAGATTTAGGAGTTTCTACCTTTTTAGGTGCTGCCTTATAAACCGTTCCGTTATAATTATATCCAAAAGTGAATAGCGATTTGAAAGCATCATTTAGCGCCTCAGGATATGCAAATTTAAACTCTTTAGCTTTACTGACTCCAACATCACTCCTATTGATTTCTTTATTCTCACAATCTCTGAATACAACAACCAGTTTAGTTGCTAGCAATGAACTCACTTTTTCTACATTAACAAATACTCTGCTACATCTTTCTCCAGCTGTTTCCAATGGCAGATCCTCATTATCATAGAAAGCCTCAAATCCCATTTTTGTAAGATTGAATTTTGTGATAGTATTGAGTCTGTACTCATTTTCTTCATTTGCAAAAGCAAACTTTACTGGGACAATAGCATATTTGTAATCATTCAAGGTTCTTTGTGCCAAAGCAGAAAGTGAGGCAAATAAGAATAAGATTAGGATATTTTTTTTCATAATGGGAAAGGTTAAAGATATTTTTTTAAGTCTAACAGATGCTTTACCTGCTTAATATTAGGATGTATTTCTATGTCGTGTTCGTTAAAAAAGATAGCGTCCAGACCTACATTTAATGCACCTTCTATATCAGCTTCCAGATTATCACCAATCATGATACTCGTTTCTTTTGAACATTGTGCCAAATTCAAGGCATAACTAAATATTTCGGGATTTGGTTTTTTTACTCCAGCGTTTTCCGAATTAGTAATGGTTTCAAAATAATGCACAATATTAGAATTGACCAGCTTATTGTTTTGTATCTGGTGAAATCCGTTTGTAATTATATGCAACCTGTATTTTGGCTTCAAATATTCCAAAAGTTCTATGGTACCATCATAAAGATGATTGAATTGAGGAAGATAAGAAATATATTCTTCTGCTAAAAAATGAATCATTTCGTCATCAACTTCTATCATCATGTGGTCAAAAACATCTTTTAATCTTCCATAACGCAGTTGTTCCTGTGTCACCTCATCATTTTGATAGAGTTTCCAGTATTTGATATTTACTGGAACATATAGCGAAATAAACTCCTGAATGTCGACATTAATTTTGTGTTTTTTCAGGATGGTATCGAATGCCAATGCTGAATTTTTCTCAAAGTCCCATAAAGTATGGTCCAAATCAAAAAATACGTCTAAAATTTTAGTTTCCAATTTATTTTCCTTTTACAATTACTGCATCTTCTATATGATAGATCCAGTCTTCTACATCATTTTCATTTATACGGAAATTGCCTTCCAGGGTTACGTACTGATCTGTTTTCAGTTTCGGAGTACCTCCTCTGAACTTTATTCCCATGATAGTTTCCGGTCCTGCCTGTCCGCAGAAAAAGCAAGCGGCAAAAACATTTTTACTAAGGGCATAGGTTGTATTGTCTATCGGAACAATAAATCCCGACATAGCAATCCTCTTTTTGTTTTTTACCTTGAGAGTAGAGTTTATTATAGGGTACATTACTCCATCTGGGTAATCCTTGTTTTGCTTTTTCACAAACTTGATAGCTCCTAATAATTTCCAATTCAAAGTATCTGTTACAACAAAAGCCTTTGACTCCGCTTTGGAAAAAGCTTCTGCTTTTGGCAAAAAACCTGCCTGTTGCATAGAAGAGGAATCTGTTTTTTTTCCTTTTAAGCTATAATCAGAAATATAAGTTATGCTTAAAAGAATAAAAAGAGCTATAAAGAAATAATATGTCTTACGCATTTGCTAAAGTTTTTGAAATATTCAATCGGTATGCTTTTATGGCCGGAATTATCGCCGCCAATACTCCTACAAAGATAGTTACTATAAATAAAATTCCTTCTTTCTGCCAATTAAAAGCAAACGGATTAAAAGTCATTTTATATTCTTCATCTGTTGAAGAAGAAATCAGGAACAGTGCAATCCTCCCAACAATAGTGCCGAAAATAAATCCGACAAAACACAACAATATACTTTCAAATAGTACCAAAGTAAGCAATTGTAAACGGCTGGCTCCACTAACTCTTAATAGGGCAAATTCATATTTTCGCTCTTTCAATGTGTTATAAAGTGCTATAAAAATACTGATTCCGGATATGAGCATAATTCCGTAAGCCAAATACTGCAATGCCTGCAACCCAATTCCGAATAAGGAAAATAGCCTGTTGATTTCAATTGCAGGAGAAGCCGCCTGCATTTTTGTATTCTGGGCTATCAATCTTGGCCAGGTTACAAAACCCATTTTATTTCTGAATTTTATCAGGACAGCGGTTATCTCTTTTCCTTCTTCTGACACCGACATCGCTTTTTCATAATCATGATGTTCGTGCTCGTGTTCATGTTCGTCGCCTTCAAAGTGAATATGTCCTTCTTCTCCATGAACCGGATTCTCATCAGTATGTTCATGGTTTTCATGCATGGCCCATACACTTGGAATATTGCACAAAATAAGATTGTCAATTACTTTTCCCGTTGAACTTGCAATACCACTTACTTTATAAGCAAATTCTTCATGAACTTCTCCTTCGGCAGCGTCACCATGCGATCCGAAAAATTTATCTCCTACTTTTATATTTAGTTTTTTTGCAATCTCAGCACCAACAACAACTTCAAAATCCGCTTGAAACACTTTGCCTTGACTGACCGTAGCTCCAAACTTATTAAGATAGTCAGGTGTTGTTCCCACAATCTTAAATCCTCTGTAGTTATCTCCAAAAGCCAATGGTATGGCACTTTTCACAAAAGGGTGTTTCATCCATGTTTTTGCTTCGCTGTAGCTAATATTGCCAGTTGGAGCATCAACCTGATAAACTGCCGACAGAATTAATTGAAGCGGACTCCCCTGTGCTCCCAAAACAACATCAACGCCATCAATATTACTCGAAAACTGCTTTTCGAATTGATCTTGGAGCAGAATTAATAATGATATTATGGCAACACTTGCCGTTAGCAGCACAATGCTCAATATGGTATTCAAGGGTTTGAACCAGATATTTTTCCAAGCTAATTTGACAATCATGCTAATGTAATTTGATTAGAAAAACGATCTTTTAATCTTTGGTCGTGCGTAACAATAATGAGTGCAGCGCCATATTCTTTAGACAATTGTGAAAGCAGGTCGGCTACTTTATAGGCATTCTCATCATCAAGACTCGACGTAGGCTCATCGGCCAAAAGCAATTGAGGTTCATTCACTAAAGCTCTTGCAATCGAAACCCTTTGCTGCTGTCCTATACTCAAACGCGATGTAAGTTTATGTATCTGGTCTGATAGTCCGAGTTCTGCCAAAAGCGACTTTGCTTTTTCTTCAGCTTTTCGTCCGCTTGCCAGCCAGGAAGAAAGTACCACATTTTCAAAAACAGAAAATGCTTCTACAAAATGGGATTGTTGCAGAATCAGTCCTATATTTTTCCCTCTGAATTTATCCAAATTCTTATTAGACAGGCTTTCAATATTTACATTTCCAACACTGATGGATCCCGATTGTGCTTTGAGTAGTCCTCCCAACAAATGGAGCAATGTAGTTTTCCCTTTTCCCGATCCACCGGTTATCAAAAGCACCTGGCCACTATCTACGGAAATATCCGGAAAATTAAAATTCACTTTCCCATTATAAGAAAAAGCGAGATTTTTGGTCTGAATCATAACTAAAGTCGTTTCTACAAGCGCCTGCAAGATACTGAAATACTTTAAAATAAATTGTTAAGCCAAACTTATAAAATACAGCGACCAACATAGCTGTATAAAAAGATTAGTAAGATGGTTGATATAAGAGTTTTGCACCTTGCACTAAACCAAAGTATATGAGCGAAGATTTTTAGAGGATAATCTCCATCAACTAAAGAGTATGAGAAAAATGAGGATCATTCAGCAATCCGTTTTCATGGGCAAAATTGATTAATTCAAGAGCGTTTTTCACATCAAACTTCTGGAGCAGGTTTCTTCTATGAGTTTGTATAGTTAAAAAGCTTAGGAATAATTCTTCTGAAATTTCCTGTGTAGATTTTCCTTTTATCATTAAAGTCAATATTTCTTTTTCTCTTTTCGTCAATCGAGGAATTGACTTTAAATCTGATATCTGTATCTTATCCAGCATAGACTGCACCTCTTTTCCAAACACTACATTTCCTTTCGATGCTTCTTTTATGCAATGGACATACTCTTCATTTTTGGCTGTTTTTAGCAGATATCCTGAAGCACCGTGCTTGATCATTTGCAATACGATGCTTCTTTCTGCCTGGCTGCTGATTCCCAATATAATTAGCTTGGGATATTTCTTCTTCAAATCAAAGCAAATATCAATTCCATTACTATCTCCAAAGAAAATATCCAATAACAGGACATCAATTTTGTCAATTTTTTCAAAATCATATAAGTCTTCACTCCTGTTAAAACCTCCTAGCAAGTTAAATTCTCCATGATTTGAAAAAAGGGTTGACAATCCTTCAATAATTAAAGGATGATCATCCAAAATAGCTATGTTCAACTTTTTATTTCCCATATGGTCAGATGTCAAGTTCGATATTATATGAGGTTCCGCCGGAATTGCTTTCGCAATCGAGAGTTCCATTTAAAAGCTCTATTCTGCTTTTTATATTTTTCATTCCAAGTCCTGAATTTTCATCTATTTTTGAAATATCAAAGCCATTTCCATTGTCTTCTATAGAAATATAGAACCGTTCCTTGTTCTGGCTGCAAGAAACTAAAATCTGGCTGGCTCCAGAATGCTTTAAAGCATTGTTTATAATTTCCTGAACAATCCTAAAAATATTGGTTTGCGTAGTAAGCGGCATTGAATTATCGATTTCATACGAATGAAATTCGATCAGTACATTATTTGAGCTCAAAGAAAAGCATAAATCGCCAAGAGCATTTTCCAAACCTAATTTTAGCAAGGATTCCGGAATTAAATTATACGAAATCTGCCTTAATTCAGATATGGAGGTTTCTAAAATAGCATTAACTTTAGTAGTATCGTGTTCATTTTTACTTTCTGAATTGGCAAATATAATTTTCAGGGCAGATAATTTACTACCGATACTATCATGCAAATCCCTGGCAACGCGTTTCCTTTCCGCATCTTCCACATTAATCATGGTTTGCATAATTTCAATTTCTTTTTCTCTTTTTAAAGTGTCTAGTTTTTGAAGATGATTTATTTCTTTTTGAGCCGCTATTTTCTTTTGGCTTTTTAAATTCTTCCAAATAAAATAAGTAAAAATTAATGCGCAGATAAGAGCAAAAGACAACAATAAATGAAAGAGTGTGTTTTTTCTCTGATTGAGCAATGTGGCTTGTTTTTCAATAGTCAGTTCTTTTATTTTATTTTCATTCTCTAGTTTATTGTATTTGGCCTCAATATCCAATATCTTTTCAGCTTCAAACATCTTAGCTAAACTATCTTTTAGCTGAATGTATTGTTCATTATAGCTGTAAGCCTTTTCGAAATCATTCAGCCTTCGGTAAATTTTTGACAGTTCATAGGAATAATTGGCCCTGTCCTTAATATTCATGTCACCGTCTTTAAAAACATCCAATAGTAAATTTTTAGCATTTTCGAGCTTATTCTGAAATATAAAAACTTCATATTTCATTAGCTTGAATCTTTGTTCTAAGCTAGAATCGGCATTGAGCTTAGCTAATTTTATACCATTATCATAATCTGAAATAGCCTGGTCGTAATTTTTAATTCCCTGGCTCAAACTGCCTTTTGCAAAATAATATTCGATATATAGTGATCGTAGCGGATAGGATTTTAATAAATCCTCAGCTTTTTTCAAGTATTCAAAAGCTTCGTTTATCTTTTTCTGAACTGATAAGACTTCAACATTAAACAAATACAATTCGATCAAATCTTCATTGTACCTGTTTTTTTTATTCTTGCCTTGTTCCAAGGTTTTAATCGACAGATCTAAATAATGTTTTGTCTTGGCAATATCTTCGTTATTATAAAATACAACCGCGATTAGTTTATACAGATTGGAAAGTTCCTGACTATCCCCGCTTTTTTTTGCCACAGGAATCGCTTCCTTTACTAAGACTTCTATCGTTTTTAGGGGTTCACTTTCCCGCTGATATAACAGTCCAATATTAAAAAGTATTTTAGACCGCAATACATAAATTTCCTTGCTATCGTATTTTTTTAAAACCGCATCCGCTTTTCGGTACTTCTCCAGATTCTCTTTTTCCAAACTCAGGAAAAGCGAATTATAGTAGTAAGACAAGTCTTTTAAATAGCTATTGTTTTCTACTAAATCGTTTGCTCTTTTTAAATGGACTTTACCTTCCTCATTTTTATTGACATTTTTAGTGTAAATATAGGCCAGTTTATAATTCATAATACATCTCAGGCTATCTGATTTGCTATTAGAAATTACCGTTTTTAAGCTATCGATTGTAACTTCATAATCATTTAATGAGCTGCTCGTTTGAGCATGCCCAAAACAAGTAACAAAAACCAGAAAAACGAGATACAATAGCTTCATTTTCACGAGATAAGTCGCAAATGTAATGACCATTCTTTGGATTCTGACTATAAATCAAAAAAATACCTGATTTCAGGTAATCACATATACCTTTTTATGATTAATTCAAAAACAAAACACCTGTATAAATTTGCCTCACATCATACAACCATCAAATCAATTAAAAAACTAAATGAAAAAACTCATCAATTTATCAGTGCTCTTACTCACAATTTCTTCATTTGCTCAATCTCCACTTGAAAAAGGAAAAATTCAATTAAATGCAGGCTTTGGGACATCCAATTGGTCTACGCCTATTTATTTTGGTGCGGATTATACAATTTCAAATCCAATTACTGTGGGACTTGAAGCTTCTTATCAATCTTATACTACTTATGGCGTTAAAAGCACTATTATAGGAATACAGGCTAATGGTAATTATCACTTCAATGAATTATTAGAAATTCCAAAAGAATGGGATGTGTATGCCGGACTTAATTTAAACTATTACAGCTGGAAATTCAAAGATTCAGACACAAATACTTATTTGGTAGACGACGAACCGTTTGGGGTTGGAGTCCAAATTGGCGGAAGATATTTCTTTAACGAAAAGTTTGCCGTAAATCTGGAACTCAGAAGTGGGAATATTACAACGGGGGGAAAAATTGGGATTACATATCTGTTAAATTAGAGTATCAACATATAAAAACATAAACTATGAAAACGATAAAATTATTTTTTGCAATCTTATTAATTGCAATAACTGTTTCCTGTAGCAGTGATGATGGCGATGGTAATACAGTACCCCTACCTTCTCCTATTAAAGTTGCAAAATTTGAAATAACCGGCAATTACACCGGCCACATATTTGTAGTTTACAACAACAATGTAACCGGAAACACAACAGAAACGATTACATCATTGCCCTGGAGTAAAACCATTGAGTATCCTAGTAATGTGATGGGTATTGGAATCAGCGGTAATGCCGTAATGCAAAATCCCGGTATTGCCGGTCAGAATGCCAGCCTGAAAATATACTATAATAACGAGGTTGTAGGCCAAAGTAACAAAATTGCAGATTCGAATGGCTTGTTTAGTTTTGCTCCCTTGGCTTTTATATTCCCTTAATGGCTTTATTATCAAAATATTTTCAAAAAAGTGTGTGCATTTAGGCATAGGGAATAGTTGGTAATTAGGTAAAACAAAATATATTTATAAAAAATAATTAGTTAGCTAACCCATAGAAAGCCACAAACAATCATGAAGCAATTATTTAAATGTATTTTCATTTTACTTTTCTCTCTAAAAATTTCAGCCCAAACAAATGCAGAAGTTTATCAGTTTTCAAAAGATATTGATGCCAAAATCCAGGAAGATACACTGGCATGGAAATATCAGATGGGAGCAACCTATTATTCTATAAGCGGATATTATAAAGAAGCCTTAGAAACTTGGGATAAGAACGGAAGTGCAGTACGAAAAATAAGCAAGGAAGATAGTTTGTACTTTAATTCGTTCAAACAAAAAAAAGCAAAGGATTATATCATAAACCGTTCAAAAAACGAACAGATTATCATTATCAATGAAGCCCATCACAACAACATGCACAGGGTTTTTACAACTTCGCTTTTGCAAGGCTTATATGATAATGGTTATCGCTTTTTTGGACTGGAAGCACTTGCAGACCCATCAATAAACGAGCGGAAATTTCCTATTGCGGATAGCGGTTTTTATGTAAAAGAACCTCAAATGGCTAATATGCTAAGTGAAGCATTGAAGATTGGTTTTGTTTTATTTGAATATGAGGCAGCGGAAGGGAAAAACGGGAAAGAAAGAGAAATTGAAGAAGCAGCAAATATTGCGCAACTGGTTAAGAAGAATCCAAATTCAAAATTTTTGATCCATTGTGGTTATGATCATGTGATAGAAGGAACTCCAACAAACAAAAATTGGGGGAAAGCTATGGCTGGACGATTAAAAGACGAGACAAATATTGATCCTTTTACGATTGACCAGGTTTTTTATACGGAAAAAGGTGATATTAAATTTACCAGCCCTTATGTGGTAATGGCCAATCCTAAAAAATCAGTGATCATGGTTAATGATTCTGGCAAATTATTCAATGGAGGAGTATCAATCGATCAAACCGATTGCAGGATAATTCATCCTATTACAGAGTACATAAACGGCAGACCTAATTGGTTATTATTAGATGGGCAACGAAAAACATATACGATTCCAAAATCTAAAATCACGGAATATCCTGTTTTGGTTCTTGCTTACAGAAAAAACGAATATGACCAAAAAGGGGTTCCTGCTGATATAATTGAAATTACAAATAAAGAAACAAAGACAAATCTAATTTTAGACAAAGGCATTTATAAAATAATTATTAAGGATAAAAATTATAAGATTATCCAGGAATTTGACGCAAAAATCAAATAACCGCAGCCTTTTAATTTTTTAATACTATGTCTTTTTTTGAACCGCTAATATTAAAAAAAAATGAAAAGACACATTGGCACCTTACTACTGCTATTATTATTTGTATATGGTAAAGCCCAAAACAAATTACCTGAATTTAATGACAAACCCGCTTATTTCAACGCTGGCACTAATGAATTGATTGACCTTGAAAAATCGCAATACAATACAATGGCAAAAGCTAAAGGATTGTTTAGTGCAGAGGGAGGTTTTTATTTAAACGGAGTCAAATCATCCGTTATTATTAAAAACAAAAGCTCGTTAAAATTCATTGTTAAAGTAACTCCTGGAACCGATCCAACTTCTGTTTTTGATTTAGTAAAATTCGAAATACGAAAAGACAAGAGAGTTTTGATAACCACTAAAGCCAAAGCAACGAGCACCTCGACTTCGTTCGATAAAATCAATTACAGCATTGAAAAAATTAAAGACGGATATTATTATTTAGTAATCAAAAATCTGGCTTCGGGCGAGTACTTTTTTGGCTCTCATGATTTCATGTTCGCATTTAGTCTGGAATAACAAATCTATAAAATCCCGTTATCTGCAAAGCTGTAATAATCATTTTCAGTAATTATTACATGGTCAAAAACCCGAATATCCAGATTCTCTCCGGCTAATTTTAGTTTTTTAGTTATTTCTCTGTCAGATTCACTGGGGTATAATACTCCTGAAGGATGATTATGGACAAGGATTAATGCAGTCGCGTTTTGCTGAATTGCTACCTTAAAAATAAGACGGGTATCTACAACAGTTGCTGTTATTCCTCCTTTGCTCAATCGGTGTTTGTGAGCTATTCTTGTGGAATTATTGAGATACAGAATCCAAAATTCTTCGTGGGGAAGTTCACCTATAATAGGCTGCATCGTCTCAAAAACCACCTTACTATTAGCAATTTTTCTCGATGGTTTGGCTTCTTCAGAGCGCCGTCTTCGCCCCAATTCAATCGCAGCAAGAATCGTAACTGCTTTTGCCTCTCCAATACCATGATAAGTAAGGAGCTGTTCAATCGATAGCTTTCCTATGCCATTTAGATTCTTGGCATCTGCCAGGATTCGCTTACTCAAAGCCAAGGCACTTTCGGTATGGTTTCCGGAACGTATCAGTATGGCTATAAGTTCTGCATTACTTAGGGCTTCTTGTCCTTTATGCCTTAGTTTCTCCCTCGGTTTGTCGTCTTTAGCCCAATTTTTGATTGAAGATGTGTTCTTTTCTTTTTTTTCCTGCATGGCGTTGAAATTAAATTATGAGGGAAGATACGAAATATCTCTGAAGAAAACATCCCTGTTAAATTTAACCCTAAATTATAAGATATATCATACGTCTAACGTTATATCCAAAAATAACAGCCATGAAATATTTTATCTCTCTTACTTGTTTCCTTCTTATTACTACAGTTTTAGAAAAAACTTTTCCGGAAAAACTTTCGGATGCGGCAATCACGCTAACAAAAGACAATGTCGTTTATGATCCAAGCTATTTTTCGATAAGTTATCCTAACGGCGATGTCCCGAAAGGTAAAGGTGTTTGTACAGATGTTGTTATCAGGGCCTACAGAAAACTGGGAATCGACCTTCAGAAAGAAGTACACGAGGACATGAAAAAAAACTTTTCAAAATATCCGCAAAAATGGGGACTTAAAAAAACAGATCCTAATATTGACCATAGAAGAGTACCTAATCTGCAGGTATTTTTTACACGATTTGGTAAAAGTTTAGAAGTAACCGATAAAGCTTCGGATTATAAAACAGGCGATTTAGTGACCTGGATGATAAATGATAAAATGCCCCATATTGGAATCGTGACCAGCCGAAAAACGGCAGACGGGAAACGAAATCTGATTGTGCATAATGTTGGAGCTGGGCAAGTTTTGGAAGATTGCCTTTTCAAGTACACGATAACTGGGCATTACCAATTTAAAAAGTAAGCGGACCAGCTTCCCGAAAGGATAGGCTGATCCGCTAATCATCATAGTTTATTTATAGAAGCGTTTTTACCTCGTCAAAATTCAGTCCCCCGTAGTTTCCCGAACTCATCAGTAGCAATGCTATTTTTTCTGTATCAAATTTAAGATGGAATAGGTATTCTTTAAATGCTGCCGGATTAGTATAGATAATCAGATCTTCACGATTGAATGATTTTGCAATCTGTTCATATGTTACTTCTTCCAGTTGTTTGATTTTTACGGCATCTGGCGAATAGAAAACCACAGCCACATCGGCTGCCTCTAATGAACCTTCATACTCTTTAAGAAATTCAGCATTTAAACTGCTGTATGTGTGCAATTCCAAACAGGCAATCAACTTTCTGTCAGGATATTGTTCCTTCACTGCTTTTGTCGTTGCCGCAACTTTGCTTGGCGAATGTGCAAAATCTTTATAAGCTACGTTATTTTTATTTTCAGCGATCTTCTCCAAACGTTTTGAAGCCCCTTTAAAACTGGAAATAGCTTCATAAAAATCAGCTTCGTCGACACCCATACTCTGGCAGATCCATTTGGCGCCTGCGAGATTATTCAGATTATGGGCTCCAAAAACCTCAATTGGCATATCTCCTTCCGGAGTTTCGAGCAATGTTGTTCCATTCTCTACTTTATAACTTGGCGTTGAATACGGAATTTTTCGGATAGGATTTGTTGCCGCTTCCGCTACTCTTTTCACTTCCGCATCATCTTCGTTATACACAAGTATACCGCCGTTGGTTATTTTTTGTATAAAAATTTCAAACTGTTCAACATAATTCTCATATGTTGGAAAAACATTGATGTGATCCCATGCAATTCCGGAAATCAAAGCAATGTTGGGTTGATACAAATGGAACTTTGGTCTTCTGTCCATTGGTGATGATAAATATTCATCACCTTCAAGAACAATAAAATCATTCTCTTCTGTCAGATGTACCATTGTATCAAAACCTTCCAATTGTGCTCCCACCATATAATCCACATTGATTCCGTGGTAATGCATAACATGCAAAATCATTGAAGTTATGGTTGTCTTTCCATGCGAACCGCCAATTACTACTCTTGTCTTATTTTTTGACTGTTCATATAAAAACTCTGGGTATGAAAAAATCTTCAATCCCAATTCTTGTGCTTTTAAAAGTTCGGGATTATCGGCTTTGGCATGCATTCCAAGAATAACCGACTCGATTTCCGAAGTAATCTTTTCAGGAAACCAACCCAATTCATCAGGCAACAATCCTCTTTTTTCCAAACGTGTTTTGGAAGGTTCAAAAATAGCATCATCGCTCCCGGTTACCTGGTATCCTTTTTCATGCAAGGCAATTGCAAGATTGTGCATGGCGCTGCCTCCAATGGCTATAAAGTGTGTTCTCATCTATTCAGATTATGGATCGGATATTAATTATGTTTTGCTTATTTCAGCATATTCATCCAAAACAGCCTTGGCTTTTTCCGGCTGTTTCATTTTGTTTTTATACAAATCGGATAATTTCTTATAGGTCGTTTTTGACTTGCCTATCTCAACCGCCTTTTTATAATTCTTTTCGGCTTCTTTATATCTTTTGAAATATTCTGCTATATGCCCTTTTGAAAGATAGCCGTCGACAGCAGAAAGCGTCATCAACTCATCGGCATATTTCTGTGCCTTTCTTTCACTTCCGCCAACAATGCCCGGAAGCTGCAAATAAAGTTCAACCAGTGCCCATCGCGCTTCAATATGCTTCGGGTTTAGTTCAATGGCTTTTTTAAAAGAATCCTCCACATCACCAATCATTCCCAATGCCTTAAACTTATTACTCTCCTTTGCCTTCATGCCCAAAGCGCCTCCATATTTATAAAAATGATTCGCTTCTTTGGGCTTTAATTCTTTTAGCTTTTCATAATATATCAAAGCCTCATCCCAGTTTTTTGTATGTCCTTCTATATCTCCTAAATACTCTATGACGCTAACATCTTTAGGGTTCTTTTTATAAAGAGCTGCAAATATTTCTTTAGCCTTTTCATAATTCCCTTTATTAAAAAACTGCTCCCCTTTCGCATATTCGGACTGCGAAAAGACAACTATCGGAAACAAGAATAAGAGTAAAAAGAAATGTTTCAACAGGCTTGATTTAGTCTTCCAAAAATAGGAAAATGATTTGAAATAGCGGGATGGATTTTGTGTGTTTTGGAGAACAAATAAAAGTAGTATATTGGTGACAAATACGGCTCCAATTTTATTTTTGAGAGCTTCCAACCTTTTTATAAAAACTACACTCCTTATTATATAAAACCTCTTTTATGAAAAAAATTATAGGATTACTGGTACTATTCTTTTCCTTATCAATAACAGCCCAAAGTTTGGATAAAAGCTGGAACAAAGTATATGAGTACGAATACGATGGGAAAATAAAATCCGCTTCAGAGGAATTAAATAAAATCTACACCAAAGCCCGAAAGAAAAATGACCAGGCAGAAATAATCAGGACTTTTATCTATCAATCCAAGTTTTTGATGACCCTTGAAGAAGAGGCTCAATATAAAATCATCAAAAATCTTAGGGAGGAATTAACAACCAAAGATGAGGCCAATAAAGCCATCTTCAATTTCATTTACGGAAAATTGCTTTCTGAATATTATGGACAGAATAGGTATAAATTAAAAAATCAAACAGCAACTGAGTCTATTTTCAATCCTGACTTTAGGACATGGTCATCATCTGATTTTGAAAAAGAAATTGCAACTGCCTATGAAAACAGCATCAAAAATGAGACGATTCTGTTAAAAACACCTTTAAGCAATTATGACAAGATAATCGTTTTTGGAAAATTCGAAGCCCCTTTAAATAGGTCTCTTTATGATTTTCTATCCGAAAAGTATCTGGAAAAAAATGAATTTCATAAAGATGAATCTCCAGAAGAGAAAACCTTTCTTTCTAACAATATTCATTCATTCTATGGAAACCCGAAAGAATTTCAGGAACTAGATTTAAAGAATTACAAATTCTCGCCTTTTTATTTCAGATTAGCTATATATCAAAAACTAGAAAAAAGTTATGCCTCACAAAACAATGCCACTGCTCTTTCAAACATCGCTCTCAAAAGAATTCAGACCGTTTACAAAAGACGAAATATACTGGAAGAGTATTTAACTGTTTTAGATCGATTTATAGCAATAACACAAGACAAGTATCAAAGTGCTTTTCTTATCGAAAAAGCTACAATATATCAAGATAACGCTTCAAAAGACACCCATACGGATTATAATTCAAAAGCAGTTGAAATCTGCGATTCAATCATCCTAAAAGGAGATGAACCGTTCGCCTCTGAGGCAAAAAACATTAAAGTATCTATTTTAGCCAAAAGCCTAACTATACAAACAGATAAATACATCATACCTAACCAACCCAATTTAGCCTTAATAAAATTCGCATGCATTGACACTATTTATGGGAGTTTATATAAAATCCCATTAAAATTTGCTGCCAAATTTGAATCCCGAAACATCGAAAAAGACTCTCTCTTTATTGATTTTGTAAATAAAAACAAACCGTATAAAACGTTTAAAAACAGGTTACCCGGCACAAAAGGCTACTTTGAATACTCAACAGAAATTATTCTTCCTGAAATGGAAGCCGGGATATATTTATTGACAATAAGCACAAAAAAAGACAGTTTATCCACTGAGGATATCTATTCTTATGCCACTATAAATGCTACTGATTTCTCTTTGGCATATTCTGACTCCAAAAAGACGGAACGGTTTCAAGTATTGAACAGAAAAACAGGAAAACCAATAGAGGATGCGGTCATAAAATCAGAAGATTTTATAATAAAAACCGATAAAAAAGGAATGGCTAGATACGAACGGACAAAAGCAACCCAAAACTACTCTCAAAACATCCAGATAATAAAAGCAAAAGATACTCTTTCACTTTTTTACAATACAGCTTATTTTTATGAACATGTAAGGACAAAAGAAGAAGAAAAAGAAGAAAAAGAAAATTTTAGAGTTAAAGTCAATCTGTTTACCGACAGGTCTATATACAGGCCGGGGCAGACCGTTTATTTTAAAGGAATCCTACTCAAGAGAAAAGATAGCAAAAATGATATTGTCCCTGACATGTTTGTTAGCGTAAGAGCAGAAAACGTAAACGGTGAGGATATTTATATGGCGCGCTTAAAAACCAATGAATTTGGATCATTTATTGGCGAGTTTGTCATTCCAAAAAATACACTAACAGGAGATTTCACGATTTATGCTGAGGAAGACGAAGACTATGAAACTGATGCTCATTATAACGAAAAAACAGACAAGCATCCGTTTTGGGATAAGGTTAACCACTTTGAAAATAGCGAAATCAGTTTTAAAGTTGAAGAATACAAGCGTCCAAAATTTGAGGTGACTTTTGAACCGATTACAGAAAGCTTCATCGTAAACCAAAACATTAAAGTTAAAGGAAAAGCGAAAGCCTATGCAGGAGCTGCTATTTCAGATGCTACAGTTTCTTATACCGTCAAACGAAACAGTTATTATAACAATTGGCAATACTCAAATAATCATTTCAGTTATGACGATGAAGAAATAGCAGCAGGTACAATAGAAACAGATCAAGACGGAAACTTTGAAATCGAATTCACGGCTATCCCAGCCGATGATTTCAATGAAGAAGGACAGCCTGTTTTTAATTTTTCTATAGAAGCAGAAGTTACAGATAGTAATGGTGAAACCAGAAAAAACACTACGGTAGCAAAAGCAGGATATCATGATCTTGTATTGACTGCAAACATTCCGGAAACTATTAATGTCAAAACGATTCAGAAAATCACTCTAGACAGTCAAAATTTAAACGGACAATTTATTCCAATAATTGGAGAACTTAAAATTTACAAATCGAAATCTCCAAATCGCGTCTTAAGCAGCAGACGATGGGAAGCTCCCGAAATCCAGACAATTCCTGAAGATGAATTCATGCAGCTATTCCCTACATTGCCTTATAAAAACAACAACGTAGAAAAAGGAGAGCTTGTTTTTAACCAAAAGGTTGACACAAAAACAACAAAAGAAATAATTCTGAATGATTTGAAAAAATGGGTTTCAGGAGGATATCAATTATTTTTCACCTCAAAAGATATTTCCGGAAAAGAAATAGAAGTCAGTTCGAGTTTTAAACTACTTAATGATTCAGACAAAATGCTTGGTGATCATGAGTTATTTCAATATGAAATCCTAAATAAAGAACCGAAAAAAGATGGGTTTATAGAAGTGCAATATACATCTGCAGTGCCTCTATATATCATCACAGAAGCTTTTTATCAAAGCGAAGCCGTGTTCAATAAAGTTATCGAAGTAAATGGAAAAAAGATTTTTAGGATTCCAATAGAAAAGGACTGGAAAACCGACGTTAAGATTAGTATGAATTTTATATGGGAGAACAAAAATTTCGAAAAAAAACATACCCAATTACTTCCCTTTTATCAGGAAAAAATAAACATCGAAACCGGTACTTTCCGTAGCAAAATAGAACCCGGTGGTAATGAAAGCTGGTCTTTTTTTATCAAGGATCAGCATAAAAAAGGCATAAAGGCAGAAGTTTTAGCCTCTATGTATGATTCTTCTCTTGATCAATTCTATGAATCGGCATGGAATACTTCATTAGATTTTTCCAATGATAATTACAATAATATCGAATTCAAACAATTTTTAGGTGTGGGTAATCTTGCTTCTTTATATTTCAGAAACCTAATTCCCTATGAAAAACCTATTTACTACTCTCGAAGCCAATTCAATTGGTTTGGATTTGATTTTTTACACTCTGAACAAAAAGACTCACAATACCACCAATATTTGACAGAAAAATTAATCTTTTCAAGCGGAAAAACAATTTCGGGAGTTATTACAGAAAATGGATTGCCTTTGCCAGGTGTTTCTGTTATAGTCTCAGGAACAGACAGGGGTACTCAAACCGACTTTGATGGGAAATATGAAATCAAAGCCCTAATGAATGAAATTCTTGCATTCCATTTTGTTGGAATGAAAAGTCAATACATAAGGGTTAATAATAAAACCATAAATATTGAAATGACTGAATCTGACGAAATGCTTAATGAGGTTATTGTTACCGCATATACATCTACAAAAAGGGCTAAAAGTTTAGCTGCAGTAAATTATGAAATTGTTGATGAAGTTGAAGAAAGATCAAATGCTTCAGTAATTCAAAACTTACAAGGCATGGTTCCTGGCTTGAATATCGGTTCCGGAAGTGGCCAACCAGACGGGGATACTACTATCATTCTTCGTGGTAGCGGCTCAATTAATATGAGCGGTTCCCCATTATTTATTGTTGATGGTATGCCTGTTGCTGAAGACGAATATCGATCCATGAATCTAAAAGATATTCTCTCTGCAAATGTCTTGAAAGGCAATGAGGCGACTTCTCTTTATGGTTCCAGAGCCGTTAATGGTGTTGTAATAATCACTACAAAAAAATCATTAGAGGCCTTAACTGCGGTAAAAGCCCGAAAAAACCTTTCGGAAACGGCTTTCTTCTTCCCTCAATTGCGAACTGATGATAAAGGAAACCTAAAATTCAGTTTCACATCACCGGAAGCTTTGACTCAATGGAAACTAAGGCTTTTTGCCCATAACAAAAAAGCAGTTTCTGGATATTTAGAGAATTTTGTTATCACTCAAAAAGACCTGATGGTACTTCCAAACGTGCCTCGCTTTTTAAGAGAAAATGATACCATCGTAATCACATCAAAAATCTCAAACATCACTCCCGATCCAAAAAGCGGAATCGCCATGCTACAGCTTTTTGATGCAGCAACTATGGAGCCTATAGATGCAAAAATGTTGAATTCAGACAATGTCAAAAATTTTAATCTCAAGGCAAATGGCAATACAGCAGTAAGCTGGAAATTATTCGTACCACAAGGATTACAAGGCGTGCAGTATAAAATTTTGGGAAAAGCCGGAGATTTTACAGACGGTGAAGAAAACATACTTCCTGTACTGACCAATTCTACGCTGGTAACTGAAAGCATACCACTTTGGATTCCCGGCAATACCAAAAAGGAATATGTGTTTGAAAACTTTAAAAACAACCAGTCTTCAACATTGCGAAACCATCTGCTTACTTTGGAATATACTTCAAATCCTGCCTGGTTTGCCATCAAATCATTGCCATACCTGATGGAATATGAACATGAATGTGCCGAACAGGTTTTTTCAAGATACTATGCCAATACGTTAGCAAATGAAATCATAACCACCAATCCAAAAATCGCAGCTGTTTTCGATGCCTGGAGAAAAGCAGGAAAACCAATTTCTAAATTAGAACAGAACGAAGAATTAAAATCATTGATTTTAGCCGAAACACCATGGGCAAAAGATACCGATAGTGAAGAACAGCAAAAGAAAAACCTGGCCTTGCTGTTTGACTTGGAAAAAATGAAAATGGACATCAATGACAATTTTGAAAAATTAGACCGCACACAATCTCCAAGTGGTGGTTTCCCTTGGTTTAGTGGCGGAAATGATAATGAGTATATTACTCGTCATATTGTTTCGGGACTGGGACATCTGGAAAAACTGAAAGTCTCAAATCAAAATATTGAGAAGTTCAGGCGAATTACTGCCAAGGCAATCCCTTTTATTGATGGGAAGTTTTTAACCCGAAACAAAAATGCAGAAATCAATCAAAAGAAAAACAAAATCTGGAACTATGACACCTATGCCGATTTGCATTACTTATATGCCAGAAGTTTTTATACAAACACCTATCCGGTAAACGACAGTCTTAAAAAAGCTATCCTAAAACACCTTGACTATACTAAGCAACATTGGATGGAATATGGTTTGTATCAAAAAGCGATGGCTACATTAGCCTTACATCGTTTTGGAGAAAAAGAAACGGCAAAAAAAATAGTAACAAGCCTAAAAGAAACAGCCATAAATAACGAAGAAAACGGAATGTATTGGCTTAGCAATAAATCAGGCTGGTATTGGTATCAGGCACCTATAGAAACACAGGCTTTATTGATTGAAGCTTTCAGTGAAATTGGGGATGAGAAAAAATCGGTTGAAGCCATGAAAGTCTGGCTATTCAAAAACCGACAAACCAAATCATGGAATACCACCAAAGCAACAACCGAAGCCATATATGCCTTATTGCTTCAAGGTGAGGATTGGCTTTCTGTCAAAGAAAATACGGTCATAAAACTGGGTGATGAAAAAATCGTGACTAAAAAGTTAGCCGAAAATGAAAAAGAAGCAGCGAGCGGCTATATCAAAATGAATTGGAAGGCAGATGAAATCACTAAAGACATGGCTACAATAAGCATCAACAACAAAAGTAGCATCCCTGGTTATGGAGGTTTTTATTGGCAATATTTTGAAGATTTGGACAAGATAAAGTCCAGCCAAGACGGTCCACTTTCTATCGAAAAAGAATTATATATCAAGGAAAACACAGCTAAAGGCAAAGAACTCCAAAAGATAACGAACAAAAAAGTGTTGAAAATTGGAGATTTGGTAACCGTTAGACTGATTATTTATACCAAAGATGATATCGATTTTGTACACTTGAAAGACATGAGAGCAGCTGCATTTGAACCTGTGGATGTATTTTCTGAATACAAATGGCAAGGCGGTTTGGGATACTATATGAGTACTAAAGACGCAGCAACCCACTTCTTCTTTGACAACATCAGCAAAGGAAAATATGTGTTGGAATATGACATCAGAGTTAATAATCCGGGAGAATTCTCAAACGGAATCACAACAATCCAAAGTATGTATGCTCCTGAATTTTCAAGCCACAGTAAAGGAATCCGAGTAAAAATAGAAGAATAGATTTTTCAAAAACAAGAATAAAAAAAAGCCGTTTCAGATTGAAACGGCTTTTTAAATTATTTGAACTAATAACTAATCTAAAATTATTTTGCGATTGTCATTTCGTCGATAATATGTTTTGCTCCGGCATATTTGTCAATGATAAACAAAACATAACGGATATCAACATTGATTGTTCTTTGTAGTTTAGAATCAAAGATTACGTCACCAGCCATAGCTTCGATGTTACCGTCAAAAGCAACACCAATAAGCTCTCCTTTTCCATTCAATACCGGTGAACCTGAGTTACCACCTGTAATATCGTTGTCTGTCAAGAAGTTCACAGGCATATATCCTTTTTTGTCAGCATATTGTCCGAAATCTTTTTTCTCGTTCAATTCAATCAATTTTTTAGGCAAGTCAAATTCTTGATCGTTTGGCTTGTATTTTTTGATTGTTCCTTGAAGCGTAGTGTAATTGTTGATTTTTGCATCATTTCTCTTATCTGCAGGTAGAGAACGAACTTTACCATAAGTCAGACGTAAAGTTGAGTTTGCATCCGGATATTTGATTTTGTTCAATTTAGACTCACGTAATCCTTCAACAAGAAGACGGAATGATTTCTGATAATCATTTTCCAATTTAGCAATTTCTTCCGGCTTGCTTCTGTAAGTAGCCAGGATGCTAGAGGAAAGCAAGTATAGCTTATCATTTTTCAATGCATCCGGATTTGGATTTTTCAAAAATGCTTCTGCTTTTTCTTTTGTAGCGAAAACGCTTTCTGCGATAGCCTCATCTACAAATTTCGTGAAGTTATTTTTGTTTTCTTTAGCAAGTCCTTCAATAAATGGATCTAGCTTGTAGCCTGCTTTTGCAGCGTAAAGATTTAATTCTGCAATCAATACGTCTCTTTCTAATGGAAGATAGAAACCTTCATAAACACCTTCGATTGCTGCCTGAAGTCTTGGAAGCATTTCTGCTTTCTTAGCATCATTTTCTTTAGCATAAGCAGCAATTCCATTTCCTAAACTTGCAGGACCACCAGCCAGGCTGCTGTTTCTCAAGATAGAAATCAGGTAATTATCGTGTCTTGACTTTTCGTTTGTTGCTTTGTAATACTTATTGATTGTTTCGACAACATCGCCATATTTTTGCTTGTTCTCTGCCTTGTTCGCCCATTTGTTGAACTCAGCCTCTTCTTTTTGTTTTGTGTCTGCAGTTTTGAATTTAGTTAACGCATCAATCATTCCCTGACGGTTTTTCCAATAGTTCGCTACAGAAGCATATTTAGAAGCATAGTTTAAACGTACCTGGTCGCTTTTATCCATGTGAACTTTCATAGCGTCCATTCCGGTTTTAGAACCTTCAACCCATGCAGGATAAGCAAATTTTACGTTTTGCTCAATTCCACCAGCTGGCATCCAACGGTTTGTTCTACCAGGGTAACCTAAAATCATTGCGAAATCATTTTCCTGAACACCTTTCAAGCTGATTGGCAAGTGGTGCTTAGGCTTCAACGGAACGTTGTCAGTAGAATATTCAGCAGGATTTCCATCTTTATCAGCATATACTCTGAACATAGAGAAATCTCCTGTATGACGTGGCCATTCCCAGTTGTCTGTATCACCTCCGAATTTTCCGATGCTTTCCGGCGGGGTTCCAACTAGACGAACGTCTTTATAATCTTGGTAAACGAAATAGTAGTATTCATTTCCTTGGAAAAATGAACGAACAGAAACAGTATATTTCCCTCCTTCATCATTTTCTTTCTGAATTTTAGCAATTTCCTGGTTGATCGCTTTTTCACGCTCAGCCTCGTTCATGCTATCCGTAACTTTAGAAAGGATTCTTTTAGAAACATCATCCATTCTCACGAAGAAACGTACATAAAGTGAGTTTGGCTTGATTTCAGCTTTCTTGTCTTTTGCCCAGAATCCATCTCTCAAGTAGTTGTCTTTTGGAGTAGAAACTTCTGCAATTGCATCATAACCACAGTGGTGGTTAGTCAAAACCAAACCTTGGTTAGAGATAATTTCTGCAGTACAGCCACCATTGAATTGAACAATAGCATCTTTAATACTTGAATGGTTGATGCTGTAGATTTCTTCAGAAGTCAGTTGCAATCCCATTTTCTGCATGTCACGGTGATTCAAACGTTCAATGAACATCAAGAACCACATCCCTTCGTCAGCCTTTACTGTTGTAGGAACAAGCAGTATAGCCGTAATTAAGGATAAAATAATTTTTTTCATTTATTAGTATTTAAAGTTTAATAGGTATGTGAGTAGTCGCATAAAATGTTTTTTTGTTACATTTTTTTTAACTGCCTAACATATATTTTGCGATGCGAATATACTTCATTTTAGAATTTTAGACTTACAAACGAAGAGAAAACTAAATCGTTATCGCAATTTTAACTTTTGTTTTAGAGTTCTTGTTTTCTAGCTTTTTTGTCTTGCTTCTTCTTCCCGGCTAGCAATCTCTTTTGCTTTCCTCGTTTTCTTTTGCGGCAAAAAGTTTCTCTCGCTCAAATGCGAATAATATTGCTGGATAAAAGCCTTGAAGTACCTACTATTCTTTTCATCCTCCTGTGTTTTGCTTTGAACCAGGTTATTTTTCCACAACGGGTCTTTTCTATAATCTGATTTGACCAATATATCCTTTTCATTGAATTGATAATAATGAGTATCAGTCGTACAATTAAAAGCGCTATTTGAAAAATTAATGGCAAAATGGTTTTCTTGCTCAACCGGGTTGAAATGATTTTTACCAAAGGCAAAATAAGGTTTATTATAATCAAGCATCCCTAAAAGTGTAGGCATGATATCAATATGCTGCATGATTTTGTCATCGGTTCCTGTAAAATTTTTACCCGGATGGTAAAACAAAATCGGTATAGAGTAATCAAACGGCGGTTTTAAAAACTTTGGAGAATCTGCTCCCGAAGCGTGATCCGCCGTTATGACAAAAAGGGTATTCTTAAACCACGGTTCGTTTTTAATTTCTTCAAAAAACATTTGGAGCGCATAGTCAGAATATTTGATAACCCGATGTATTGGAAGTGTTCCTTTAGAAAACTTGTCTTTAAACTCCTCCGGAATACTAAACGGATGGTGTGACGAAAGCGTAAAAACAGTCGTAAAAAAAGGTTTGGGCATCCGGTTAATTTTCTCATGAACAAAAGGCCAAAATTTATGATCCCAGATTCCCCATTTTCCGTCAAAATCATTATCTCCTTTTTCTTTTTCATACTCTTCTCTGGACTGGAATTCTTTAATATCAAGGTTTTTTCCAAAAGACACAAACCCCATCGATTCTTTTACGGCTCCATGCATAAAAGCCGTATGATATCCCATTTCGTTCATACAGGCTGGCAAAGCATGATAATCGGCTACAGAATTAGGCAATGACAGGAATGGTTCTTTGAAAGTCGGGATTGAAGCCCAGATTGCCGGCAATGCATCCATAGAACGGTAACCATTTTGGTGGGCATTTGTAAAAAGATAACCCTCTTGAAAAAGCGAATCCAAAAAAGGGGTATTGGTTTGCTGCTTTGGCTTAAATTGATCCGAAAGGCTCTTGATGTGGGCTTTACCAAAGCTTTCTAAAATAATGATAAAAACATTCGTATTCCTGTCAATCTTAAATTTATCCGAAGAGGATGGCATATGCGTCGTTGGCATATACGTCTCCGCTGTTGTTTTATCAAAATATTCGAGTTTGGGAACTTTTTTAGATTTTCCTATCGTGCGGAAAAGACAGAAAGGATTGCTCAATATCAATGACGTATGGGAGGCATTATTTGTATACATAAAAGCATCGCTCATTGAAATAGGAAAAGAAGCTTTTGAAAGACTGGCTCCCCTGACAAAAAAGACAGTCAAAAAAACCATCACGCCCAGATATACAGAATTGACCACATAATATTTTTTATCACTTGACAATACCGATTTCCCATATCCTATCCATCTAAACCCGATGCAAAGCATGCCAAGCACAAGGAAATAGAAAATAAAACCATACCAATAATCAGCTATAAAATCGAATATCAAAAGCGAAAAGCTATCTTCTTTGACCAAAAACAAATCTCCTAAAACCAATCGGGACTGTTTGTATGGATAATAAAATACATCAGCAAAATTGACCAATAGACCAAGGCTATTCGAAATCATGTAAATCCAAAAAAGCCTTTTCTGATAGTTTTGTTTTTCCCTGAATCGAAAAGGAAGCAATGAGAAAAAAATAAAAGGCAGGTTTAAATAAAGGATAGAAACGGTATCAAACATGAGGCTGCCTCTGAGCAAAGAAAACAGGTCCTGATGATGGATGGGATCAATCAGGTGGTCGTTGAAATAATAAAAGATAAACCTCCCGAACATGAATGCGACATAAACGACCATAAGCCGCAACAGCATAACGGTAAAATCATTTTTCCAGTTGATTTTCATAAAATCTAACTACTATTAGCTCCTTCGAAAAACGGAACAAAAACAAATTCTGGTGGTAGCAGAAAAAGTATTGGGGAATCGAAGTAAAATATTGTTCACACAAAAATAACGAATAATTTACATTCTGTTTATCTGCTAAAAAAAATTATAAACCGCTTTTTACGCATAAAAAAAGCACCCTACGATGCTTTATTTTTTCTGTTGAATTAATTCCAGTGCTTTTTGCAAGGCATCCTCATTATCTCCAATTGCAATATCAGGAAGAATACTTTCCGTATCAATAATACCGCTTGGTCGAACATCCAGGCTTGTCGATACCTGAAACGTAAATTTAGAATACGGCAAGGCATACCACATCATCGGGTCGGCATAAAAAGAAGACAGGTTGGCGGTTGGTTGGCCCACTAAAGTTCCCAGCTGATAATCTTTTACCATAGCGGCAAACATTGAACCGGCAGAAAAGGTATAGTTGTCTATCAATACATAAACATTCCTTTTACGCCCTAAAGATGATTTTTTAGGCTTTACGAGTTTATGTTCCACTACAGCCAATCCATTGTCTTTTGTGCTCCAAATTGCTTTTGTATGCTTATTGATTCCATAGGTAAACTTTGCCCACCGCATTATTTTGGGTATATACATTGCTGAAAAATTTTTCTTGAATTCCGGCGTAACTTTCCATAACGTTTTGGAAGAAGTACGGAAAGGCTTATCGGCAAAATAGCGTCCTAAATCTTCTCCATAACGGGCATCGCCTCCATCATGATTGCGGACATCAATAATTATGTTTTTAATTTTAAGTTTTTCAATTTTCTTAAAACTTGTTTTATAAAACTTCTTGAAATAGCTTCGTTTCTGGCTATCAAAATCCTTAATCGTAAGCAAGGCTGTGGAATCATTCAGAATCATAAACGTGCAGGTTTCTTCTTTGATTTCTGATTTCTTCTCAGCCAGGACAGCACTGAGAACACCTTGTACCTCAATCCTGCCTGTTTTTCCATTCTTATCCAGAAAATCAACTTTATAAGGAGCTTTCCAATCATAAACCCGCCATAAATAATACGGGAAAGAAGCCGTGACATATTTTTCGTCCAGAAAATCCAATTCTTTAGAAGATTGCAGTTTTAATGCCTGCACTACTTTTTCAATTCGGATACCATTTATCGCAACAAGCCGATCTATAGAATCAATCGTTGTTTGGTCAGAATAATTCTTTTTTACAATATAGCTTCCCTCTTTATTTTCTATTGAAAAAGGGAAAAACAAACCACCGTCTTTTACATACTTTTTATAAAACTGAGTAGGATAGCTACGGGTATGGGCATCATTCATAAAAACCAATATCTTATCAATCTGTCTCCAAAAACCAAACAGTGAAAGATTTTCCGGCAATTCATTTTTTAAAGAATCCAGATAATGAGTCCATTGCTCCTTGCTCCTATAGTAATACGGATTGGGATGCGAATAGTTTATCTTTTCGACCAGACAGTCAATATCATAAATCATCTGCTTTTTTGAAAGCTGCTCATCCTGTGCAAAAACCTGCTGGCATTGCACTATCGTTAAAAAGGCAATGGTTAGTAGAAACCGTATCATTTCAAAACATCTTTAAGTTCTACTATTTCAAATTCAGGATCATATTTGACAATCTCACGAAACATTGAAACGTGCCCTGCACCCAGCAACACCATCACTTTGCTATCCTGACTTTCCGTTAGTTTTTGCACTAACGAAAACATATAAAGGTTGCGTTTGTACCATTCCGATACCAGAAAAGCTCCAATAAAATTATCTGTCTTTCCGGCTTTGTTCGCCAAACTCACATACCATTGAATATCCGAATTTGTATATTCAGGAGTATTCATGCTCAAAATCAAATCTGTCAAAGAGTAAGTTGCAATCTTTTTATTTGTAGTTGTTTCAAGATCTTTCATCATTTTGTTACTTCGCTCTATTAGTTCAGTCTGTCCGGCCTGTTCCATCCCTAAAAGCATCATATTATATGGAAAAGTCGTGTCTGAATAATCAATCGCATACATTTTTTTATGGTTGAGCTTTTTTGCTGCTCGTAGTGCCAATTGTACTCTTTCATCAGCCTTTGTTTTTAATAGACTATCCGTGTTTTGAGCATAAAACTGATCTAATTTATCTTGTTTTGTATGGTTCCATTCTACAAAAATTTTATCCGGGCCAAACTTTTTAATATGGTTTGTTATCGTTTCCAGCTCCTTTTGGCTCTTTGGAGTCATTACATCAAAGGTGTTTACCTGAGCGACATCATATCCCGGATTTTCAAAATGGAAGCTACCAATCAGCAGAATCTGTTTCTTTTTTGTTTGTGCTGTCACTCCTGTACAGGCAACCAATAACATCAATAGGACTATTCTTTTCATAATTTGAGAGTTTTAAATTTGTTCCAAAAGTAAAATCCCAACAGTAGCGCTTTTTTTAATTTTGACGAAGACAGGATAGCATCTTACAAACCGTCAAAATCAAAACCTGAATAATTTCATATAATGAATCCTGGCGTTTGCCACAGGAAATTGAGGTTTCGTGTAAATATTGATTTGGTTCAAAGTCATAATCGTATTTTTGAGAAGCAATACAGATGACATGAAACTAAAAATTCCATTCCATTATCATATTACATTTTTTCTCAGCATATATCTGCTTTTTATGCTTTGGGAATTTACAACCAGTCTCAATCAGGACTCGTCATTTTTTTCGTTTGACTTGATGTCTGTATTATTTTCCATAACTCTGTCACTGGCGCTTTTCAGCATCTATATTTTTAATTTTTATACTTTCTGCCACTGGCTTCTGAATCGAAGAAGATTAATTCTATACATACTTTCCATTCCTATTACACTGGTGCTTTTTGCCGGAGTACGTTATTTTTTGCAGGAAGTTGTTGTTTTTGAACTGATAGGCTTTCATAATTATTATGACGCATCAAGACAGCCAGTATATTATATCCGGGACAACTTTTTTTTCGGAATGCCAGCCATAATATTAAGTACGGTGTTTTATCTCATGTTACAATTTCAGCAGTACCAAAAACAAAATCAGCAATTATTACTCGAAAATAAAAAAGCAGAGTTCCAGTTATTAAAATCGCAGGTAAGTCCCCATTTTTTATTTAACACACTCAATTCTTTTTACAGCGAATGGATTGAAAAAGATCCTCAAACGGCCTCAGATTTGCTGAAATTATCAGACCTTTTACGTTATGTGATTACAGAAACCGATAAAGAATATGTACCGCTTGCTAAAGAATTACAGTTTATCAAAAACTATATCGATTTACAGGAAAAAAGATTTGAAAATCAGCTCTATCTTGATTTTTCAATTGACGGCAATGCTGGCAATCTTATGATCCTTCCTTCGGTCTTGATACATTTTACAGAAAATGTTTTTAAGCACGGGAAACTGAATGATCCTGAGAAAAAAGCAGATATTACTATCAAAATCAGCAGTCATTTTCTGGAAATTTCAACATTCAACCACAAGCAACCGGGTGAGAATTATTCGTCAACGGGAATTGGTTTTGACAATCTTACCAAACGCCTGGAATATGCCCATCATGAAAATTTCACGCTGGAAAAAACCAAAGAAAATGATACCTTTAAGACTTATTTGAAAATTCCTTTAAAAAGCAATCTATGATATTCAAATGCATAATTGTCGATGACGAACCGCCAGCAACGCGCATCCTGGAAAAGTATGTAGAGCAGGTTTCTTTTTTGGAAAGGGTTGCTACGTTCAATGATTCGCTAAAGTCCTTGGAGTTTTTAAATACCCACACTGTTGATTTGATTCTTTTGGACATACAGATGCCACAGCTTACGGGACTGCAACTTTCAAAAATCATTTCAAAAGACATCAAGATTATTTTTACGACGGCTTATCCGGATTTTGCATTGGAAGGCTTTGAGTTAAGCGCACTCGATTATTTAGTGAAGCCAATTGCTTTTGAACGTTTTTATCAGGCGGTATCCAAATTACAGTCTGGCCCAAAACAAGAAATTCAGCCATCCAATTCAGTCGATTTTATTTTTATAAAAACTGACGGTAAGAATAAGTTTGTCAAGCTGTTCTTAAAAGACATTCTTTATATAGAAAGTCTTCAAAATTATATCTGTATCCATACCCTGGAACAGCAATTTATTACCCATTCTTCTTTGCGAAATGTATTGGAATCCTTGCCACAGGATGATTTTGTGCAAACCCACAAATCGTATGTAGTGGCTTTAAAACAAATCGAGTCAACCGATAATTTTTCTGTTTTCATCAACAATAAAGAATTGCCTATCGGAGCGACTTATAAGGATGATTTTTTCAAGCGAATAGACCAAAACAAAATATAAAAGGCGGCTTAGCAGCCGCCTTTTTGTGTGATAATCTTTTCTTTTTACTGGTTTTCTTCAGCGTTCAGCATTTCCCAAAGCTTGTCTTTTAATTCAACAAGTCCCTGGTTGGCTATTGAAGATATAAAATGGTATTTCAAGCCTTTAAACTCTTTGTCCAGCTGTGCTTTCATTTCTGCTTTTAGCTCTTCATCAAGCATATCCGATTTAGAAATTACGATAAAACGTTCTTTATCTAAAATTTCAGGATTGTAACGTCTCAACTCATCCAAAAGAATTTCATATTCTTTTTTGATATCGTCTGCATCGGCCGGAATCAAAAACAGCAATACCGAGTTTCTTTCGATATGTCTCAAGAAATAATGTCCTAGCCCTTTTCCTTCTGCCGCACCTTCAATAATTCCAGGAATATCTGCCATTACAAACGATTGAAAATCTCTGTATGCCACGATTCCAAGGTTCGGTTTTAGTGTCGTAAACGGATAATCTGCGATTTTTGGCTTTGCAGATGTCAATACAGACAGTAAAGTGGATTTACCAGCATTTGGGAATCCAACCAAACCTACATCGGCCAAAACTTTAAGTTCAAGGATAATGTCTAATTCATTAGCCGGCATTCCAGGCTGCGAATATCTTGGAGTCTGGTTTGTGGAACTTCTAAAGTGCCAGTTTCCTAATCCACCTTTTCCTCCTTTTACTACAATCTTTTTCTCGCCATGCTCTGTAATTTCGAACAGGATTTCATTGGTTTCTTTATCGCGAACAACGGTTCCAAGCGGCACTTCAATGTATTTGTCTTCTCCGTCAGCACCAGTACTTCTGGCACTTCCTCCATCGCCGCCATGTCCGGCTTTGACGTGTTTTGCAAACTTTAGGTGGAACAATGTCCAAAGTCCTTTATTCCCAACCAGATATACGTGTCCTCCTCGTCCTCCGTCACCTCCGTCAGGACCTCCTTTTTCAATAAATTTCTCTCTATGCAAATGCGTCGATCCTTTTCCCCCTTTACCGGAAGTAACATAAATCTTAACGTAATCTACAAAATTTCCCTCTGTCATTTTCTTTATTTAAAGTGTAAAGTTTAAGATTTAAAGCCACGGCATACTGCCAACTCTAAACCTTAAACTTTATACTGTTTCTTTTTTGTTTATTCTTTTAGCGAACGGACCAAAACCTTATCGATTTTAACGCCGTCCATATCTATAACTTCCAATTCAAATAAGTTCCAGATAAGTTTTTCGCCCTGTTTTGGTATATATGAAAGCTCTGTCATGATTAGCCCGCTCACTGTTGTAACTTCATAATCATTAATTAGCTCATCTAAGTCAAAATAAGTCAAAAAGTCATGGAGCGAATAATGTCCGTCCACTAACCAGGTACCGTCTTCTCTGGCTACAAGCTGGAATTCTTCATGATAGAAATCGGATGCATCACCAACCAGCGCTTCCAAAATGTCGTTTAAGGTAATCATACCCTGTGTGATTCCGTACTCGTCTGTTACGATAGCATAGTGCACTTTGGTTTTCTTGAAAATATCCAATGCCTTATAAGCAGAAGTATGTTCGATCAGATAAACCGGTTCTTTCATTATTTCTCGCAGGTTGAAGTCGCCGCTTTCAAATTTGGCAAACAAATCTTTTAGCAGTACAACACCAACAACTTCGTCCAGGCTTTCTTCACAAACCGGATATACGGAGTGGATTTCATCAAGTACTTTTTGTTTAAGGGTAGTAAGATCATCTTCCAAAGAAAGATAATCAACTGATTTCCTGTGTGTCATCAGCGAATTTACCTTTCTGTCACCAATATGGAAAACACGTTCCACAATGTCCTGTTCGATTTCCTGTACTTCTCCTACTTCTGTTCCTTCTTTGATAATTGCCTTGATTTCTTCTTCGGTAACTTTTCCATCAGCCGTAGGCCTGATTCGGAACAATTTCAGCAAAGATTCTGTCGAAATCGTCAAAAGCCAGATAAAAGGCGCGGTAATTATCGAAATCACCTTCATTGGCAACGCTACTGTCTTTGCAATCGTTTCGGGATAATTAAGACCTATTCTTTTCGGAAGCAATTCACCAAGTACCAACGAGAAGAAGGTCAGGATCACAACTACGATTCCAACCGAAAGGTTTGCAGAATATGGCTGCAGGAATTCGTACTGGTCCAAGAAAATCTTTACATCGCCAGTGACATTATCACCTGAATAAATACCTGTTAAGATTCCGATTAATGTGATTCCGATTTGAACGGTAGACAAAAATTTGTTTGGTGAATTGGCCAAATCCAAAGCAGTTTTGGCACTGGTATTCCCTTTTTTTGCAGAAGTTTCCAACCTGTTTTTTCGCGCTGATATCAATGCGATTTCCGACATCGAAAAAACACCATTCAAAAGGATTAAAAAGAAAATTATAGCTATTTCCAAGTTTTATAAATTTAGTTAAAGGCTATCGATTACTGTACTTAATCGATCTGTAATTTCTTCTATGGAACCGATTCCGTCCACAGCGTGAAATTTATTTTGTGCTTTATAATAGTCCATTAAAGGAGCTGTTTTTTCGTTGTATTCCTGATAACGGTTTCTGATTTTCTCTTCATCCTGATCATCTGGTCTTCCGGAAGTTTTTCCTCTTTCCAAAAGTCGCTGTACCAATATTTCGTCATTTGCTTCCAAAGCAACCGTTGCCGTTATTTTATCCTTCTTAGATTCTAAGAAATTGTCAAGTGCTTGTGCCTGCGACAGGGTTCTTGGAAATCCGTCAAAAAGAAATCCTTTTGATTCCGGATTTTTATCTACTTCGCTTTGAAGCATCTGGATGGTTACCTCATCCGGAACCAAATCCCCTTTATCCATATAGGTTTTGGCCAATTTGCCAAGTTCCGTTTCATTTTTAATATTGAATCTGAAAATATCTCCTGTTGAGAGATGGGTCAGATTGTATTTCTTTTTTAAGAATTCGGCCTGAGTTCCTTTTCCCGCTCCAGGCTTCCCAAATAATACGATATTAATCATTTTGTTAGTTGTGAGTTATTATATGCCAGGATTTTTCAATCCAAAATATTTCATTTCCAATCCGACTTAATCTTTCAATTGGTATACTTCGGGAATATTTCTTCCCAGTCCATCATAATCCAAGCCATAGCCCACAATGAATTTGTTTGGAATTTCAATACCAATATAGTCAATTTTTATGTCTTTTTTGTATGCTTCGGGCTTTAAAAATAAGGTAGCAAACTTAAGTTGCTTTACATTTTGGGACTCAAACATTGCTTTCAGTTCTACCAAAGTATTACCTGTGTCGACAATATCTTCTATTACGACAACGGTTCTTCCCGATAAATCCTGATTAAGTCCGATAAGCTTTTTTACCTCATGGGTTGTAGTAGTGCCTTCATAGGAGGCTAATTTCACGAAGCTAACTTCGCAGGCTTTCGGATAGTGTTTCATAAAATCTGAAACAACCATAAAGGCGCCATTCAAGACGCCCACAAATAAGGGTATCTCTTCGTCTAAGTCTTCAGCTACTTCCTGCGCCATTTTGGCTATAGCTGAATCAATTTCCTTTCCACTAATGAAAGGAACAAAATGTTTGTCGTGAAGTTGTATCACAATGATTTTATTAAATAATAAGTTGCAAATATACTAAAATAGAATCCAGCTATTTTACAATTTATTTCAGTTTTATTACAATTTTATTTTTGTTAAATAATTTTTAATATTCTTTAAACTCCGAAGATAAAAAATTTAAAATCAGTAAATTCAATGTTCGGAAAACACAATCGCTAATTTTTTTGAGCTATGAAAATACATATTTTATCCCTACTTCCCTGCCTTGCTTTTTCGTTCTTATCCTGCAACGGACAAGAAAAGAAACAGCCTGTAAAAAACAACACTACTGTCGTAAAAACTGCAATTGGCGATTTGGAACTTCCTGCTCCGTATACCACAGAATCTGCAAGAAAAATAAGTCGGATGAAAGAGTGGCCGGAAGGAATTACGCCAAAAGCTCCGGAAGGATTTGTGGTCACCAAATTTGCAGACGGGTTGAAAAATCCACGTTGGACCTATATTGCACCCAATAATGACATTTTTGTAGTAGAAAGCAACACTTTTAAAAGCGCCAACCAGATCACTATTTTTAGAGATAAAGATGATGACGGCATTTTTGAAACCCGTGAAATTTTTAAAGATGGGCTCAATATGCCATTTGGGATGCTTATTCTTGGAAATTATTTTTACATCGCTAATACGGATGGGCTTTACCGGTTTCCATATAATGCCGGTGACCTGAAATTGAGAGGAAACGGGACAAAAATACTGGAGCTTCCCGCAGGTGGCTATAACAACCATTGGACCAGAAACTTACTTGCCAATGCTGACGGGTCAAAAATATATGTTTCGGTAGGTTCTGCCAGCAACAATGCCGAACATGGAATGGAAGTAGAAAAAAGGCGTGCCAATATTTTAGAAATCAACCCCGACGGAACCGAAGAACAAATCTATGCCAGCGGACTTAGAAATCCGGTTGGAATGGATTGGAATTCCGCAAACAATGAACTCTGGACAGCCGTAAATGAGCGTGATGATTTGGGAGATGAACTTGTGCCGGATTATATTACAAGCGTAAAAAGAGGAGGTTTTTATGGATGGCCTTATTCCTACTACGGACAGATTCCCGACCCAAGAATGAAAGGACAAGGAAAAGAACTGATTGCAAAAGCCATTATCCCCGATGTTTCGGTTGGTGCCCATACCGCTTCGCTCGGATTTGCTTTTTATAATAAGGATGCTTTTCCGGCTAAATATAAAAACGGGGCTTTTGTCGGACAGCATGGTTCGTGGAATCGTTCGAAACTAAGTGGTTATAAAGTGCTTTTTGTACCTTTTAAAAACGGAAAACCTTCCGGAAAACCCGAAGATTTCCTTACCGGATTCATTGCCAACGAAGAAAAAGCCGAAGTTTACGGACGTCCTGTAGCCGTAACGGTTATGAAAGACGGCTCATTATTGGTCAATGATGATAGTGGCAATACGATATGGAGAGTGGCTGTTAAAAAATAAGTTTTCCAGATAAAGACATACTTTGCGGTTCTCCTGCTTTGCGTGAAATGATGGCTCGCAAAGACGCAGAGTGGCTAAGCTTATTAATAACGTAAATCTTTTTTTGCTTCTCCTTTTAGCACAACCTTTTGACAGTTATTTTATTTTAATACTTTTACTCCAAACAGCCTAATCTATGAATCCGATTTGCAAAAATTGCGAGCATGAAGCCACTGGAAATTTTTGTAGCGAATGTGGACAGTCTACGCACACGCATCCTATAAATTTTCATTATCTCTGGCATGATATTCAGCATGGTATCTTTCATTTTGACAAAGGACTCCTTTATACCGCTAAGGAACTTTTTACAAGACCCGGTCATTCCATTAGAGAATTTATCGAAGGCAAAAGAGTCAACCATTTCAAACCTACAGCATTGGTTTTTTTGCTGGGCTCTCTTTATGGCCTACTGTATCATTTTTTTCATATTGAGATTCCGTCCACTATAACCAATGAAGATTCGAAACAGACATTCACTGTTATAGGAGATTGGATTGCTGCACATTATGCATTAGCAACTTTGTTTACCATTCCTCTGATATCAATCGCTTCTTTTCTTGCCTTTCGAAAAACAGGCCATAATTTGGTAGAACATTTGGTGCTAAACGGTTTTATTGCCGGTCAAAAACTAATTCTCCAATTTATTTTCTTCCCGCTTCTTTATATTTACAGCGGCACCCAGACTATGTTGCTACTTTCAGGAATATCTGTACTTATTGATATCCAGCTTGCATTTTGGGTCTACAATCAGTTTTTTGATACCCAATCAACCTTAAAAAACATTTTAAAAACGGTTCTGACGTATATTTATTTCTTTATACTATTTACGCTCCTGACCGTTGCAATAAGCGTAGTCGTGGAACTGTTTATCAAAAAAGCATAAAATGATGAGTTCTGATTTTATCCGGAAATTAGAAATTAGCACGGCACACAGGCAAAGCCGCGAATCAATGTCTGACAGCGTTTCTGCCAATCCGGAACTGTTACCGGTTTTGATGGCCGTAGTATTAGACATCCAAAACAAGAACCATTATAAAGGCTGTTGGATTTCGGAATTGGTTTTTGAAAATCATATCGACTGGCTTATTCCCTATCTGGATACTTTTTGCAAAACACTTTCCTCTTATTCGCATGATGGCGCGTTGCGTTCCGTTTCTAAAATCTGTCTTTTTTCGGCTACCTATCATTTGAGAAAGAAAAAATCAGGAGAAGTTTTTCTGACGGATGAACAGCTTGAATTAATGATGGAATCCTGTTTTGACTGGCTTATCAGCGATCAAAAGGTGGCAACCAAAGCCTATGCCATGAGAGCTCTTTATGCTTTTGGAAAAATAAATGACTGGATATATCCAGAGCTCAAGACTATTCTAATACAAGATTATCCTAATCATTCTGCCGCCTATCAGGGAGCTTCGAAGGAAATCCTGAAAAAGCTGAAATAGCTAAAAAATATTCTGGTTTTGTTAGCCAATTCATTTTAAGACTTTAAATTGCACGCTTTAATTTCCTTAACAATGGCAGAAAGCATTGCAAAAAACAACAGTCTTTTATTTAAGATAGTTACCAATCTCACTTTTTGGGTACTGATAGCCATCATTTCTGGTGTTTTGGTTGGGCATTATCTGCCTGAAACCGGCACAAAAATGAAAGTCATAGGTGATACTTTCATCCAGATTGTCAAGCTTTTTATTGCCCCTATTATTTTTCTGACCATAGTTTTAGGAATCAGCGGTATGGGCGACCTTCGAAAAGTGGGTCGCATCGGGATAAAAGCGCTGATTTACTTTGAAATCGTTACCACATTTGCTCTCGCTATTGGCGTTATCGCAGCCTATGTCATCCAACCCGGGAAAATTGACAAATCGGGTCTGGATATTCAGGACGCTTCAAAATACACTTCCAATCCAAAGACAGAATTTGACTGGTGGCAGTTTTTTATGGACAACATTACCTTGCAAGTTTTGGTTGTTGCCATAGTTTGCGGCATCCTGCTCAATTATTATAGTAAGCGTGAATCTGTAGTAGCCACCTTATACAAAGCCTCAAAAATTGTTTTCAGGGCTTTAAAGTTTGTGATGTTTCTGGCACCATTAGGCGCTTTTGGAGGTATGGCTTATACTGTTGGAAAATTTGGTTTACATACCCTAATTCCTTTAGGAAAGCTGATGTTTACCGTATATCTGACAATGGCTATTTTTATCTTTTTTGTTTTGGGCGGCATATTGCGCTATTACAAAATGAAAATCTGGGATTTTATAAAATACCTGAAAGCTGAATTATTGATTGTATTGGGAACTTCATCGTCAGAACCGGCTTTACCCAATTTAATGGATAAGCTGGAACGGCTGGGCTGTAGTAAATCGGTTGTAGGATTGGTAGTGCCAACCGGATATTCTTTTAACCTTGACGGCACATCTATTTATCTTTCAATGTGCGTTATATTTTTGGCACAGCTGTATAACGTGCATCTTTCTTTTGGCGAAATACTGACTATTATCGGACTGCTGATGATTACTTCAAAAGGAGCTGCCGGAGTTACCGGAAGCGGTTTTATTGTTTTAGCATCAACACTTACGGCCATTCATAAAATTCCGCTTGAAGGATTGGCTTTCCTTTTAGGGGTTGATAAATTCATGAGTGAAGCAAGGGCCATTACCAATTTTATTGGGAATGGCGTAGCGACCATCGTGATTTCTAAAAACGAAAACGAGTTTATCGATATCGAAAACCCAATGGAACTCGATTAGCCTTTTATTTTAAGGTAGTCATAAATTTTCTCTTGAGAACGAACCGGTTCTTTTTCATTTCTTACCGGAATATTTTCGAGCGATGTTCCCAGCAATGAAGCCTTCATATTGTCTTCTAGCTGAATTTCAAGAATATCCAGCATCTGTTTTTTAAGCATCGGGTCATATACAGGGAAACAGACTTCTATCCTATTATAAATATTCCTGTTCATCCAATCGGCAGAACCCATAAATAACAACGGATTTCCATTGTTCTCAAACACAAAAATACGTCCGTGTTCGAGATACCTGTCTACAATTCGTCGAACGAAAATATTTTCGCTCCTACCCTGAATTCCAGGAACAAGGCAGCAAATTCCACGAACAATTAGTTGGATTTTTACTCCTGCATTGGAAGCCTCATATAATTTCTCGATAAGACTCTTTTCTTCCAGATTGTTCAGTTTTATAATAATTCCGGCATCCAATCCTTTCTTTTTATTTTGGATTTCGTTATCAATCAGCTTGATGAATTTTTCCCGCAGATTGAATTTGGCTACCAAAAGGTGCTTGAAATCCATTTTATATTTCTTCGGGTTTTTCTTGATCGTGGCAAGAAGCTGGAATGTCTTTTCTAAATCTTTCAGTATTTCTTTATTGGCAGTCATGAGGATATGGTCTGTATAAAAACGTGCCGTATTTTCATTCAGGTTTCCGGTTGCCAACAATCCAATAGATGGAAGTTTGCTCTGTTTTTTAAATTTTACAAGCGCTATTTTGGCGTGTACCTTTAGCGATGGAATGCTATGAACAATCCGAACACCCGCTTTTTTAAGTTGTTTTGACCATTTTATATTGTTTGCCTCATCAAACCGTGCTTTCAGTTCGACTACGACCGTCACTTTTTTTCCGTTCTTAGCGGCACTTATCAAGGCATTCGCAATTCTTGAATCGCTTGCTACACGGTAAAGTGTTACGTAAATTTCTTCGGCATTGGGATGTATGGAAGCTTCATTAAAAAAACGGAGAACGCTGTCATACGACTGATATGGCACATGCAGCATCAGGTCTTTTTCTGCAATGGTATCAAAAAGGCTTTTATCTGCAGGACTATCCAAAGTAACAGGAATCATTTCTGCATACGAAAGGCTTTGTTTTTTTAACGGCAATGAAGCCAGATCTTTTAAATTATGATAGCGTCCGCCTAAAACAATTGTGGCATCTTTCAGTTTAAAAGTATCAATCAACGATTGCAAAAATGGGGGCGGCATACGGTAATCAAATAAAAAACGGGTAGCAAAGCTAAAATCTCTTTTGGCTATTTTCTTTTCCATTTTTTCGGCCATAGCTTCATCATATTCGTCATCAAGCTCTATCGCCGCATCGCGTGTTATTTTGAAATTATAATCGGCCGGCAGCTTCTGTTCTTTGAAAATAAATTTCAAGCCAAAGCTGATAATATCGTCCAGAAAAACGATGTGTGTTTTTGTTCCTTTTTTTACCGAGAAAAAACGTGGCAAGTCGTCTGATGGTATGTTAAGCAGAAACAGTTTGTGCGTATCTGCATTTTCCTCCAGCACCACAAGCTTGTACAATTTATTATTTTCCGGAAAGAATTCTGTTTCTTTGGTTACTTCTACGACTTGAAGGAATGCCAATACTTCTGTAAAAAAATAATGGGTTATCTCGTTGTATATATTTTCAGTAATTGGCTCATTGTAGAGCAGATGGTATTTTTCTTTTTCAAGTCCTGGAAGAATTTTTTGGGTCATTATGGTTCCAAAAACCCGCTGCTGGTCGTCAACAATATGCTGTATTTTATCCAGGATATGCTGGTAGACAAAACTATTTTCCTTTTTGTTTTTTGAGATTTTTTTGAGAGCCATCAATGAGGGTATCCTGACTCTGTAAAATTCATCGAGATTGGAAGAATATATGGAAAGGAACTTTATTTTTTCAAAAAGCGGCACATCGTTGGCATCTGCCTCGAGAAGAACTCTTTCGTTAAATGAAAGCCAGCTGACATCCCTGTCAAAAAAATCAGGTTTCAGGCTCACTTCTTTGTTCTTGGTTTCCAGAATCATAGTATATCTTAAGTAGTTATAAAAGTATTAATTTATGATGACTATACCATTAAGATACTATTATCCTTTGCCACATATCTCCTTTTATTTACAGTTTGGCAATACGCTCCACCAGGCTGCCTGAAGTTGTGTAAACTTTCATCAGATAAATTCCTGCTTGAAGCGAATCAAAATGCACTACCGGATTGATTCCATCTCCAAAATTCTCAGAATACACCAACTGTCCGGTAATTGAATACACTTCTGCCTTGATAGCTTGCGCCCCGGAAAGCTCCATTTGTAATACCGTTGTGACCGGATTAGGATAAAAGCGGATGTTGTTTGTATTAGGATTGTCCAGCCCCAATATAAAATCATTCAGATAAAGTTTGGCTATAGCACCTGTATCTGATTGTCCGGTTCCTAAAAAATCCAAATCGCCATCTCCGTCAACATCTGCAAAAGCCACATCAGCATTGTTCAAACCCTGAAAGGGAACCGTTACCAGAGTAAATCCTCCTGAAGCCCCGTTGTTAATATACATATCGCTCCTTCTATTGGGATTCATATAACCGGAAATAAAAACATCAGGATAGTTATCGTTGTTTATGTCTGCAAAAATACTGCTTCCATATTGCGCTCCCGTAAAAGGAAGGTCAGGCTCTAAGCTAAAATTGCCATTGCCATCATTGTTATACAAAAGTGCGACTTTTGCACTTGCTGAATTTGCCCCTACTATCAAAAGATCTTTATCGCCATCGTTGTCATAATCTGCCGCTGCAACCGATCCCGACTGTATTGGTGTGATGGGAGTAGTTTTTATGGTGAAAGTGCCATCTCCATCATTTAGATATAAAGCATTTACGATTGTATTGTTGATTGTGCTTCCTGTTACAAAAATATCCCGGAATCCATCATTATTAAAATCTTCAATAACTACCGAACCCCTTGAAACTCCCGGACTTGCAATACCACTTTGTGCCGGACTTATCGTAGTAAAATTCCCATGCCCATCGTTTTTATATAATTCGACAACCATTTCAAGACCCGTATAACCTGTGATTATCAAATCATTATCAATGTCATTATCAATGTCGCCGAAAGCCAATGCGGAACCCGTAGTTTGTGCGAAAGCTGCTCCGGAAAGTGAAAAATTCCCTGTTCTATCATTGATATACAATTTTGTTGTTGCACCGGGCGTACTGCCTGAAATGATCAAATCCGGAAAATTATCGCCATTTACATCTCCAAAAGCAGCGGCACCTTCACGAATTTTAATAAAAGTATTTTCGTCAGACAAGGTAAAATTACCGTTTCCATCATTTTTGTATATTCTGGATGTGAGCACATAACTCGGATCCGCTCCGCCTGCATATAAATCCAAATCGCCATCGCCATCAATATCAGCAAAAGCAATTGAGCTATATTGAAGCCCTACTATATCGGGCGTGGATTTTAAGGTAAAGTTTTGTGCATTTACAGTAGCTGAAAGTGGAAGGCAGACAAAAAAACAGTGTAAAATTCTCTTCATAAAACACTCATTTTAGGATTAATAGCATCCGCAATGTAAGAATTTTAATCCAGGGCAAAAAATCGCTTACAATCTGTTCTCTTCCATTTTGTTTCAGCGCATTCCTCCAGAAAATCTAAAGGTCATAGCAGTTCACTTTGAAGAATCCTTATTAAAAAAAAATTTGATTAGTTCTCTTATGACTAATACTCCTGCAATGGCAAATGCAATTAGTTTTACAGTTTCCATATCTGATACGATTTTGGTTTCCTTCAAATTTTGGGAGTATTTTTTACCTCATGCTTATTGAGGTGGGCAAAAAAATGATAACTTTACGATTTTGTTTCAAGAAAAAAATGGCATAATTATTAAACATACCCCGCCATGACGACATATTTTTTTCTATATTCGTTGTTTGTTTTGTTACGATTTGTTGTATTTCTACACTTCTTAAAGACAAAGTAAACATATTAATTTAAAATAAACAAATTTATTTTTCATATGGATGGAAAAATTTTAAAAAGTAAATTGCAATCACTTGACATCCAAATGACTGAAGTTGCAAAAAGATTAGACATTTCTCCTCAAAATCTTCAAAACCGATTCAAATCGAAGGAGATTACATTGGACTTTTTAATCGAAGTTTCAAAAGCAGTAAATGTATCTGTTTATTATTTTATTAAAGGCACAGTTTACGAAAATGATTTTCTACAGCCGGATAACCGTACCTTAAAAGAACCTGACAACGAATTTATCCCAAACCCCAATAATGTAGTTGAAGCCAAAAATCAAACTATTGAAATTTTACAAAGGGAAGTGCAGGACCTTAGAAATGACAAAGATTTTCTAAAAAAGGTTATTGACAACAATCTGAAACACTTAAAGAATTCTGATTTAGGTTTAGAAGAAGCCTAAACTTTTTTATGCCGAACATCCGCTATATTAAGGAGCCCTTTTTAGCAAGAACAACTTCTATTGTTTTCATTTTCGCTAGTATTGTTCTGCTATCTGAAAAACAAAAAGCGTTTGGAGTTATTGCACTTATAATTGGCCTTGGCCTGCTTATTAGTAGTGCTGTTAATAGTGGAATAGAAATCAACACAGAACAAAAGAGCTTTCGCAAACTCTATTCCTTTCTGGGAATTGTATTTGGCGAATGGGAATCTTTTCCAAAAACAGAATATATTTCTGTTTACAAATCCCGGGAAATACTCAAAAGTGCTGCTGCCAACCGGCCTACGCTTACATCCAATTCCTACATCGTCAATTCTTTTTGGGAGGACAGGAGACCTATTACTTTATATAAGACCAATTCCAAAAAAGAGGCGCTCGCTGTTGCCAAAGATATGGCAGACACATTAGGCATCAAAACTCTCGATTCTACAGAAGCAGAGCAAAAGTGGATTTGAGGTATAGAGCGACTAAGACGCTAAAGCACTAAGGTTCAATGTAGCTTTACAAATAAACTTCCTAACAGTTACTTTACTTTAAACAAGATGCGATTTTCTTGCTTCGCGTCCTGCCATATCCTATCCTATTTTTTAATTTCTACGAGTATAAATCGACTTCACGGCATCACTAAATTTAGTGATATAAAAATATACCAAAATTGTGGTATTGTGTGCGTTTTTGAAATATTGCAACTTTGAAAAGTCAAAAAAACACAGTGTTTTAAAGACATGCCCAAAAACTAACCTGCTAAACCTTTTGTTATGCGTACAACTACTATTCAGAAAGTTGACTGCTTATTTCAAGCAAAAATTTCCAGCGTTATCCTTGTGGTCAAAAACGAAAAACTTTCGCACAATGCGAGAGGCATCTGCCATACTTCTATAGAAATCACTCCCTTTGATAAATACAAACAATTTAATAATTCAACTATTAACACTTAAACCTTAAAACTATGTATGAACCATTTATTGGCCAAATTCAGACATTTGGATTCAACTTTCCTCCAAGAGGATGGGCATTCTGCGACGGACAAATAATGTCAATCGCTCAAAACACCGCATTATTTTCGCTTTTAGGCACTACCTATGGTGGAAACGGACAAACAACATTCGCTCTTCCTGACTTAAGAGGAAGATCTGTCGTTCACCCAGGAACCGGACCAGGTTTATCCAACATCTCTTGGGGACAAGTTGGAGGAGTTGAAAATACAACCTTGACAATAAACAATATGCCTATGCATACGCACCCTTTGGTTGACGGAACTGCACATGTAAACACTACTGTTACGGCTACAAACAATAATAGCGCAAGCAATACTGTTGATAATGGCTCTAACGGTCTAGGCGATTCAGGCAACATGCCGGAAATCTACAGAGAGTCTCCAAGCGGAACTATTGCATTAGGTGGTGTAAAATCGGTAATCAGCGGTACTACCGGCATCGCAGGAGGAAGCCAAGCTTTCTCATTACGTAATCCATACCTTGGAATATATACGAGCATTGCTCTTGAAGGAATTTTCCCTTCTAGAAACTAATTAATATGGGGGAGTCAAATCCCCCTTTTTATTTTATCAATTATGAAAATCGGAATATTGTTGCCCCAATCAAAACAATACCCGTCACTTGATCGGGATTTTATGCGTGGTATAAAATTAAATGACCTGAACACCAAATTCTTTATTGAAAGTATTGGTATTGGTGCTGACGAAAAAATAATTATCGAGAAAATGCAGAAACTTTCTTTACAGGAAGATATTAGCATTTTTATTGGTTTTTTTGGTCATCGCAATATCGAGAGCGTATATGAATATGCTTCAAGTCATAACCTCTTTTTATTAGCTACGGATATAGGCTCAACACTTCCCTATTCCTCACAAAAGAAACAAGGCGTTTATATCAATTCATTTGGTATTGCTGAAAGCTCTTATCATTTGGGTTCTTATTTTGCCTCAAGAAATTATAAAAGCATAGCCACCTCATCCTCTTATTACGATTCTGGCTATGGCATCAACGAAGCCATCGAAATGGCACTTTATCAAAATGACTCCCAGTTTTCAGGACATTACATCACGCCTCTAAATCCGAGAGAAAATGAAGCCGATTGCATGCAGGAAACGCTGGCACCGTTGAAACCGGACGCCGTTTTTGCGTTCCATAGCGGCATTTATGCAGAAGAGCATGCCTCTTATCTTACAAAAAACAAACTCACACAAGAGTATCCTTTTTATTTCACCTCTTTTTCAATCAGCGAGAAGATCAAAGAAGAAAACCTGGAAGCACTTCAGGATATCATGGTCGTATCTTCCTGGTCAGATAGCCTGAGAAGTAAAAAGAACCTATCCTTTGTTGAAAAACACAAGGCCATCTTTCATCAGGCTCCAAACACTTTCAGTCTGTTAGGTTATGAATCCGGAATAATCCTGGAAAACTTATTAAAAGATATGGATGAAGTTCCTGCTTTGGAACAACTTATAGAAAAAATGCAAGAAGCTCCTGAAGGCCCGAGAGGAAAGATGTATTTCCATCCGGAAACCAACAGAACCAGCTTTGACAACTATATATTCAAGATTACGGATGATGGTATTGAAATTGAAACTGTCTTAAAAAATGACGGACAGTTCATCCAAAATATCATGTCCAACCACCAACCCCAAACTATGGGAGGGTGGCACAATGCCTATCTATGTCATTAAACCTTAAATCAATCATAATGAAAACAAACTTTACTTTTTTTAAAGCCTGTCTGTTTTTCATGATTTGCCTCCTCGCTGGAGTTAAATCGGAAGCACAGACAATGAAGAAAGGCGATATTGCCTTTATTGGCTACAACACCGGAGGTCAGGATGGTTTTGCGTTTATTGCGCTAAACGACCTTCCTGCCGGAGAGACGCTCTATCTTACGGAGCAAGGGTGGTCCGGAACCCAATGGATGAACACCCTGACTGAACCGCATCTTGCGTATGTAATTCCTGCCGGAATTACCTGCGGTAAGATTATTTCATTTGTAGAAACGGCACCAGATGTAATTACGGTTACTGGTGGTGGAAGTGTTACTTTTGCACTACACACTGGTTTTAACCTTTCAGGTGGTGACCAAATTATTGCTTACCAATCTACCTCAGGCGTGGCACCAGCCAGTCCTATTTTCATTTCTGCTATCCATGCCGATTACAACTCATCAAAATATGACCCTGTAACCACATGGAATTTGGCAACTGGAAGTACCAGCACCGGTTGGGCAACATCCGATTCTGCATTGCCAGGCGACCTGGAAAATGGTGTGAATTGTATCTCTTTATTTCCTGCACCAGGACCAGAACAAGCAAATTCAAAATACAACGGAACATTAACCGGAACTTCAATTGCACTTCGTGCTGCAATTAATAA
>CAZFGA010000027.1:0-54963 GCA_964518395.1 uncultured Flavobacterium sp.
TTGTATTAACAACCGGAGGAGGAGTAACAAATACAAGCTGTAATGGTGGTTCTAACGGAACAGCAACGGTAGCTCCAACAGGAGGAACACCTCCATATACTTATTCATGGGCTCCATCTGGAGGATCAGCTGCTACAGCTACAGGATTAACTGCAGGAGCTTATACCGTAACCGTAACCGACAATGTTGGATGTACAGCTACAAGAAATTTTAGTGTTTTCCAGCCATCTGCTTTGGGAGGCACTGCTTCAAAAACTGATGTAAGCTGTAATGGTGGTAATAATGGTACAGCTAGTGTGGCTCCAACAGGAGGAACACCTCCTTATACGTATTCATGGGCTCCATCGGGAGGTGTAGCGGCTACAGCTACAGGACTGGCTCAAGGAACCTATACTGTAACTGTGACAGACAACAATGCCTGCCAAATGACAAGAACTGTTACTGTTAATCAACCAGCTAACGCTTTATCAGCCGCAACAGGCGGAAACAAGACAGATGTGAGCTGTAATGGAGGCAATAACGGAACCGCAACAGTAGCGCCAACAGGCGGTACTACTCCATATAGCTATTCTTGGGCTCCTTCAGGAGGAACGAATGCTACAGCTATAGGATTGGGTGTAGGAACTTATACGGTTACTGTAACTGATTTTAATGGTTGCCAAGCTACAAGAACATATACTATCAATCAGCCTGCAGCTGCATTGGGTGGAATAATCACAAAAACTGATGTAAGCTGTAATGGAGGTAATAACGGAACAGCTACTATATCCGCTAGCGGAGGAACAACACCTTATAGTTATTCATGGTCTCCTTCTGGAGGAACTAATGCTACGGCTACAGGACTTGGAACAGGAACCTATACCGTAACTATAACGGACTTTAATGGTTGTCAGATTACAAGAACTACTACAGTGAACCAGCCAGCAGCTGCATTGGGAGGAACAATTTCAAAAACAGATATAAGCTGTAATGGCGGTGCTAACGGAACAGCCACAGTAGCAGTTACTGGAGGAACAACACCTTATAGCTATTCATGGGCCCCATCAGGAGGAACAAATGCTACTGCAACAGGACTGACAACAGGAACCTATACCGTAACGGTAACTGATTTCAATGGTTGCCAGATTACAAGAACCACTACGGTTAACCAACCGGCTACAGCTATATCTGCCGCAACAGGTGGCGGAAAAACCGATGTAAGCTGTAATGGTGGTTCTAACGGAACTGCAACGGTAGCACCAACAGGAGGTACACCACCATATACCTACTCTTGGGCACCTTCAGGAGGTACTGCTGCTACGGCTTCAGGATTGGCTGCAGGAACCTATACGGTAACGGTTACAGACAACAATGCCTGCCAGGCAACAAGAACATATACTATCAATCAGCCAGCGACTGCATTGGGAGGAACAATCTCAAAAACAGACGTAAGCTGTAATGGTGGCTCTAACGGTACTGCAACCGTATCCGTTACCGGAGGAACTCCAAGCTATACCTATTCTTGGGCTCCATCTGGAGGAACGGCTGCTACTGCCACAGGATTGGCTGCAGGAACCTATACGGTTACTGTTACCGATGCCAATGCTTGCCAGATTACAAGAACGATTACTGTTAACCAGCCGGCTAGCGCTTTATCTGCTGCAACAGGTGGCGGAAAAACCGATGTAAGCTGTAATGGAGGTGCTAACGGAACGGCAACTGTAACGCCAACAGGCGGTACTACACCATATAGCTACTCTTGGGCTCCATCTGGAGGAACTAATGCTACGGCTACAGGATTGACAGCAGGAACTTATACAGTTACTGTAACTGATTTCAACGGTTGTCAGGCTACAAGAACTTTCACTGTTAATCAGCCAGCGACCGCATTGGGAGGTACTATTTCAAAAACAGACGTAAGCTGTAATGGCGGCTCTAACGGTACTGCATCTGTATCCGTTACCGGAGGAACTCCAAGCTATACCTATTCTTGGGCTCCATCGGGAGGAACAGCAGCTACTGCTTCAGGATTGGCTGCAGGAACTTATACAGTAACTGTTACTGATGCCAATGCTTGCCAAATTACAAGAACGGTTACTGTTAACCAACCGGCTACTGCTTTATCTGCCACAACAGGTGGAGGTAAGACAGACGTGAGCTGCAACGGAGGTGCTAACGGAACGGCAACTGTAGCGCCAACAGGCGGTACTACACCATATAGCTACTCTTGGGCTCCATCTGGAGGAACTAATGCTACGGCTACAGGATTGACAGCAGGAACTTATACAGTTACTGTAACTGATTTCAACGGTTGTCAAACTACAAGAACATATACTATCAACCAGCCTACAGCTTTATCAGCTGCAACGGGTGGAGGAAAAACAGATGTGAGCTGTAATGGTGGTACTAACGGAACAGCAACTGTAGCACCTACAGGCGGTACGACCCCATACACCTATTCTTGGGCTCCTTCAGGAGGAACAGCTGCTACGGCTACAGGCCTGGCTGCAGGAACGTATACTGTGACTGTGACTGATGCAAATAATTGCCAGACTACAAGATCATTTACTATCAATCAGCCTACGACAATATCTACTGTAAGTGGTAGCAAAACAGACGTAAGCTGTAATGGAGGTACTAACGGAATGGCAACGGTAACCCCAACTGGCGGTACGCCACCATATAGCTATTCTTGGGCCCCATCTGGAGGAACAGGTGCTTCAGCTACAGGATTGGCTGCAGGAACATATACCGTAACAGTAACCGATGCAAATAATTGCCAGGCTACAAGAAGCTTTACAATAAATCAACCTACTGCATTGACAGCTACCACATCACAGACTGATATTAGCTGTAATGGAGGTGCCAACGGAACGGCTTCTGTTTCCGTTTCAGGAGGAACACCAGGATATACTTATTCATGGGCTCCATCTGGAGGTACTGCGGCTACTGCTTCGGGATTGGCTGCAGGTACATATACTGTCACAATCACTGATGCCAATGCATGTCAAATTACAAGAAGCTTCACAATTGCTGAGCCTACTGCATTGACGGCTACTACATCACAGACTAATGTGAGTTGCAACGGAGGTAGTAACGGAACCGCTTCTGTTACGGTTTCAGGAGGAACACCAGCCTATACTTATTCATGGGCTCCTTCAGGAGGAACAGCTGCGACGGCTTCAGGATTAACAGCCGGAACTTACACCGTAACAATTACTGATGCTAATGCATGTCAAATTACAAGAAGCTTCACAATTGCTGAACCTACTGCATTGACAGCTACTACATCACAGACTAACGTGAGTTGTAATAGTGGCGCTAATGGAACTGCTTCTGTTTCCGTTTCAGGAGGAACACCAGCCTATACTTATTCATGGGCTCCTTCAGGAGGAACAGCTGCGACGGCTTCAGGATTAACAGCCGGAACTTACACCGTAACAATTACTGATGCTAATGCATGTCAAATTACAAGAAGCTTCACAATTTCTGAACCTACTGCATTGACAGCTACAACATCACAAACTGACATTCTTTGCAATGGAGGTTCTACCGGAAGCGCTAGTGTTACGGTTTCAGGAGGAACAGGTGCTTATACTTATTCATGGGCTCCTTCAGGAGGAACTGCGGCTACGGCTTCTGGATTAGCTGCAGGAACTTACACAGTAACTGTAACTGATGCTAATAACTGTCAGATTACAAGAAGTTTCACAATAACTCAGCCTGTTGCATTATCAGTAATTCCATCACAAACTAACGTGAGCTGTAATGGTGGAGCTAACGGTTCTGCTTCTGTTGTGGTAACAGGAGGAACAGGTGCTTACACTTACTCTTGGGCTCCTTCAGGAGGAACTGCGGCTACTGCTACAGGATTGGCTGCTGGAAACTATACTGTGACAATAACTGACGCTAATTTATGTCAGATTACAAGAACGATTCAAGTAACACAACCTTCTCCAATCGTAATTGTTCCATCTCAATCAAATGTGAGCTGTAACGGTGGTTCTAATGGTTCTGCAACAGTAGGAGTATCAGGAGGAGCTGGCAATTACACTTTCTCATGGGCACCTTCAGGAGGTACTGGAGCTACGGCTACAGGATTGGCAGCAGGAACATACACAGTAACTGTTACCGATGCTAACTCTTGTACAGCTACACAAAGCTTTACAATTACTACAACTGCGGATACAACACCTCCGACAGTTATTACAAGTAATATTACTGTAGCGCTTACAAATGGAGCTGCGACAATTACTGCTGCACAGATTAACAATGGAAGTACAGACAATTGTGGCATCGCAAGCATTAGTGTTGCGCCTAGCACATTTAATTGTAGTAATGTGGGAGCAAATACCGTAACGTTGACAGTAACTGACAACAGTGGCAATACTGCTACAGGAACTGCAACTGTAACGGTTACTGACCCTAGCAACTTCTGCGGCCTTTCTGTGCCGGAGTTTGGAGATCTTAAAACGAGATTATATCCAAACCCTACAAATGGAATGGTGACTGTTGAATTCTCTAGAGATATTACAGCAGAAAAAATAGAAGTTTATTCCATTACAGGACAACTTATTCTTTCTGACACAAACAAAACAACTCATTCAAGTCGTCAATTTAACATGGAAAGATTCCCTTCAGGAGTTTACCTGGTTAAAATCACAACTGCTCAAGGAACGCAGGTAAAACGCTTAATGAGAGAATAATTTAGTTAGGTTAAAGTGAATATAGTTTCCCGAAGCCGCCCATGCATATGCATGGGCGGCTTTTTTTGTTATTGCTAAAAGCTAAGAATACCTTAACAGATCAGATTGCTTTTTTTCTTACTTTAGTAGTACAAAATTTTAATCCCTTAAAAACAACTGAAGATGATAGCAACTAAAGGATATGCAGCCCAAGACAATAAAAGTCCCTTAGCACCGTGGAATTTTGAAAGACGCGAAGTGGGACCTCACGACGTTCAATTTGACATACACTATTGCGGCGTTTGCCACTCGGATCTCCACCAGATTAAAGATGATTGGTTTCCAGGAATCTTTCCTATGGTACCAGGACATGAAATTGTAGGCCGTGTTATTAAAGTTGGCGAGCATGTTAAAAAATTTAAAGTTGGTGATATTGCCGGAACCGGATGCATGGTTGATTCCTGTCGCGAATGTGAAAATTGCCAAAAAGACCTGGAACAGTACTGCCTTAAGGGAAGTTCACAGACATACAATGGTACGGAGCAGGATGGAAAAACACCTACTTATGGCGGCTATTCCAATACTATTGTAGTCAATGAAGATTTCGTACTTCATGTTTCAGACAAACTGAATCTTGCAGCAGTCGCACCACTATTATGTGCCGGAATCACTACTTACTCTCCTTTACGTCACTGGAAAGTAGGAAAAGGACATAAACTTGCTGTTTTGGGCTTAGGAGGCTTAGGACACATGGCAGTAAAATTTGGAGTATCGTTTGGTGCAGAAGTTACGGTATTGAGTACCTCTCCCAGCAAAGAGCAGGATGCACGAAAACTTGGCGCCCATAACTTTGTTGTAACTACAGATGAAGCACAATTGGCAGCAGCCAGAAATTCTTTTGACTTTATATTGGACACGGTTTCTGCTGAACATGACCTTAATCTGTACCTTTCTCTATTAAAAACAGACGGTACACACATTTGCGTTGGTGTTCCCTCTAAACCTGCGCCTGTAGCTGCATTTAGTCTTTTGGGAGGCAGAAAAAGTTTAGCAGGATCCGGAATTGGAGGTATTGCCGAAACTCAGGAAATGCTTGACTATTGTGCAGAACATGGTATCGTTTCAGAAATCGAAATGATAGACATCAAAAACATTCAAAATGCCTATGACAGAATGCTAAAAGGCGATGTCCGTTATAGATTCGTTATTGATATGGCAACACTTTAAAAACAAACAAACATTAATATTGGCTTTATGAAGGAAAAATGTTTTTCCGCATAAAGCCAATGTTTTTTCTCTTTACTTCTCACCTAGCCTTTTTGTACTTTTAAGCATAACAAATCCATCTATGGAATTCATCCGCAAACATCTTGAGCTAAGTGCTAAATTGTCCGATCAGGAATGGGCTTTCTTTTCTTCCAGACTCATCCGGGAAGAATTCCCTAAAAAAACACTGCTTGTCCAAACCGGACAGGTAGAAAATCACCTTTCATTCGTGGAAAAAGGCATTATCCGATTTTATATTCCAAAAGAGGAAAAAAATGACATTACCTTTTCTTTTACTTTTGACGGTAATTTTACCAGTGCTTACGAATCGTTCATTACAAAAACACCTTCAGCCTATCAGGTGGAAACCCTTACGCCTGCCATATTATGGAGACTGACTCACAACGATTTACAGGATATTTATGCCCAAACAGACATTGGAAACACTATCGGACGTTTGGCCGCAGAACGAATTTATCTCGAAACGTCAAAACGCGAACTTTCCTTATTGGATCAAACAGCAGAACAGCGCTACGTAAGCTTGTTCACTGAACAACCACAACTGATTCAAAAAATACCTCTGAAATATCTGGCATCCTATATTGGTATCACGCCCCAGGCCCTGAGCAGAATCCGGAAGCGAATTTAGTAACCCAGGTTCATTGTTTGGCTAAATAGGGTTGCAGAACTTTGCAGAAAAAAGTATGGAAACTTTAATAACACTGCTGGGGACATTTTTAATTTCGCTGATTATTCAAAAAATCTACCTAAAAGAATACAAATTTGCCTTAGCTGGCAGGATCGCTATGGCTGCCATGCTGATCCTTACAACAATTGGCCATTTCCTTTTTGCCAAAGGCATGGCAATGATGATTTCTTTTTTGCCTTTTCCAATAGAAATCGTATATGTGACTGGTGTTATAGAACTACTTGCCGCTATTGGGCTTTTGCTTCCAAAGTACAAAACTCCCACTGGCTGGTTCCTGATTTTGTTTTTTATATTGCTCTTGCCTGCGAACATCTATGCTGCCGTAAACCATATCAATATACAAACAGGTGCTTATGATGGAGAAGGTCTGGATTATTTATGGTTCAGGATTCCCTTACAATTTCTTTTTATTATTTGGGTTTATTGGAGTACCATCCGAAAATCATAACGATTTCTTCTGTCTTTTACTACAGTCCGGGAAGTCGTTCGCCATTACCATCAGTGGTCAACACTTCGCTCATATAATCAAGAAAAGGGCGCATGTTCTTGAAAGTCTGATCAACCTCTTTCAAAAAAGAAGGGCTGAGAACCTCAGCATCTGTAAACTTTCTGATGAGTAGGAATTGCTTATAGCGCAACAAATCGATTGCTTCATCAGCAGCATCAAAACCTTTTGGCGCTTTCTTTAACTGCTCGCCCTGCAATGAACCGAAAGTTTTTATAAACGATTTGTCATTTATGATTTTTCGTAAAGGTTCCGGATCAAAACTGATGTCCTCACGGATACGTTTAATATCTTCCGTATTAGGAGCCCAGAAACCTCCTGCTATAAAGCTATTGCCTGGTTCAATATCAAAATAATAACCGCCTCTGCGCAAGGCTGTCGCTCTTTTAAAACCACCACTCCAATTTATTTTGTAAGGTGTTTTATCTTTTGAAAATCGGGTATCTCTATAAATTCTATGCAGGGCCTTTTTACCTGAAACTGTTTCAATGACATCATGGTTTCGGAGTTCCTGTAATACCGACTCCGCAAAATTTTCAATATGCTTGTATTCTTTCAAATACAGCTCTTTGTTTTCATTGAACCATTCCCTGTTATTATTTTCTTTAAGCTTTTTTAGATAATCCAGGCTTGAAGCAGGTATATGTGCAGATGTCTTTGAATCCATGTTTTCTATTTTGGTTTTAGCTTTTTGTCAAAGTTAGTTTCTTTTTGGATGGTTTTCAATCCTAAAATCAGCAAATCAGCTTATAACCGAATCCCCGGATGTTGAGTATTTCAATGCTGCTGTCGGCTTCCAGCTTTTTTCGGAGTTTTGTTATGTAAACATCCATTGTTCGGGTATTAAAAAAATTGTCATCACCCCAAAGTAGCAACAGTGTAGACTTCCTGTCAAGCACCTGATTTTTATGTTGCAATAATAATGTTAATAACCGGGCTTCTTTATGAGAAAGCTTGATGACCTTATCATTAATTTTCAATTCCTGCCTCTGAGATTGAAAAAGGTAATGACCTACCCGATGCTCGGTATCTTTTTCTTTTTCTGATGAGTTTCTTCTCAACAATTCCTTTACCCTGAGGAAAAGTTCATCCAGACTGAATGGTTTTTTGAGATAATCATTTCCACCACTGGCATAGGCTGTCATAATATCTTTAATGTCTGATTTAGCCGTCAGGAACATCAAAGGTATTTCTGAATTGTCGTTCCTGATTTGTGATGCCAGTGTAAAACCATCCTTATAGGGCATCATAACGTCAAGTATGCACAGAGAAAACTCATTCGTTTCATAGAGTTCCCATGCCTTTTTCCCATCGTAAGCCAGCATAACAGTATAGCCTTGCTTTTCAAGACTCTCTTTAATGACTTTACCTAAAAACGGCTCATCTTCTGCCAAAAGGATAGTAGGATTCATGATAAAGGTAATTTTATATAAAAGAGGCTTCCGTTTGGGATATTATCTTCCAAAAGAATATTTCCTTTGTGGGCAGTTATTACTTTCCTGACATAACTCAGTCCTAAACCATAACCTTTTACATTATGGATATTTCCGGATGGGATCCGATAAAACGGACTGAAAACTGCTTCTTTTTCTTCGTCAGGAATTCCAGACCCATTATCGGCTATGACAATTACCAGTTTGCCATTTTCAATAAAACTTCTAATTTCGATAACAGGTTTTCCGGACACAGCATATTTGATGGCATTATCTACCAGATTCGCTATAGCCCTGCCAAGATGTTTTTTATTTCCTTTGAATATTTTATTACTATTTGTAATTACCGAAACTTGGGCATTATCGCTTACATCAGCAGCAATTTCTTGAAGGAAAGTATCAATAATGATATCATCCTGCAATTCCATTTCCTGATTTTCCAATCGTGCCGACGTTAGTATTTCGTCTGTAAGTGAAACCAGTTTACCACTTTGCTGGAGTATAATATCAATGTAGCTTTCTCTGACTTCCTCGTCATGGCTGAATTTTTTTAGCGACTCGGCTGTAATGGCAATGGAAGTTAACGGAGTATTAATCTCATGTGTCATGTTATTGATAAAATCATCTTTTATGGCATTAAGTTTTTGCTGCGTAAGCAACAACCGCAACGTATATCCGAAACAAAAGAATGTGATGAGTAATAACAATACAGAACCAATAATTACCCATTTTAACTGTCCCAGCAAAAACAAATCTGCATTGACAACAGAAGCCTGCAGCATTTCTTTTTTATGGGGTCTTCTTAAAGAAACATTTACTTTTTTAGTCTGAAAGGCTTTGTCTTGCTTCTGATTAAAAACAAAAGGAAGCACAATTCCTCTTTTTTTCAAAGAAGTTTCGTATTCTTTTTTTAGCAATGTCTTGTCGACAGGCATATCATAGGCCAGTTTGGTAAGGCTATCTCCTAGTTTTTGGGTATAAAACCAGACATACCCTTTTTTCAGTTCAGAATCAACCTGCGCAACCATATGATTGACAATTAATCCTTTACTTTTAGGAGTAATACTATCGAATCTTTGTTTTAAATCTGAGATACTCAAACTAATCTGATTTTGCCCAATAGGCGAAGGTTCCGTTTCTTTTATTGTAAATACGGTCTCTTTTACATCCGAATTCCACTTGGCAGTGATTGTAACAAAAGCAGGATCGTTAAGCCATGTTCTGAATTTGTCTTTTATAATCTGATGGTGTTTGGAAAAACAGCTATCGACTGCCTCATCCAGTGCCTCATTGCAATCTCTTTCAAACTGCCTGCGTTCTGAAAAATAAGTAGTGTAGCTGTAAAACAACTGCAAGGCCGCAATTCCTGCAACACTAAATAACATCAGGGCAAAAGCCAGCAGTATTTTTCTCTTCATACAAGCCAAAGATAGAGTTTTAAAAATGTCCTTATCATTTTCGTTAACACTAATTAACCCTTATTCAGGGCAGTTAACCTCAGCACATTTACTACAGGGCTACATTTGCATTATAATCTTTAACTAAACTAATTTATGAAAAAGCATACGTTTAAAACTACTGTTGGCTTTGTAAAATTATGGCTCTTTTTTTCGTGCCTAACCATAACGGCACAAGAAAACACACTTCCTGCAATAAAAATGAAAAGTGATATCTATTCTGAAAATAAAATCCTGACGGATATCATGCGCTTTGAAGAGATTGACTATTATACTACAAAATTTACTGGCTCATCTCTAAAAGGCAAAGAATATTATATGGTGGCCAAGGAAATTTGGGATGGCAAGATTAAAAAAATCGATACCATTTTCAATTCTTCCAGTAATAATTATATCGGAAAAATAGAAACCGAAAGTTTAAATTTTAGAATAATTGCTGGAAAATCTTCCGATAAGACCTTAAAGGTTAAATTTATGTTTGACCGTTTTGAAGTGCAAAAAGAATACAAAAGTATCCGTTCTGACGATTACAGTCTTAGGGATTTCGGTTCTCATTTTCCTATTCTTGAAGGAAAGCCATTTTATGCTTTTGCCTATATTTTACCCTATGAAGACAAACAAGGTAATAAGTTTTGGTGTGCCGTTGAAAGTAGCGGAAAAGATATCGAAAGCTGGGGCAGAGAGTTCGGCATAAAACATTATATCTTATTTGAGATGCGATTTTTCGAATAGCTAAAAGCCCAAAGGACAAGAAGTCAGTGTTTGGCCATTACTGTTCTTTAAATCATACAAAAAACGCTAACAAAAGTTAGCGTTTTTCTCAATAATAAGCATCCTGGCTACCATTCCAGCTTGTCCTTCTTATCAAATCCCCAACGGATGCCAAACAGTGTAATCAAATCGTCGCCGCTTTCACTTTCAAAATTTTTACCAAAGCCACCTCTTAAGTACAGATTATCATTGATCTTATATTGCAACAGACCTACCGAACGATAATCATCTCCATCGCCTGTTCTTTTGATGTATTCATAGCCAACGGATAGTTTTTTAAAATCCAGTTGGGTTTTGCCTCCATAATCAAAATAATTGAAAGTGTCTGAGTAATCTGCTAACGATTTCAGATAGACGGCATCATCTTGAAGGAATCGTCCAAATGCATAAAAATTAATATAATTTTCTTTGCTCATCTTTAAACTAAAAGTTGCCGTTGACCAAAATCCGAGCCTGTCTGACTGATTGTGGCTAAATTTATTATCCGGATACAGGAGACTATAGGCCGCAGCAACATCAAGAGTAAACATGGGTTTACGGAGTATTTCTGCAAATTCATCTGGAGCCTCAATTTTCATGGTGTCAAGAATTTTGTCTCTTATATCTCTAAATTCTTGTGAACTTCTCTGCAAATCCGGATGCCGTTTTATTGTTTCATCATTTGCTAAGGTTAACATCTCATCATAGGTTCCTCTAAATTTGTTATAGCTATCTGTCAGTCCCTTTTTATTTTTGGAAAAAACGGTAAGCAAATTCACATTCAATCCAATTGCAACCGTCGTTGTAGAATCATTTTGGCTGATAGCCCCTGAAAGATTAGGCCGTTTGATTCGTGCAAAGCTCGCTTGTTTAAATTTGTCTACAGATCCTTCAAGTCCATAAAAACCCAATCCTTTGAGTTGATTTCGATCGAAGATCACAGAATAATCAAAAGATATTTTTGATAAATTCTCCGTATTGATATTAAACTCTTTAACTGCCGGATTGGAGGTTATTATCGCAGCAGTATTGTCAAGTAATGTCAAGGCGCTTGAACTTGCTATTTCGATTTGTTTCAGATCGATTGTATTGGAATCACTTTGTGCACTCGATAGGTAAGAACACAAAACTAAAACTGGCAATAATATGGTATTTCTCATAATATGTCGATTATTTTAGTGAAATAGAGCAATTTTTTGCTTTCAATCTTTTTGAAATTGTCATATTCCTTAATTTCAATAACCTTGTCTTTACAGTCATATACTTTATAAGAGAATTGTAGTCGCTCAATAAGGGTATCAAGTTCTGAACTGTCAACATTTTTATAGTTCAAAAATGTTTCATAATACAACAGCCCTCTATAATGATAAAAAGGGCTTGTTTTTATTATAGATGCATTAGTATTTAGCGGAGGAGTGACAGCCACCGGTTTATCCGTTGATTTCCCATTTGGGGTTTCGAGGTATACCCTTGTAAAAAGCGGGATAAATCCCTGAACATTGCCAAGGTCGAATGAGGTCGCAATTTTTTCACAATTTTTAATTTCAATTGTTGAAGTTTCCATAGTTATAAGATTTAAGTTGGTTTATTCTTTTTTAAAACATTTTTGGTTTCCCATCAGTGTTATTCCAAAGCTACCTGAACTCAAAACTCATTACAATAGGGAAAACCCTAGCGTGATTAAGGCTTTCCCATAACCTACTGAAATTCCAGCAAATACATAAATTATTAAGAAAAAAGTGATAATTTTAGCTAGACTTGCTGAATGATGGGGAAATACCCAAAAGAAATAGGGTTTTCCCTATTGAGTTGGAAATATAGAAAAGTAAACTTTGTAGCAAACTTAATTATTAACCTCCAATATTTACATTATGAAAACTACAGCATTATTCTTATTCCTATCATTGGCAATGATAGGATGCAAAGACAAAAAAGAAGAAGAAAAACCTATTGAAAACACGGTCGAGGAAATTCAGATGCCAAAACAAAAAGACCACGAATGTCTTACTCTGGATGAGTATAATACTTTACCAACAATAGAAGAGAAAGCAGATTGGTTACGCAAATACGGTAAAGCAGTTTGTGATAATATTTTATTTGAAGCTGCGCAAGAAAACCATACCATTAAAACTGGTGAGTTTACTCCTAGTCCAAACGGAAGCCTGAAAAAAGATTGGAAGGAAATCAAAAGTAAAACGAGTCAGTATTCAGTATATGAACGCTACTTGAGTTTTGAAATCGATTCTGCAAATAAGATAATCAAAGATATCAAAATCGTCCCTACTTTTAGCGATAAGGTTCCTTGCTATTCTCTTGCTCTCTTTAGGGCTATTGCTAAAAAAAACAACGACAACAATATCTCTTTTGAATTCATCTTTGCAGGTGTAAAAGCAGGCGAAACGATTATCATTAAAGTAACCGACATGAATGGCAAGGTTTCCTATTTTGATTATTCAGATGAGCCAAAAAGTAATCCTGGCCCTATTGCTACACGTAGAATAAAATCTCCACTATAAATTTTTAATTCCTAAGCTGTAATGATTGATTTTGTTTATCATTTTCTTTCGCCATTGAAGATTATTGTCTTTCTGACATTAATTTCCGGTCTGCTGTTTCTAGACAGGAAGAGGCAGGTTCACAGGCATTTGTTGGCAATTCTTTGGGTTTGTTTTCTTACAGAAGCAATAAACTCAATTTTAATCGTGAACAAAAAATCTATTGGGCTTTGTGTAAGCATAAGCATAATTATACATCATGGGTTATGGATTTGGATGCTAGCAAGAAATGCAGCACAAAAAAATGCTGCATTTCTTTTACGAGGCTGCTTTTTACTCTTTGGGCTTATAAATCTGGGCTTTATAGGTGGAACTGAAAAATTCAACTATTATACTTTTGTACTTGGAGCTTTTATATATATTATCGTTTTTATCTACGAAAGCTTTTGTAAACTCAGGCAAGAAAATTTTGATTTTTTCCTGTCAAACACTTTTATACTGCTTACGGCTCCGGTTCTGTTTTTTTTCGGTTACAGTTTTATGTTTGGGTTTAACAGTGAAAACGTCACTTCTTATCTCCTATTTGGGCAGCTAAAATTATACACCTTCATCTCTTATTTTGTAAACATTATTTACTATTCCCTCATAAACCTTTATATTTATCGTGAAAAAAAGCTAAAACATGTTGAATAATGTAGCCTTCGGAATCATCATCGGGTTGCTTTTTATCAGCCTGCTAATCCTTTTTTGTGTGGTATTGGTAAAACTATATATCCGCAAAATCAAAAACTACACGGAGGTCATCTACCAAAAAGACATCGATTTCCAGAAAACAGTAAACAAAACGATTCTTGAAACCCAAGAGCAGGTATTACAGAACATCTCTCAGGACCTTCATGATGATGCCGGACAGCAGCTTACTTACATTAATTTCCAGATTGAAAATCTGAAACTCGATTCACCGGAATTGAACCAGACTTTACAACCTCTGTCGCAATCGGTTAGTAAGCTTTCACAGTCCATACGAAACATCAGCCATTCTCTCAACAACCAAATGCTCTTGCAGCAAGACTTGATAAAAGCCATTGAATCTGAAATCATACGACTGCAAAAAGGTGCTATTCCTATTCATTTTGCACTCAAAGGAAAAGGCAAAAGGACATTCTCGACAAACGAGAAAATTGTTATCTATCGGATTTTTCAGGAAATCATGAACAACTGTTTCAAACATTCCAAAGCCAGCCTTGTTGAAATACGTTTAAGGGCAAACCCTGACTTTGAAATGGCAATTTCCGATAATGGAAAAGGATTTGACTATGAAAAAATCAAAAACAGCACTACTACAATAGGGTTACAGAACATAATCAGCCGCGCTGCTATTATCGATTATTCTGTGGCCATTTGGTCAGAAAATGGAAAAGGGACAAAAATCAGGCTTTCAGAAAACAAACTCCTATAAATATGGAAAAAATTACGATTGGCATTATTGACGACCACAAAATTGTGAGGCAAGGATTAAAAGAGCTCTTGCAAAAAATAAGCAATTTTGCCGTAACTGCAGAATTTGACGATGGTGCCGATTTCCTGGAATCATTGCCTTTAGAAAATCAGCCGGATCTGTTTATTCTAGATTATTCAATGCCGGGAATGAACGGAATTGAAGTACTGAAAGCTTTGGAAGAAATAGAGGGCGAATATAAAATACTATTGCTGACACAACATTTTGACGAGCAGATTATAGATGCAGCTTACCATCATGGAGCAAGAGGCTTTCTTCATAAAAACTGTACCGCTCACGATCTGAAATTCGCTATTGACAATATCGTAAAAATAGGCTATAACAACGTTTCTGAGATATTAAAGCGGATGAGAAATTATGAAGTCTCGCCCGACAAGGATGCTAAAAACCAAATCCAATTGTCTGAAAGAGAACTGGAATTTTTAAAGCTGGTTTGTGACGAAAGAGAACTTACCTATGATCAGATGGCAGACAGCATGGGATTATCTGTAAAGTCTATCGAATCCTATCGCACGGCTCTTTTTGAAAGATTTAGTATCAAATCAAAGGTAGGACTCGTTCTGTTTTCTTATAAATATCAGATAACACCGCCTTTTATTTAATCTCCAAAAGAAGTCGTAACCACACGTGGGCACCTATCGTCCAAGAGATTAAATTCTCACAAATGAAAAAATTGCTCGTAACCAACCTATTGCTTCTTTTTGTTTCCATAACTATTTATGCTCAAGACTTCGAGCGTAAAACCGACAGCTTAATTTCGAATGTCTTCAAAGATAAAAATGGGCCTGGAGGTATATTTTTAATTGCTAAAGACGGAAAAGCTATTTACAAAAAGGCTGTTGGCAAAGCTAATCTTGAACTGGATGTTGATATGACTACAGAGCAGATTTTTCAAATAGGTTCCATAACCAAACAATTTACGGCTGTTGCGGTATTAATGCTTGAAGAGCAAGGGAAAATAAACACTAGCAACAGCATCTCGAAATACGTTCCTGATTATCCTTTCGGAGATAAAATTACGATTCATCATTTACTGACACATACTTCTGGCATTAAGGATTTTACCAAAATGAAATCCATTCAGCAAATTGCCCAAAAAGATCTGTCCCCTAAAGAATTAATTGACTTTTTCAAAAATGAACCTGTTGATTTTCTTCCGGGTACAAAATTTGAATACAATAATTCGGGCTATGTTATTTTAGGGCATATCATTGAATTAGTTACAGGAGAAACGTATAAAGATTTTATCAGGAAAAATATCTTTGAAAAAGTTGGAATGTCAAATTCTCAATATGCAGACGATACTGCTATTATCAAAAACAGGGCCTATGGTTATCAGAAAAAAGGAGGCCAATATGTAAACAAAGGACGGATTAGTTTTTCCATTCCCTTTTCGTCCGGTTCCTTAATGGCGACCGCAGAAGACATGCTAAAATGGCAAAATGCTCTAAATAACCATCTGTTGCTGAATGAAAAAACGTCTAAAAAAGCTTTCAGCAAAAAAACACTGAATAATGGCGACACAATTGATTATGGCTACGGTTGGCACCTATCTGAACTAAACGGAACTCCCACACGAGAACACGGAGGCAGCGTTTTCGGTTTTAAATCAATGGGAGTTTATATCCCCAGCCTTGATATTTATGTCATCGGATTTAGTAATTGTGACTGCAATTCACCTACACAACTAGTAAGGGACATCGCTCTTGAAGTACAGAAAACATTTAAATCTAAAACATGATAATTCATCATTCTAAAGAATGCTTATCTTTGCAGCAAACAACAACACAACAATGAATTACTTCTCATCCGATTTCAAGCTCGGAATACTAGGCGGAGGACAGCTTGGCAAAATGCTTCTGGCCGATACCCGAAAATTTGATATACAAACTTATGTATTAGACCCAAGCGAGGAAGCTCCAAGTCGAATGGGCTGCAACAAATTCTACCAAGGCGATCTTATGGATTATGATACGGTATATGAATTTGGTAAAAAAGTAGATGTCCTGACTTTTGAAATTGAGCTGGTCAATCTTGAAGCTTTGGAACAATTAGAATTAGAAGGTGTAAAAGTGTATCCTTCTCCAAAAACGCTCAGAAACATCCAGAACAAAGGAAGGCAGAAAAATTTTTATAAAACCCACAATATCCCAACGGCTCCTTTTCAAAGATTCCAGACTCTGGAAGAATTAAAAACGAATATTGAAAACAAGAGTATTTCTTTGCCTTTTGTATGGAAAAGTGCCGAATTTGGCTATGATGGAAATGGTGTCAAAATAGTCCGTTCTGTATCCGATTTGGCAAGCCTGCCTAATGTAGAATGCATTGCCGAAGAAATGATTCCTTTTAAAAATGAATTGGCTGTAATCGTCGTTCGGAATCCAAAAGGCGAAATCAAAACCTATCCGGTAGTTGAGATGGAATTCCACCCGGAAGCCAATCAGGTAGAATATGTTATCTGTCCGGCACGTATTGATGATAAAGTGGCTGCTAAAGCAAGAGAAATAGCCTTGAAGGTTTCTGAGGCCTTTGAACATGTCGGCTTGCTGGCTGTTGAAATGTTCCAGACAAAAAATGACGAAATCTTAGTTAACGAAGTAGCTCCAAGACCACATAATTCTGGTCATTATAGCATCGAAGCCAGTTATACCTCGCAATTTGAAAACCACTTACGCGCCATTCTCGACCTGCCTTTAGGCAATACCGAAAGCAAAGTTGCCGGCATCATGGTCAACCTTGTTGGCGAAGAAGGTCACTCAGGTCAGGTTGTATATAAAAACATTGAAGAAATATTGGCCATTGATGGTGTGACGCCACATATTTACGGAAAACGTGAAACAAGACCTTTCAGAAAGATGGGCCATGTTACCATCGTAAACGAGGACATTGCCAAAGCCAGAAAAACAGCAGAAGAAGTAAAAAAACTAATACGCGTGGTCAGCAATTCATAAGCTGCCACTTAATTATACCTTATACCTATGAAAATTGCAATCATAATGGGCTCTATTTCCGATATGCCGGTCATGCAGGAAGCCATTGACATACTTAAAGAATTTGGAATCGAAACTGAAGTAGACATCGTTTCAGCCCACCGTACGCCGGAAAAACTATTCGACTTTAGTAAAAATGCACATACTCGGGGTATTGCGGCTATTGTTGCCGGAGCCGGAGGCGCGGCACATCTTCCCGGAATGGTGGCTTCCATGTCCCCGCTTCCTGTAATTGGCGTTCCGGTAAAATCAAGCAATTCTATTGATGGTTGGGACAGTGTACTTTCCATTCTTCAAATGCCGGGTGGCGTTCCTGTTGCAACAGTTGCTTTAAATGGTGCTAAAAATGCAGGGATTCTGGCGGCACAAATTATCGGAAGCAGTGACAAGGCTGTTTTGGACAAAATCATCGCATACAAAGAAGGCTTGAAACAGGCAGTTATCAAAGCATCTGAAAATCTGAAAAAATAATTTCAGATAAAAAACATCAAAGACCAAGCTTGTGCGAGCTTGGTCTTTTTATTTTAAACCTCAACGTTTTCATAACTCCATAGGTATTTACTTTCCAATTTTATACTTTTGAAACGGCATGCCGAAATAAAATTTCTCATGCCTGAACTTATTTTTTATTTACAGAATATTTAAAAAAGACCCTGATATGTCAGTTCTTACCAAAAAATTTACAACAAAATACGATACTGCACCTTTTTCTCAAATCAAGAACGAAGATTTTCTTCCTGCATTTAAAGAAGCGATTGCCAGTGCTAAACAAGAAGTAGACGAGATTGTCAATAATACTGAAACACCCACTTTTGAAAACACGATAGAAGCAATGGCTTTCAGCGGAGCTGCTTTAGACAGAATTTCCACTATTTTCTTCAACCTGCATTCGGCCGAGACAAACGACGAAATACAAAAAATAGCACAGGAAGTTTCTCCATTGCTATCCGAATTCGGAAATGACATTCGCCTTAATGCCGATTTGTTTAAAAAGGTAAAAACAGTTTATGACAAAAGAAATAGTTTTTCGCTTACAGCCGAACAGGCAACTTTGTTAGACAAACAATATAAAAGCTTTTCCAGAAACGGAGCGAATTTAGCTGACGATAAAAAAAACGAACTGCGTGAAATCGACAAGGAACTTTCAAGGCTGAGTTTAGAATTTGGCGAAAACGTACTTTCGGAAACGCATGCTTTCGAACTCCACATTACAGATAAAAAAGACCTTTCCGGTTTACCGGAAGGAACCATAGAAGCAGCAAAAGAACTGGCTCAAAGCCACGAAAAAGAAGGCTGGGTTTTCTCTCTCGACTATCCGAGCTATGTTCCTTTTATGACCTATGCCGATAATAGAGAACTCCGTAAAAAAATGGCGATTGCATTTGGAGCAAAAGGGTTTCAGAAAAATGGGCACGACAATCAGGAAATAGTACTTCAGATTGCCAAACTCCGATTTGAAAGAGCCAAACTTTTAGGCTATGCTTCGCATGCTCATTTTGTATTGGAAGAAAGAATGGCTGAAAGCCCTGAAAAAGTCAACTCTTTTCTTAATGACCTATTAGCAAAGGCTCGTCCGGCAGCTGAAAGAGAGTTCAGCCAATTGACTGATTTTGCCAAAAAAACAGACGGTATTGAACAGCTGGAAAAATGGGACGGGGCTTATTATTCCGAAAAATTAAAACAGCAACTGTTTAATCTGGATGACGAAAAGCTAAAACCTTATTTTAAATTGGAAAACGTATTGGAAGGTGCTTTTACTGTTGCCGGAAAATTATACGGGCTGACCTTTGTAGAAATAAATGATATTGAGAAATACCATCCCGAGGTAAAAACCTATGAGGTAAAAGACATTGCAGGGAATCTTGTTTCTGTTTTTTATGCTGACTTTTTCCCGAGAAAAGGAAAAAGAAATGGCGCGTGGATGACTTCATTCAAATCGCAATATGTTTTAGGAAACATTAATGAAAGGCCTCATGTTTCTATTGTTTGCAACTTTACAAAACCGACAGAAACCAAACCGTCACTCCTTACTTTTAATGAAGTGACTACATTATTCCACGAATTTGGACATGCCTTACACGGAATGTTGGCAGACACCATCTATCCAAGCCTTTCAGGAACCAGCGTATATTGGGATTTCGTCGAATTGCCAAGTCAGATATTTGAAAACTGGTGTTATGAACCCGAAGCGTTGGCCCTGTTTGCCCATCATTACCAAACTGGCGAAATAATCCCTACGGAATACATACAGAAAATAAAAGAAAGTGCCAGCTTCCAGGAAGGTATGGCCACTTTGAGGCAATTGAGCTTTGGTTTGCTGGATATGGGATGGCATGGCCAAGATCCAACGCCTATCAAAGATGTAAAAGAATTTGAAAACATCCAGTTTGCCTCAACCAAACTTTATCCTGATGTGGCGGAAAATGCCATGAGTACTTCTTTTTCACACATTTTTCAAGGAGGTTACTCATCTGGATATTATAGCTATAAATGGGCCGAGGTTCTTGATGCAGATGCTTTTGAATATTTTAAAGAGCAAGGAATATTCAATTCTGAAATTGCTACAAAATTCAAGGAAAGTATTTTGTCAAAAGGCGGTACAGAACATCCGATGGTCTTATATAAGCGATTTAGAGGAAGCGAACCAAAACCAGATGCGCTGTTAAAAAGAGCCGGATTACTTTAATCATAATTATTTGATTTCAAAACATTTGGGACTGCCAGTAAAATAAGGCAGTCCCTTTTTTTATTTGTGATTTTTACGTTTATCATCAAGGAAAACCGTAATTTTTCTTACAGTATTTTATATATTTGATATCTCCCTCAATAAACTTGCTTATGAAAAAACTTTACCTGAATTTTATATTTACATTAATTTTTTCTTTACACGCAATCAGTTCTTTCGGACAGCTACCAGATTTTACCCTTACCGTTACCGGAACTAATGAAACTTGTAACAGAAACGGAACCTTATCTTTTACAGTAAACGGAACCCATCCAGATGCAGGTATTATCTATACGATTTACAAACTTCCAAATATAACAACTCCTTACGCAACCGTCACAAACAATTCCTTATCGGGTCTTACCGGAGGTATTTACAGGGTTATTGCTACTCAAACCTTAGGAACCGAAAACAATCGTAAGGAAAAAGACTTCGTTATCAACAGTACAGTTGTTTTTTTAGAATTTAACATGACCTTCAGCGATATTGCCTGTAGTCTCAATAGAAATCTAATTGTGAATGTCACAAGCGGAAATCCTATAGGATATGAAATCATTTCAGGCCCTATTATAAAGCCTCGGCAAACTTCCAATATTTTCACCAACCTTACCGCAGGAACCTATCTGATTAAAGTTTATGACACCTGCGGCAATGCTGTAACCAGATCCTACACTTTAGTAACTCGCGAGGCCGGCTCTACCCCACTTACTATTTCTGCAGCTTCAACTCCTCATAATGAATTGGTTAACTGCAATACGATTGGCTCTTCCTATACTGTAACAATAAGAGCCGGTGCTACCGTAAGCTACCCGCTTACTTTTGTATTTACTATTTTTCCTCCGGGCGGAGGTGCCCCTATCACACAAACCTTCATAGCTAATAACTGGCAGGAATCCTACGACATATCGCTTCCCTATTATAATGCACCTTACAACTATAATCTAGTCGTAACTGACGGTTGCGGCAATGAATATCGACAGGACAATAAAATCATGGAAAACGTCTTCGGACTGTCTTTAGAACTGCAAAGACTCAGTTGCGGCATACAATCCTTTCAGGTTAATCCGATAAATTTCACTTATCCTATAACTGTAGAGTTCATTTCTGCACCGGCCACATTCAATCCTTCAGCCTATAATGCATCACATCCTACTTTTTATAGTAACCCAACCTACGGAAATACCACCAATATACTTCCGGAAGGCACTTATATAGTTAAGGTAACAGATGCCTGTGGAAGGACTGGCACATCTCAAATCCAAATTGTCCATGAAACTGATGCCAGATTAATAGCCACGGGATCCTGTGGCTCATCTGGTGTTATAGTTGGAGAAATTATAGGCTCAGATATAGTTTCGGCTACTATACAAATAGCACCCTCTAATTTTGCTTTTCCAACTCCTTATAATGTCGACAGTTATATACAAGATGATGGAACCATAATCATCAAAAACATACTTGTTCCCGGCCAATATACCATTGTCCTTACTGATGAATGTGGCAATACCTACACAAAACCCGTCACGGTACCACCAGGCGGATCTAATACGCCAAGAGTCAATTATCTTGGTGGATGTGAACCTGGATTTGGCTCCGTTTATATTGGTGGTGCGCCTGATGTCCAAATGCTAAGCGCTGAATTTATAACAGTGCCAAGCGCTTATAATGGACCGATGAATGTTTTTAGTAATATCAGAGGAAACTATCTGATGATGAATTCGCTACCAATTGGCACTTATAGCATCAAGATAAAAGACTCATGCAATGCAGAATATATATTAACTTTACAAATTAAGGAATATATAGGCAATACGACTTTTGAAGTTGTAGAAGGATGTTCTTCTTTCAATTTCCGGTTTAACCATACGAACAATAACGGCTCAGTTACAAATTTAGGATACTGGCTGCAGAAATTCAATCCGATAACAGGCCAATGGGGTCATCCTAATACAAATGTTGCTTATCCTGAAAACACCTATCCTAACGGGACCAATTCAATTGTGGTTAGTAACAATAATAACTGGAACCTGAATTTTCCGATAGGTGGAAATTTTAGAATCATAACAGCATCATCTATCTATAACAGCATAGGTGCCGATAATTTTTGTGCATTTACTATTAAAGAATTCGAAACGGGTATGCTTCCCGAAATAAAAGGAGCTCTAACATTTTCTTGTTCGGGTACTCTTTCTGATGTATTGTTAAACGTAGTTGGCGAAGGAAACTTCACTTTCAGAATAATCAAAAAAAATGGACAGCCATTTACTTTTTCAAACGGCAGCAGTCCATTATTTACAGATTTGGAATCTGCTGTTTATGTTTTTGAAATAAAAGATCAATGCCAAAATACAAGTACCTATACCCATGATGTTACAGTTCCATTTGTGTTTTCTATTGCCGCAGCCCTATGCGACGGACAAAACAGCACACTTTCTGTTCCTAATTTTTCCTATCTGCAATACAGATGGTATAAACAAGGAGCTGAAAATGTTACGCTAAGCACTAACTCTACCCTAAACTTTACACCTTTGAATGTCAACACCCAATCTGGAATGTATCATGTGGCTGTTACTTATCCTGCAGAACCGGACTCCTGCCTGAATCAAATTTTAAATTATGAAATCAATGCAGGAACTCCTCCAAACGCAGGAAACGACAATGATGCAAATCTTTGCTCTATTCCTTCTTCTATCAATTTATTTGACTATCTGTTAGGCAATCCAGACCGAAACGGAACTTGGGAACAAATCTCATCTGTGGGCAGCCTCAGTGCAAATGTTTGGAATACGGAAGGCGCCGAGCACGGATCAACGTATTATTTCAGATACTTTGTAAAAGGATTTTGTGGTGTGGAAGATGAAGCTATAGTTTCTATCCATTTTTACAATGCTGTGGTACCACCTATCATTAATGAAGTAGGTCCACTTTGTGCAGGTTCTCCAATAAACATCAGAATCCAAAATCCAAATCTTATATACCACTATACCTGGACCGGTCCAAACGGATTTACAGCAACAGGCATCAATCCCGTATTCCCAAATGCGACGGTTGAAATGTCTGGAACCTATACCGTAACAACCAATCTTGTCAATTGTCCTTCAGAACCCTTGTCATTTGAACTTGTCGTAACACCACAACCTGATTTCCATTTTACACAAGAAGATACCCGAATCTGTTTTGGGCAACAAAGTACAGTAAAAGTAGTTCCTGATAATTTTGGAGAATTGGAAGCCGATTATATTTGGCATAATGAAAATGGGCAGGTAATTGGCGGTAATTCTCCCGAAATTGAAATCAATGAGCCCGGATTGTACAGTGTTTTGGTAAACCTGAACAATTGTTCCTTTTCAAAAACAATAGAGGTTGATGAAAATACAGATACTTTTTCTGTTGGAGCCCAAGCTAAATGTGAAAACGACCATTATATGCTTACTGCTTTTGCAATAGACAACTCTTTTAATGTGGCAAACGCTACTTATGTCTGGACAGGGCCAAATAATTTTTATGCGACAACACAATCCACTGAGATTACGGGTTTGGAATCAGGAACCTATACTGTTGTAGTAACCAATGAAGAAGGATGCACCTCCACAACATCAATTCCTGTCGAAAAAAGCTATTGTGTAATTCCAAAAGGAGTGTCTCCAAACGGTGACGATAAAAATGACACCTGGAATTTAGCAGGACTCGATATCTTGAGGGTCAAAATCTTTAACCGTTATGGAACAGAAGTCTACGAAATGAACAATTACGTAAATCAATGGCACGGACAATGTTCTGATGGCAAGCTTCTTCCTACGGCAACCTATTATTATTATATCGCATTTAGAGACGGAAAAGAAAAAACAGGTTGGGTTTATCTAAATCGTGAAGTAAATTAGTCCCGACATTTAAAAAAAATTAAGGCCGTTAGTAGAAACTGACGGCTTTTTATTTTAATCAATTATTATTTTCAATTATTTTTGAAAGTTCAAAAATAAATTTATACATTTGATGTATGGAATTCAAAGACGCAAAAAATAAATTCATCCAGACATGGGGTGCTTTAGGCTCACAATGGGGCATCAATAAAACGATGGCACAAATTCATGCGTTGCTTATGGTTTCTCCAGAACCACTTTCTATGGAAGACATTATGGAAGAATTATTGATTTCCAGAGGAAATGCCAGCATGAACCTACGTGCCTTGATGGATTGGGGAATTGTATACAAAGAATACAAATCTGGCGAAAGAAAAGAATTCTTTACAGCCGAAAAAGATTTAGACGAACTGGCTGTAAAAATTGCACAAGAAAGAAGCAAAAGAGAAATCAAACCGGCATTAAGAGTCTTAAAAGATGTTTCTTCTATTAAAGGCAATGAAACCAAAGAAACAAAGCATTTTGTGGAACAGACTTCCAAACTCTATGATTTCGTATTAAAAGCAGATAATATGATTGATAAGGTAACCGAATTTAAAGACAATTGGATTGGCCGTTTGGTCATGAAAATCATGAAATAAAAAAATTTCAATAAAAGTTTCATTTTTTTCTGAAAGTTTAAAATTTACAATATCAAAAATTCTATTATGAAAACTCTCGAAAACCAAACCTTACTTTATGATGAAGATTGCCCGCTCTGTCAAACCTACACTACCGGTTTTATAAAAACAGGCATGTTAGACAAAAACGGCAAAAAACCTTTCTCAAATCTGACAGATGAAGAACATAATTTTATTGATTTTAAAAGGGCTTCTAATGAAATTGCTTTAGTCGACAACAAAAACAAAACTGTCCTTTACGGAATTGACAGCCTGCTGAAAGTAATTGGAAATTCTTTCCCATGGATAGAAAAAGTCGGGAACATATCTCCAGTAAAATACCTGCTGAAAAAGCTGTATTCTTTTATTTCATACAATCGAAAAGTAATTATTCCAAACAAAAAAACTAATGACTCCATTTTGCAATGCGTTCCAAGTTTTAATTATAAATATCGAATTATTTATATCATTTTCGCCTTATTAGTTACAGCTTTAACCTTATATAATTATTCAAATCTTATACCTAATCTTCCAGTTGGAAATTTCAGCAGAGAATTGGTAATCACGTTTGGGCAAATTGTTTTTCAAAGCCTGTTTTTATTAAAAACTGGAAAAAAAGCACTATTAAATTATACCGGAAATCTGATGACAGTTTCCTTAGCAGGCTCACTGCTCATAACACCTATCTTAATTCTAAATCAGTTTCTAAGTATTCCAGAAATCATTATTCTCGCTTGGTTTGCTATCACTGTTTTACTGATGTATATAGAACATTATCGAAGAATTAAAATATTAGAACTTCCAACAGCTCTTTGCTACACTTGGATAATTTATAGAGTGATTGTTTTAATAGCCATTTTAAACTTTTAAGTTAACCAACCTTCCTACCCTGGCAGGGTTATAAACCCTGCCAGGGTAGGAAGAAAACATACAAAATCATGAAAAAACTCATAATTGCAGCAGGAACAGGATTTTTAGGCCAGGTTTTAGTGAATCATTTTAAAGATAAATTTGAAGAAATTGTTATCCTGACAAGAGGAAAATCTGAAATCAAAGACAATGTCAGATATGTAAAATGGAATGCCAAAACATTTTCTGGGTGGGAAAAGGAATTAGAAAATACTGATGTACTCCTCAATCTTGCCGGTAAATCTGTCGATTGCAGATATACAGAAGAAAACAAAAAAGAAATTCTGGATTCCAGACTTGAAAGCACCCGTATTCTGAATCTTGCCATTCTGCAATGTCAAAACCCACCAAAACATTGGTTAAATTCATCTACATCTACTATTTATAGACATTCTTTAGACAAACAAATGGATGAAGAAAATGGAGAAATTGGAAACGACTTTTCAATGAACGTTGCCAAATCGTGGGAAAAAGTCTTTTTTGAAACTACAACTCCAAAAACCTTAAAAACAGCATTAAGAACTTCAATTGTATTAGGTAAAAATGGAGGTGCTTATTTGCCTCTAAAAAATTTAGTAAAAGTGGGCTTTGGTGGCAAACAGGGAAAAGGAAATCAATTTATCAGTTGGATTCACGAAAAGGATTTTGCGAGAGCTGTTGCATTTATTTTGGAAAGAGAATTGACCGGAGTTATAAATATTGTTTCTCCCGAACCTGTCCGAAATGCTTCTTTTATGAAAACACTTCGTAAAAGTTTGGGCATTCCAACCGGAATTCCGATTAGCGAAAGGCTTTTAAAATTTGGTGCGGGTGTGATTGGAACAGAAACAGAATTGGTATTAAAAAGCAGAAATGTAATTCCAAAACGACTACTGGAAAATGGTTTTAAATTTGAATTTGGGGTGTTGGAGAAGGCTTTGGAGGAGTTACGATAATTCAAACCTCCTATCCTGGCAGGGTTAACGTCATCAAAACAAATACACCAAGCCAAGCCATAAAACAGGGATACTTTCTGCCCAAAAGGAGGTATAGTATTTCGATCGGTTTTCATTAGCAAAAAGCATAAACAGCGAAGTAACCATAACCAATATGGCATTGACAAAAAGCTGATTGGTATCAATCGTACTTTTCAAGAATTCCAGGAAGTAAAGTGGTACCAATAAAAGTATACCAACAATTTTGGTGTTCTTCACTCCTATTCGCTGGGGAACCGTATCCAGAGTCGGACTATCAGTTTTTAAATCGATAATCTCAAAAATCAAGATGAGACTGATAACCAATAAAAAACGCTGGCAAAATTTAAGAATCACATCCGAAAAAACTTCGGTACCTGCATTCATTAACGGCAACAGCGTTGTAACTCCCGCCCAACAAAGTGCAACAATATAAATCTTGACACCGCTCCAATTTCTGATATTTTTCTTGCTTGACAGTATAGGAACCGTATATAGAAAAGTCAGTCCAAAGAAAATAAAAGCCGTAATTTGAGTGATGAGTTTCAGATTAAAAAAGAAATAAGCTGCCATTGTAAAAGCAATCAGGCTTAAAACAGCAATACCTTTAAGTTCAAAACGCAAAGGTTTTTTATTCCTAAAAAAATCTTCGTATTTAATAAAATTATACCCGAAAATTGTCCCAAAAAAAGCAAACCCTGCCATGGGCAAATTAAAAGGATTTTGAAACATATGATTGGTCATTAAAACCAGCGACAAAACAGCAACAGCAACGTGTATACTGCCATTAATATAAAAATCAAATAGTCGTCTGATAACCTGCATCCTGCAAAAATAGCGAAACTGTTAACAACACCGAGTTTTCGTTGAAAATTTCCTAAAAAAACCATGTTAAAAAAGGATTTATTTCTGAGATTAATAAGTATTTTTGTGCCACAAAAAACAACCCACGACAATATTATATGAAAACAGATGCTTTTGCTTTAAGACACATCGGTCCGAGAGAAAACGATTTGCAGCATATGCTGAAAACTATTGGTGTTGAATCAATTGACCAATTGATCTATGAAACGCTTCCTGATGACATCCGTCTAAAAGCGCCGCTGAACTTAGAACCAGCCATGACTGAATATGAATATTTGGATCATATTCAAAAACTAGGGAATAAAAACAAAGTATTCAAGTCATATATTGGTTTGGGTTATCATCCTGCAATCGTTCCTGCGGTTATCCAAAGAAATATTTTTGAAAATCCGGGATGGTATACGGCATATACGCCATACCAGGCTGAAATTGCACAAGGCCGTTTGGAAGCCCTGTTGAATTTTCAGACAACGGTTATCGAATTGACAGGAATGGAAATTGCAAATGCTTCTCTTCTTGACGAAGGTACTGCTGCTGCTGAAGCAATGGCTTTGCTTTTCGACGTTAGAACACGTGACCAGAAGAAAAATAACGCAAATAAATTCTTCGTTTCTGAAGAAATCTTACCTCAAACATTATCCGTTTTACAGACTCGCTCAACTCCAATAGGAGTAGAATTAGTAGTAGGAAATCACGAAGAATTCACATTTGGCAATGATTTCTTTGGAGCAATTCTTCAATACCCGGGCAAATACGGTCAGGTTTACGATTATGCTGCATTCATTGCACAAGCAAAATCAAATGAAATAAAAGTTGCTGTTGCTGCCGATATCATGAGTTTGGTAAAACTAACCTCACCTGGAGAAATGGGAGCAGATGTAGTGGTTGGAACAACACAACGTTTCGGTATTCCGATGGGTTATGGCGGACCTCACGCTGCTTTTTTTGCAACAAAAGAAGAATACAAAAGAAGTATGCCGGGAAGAATCATTGGCGTAACTATTGACACCAATGGAAACCGTGCGCTTCGCATGGCACTTCAAACCCGAGAGCAGCATATTAAGCGTGAAAAGGCAACTTCTAACATTTGTACGGCTCAAGTACTTTTGGCAGTTATGGCCGGAATGTATGCCGTATATCATGGTCCAAAAGGCCTAGATTATATTGCCGGAAAAATACACGCTTCAGCCGTAACTGTATCTGATGCTTTAGCCAAATTAGGAATCCAGCAAACTAACGCTTCTTTCTTTGATACTATTGTTGTGAAAGCGGATGCTCAAAAAGTAAAAGCAATTGCTGAGAAAAACGAATTTAACTTCTATTATATCGACAAGGATACGGTTTCGATTTCATTTAACGAAACAACCGGTTTAGCCGACATCAATACTATGATTTCTATTTTTGCTGAAGTTGCAGGAAAAGAAACCATCAAAGTAACCGAATTGGCTGCTCAGGTTCAATATCAGGGAAGCTTAAATAGAACGAGCACTTTCCTTACACATGAAGTATTCAACAAGCACCATTCCGAAACAGCACTGATGCGTTACATCAAAATGCTGGAAAGAAAAGATTTGGCCCTGAATCACTCTATGATTTCTTTAGGTTCATGTACGATGAAACTGAATGCTGCCGCTGAAATGTTGCCTTTAAGCATGGCAAACTGGAACAATATCCACCCTTTTGCCCCAATCGAACAAGCAGAAGGTTACCAAACTATGTTGAAAAAACTGGAACAGCAGCTAAATGTTGTTACTGGTTTTGCAGGAACGACTTTGCAGCCAAACTCAGGTGCCCAAGGAGAATATGCCGGTTTAATGGTTATTCGCGCTTACCACCAGTCAAGAGGCGAATCTCATAGAAATATTGCCTTAATCCCGGCTTCGGCCCACGGAACAAACCCGGCAACAGCAACTATGGCAGGAATGCAGGTTGTAGTTACAAAAACATCTGAAAACGGAAATATTGACGTTGAAGATTTAAGAGCTAAAGCTATCCAATACAAAGATAATCTGGCGTGTTTGATGGTAACGTATCCATCGACTCACGGAGTTTACGAAGCTTCTATTATTGAAGTAACAAAAATCATACACGAAAACGGCGGACAGGTTTATATGGATGGCGCTAACATGAATGCTCAGGTTGGACTTACAAATCCAGCTACAATTGGAGCTGACGTTTGCCACCTGAACCTTCATAAAACTTTCGCTATTCCTCACGGAGGCGGAGGACCTGGTGTAGGACCAATCTGTGTTGCACAGCATTTAGTTGAGTTCTTGCCTACAAACCCTGTAATCGCAACAGGTGGAGACCATGCAATTACAGCGATTTCTGCCGCTCCATGGGGTTCTGCTTTGGTTTGCTTGATTTCATACGGTTATATCACTATGCTTGGCGCGGAAGGCTTGACCAGCTCAACACAGCACGCCATCCTGAATGCCAACTACATAAAGGAAAGATTGAACGGCCATTATGCAACTTTATATTCTGGAGAAATGGGACGTGCAGCTCACGAAATGATTATCGAATGCCGTCCGTTTAAAGAAAAAGGAATCGAAGTTACCGATATCGCCAAGCGTTTGATGGATTATGGTTTCCATGCGCCAACAGTTTCTTTCCCTGTAGCCGGAACTTTAATGATTGAGCCTACAGAAAGTGAGAACCTGGAAGAATTAGACCGTTTCTGTGATGCGATGATTTCCATCCGAAAAGAAATTGAAAAAGCTTCTGCTGATGACAAAAACAATGTTTTGAAAAATTCTCCTCATACATTGGCAATGCTTACGGCTGATACTTGGGATTTCCCATACACGAGAGAAGAAGCAGCTTTTCCATTAGAATATATTGCTGAAAATAAATTCTGGCCGTCTGTTCGCAGAGTGGACGATGCTTATGGCGACAGAAACCTAGTTTGTTCATGTGCCCCTATTGAAGCTTACATGGAAAGCTAACAAACATCTTTATAACAAAAAAGCCGATAGTTTACTATCGGCTTTTTTTATTGTGAATACTTATTAGTACTTGTAAGCAACTCCTTTTTTGATAGCTTGTGAACCTCCCAAAGAATTTGAGCTAGCTCCAACTGTAGTCTTATCTGCCATAAGCAAAATAAACGGACATCCTAATTTTGCAGCTTCCATTTTTAGTTTTTTCTCTGCTTTCTTATCACCCGTGTTTCCAGTTTGGAAGTTGATCAAACCAGTTTTCCCTCTTACTTCCTCAACTTTTTTCAATCCAGCGATATATGATTTCTCCTCAAGGATAACCACTTTTTCCCAGTCCTTCTCTGAGCTTACTTCAATCTTTTCAGAAACTTCTTCAACTCTTCCGCTTTTGCCATAAACAATTTTTTCAATAGCATATTTCCCTATTGAGTTTTCAGCATCTTCACCATCGTATTTGAATACGACTACATACTCATCCAAACGGATAACTTTTCCATTAACGGTTTCGCCATTGTGCTTGAATATTTTGTCTGATTGTGCAAAAATTAATGACGAAGTCATTAATAACATTAATAATAAAATACTTTTTTTCATTTTTTTGTGTTAATTGTTGATTTTGCCGCAAATATAAGATTTTTAATCACAAAAAAAAGTTTAATTATTTTTTCATCTTCATTTATTAGCCTAAATTTAAAACGCATAAAAAAAAGCCATGAAAGACCTCGAAAATCGCGAAGATTTAACCCTGTTGATGGACATTTTTTATCAAAAATTGCTCCAAAACCAAGCCATCAATTACCTGTTTACAGAAGTTGCCAAAATAAACATGGAGCACCATTTGCCTGTTATTGTCGATTTCTGGAATCTCAGCCTGTTCGGCAAAGGCAATTATAAAAACAATGTGCTAAAACTCCACTTAGACCTTAATGAAAAATCAAAATTGACGGCGGAGCATTTCAAAATCTGGCTCGCCACATTCTATCTCACTGTAGATGAAAGCTTTTCAGGAGAAAATTCAGAAAAAATCAAAACCAAAGCACTTTCTATCGCAACTGTAATGCAAATTAAACTGCAAAAATCCGCTTAAAATAAAATCATATTCTTAATAATCAAGACCCAAAAATGACTATTCCATAATTGTATGCACGCATAATACTTTTTTATTATAAAGCGCGTTAATTTTTAATACATTAGCAAAAACAATAATCATTCAGTAATGAACATAAAAATTATAGGTTCTGGCAGCTATATCCCAGAAATTAAAGTCGCCAATCACGATTTTGACAATCATATTTTTCTGGACGACAATAGCGAGCCGTTATCTCACCCAACAGAACTCATAATTGAAAAATTCAAAGATATTACCGGAATAGAAGAACGTCGTTATGCAGAAAAGAATCTTCAGGCATCAGATATTGGCTACTTAGCTTCAAAAAAAGCCATAGAAGATGCAAATATCGATGCTGAAACGATTGACTATATTATAGTAGCGCATAATTTTGGGGATGTACAGTATGGAAAAATCCAATCTGATATTCTTCCAAGCCTGGCTTCGAGAATCAAACATAAACTCCAGATAAAGAATCCAAAATGTGTAGCTTACGATATTCTTTTCGGATGTCCGGGCTGGATTGAAGGCATACTCCAGGCTAATGCTTTTATCAGATCAGGAATGGGAAAACGCTGTCTGGTAATTGGAGCTGAAACACTTTCAAGAGTTTTAGACCCGCATGATCGTGACTCGATGATTTATGCTGATGGTGCAGGTGCCACTATAGTTGAAGGCACAGAAGAAAATGAGGGGCTGCTATCTTACGAAAGCGCCACATTTGCATACGAAGAAGCAAATTATCTGTTTTTTGGAAAGTCTTATAACGACGAATTGGATCCGGATGTACGTTATATAAAAATGTTTGGTCGAAAAATTTATGAGTTTGCCTTAAGCCAAGTTCCGATGGCCATGAAAAGCTGTCTTGAAAAAAGCGGGATAGACATTTCGGAAGTCAAAAAAGTCCTGATCCATCAGGCTAATGAAAAAATGGATGAGGCAATTATCAACCGATTCTACAAACTGTTCAAAGCAGTCCCACCACAAGGTGTTATGCCAATGAGCATACATAAATTGGGAAACAGCAGCGTGGCTACAGTCCCAACATTATATGATTTGCTTATTAAAGGAAAAATCGAAAATCAGGAACTTCATAAAGGAGATGTTATTATCTTTGCATCCGTTGGTGCAGGAATGAATGTTAATGCATTCACGTATCGATTATAACAAAAGTTCGGTTTCAGGCTTCATTGCTCGAAGCCTTAAACTTGACACAAGATGTACGAAAAAACTTTTCCAGAAAAAAGATTCAAGCACACGCTCGATTTTTTAAACAGACATATCAATTCTTCAGAAACAATCCTGGATTTAGGGGTTGAAAATCCGTTCTCCAAGATTATGAAAGAAAACGGATTTCAAGTCATAAACACTACAGGAGAAGATCTTGACAACGACCAAAAAGCCTTACAGACACAGCAGTATACAGTTACAACGGCATTTGAAATTTTTGAACATTTGCTGAATCCGTATGCAGTGCTCCAAAACATAAAGTCTGACAAATTGTTTATTTCGATCCCTTTACGTCTTTGGTTTTCGCCTGCTTACCGCAGCAAAACCGATATGTGGGACCGTCATTATCATGAATTTGAAGATTGGCAACTTGATTGGTTATTGGAAAAAACCGGATGGAAAATACTAGATCGTCAAAAATGGACAAATCCGGTTAAAAAAATTGGCATCAGGCCTTTGTTGCGAAAATTCACAAACAGATATTATATAGTTTACGCAGAGAAAGTAAAATAATCACTGATATTATGAACTATTATATCGTCATTCCGGCTCATAACGAAGAAGCTTTTATTTCCCAGACATTGCAGTCTTTGGTTGAACAGACAGTAGCTCCAGCAAAAGTGGTTGTGGTAGACGATAATTCAACCGACAATACCTCAACAATTGTTCGGGAATTTGGAGCTCAGCATCCTTTCATTCACCTTACGCAAAAAACATCTGAAGCCATCCATCTTCCTGGAAGCAAAGTTATTCAGGCTTTCCATAAAGGATACGAAACCTTGGATACTGAGTATGATATTATTGTAAAACTGGATGCCGATCTAATTCTGCCGGAAAACTATTTTGAAACGATTCTCAATATTTTCAAATCGGATTCTAAAATAGGAATGGCGGGCGGTTTTGCCTATATCGAAAAAAACGGCGACTGGATTCTTGAAAACCTGACAGACAAAGATCATATCCGAGGAGCTTTCAAAGCCTATCGCAAAGAATGCTTCCTTCAGATTGGGACTCTTAAACCTGCTATGGGATGGGATACAGTAGACGAATTGTTGTGCAAATTTTATGGATGGAAAGTTGTAACAGACCAATCATTAAAAGTAAAACACCTAAAACCAACCGGTGCCAATTACAATAAAACAGCACGTTATAAACAAGGCGAAGCCTTCTATACTTTAGGATATGGTTTTTTTATTACAGCCATCGCTTCCGCCAAACTGGCCATGCTAAAAAAGAAACCTTTTTTATTTTTTGATTATATCAAGGGTTTTTTTAAAGCCAAATCTGAGAAGAAACCACTATTGGTAACAAAAGAGCAAGCTAAATTTATCAGAGACTACCGATTGAAAAAAATGAAAGAAAAGTTATTATAATTCATTACTGCTATCGATATAGTTAAAAAACTCGCAAAGCAAAACCAACTACTCTTGACAAATTTCGTACTTTAGCCGTTATTTAGAAACTTATAATGATAATTCGATACTTAACCCAGATAGGACGCTATTTTATTATGTTGAAGGAAATCTTCAACAAACCTACAAAATGGTCCTATATGAAACAGCTCATTCTGAAGGAAATTGACGATTTGATTATCGGGTCTTTAGGAATTGTTTCTTTTATTTCATTCTTTATTGGAGGTGTTGTTGCAATTCAGACAGCATTGAACCTGACAAATCCTCTGATTCCAAAAACCTTGATCGCATTTGCCACCAGGCAGTCTGTTATCCTGGAGTTTGCCCCTACTTTCATTTCCATAATCATGGCCGGAAAGGTCGGGTCGTTTATTACTTCCAGCATTGGAACAATGAGAGTAACGGAACAAATCGACGCTTTGGAAGTAATGGGAGTTAATTCACTCAACTATCTTGTATTTCCAAAAATTGCTGCCTTGATGCTTTATCCTTTTGTTATTGCCTTGAGTATGTTTTTAGGGATTTTAGGCGGTTATATGGCCTCTGTATATGGAAATCTGACTTCGAGTGACGAATTCATCACAGGTTTGCAAACTGAATTTATTCCATTCCATATCGTATATGCCTTTATAAAAACTATGGTTTATGCTCTTATTTTGGCAACTATCCCTTCATTTCATGGTTATTATATGAAAGGCGGAGCGCTGGAGGTTGGTAAAGCCAGTACCGTTTCCTTTGTATGGACGAGTGTCGTGGTGATTCTCACGAACTATATTCTAACACAATTACTTTTAAGCTCATGATCGAAGTAAAAGATATAAAAAAGTCATTTGGTGACGCACAGATATTGAAAGGCATCTCCACCACTTTTGAGGCTGGAAAAACCAATCTTATTATTGGGCGAAGCGGCTCCGGAAAGACTGTACTGCTTAAAACATTGTTAGGAATACACACTCCTGACGAAGGCACAATTTCTTTCAACGGAAGAGTTTATTCAGAACTGACTAAAGATGAAAAAAGAGACCTGAGAACCGAAATTGGGATGGTATTCCAGGGAAGCGCCCTTTTCGATTCTATGACGGTAGAGGAAAATGTTGGCTTTCCTTTAAAGATGTTTACCAATAAGAAAAAAAATGAAATCCGTGATCGTGTAAACGAAGTGCTTAAAAGAGTTAATCTGGTTGATGCCAACAATAAGTATCCTTCAGAAATTTCAGGAGGTATGCAGAAGCGTGTGGCGATTGCAAGAGCTATCGTAAACAATCCTAAATATCTTTTCTGCGACGAACCTAACTCTGGATTAGATCCGGAAACTTCGATATTGATTGATGTATTGATTCAGGAAATCACGAAAGAATACAACATGACGACCGTCATCAATACGCACGACATGAACTCCGTGTTGCAGATTGGAGAAAAAATCGTGTTCCTTAAAAACGGACTGAAAGAATGGGAAGGGACAAATGAAGAAATCTTAGAAACCAAAAACAAATCTATTGTTGAATTCGTATATTCCTCAGACCTGTTCAAAAAAGTACGCGAAAGTCTTCTTGCAGATATAGAAGATGAAGATAAAGAAGATAAAGCCTAGTCTTAAAACATAAAATACAGACCAAGTAAATGAATTCTTGGTCTGTATTTACAAGTACACCTATGTTAAATCGCACTTTACGGCTACAACAATTCCTAAATTATTCTTTTACAGATATAAAAGTTTCCACTTCCGCATTATTTCCGTCGTAGTATTTTTTCCCGTGAACGGTAAAGTCTGCCTTGTAGGCACGCTTTGAATTAAGTTCTTTATTGCCCCATATTTCCAGCCAGGTGTTGATGACTGCTTCAGGCATTTTCCCTTTTGACACAAACTTCTTGCAAGACATCGTTTCAATAGTCAGACCTACAAATCCTTCCGGAATATTTTCTAAAGTGCTAACCGGCAATCCGATGATTGTAGTATAAGCACCGGTAAAGTCTGTTTCATAATCGGTATAAACAGCATAAATTTCGTCACTAACTTTATTTGGAATCTGTTTTTGAATCTCTTCGTCCCAAAATTTGACCCATAGCGCTTCGATATCTTTACCGGCTTGTCCGTTTTTATTAGTTGTTCTAGTCGAAATTCCGATTACGTGAAATCGTTGGATTGTTTGATGGTCCATAGTTTTAGAAGTTTTTGTTTGAATTTGGGCTGTTGTTGGTACAAACATGAATAAAAAAACGAGTATACTGTAAACTTTTTTCATTGCCCTATTATTTTGATTACAGAACAAATGTAAAATGCGTTAGTGACAACCCTATGTCAGTAGCATTCAACTTTTTTTTGCAAATAATCTTAAAGTACCAATGCAGCACTATGTCTTGCTTTTTCTTTACTTACTCGCAACTTCCTGAACCATATTGCCTCTTTCTACTAGTTCCTTTAATTTCTCATTCATTTGATTAAAGCCATCTTCCGTTTTCTTCAGACTGAACACCCCTACAAATAGACCCTCGAACTTTTCACTTTGGATAAATGTTACCGTTCCGTTTTTATTATCGATAAGCTCGAATTTATGTTCCCCATCAAACAGCCCTCCAACCAGTAACTTGCCACGCCAACTTAATTCCTTTTTGTCAATTTTAGTAATTACGTTTGGTTTGAAAGTCATTTTCTTTCCCCCCGGCGGATGAATACTAATCTTGATTTTATTGCCTATTGCAACACTTCCTTTTATATTACTTATAAAAGGATTCCAATTTGGATAATTTTCAAAATCGGTAAGAATTGACCAAATTTTTCGGGTGTTGCCTGAATAACGATTTCTGTTTTGATTTCTTTTGCCATAACTGTTATACTCATCAAAAGGGTTAGTGATAATAAAAATAGATGCTTCATTTAGTGGTGTTATAAATGAACCCCACAAAGGTCTATTTTGTATGATGACGTTGGCTTGATAAAAATCAAGAATTTAAGAAAATTGCTTTTTTCTTATCCGGCTAAAAGTTTCCGGTGTCATTCCAAGCATTGAGGCAATGTACTGTAGGGGAACCTGATTGAATAATTCTTTATTGTTTTCGAAGAAAAAACAATAGCGTTCTTCAGCGGTCATCGAAAGATGGCTAAAGATTCTGTCTTCGAGTGTTATAAAGCAATGCACAATAAACAGCTTCTCTAATTCGGGCCATTTCGGAACAACCGTTTTTATATTATCGTATTTACTTTTTCTTATGGTATAAATCTCTACATCGGTCAATGCCTGAATTGTCCAGCGGGCGGGCTGGTCAAAAATAAAACTGGACAAATCGGTAATGAAGTAACCTTTTGACGAAATCCATTGTGTAACCTGTTTGTTCTCTGTTTCGAGAAAAATGCGCAAAAATCCGGATTGAATAAAACTTAATCTGTCACATTTTTTGCCCGTTTCCAAAAAGAAATCTCCTTTCTTCAATAGCTCCGGCTCAAATAAAGATGCAATGGATTTTAGTTCTTCTGTATCAACAATTCCGAAGTATTGTTTCAGACTGATTTCAAATTCTGTCATTCTGTTTCTTTTTTGAAAATATATTGTTTTTCGTTTAAAACCTTCCTTCTGAAACAGAACAAATACAATTGACAAAAAAAGAGGCTGTTATTTTCTGACAGCCTTTCTTTTTATTTGTTTATAATCCCCGTGATTCGTTTTATCTCCTGTTCTTTACCTTTTGGATAAATGAGCAATACATCTTCTCTATCTACAATAATATAATCATTTAATCCATCAATAATAATTAATTTTTTAGCATCGGTACGAATGATATTATTGGAAGCATTTTCCAGAAAAACAGACGCATTTACAACTGCATTCAGTTGATTATCTTTTGGAAGTTTTTCATATAATGAGCCCCATGTTCCCAAATCATTCCAGTCAAAAGTTGCCGGAAGCACAAATACGTTTTGCGCTTTTTCCATGACAGCATAATCAATCGAAATGTTTTCGGAGTCGGCATAGTTCTCCTCGATAAAAACTTTTTCAAGGTCTGAATTGTAAGCACCATATCCAAGCATAAACAAATTATACATCTGCGGCTGTAATGCTTCAAAAGCCTGGATAATTGATTTCGCACTCCAAATAAATATTCCGGCATTCCATAGAAAATTACCGCTTTTTAAAAACTCTTTTGCGGTTTCATAATCTGGTTTTTCCCGAAACTGACTTACTTTTTTTACGTTGTTTGCATCTGACTTGTCATATTCGATATAGCCAAAACCTGTATTTGGAAAAGTAGGCTGTATTCCTAAAGTCATCAAAACATTATCTTTTTCACAATAGTCAAAAGCGGTTTGCAAATTACTTATGAATGCGGTTTCGTCTTCAATCCAATGATCGCTTGGAGCCACAACCATAACGGCATCAGGATTTATTTTTCTTATCTTCAGCGAAGCATATAAAATACAAGGAGCCGTATTTCTCATTGCAGGTTCCAGTAATACTTGTTCCTGGCTTACCTGAGGAAGCTGACTTAAAACCAAGTCATTATATTTTTCATTTGTCAGAATAAAAATATTTTCTTCCGGTATTAGTTTAGATAGTCGCCCGAATGTTTTCTGGATAAGGGTTTCGCCTGTTCCCAACATATCGTGAAACTGTTTTGGAAATTCGCTGGTACTAACCGGCCAAAATCTCGAGCCGACACCTCCAGCCATTAATATGGCAAAATAATTTTTATTCATCTTGGATTAAGAGTTTATGCAATCTCTATATAAATTTTCTTATTTATAAATTCAAATCAAAATTGTTTAATCAATATTTAACACCTGTTGGCAAAAGCTCAACCTCTGCATTTGGGTTAAACAGATAAATTCTCCCTGTACTTACTTCCTGACATTCAAATCTTTTAATTCTCTGAGCACCTTTTTTAAATATTTTGCCGTTGTGAATCCTGAAAAAACTCCCGTAAGGTATTTCAAAAATATAACTTTTGTCGTTTTCTTTATCAAATTGTTTTAAAGCTAAAGACAACGTCGCATCAGTATCACTGCTTGCCGTAGGATTTCTAAAATGCCTTGCCATAAGTGGCAATATGTGGCTTGGAAAAATTTCAGGCCGAATAAAAGGCACCATTAGTTGTTGGAAAGTATACTTCCATTCATTGCCATGAGGCTTAATATTCCTGCCAAATTTTTTAAACGCTACAAGATGCGCGATTTCATGAATCAGCGTCATCAGGAATTTGTATTTATTCAGACTTGAATTTACAGTGATTTCATGCTTTCCTCCCAGACCTTTTCTATAATCGCCATGACGTGTTACACGTTCATTGACAATTTTAAGATGGACTTCATTAGCCTTAATCAACTCGAAACAGGGTTCCACAGCATGTTCAGGCAGGTATTTTGACAAGACTTCACTCATTATTACAAATTTATTTATTTTTGGTAGAAAAGCTATACATTTAGAATATGATTGAAGAAATAAAAACATATTATGATGAATTAGCGTCGACTTATGACCAAAACAGGTTTGGAAATTCTTACGGCACCTATATTGATCTGCAAGAAAGAGCCTTTCTAAAAAAGCGTTTACCTCATATTAGCACTGCAAACATTCTGGATTTAGGTTGCGGAACAGGAAGATTTCTGAATTATGCAAGCCACGGCATAGACATCAGTCCAAAAATGATTGAAATAGCCAAGGGAAAATTTCCTGACAAAAATATCAATCTTGGCAGTATTTCTCAAATCCCACATCCGGATGCTTTTTTTGACATTCTATTTTCTTTTCATGTACTGATGCATTTAGACAAATCCACAGTAATTGATTTCCTTAAAGAATCACATCAAAAATTAAAAGAAAATGGCAGGTTGATTTTTGATTTTCCTTCTCAAAAAAGGAGACAGCTTTTCAATTACAAGAGCAAAGACTGGCATGGCGCTAATGCTCTTTCGATAAAAGACATCGAAAATCTTATAAAATCCGACTGGAAAATAAAACATTATAAGGGAATACTCTTTTTTCCTATCCATAGATTTCCTTCTTCAATGCGCCCTTTATTGCAAAAAATCGATACTGTTTTTTGCAAAACCTTTCTCAAAGAGTATTCTTCCTACCTCGTCATCGAATTAGAAAAAGTATAAACGGTGAAAAAACTTATCCCAACCGCAATAAAGCTAAAATTCAGGGTAATAAAAAGACAGATTACCGATCTGAAGTTTATCTCGAAGAATCGCTTTGCCAAAAAAAGGCCACAAGAAAATGTGTCCGGTTTCTCAATTACCATTCAGCAAGAAATAAAAAAGGGAACTTTTTTAGAGAATAAAATCCATAACCTGAAACTTGCCTCTAAAGCAATTAATGAAATCTGCATCTATCCGGACGAACTGTTTTCTTTTTGGAAAACCGTAGGAAATCCTTCAGAAAGAAACGGTTTTAAAAAGGGAAGAAATATTGTAAATCAAAAAATTTCTGAAGAAGTCGGCGGTGGGCTTTGTCAACTTTCGGGCATCATCTATCACGCAGCTTTGACTGCTAATCTTCAAATACTTGAAAGATACAACCATTCTGTCGACATCTATTCTGAAGAAGATCGTTTTACTCCTTTAGGTGCCGACGCTACTGTTGTTTATGGTTATAAAGACCTGCGAATTAAAAACAACACTGACTTTCCGATTCAATTTAAAATCGAAATTGAAGGTTCTCGAATTAGCTGTTCCCTTAACAGTCAGAAAGAAATAGAAGAACACCATGTCACCTTCAACATTATAGACAAAGGCAAAAAAATTGAAGTGGTTACTTTTATAGAGAATAAAAAGGCTGCTATTTCTTTCTATAACAAATTAAGGAGTTGATGAAGACACCTGCAGTACTTTTCCGTTATAAAATTTATTGCCTTTTAAGGTAAAATCATAGATATAATCTGCCATTTCTTTTGCCGAAAGCGGAGCCTGATAACCTGGAAAAGCTTCTGCCAGCATTTCTGTCTGGACTGATCCTAATGCCAATACATTAAACGAAATTCCCCTTTCCTTATATTCTTCAGAGAGCAACTCAGAAAGCGTGATTACGGCTCCTTTACTAGAACTGTAAGCCGAAAGTCCGGCAAATTTCATACTGCCTTGTATTCCACCCATACTGCTAATAGTCACCACATGGCTCCCCGGTTTTAAATAAGGCAACGAGATTCGGGTTAGAGCCGCAACTCCAAAAACATTGACCTTATAAATTTTCTCAAAGTCTTGTATTGATGTTTCGGAGAAAGGCTTTAGCAATAAAGCTCCCGCATTATGAACAATTGCATCGACCTGTTTCCATGCGGAAGAAAGGAAGCTTTCAATTTTAGCCAGATCCTCTTCTTGAGACAAGTCTACAGAAAGGCAGGTGATATTCGGATTTTCTATTAATGCCTGTGGTGTTTTTCTGGAAATAGCCAAAACCTGATGGCCCGCATTAGCAAATAACAAAGCTAATTCGTAACCAATTCCTCTGCTGGTTCCTGTTATGATAATATTTTTCATTCTAATTTTTAAATCGCAAAGCTCACTTTGCATTAATTATTTTTTCAAAGCAATTTCTCTTGTGGAAGAATTTGCCATTTTTTCAACTACAGGCAACATATCCTGAATAAATGATGTCATGTGTGCCGTATCCATAAGCTTAAATTCGTCCTGTACTTTATGATAATAATCAAAGTTTTCAAAATCAAAAGTGCAAACTGTTTGTGCCGGGACATTAAATTCTTTAAAAAACGGATAATTATCCGAAGCCATAAACAGCCTGTATGTTAGTTCTTGCTGTAGGAAACCAACCAAATTCTTGCCTGAGTATTCATTGAATTTAGCAGCCATATTCGATTTTGCATACCCCGTAATATAGGCTGTGAAATCGCGTTTCATAGGAACTCCAATCATTTCAAAATTCAACATCGTATAGATATTAAAATGCTGTGCCTTTAATTTTTTGGCAAGATGCTCTGATCCTAATAATCCTTCTTCTTCAGCCGAAAAAAATACAAAAAGCAGACTTCTCTTATTAGACCTCGATTTTCCAAAATATTTTACTATTTCTGTAACCGCAGTAGTTCCGGAAGCATTGTCATTTGCTCCGTTATTAATATTGTCACCGTCAGTTGCTTCTTTTGACAAACCAATATGATCATAATGCGCCCCGACTACTACAAATTCATTTTTTAGTTTTGGGTCATTTCCTTCCAGATATCCTACAATATTATAAGCCGGTTTAGGATAATTAGAAAGCGTGTCTTTATAAGTTAGAAAATAGGGCTTGATATGGTTTTGGGAAAAAATAGCTTCCAGATATTTAGCTGCCTTTTCAATTCCTTCTGAGCCTGCTTCCCTTCCCTGTAGTTCATCTGAAGCAAGAAATTCTAAAGTCTTCGCCACCGATTCTTGATTTACCTTATAAGATTTGGTAAGGCTGGCTGACCCACTATCCGAAGGATTTGATTTGCAACTTAATGCTATCAAAAAAAACAGGCAAACTATTCTCTTAATCATCGGTTTATAGTTGATAAATTGGTTTTGGCTAAAATAAAAAAAATAGTGCAATTAGTAGCTCAAAACTTATCCCTATATAATCATTCATTCAACCCTTTGCGACTCTGCGGCTTTGCGAGCTATTTTTCACGCAAGGCCGCAGAGTCGGAAAACTTATAAAACAGCATTTTGGCCTATCCTCTTCTACAACACGAATTTCAAGGTCTATTTTAGAATTTATCTGTCAAAATTACGAGAATCATCTTTTTCTTACATTCTCAAAATGCCACTACATTTGTTGATTTCCACACTTTTTTCAGGCAAATTCCACACTTTTACACATATTCCCCATATTCCACAATAATTTAAAATATTTAAAAACAATTGATTTACAGGTGTTTACATACGTATTACGTTGCTTTTCTCAAAATGGCACATTTATTTCTATTAACTAATCGAAAAAGAAACATATCCATTACCACAAAAAAATTGTTATGAAAAAGATTTTAGTTTTAGCCGCATTAGTAGTAGGTATTGGAGTAAATGCTGCAGCATTAGATAAAACGATAAATGAAATTTCCGTAATTCAGGAAAAACAATATAAACCAATTGAACCATCTGCTATTCCAGCTGATGTATTAAAAACCATCAGTTCAAAATATGGCGGATATACAATAAAGGAAGCGCACGTTGCTAGCGACGGAGAATACAAGCTGGTCCTTTCAAAAGATGAAAAGACCGTTACTGCTTATTTCACGGCTACAGGTGAGTTTATAAAAGAAGCATAGTTTAAGTTAAGTTTGTTGAAGGAAGGATTTATAATTCTTCGCAATATAAAGGAGATGTGGGGGCATCTCCTTTATTGTTTTTATATTATAACATTATTAACATTTAAAATTGGTTTAAAATTTTAAATTTGTGAAAAACATTTGTACCCCAATATGAGCTCGAAAATCTTGGTGATTGATGATGACACGTCTTTTTGCGTAATGCTGAAAACCTTCTTACAAAAAAAAGGTTATGATGTTACCAATGCTTTCAATGCTAAAGAAGCTGAAGAAGCGATACGAAATCAAATTTTTGATGTTGTCCTTACAGATATCCGACTGCCTGACAGTGATGGTATCCAAATACTAAAATATATAAAAGAAACTTCTTTTAAAACCCAGGTTGTTCTAATGACCGGGTATACTGATATTAAAACAGCCGTCAGCGCTATGAAATTAGGAGCCTATGATTATGTAGGCAAACCTATCAATCCTGATGAAATTCTGCACACTATCGAACAGTCTCTTAAAAAGAGATTTGAGAAACCGGAACCCGTTGCTGAGAAAAAAGAAAAAAAAGAAACTTCCGATTTTGCTTTTGTAAAAGGAGCGAGCTCAACTTCGAATCAGCTGCATGAATACATAAGTCTTGTTTCGCCTACCAATATGTCTGTACTAATTATAGGCGATAGTGGTACAGGAAAAGAATACATTGCACATACAATACACATGCAAAGTAAGCGAAAGGATAAGCCTTTCATTCCTGTTGATTGCGGTGCTATTCCCAAAGAACTTGCTTCAAGCGAATTTTTTGGACATATAAAAGGCTCTTTTACCGGAGCTATAAATGACAAAACCGGACATTTTGAAGCTGCGAATGGCGGAACATTGTTTCTGGACGAAGTAGGAAACCTTTCTTATGAAGTACAAATCCAGTTACTTCGCGCACTTCAGGAACGAAAAGTAAAACCCGTAGGAAGCAATCATGAAATCAAGGTTGACATCCGTGTTATTGCTGCCACAAACGAAGACCTTTCCGAAGCAGTCAAACGAGGAGATTTCCGTGAAGACCTCTATCACAGGCTAAATGAATTCTGCATCCAGGCTCCAAGATTGAGTGAAAGAAAGCAGGACATTATGGTTTTTGCACATCATTTTTTGGCCTTAGCCAATGACGATCTTGAGAAAAACATCGAAGGTTTTGATGATGAAGTCATTGAATTATTTATGAATTATGACTGGCCAGGCAACTTGCGCGAAATGAAAAACACGATCAAGCGATCTGTATTGCTCACAAAAACCAACACCGTCCCTATTGATGTATTGCCGCAAGAAATGCGTTCTGCGATAGAACTGGAAAATGCTATTCCCTATTATTCAAAAGAAAATGAAGAGTCAGCTATTCGTTCTGCCTTAGAGAAAGCCGGCTTTAATAAAACCAAGGCTGCCAAATTGCTGAATATCGACAGAAAGACACTTTATAACAAATTGAAACTATACAGCATCGATCTTTAATTAGCTAATTTTTCTTGAGAGTTTTAAGTAAATAGAGAATGTGGTTAATAAAAAAACGCAGCCTTAGCAACTTAGCAACTTTTTATTCAAACGTGGATTAAAGAAATTTCGCGGATTTGAGGAAATCTATAATGAAAGAAAAAACAAAAAAGCTTCTCTTTCAACAACGCTCCCTTTTACACACAAAACGCAGAACCTTAGCAGCTTAGTCCCTTTTTCAAAAATCAATTAATTTCCTTTTCCAATTCAGAAATAAGAACCGATAGCTTTTGGAAAATAGCTTCTACATATTTCTCCATTTCTTCTTTGTTATATTCCAAACTTTGGTCTTCTATTGGCTCTAACAGGTCAGAAATCGTATACACTTCCATTTGCTTGAGCATGGGTATCATCTTATGGGCTATTTCCGACATCCTTTTCAGGTTCATTTCAAAAGTAGCTTGCCGCAATGTTTCGGTGTTTTCAGAAACACTGGCAATAAACGTATCCACAATTAATTTTAAAGAAACCGGATCGTTTTGAGTAAACTTATTCAGGCTTGACAAATCGAATAGCTTTTCATCTTTTCGGGCCTCAGCAACCTGAACAGCAACATCTACCGGCTTACCATTGAATATCGATTTCATAAGAAGCAGCAATTCCTCTAGTCGCAGTGGTTTTGGATGGAATGCCGTAAAACCCTTGCTTGTGAAATCTTCCGGATTAAGATTTCTCTTTCCTGATAAAGCAATTACCGGGATAGAGGCAATTTGCTCATTGTTGTTATTGCGGATAATTCTCACCAATTCAAATCCATCGATATTAGGCATCTGGATGTCGCTCAAAACAAGATCAAACTGCTCATGTTCTAATAAATTTTTCACTTTGGCAGCATCGACTAGCGTTGTTATTTTTACAGGATAATTGGAGAAAATTTCCTTCATCAATGAAAGCTGCATTGCATCATCATCAACAATAAGAATCCTTTTATCTTTTAAAAATTCTGTTTCCGAATTCAAATTTGGAACAACAACCTCAACAGCTTCTTCTCCTGATTTTATAGCCGGAATCGTGATCGTAAATATTGACCCTTTATTTTCTTCACTATCTAATACAATATCTCCGTCTAAAAGTTGCAGCATTCTTTTGGCAATCGTCAAGCCCAGACCCGTTCCGCCAAATTTCTTTTCAATTCCGGAATGTGCCTGGGTAAATTCTTTAAAAACAGCTTTCTGCTTGTTTTTTGCAATTCCAATTCCGGTATCAATTACAGAAACAACAATAGTATCTGATTCAACTTTGGCATGAACTTCAACAGAACCTTCCTGCGTAAATTTTATAGCGTTTGAAATGAGATTTGTCAAAATTTGCTTGAGCCTATAAGGATCGGAAACAAAATTATCATCGAGTACTTCTTCAACATCCCAATTAAGCTCAATTCCCTTATTCTCTGCATTTGGCTCTAATGGCTTGCAGGTACTTTCAATCAAATCTTTGAAATTAAAACCGATTTTTTCAACATTGATACGGTTGTTTTCCAGTTTTGAGAAATCCACCAAATCGTTAACCAGTTTTAATATGTAATTTGAAGAGTGTTTTATATTGTCGAGATATTGTTCCTGTTTCGGATTGACATTGGTATTTTTTAGCAGGTCAGAAAAACCGATAACGCTTCCTAACGGTGTCTGTATATCATGCGTAACGGTAGCCAAAAGCATCATTTTGCTTCGCAGCAGATCTTCTTTTTCAGCATTCAGGCTTTCAAGCTGGTTCCTGTAATTTTGGTTTATAGTAAGATCTCTTATAATAATATAGCCAAAAATAATCAGCAGGAAGAATGTTATGGCACCAACCCAGGCAATCGTCTGAATTGTGTTATCGATAGCCCGTTTGGATTCATTGATTTTTGCATATGATTTTTCTAACATCTGTTTTTCTAAAGAAGACAGTACTGTTCGAAGTTGATCAGAAATATACCGGTTTTCATCAAGCAGTTTTTGCTCTTTCGCAACTAATTCATATTGTTTTTCTATGTCTATCGCAGCCATTTTTCGCATCCTGTTTTGAATCACCATCACAAGTGAATCATTAGAAAGCGGTAATTTGCTCAAAGAATCCAGCTGCTTTTTTGTAAGTACTTCATTTAAAAACGATCGGTATTGTTGCCTTCCAGAAAACTGTATCGGTTTTATTTTTTTAACCAATGAGTCTTTTGTAGTGTACACTTTTTTTTCGGCTCGCTTAAAAGTTGCCTTAGTGTCAAAATCATTTCGAAACTTTACAATCTCATTGATACTGTTTTTCTTTCGCTGAAGCAGGTATTGAATTGTGTCCAGCTTAGGAAGCTGTGTTTTATCGGCTTCCGATTTTATAGCCTCAATTTCTAATTTTATACTATCAAGTAGCTTAGTATATTCATTAAGATCAGCCCTAGAACCTGTCAATATCGAATTTCTTCCCACGGTTTCAGAAGCATATAAACTGGCAATAGCATTACTGACACGGATTACCTTTTGGCTGTCTGCATTGGCATTATTACCGGGAGTAGCAATTTTTAGGATTTCAGAATAAATAAACCAAACCGACAAAGCGGCTATTACAAAAAGCAATAAATACCCTACAATAACTTTTGCTTTTAAAGATTTCGGTTTCTGACTCATGAGGATAAAGATAGTATTTTAAAATAATCTGTTAAAAAAAAATCCAGCAGTTTCTGCCGGATTTTTTAAACGTCAAAGTTTGACAAACTTATGCCAATATGCTTCTTGAAATTACGATTCTTTGAATTTCAGAAGTTCCTTCATATATCTGAGTGATTTTTGCATCACGCATCATTCTTTCTACATGGTATTCTCTTACATATCCGTTACCACCGTGAATTTGTACCGCTTCAATAGTAGTATCCATTGCAGTTTGAGAAGCAAATAATTTTGCCATTGCTCCGGATTGAGAAATGTCTTGTCCTGCATCTTTTTCAGAAGCTGCTTTCAAACATAACAATTCTGCCGCGCTGATCTGAGTTGCCATATCAGCCAATTTAAAAGCAATTGCCTGGTGCTTGGAAATTTCTTTTCCAAACGCTTTTCTTTCTTTTGAATATTTTAATGCCAATTCATAAGCTCCGGTTGCGATTCCAAGAGCTTGAGAAGCAATTCCAATTCTTCCGCCATTCAATACCGCCATTGCAAAATTGAATCCGAAACCTTCCTCCCCGATTCTGTTTTCTTTAGGAACTTTTACATCCGTAAACATCAGAGAATGCGTATCAGATCCGCGGATTCCCATCTTTTGTTCTTTCGGGCCAATTTCGAAACCAGCCCATCCTTTTTCAACCAGAAATGCATTGATTCCTTTGTGTCCTTTTTCAATATCGGTTTGAGCAATTACAATATAAGTAGAAGCAGTCGCTCCGTTTGTAATCCAGTTTTTCGTACCATTCAAAAGATAATGGTCACCTTTATCGATTGCTGTTGTTTTTTGAGAAGTCGCATCACTACCTGCTTCCGGTTCAGAAAGGCAGAAAGCTCCAATGACTTCACCTTTAGCCAAAGGCACAAGGTATTTTTGTTTTTGTTCTTCGTTACAGTATTTTTCTATACCAGCACAAACAAGTGAGTTGTTTACAGACATTACTACTGCTGCCGAAGCATCTACTTTTGCAATTTCTTTCATTGCCAAAACGTAAGAAACACTATCCAATCCAGCTCCACCGTATTTCGGGTCAACCATCATCCCCAGAAAACCTAGGTCTGCCATCATTTTGACTTGTTCTGTTGGAAATTTTGAATGTTCGTCTCTTTCTATTACACCCGGAAGCAACTCAGCCTGAGCAAAATCTCTTGCCGCTTGTTGAATCATCAGATGTTCTTCGGTTAGTTTAAAATCCATAATTTGTAAAGGTATTATTTGCCGTTTTATTGTTTTTTTGCGCCCAAATGTAAATATTAAATATCAAATTTTCAATAAGATTGCCTAATTTTGGCGCTATGGCTACAGAAAACTATAACGTTATCGGAGTTATGTCAGGCACATCCTTGGATGGCATCGATCTGGCCCATATCATTTTTCATAGGCTGGAAAACCGCTGGCTGTATCAAATCAAGGAAACCAAAGCAGTTCCCTATACGGAAGATTGGGTTTCGAGACTCAAAAAAGCAGTAGATTTTTCTCAGGAAGAACTCGAAAAACTGAATAAGGACTACACCTTATTATTAGGTAATGCGATTTCTGATTTTATTGCAGCAAATCAATTGAAAAATCTGGATGGTGTATGTTCTCACGGACATACAATACTACACCAACCCCAAAACGGTTTTACTTTGCAGATTGGGAATCTTCCGAAAATAGCAAAGCTCACTAACCAGAAAGTAATCTGCGATTTCCGTGTACAGGATGTAGAATATGGCGGACAAGGCGCTCCATTGGTTCCTATTGGCGACCGTTTCTTGTTTCCGGAATATGATTTCTGCCTCAATCTTGGCGGTTTTTCCAATATTTCTTTTGAACAGGATGGCAAAAGAATTGCTTTTGATATTTCTCCTGTAAATACAGTGCTTAACTTTTATGCGGACATATTAGGTTACGAATACGACAACAAGGGAACGATTGCCCGAAGCGGGAATATTTCAGAACCTTTATTACAAGAACTTGATTCTATTGATTTTTACACCAAAGCCTATCCTAAATCCTTAGGCTATGAATTTGTAAAGACAACCGTATTGCCTATGATGGAAAAACATACTATTTCCACAGAAGATAAATTGCGGACTTTTGTAGAGCATATCGCTATACAGACCTCTTTGGCGGTTCCTAAAAAAACAGGAACTATTCTGGCCACCGGAGGCGGAGCCTATAATGAATTTTTACTGGAACGAATGGCTTTCCATTTACCGGAAATAACATTCAAAGTCCCAGATGGCAAAACAGTAGAATATAAAGAAGCCTTGATTTTCGCCCTGCTTGGCGTTTTAAAACTGCGTGACGAAGTTAATGTATTGGCTAGCGTAACCGGAGCCAAACACGATCATAGTTCCGGGAAAATTTTCCTGCCTTAAACGGAAATCCTAAAACTTTGTGCATTCATGCTTTAAAAACTATATTTGCAAACCAATAAAAAACAACAGACAAATAATACAATATAATGAAAGATTTACTTAAGAAATTTGAGAATAAAGAACCAGAAATAATATTCAACTGGAAAGACTCCGAAACTGAAGCGGAAGGATGGACAGTAATCAACTCTCTTCGCGGAGGTGCTGCCGGTGGCGGAACCAGAATGAGAAAAGGGCTTGATGTGAATGAGGTTCTCTCTTTGGCAAAAACCATGGAGGTAAAATTTTCAGTTTCAGGGCCTGCAATTGGCGGAGCTAAATCCGGTATCAATTTTGATCCGAACGATCCAAGAAAAAAAGGGGTGTTACAAAGATGGTACAAAGCGGTTTCTCCATTATTGAAAAGCTATTACGGGACCGGAGGCGATTTGAATGTGGATGAAATCCATGAAGTAATTCCAATGACAGAAGAATGCGGCGTATGGCACCCACAGGAAGGTGTTTTCAACGGACATTTCAAACCAAGCGAAGCTGATAAAATCAACAGAATCGGACAATTGCGCCAGGGTGTTGTAAAAGTTATTGAAAACCCTATCTATTCTCCAGACGTAAACCAAAAATATACAGTAGCCGATATGATTACCGGTTATGGTGTCGCAGAAGCAGTGCGTCATTTCTATGATATCTATGGCGGAAGCATCAAAGGAAAGAAAGCTATCGTTCAGGGATTTGGAAACGTAGGTTCTGCTGCCGCTTATTATTTGGCTAATTCAGGAGCAAAAATCGTCGGTATTATCGATAGAGATGGCGGAGTTATCAATGAAAACGGTTTTACTTTTGAAGAAATCAGAAACTTATTCGTTAACAAAAACGGCAACCAGCTTGTAGCTGACAATATGATTCCTTTTGAAGAAATCAACAAAAAAATATGGACTATCGGTGCTGAAATCTTTACGCCATGTGCTGCTTCAAGATTGGTTACTCAAGAGCAATTGGATAATATGGCTGCTGCCGGATTAGAAGTAATTTCATGTGGCGCTAACGTTCCTTTTGCTGACAAGGAGATTTTCTTTGGCCCAATTATGGAAGCTGCAGACAAAAAGATAAGTTTGATTCCTGACTTTATTTCAAACTGCGGAATGGCAAGAGTATTTGCTTATTTCATGGAGAAAAAAGTACAAATGACAGACGAAGCTATATTCAATGATACTTCTGTAATTATCAAGAATGCAATACAAAAAGCACACGACCTAAACGCTGATAAGAAAAACATCAGCGCGACTGCTTTCGAAATTGCCTTGAAACAGTTGGTCTAATTATTGATAGTATTTAGATAACATTTTTTCGATAATTACGTTATCTTTATCGAGCATAATTCGCAAAAACTATGAATGTCACCCTTTCTGACGAACAAAAAAAATCTTTAGCCATCACAACCGTTTTGTTTGGGTTGCTGTTATTGCTTTTGTTTCTGATTAAATTTGCTACTGAGGAAAGAATCCAGGAACTTGCCGGTGGAGGCGGTGGAGGCGTGACCGTAAATTTTGGCGATAGCGAGTTTGGTTCTGGTGCTGATTATACAAGCGAGGTTTTAAAAGTAACTCAAACGACAAAATCAGCGCCACAGCCAACAGCCAGTTCACAGGAAGACATTTTGACTCAAAATTCAGACGAGGATGCTGTTTCTGTTACAGAAACAAAAAAACCGATCAAATCAGAAGTCAAAAAACCTACAATTACTCAGGTTGAAGTCAAAAAACCATCAAAATCTACAAATGATGCGCTTTCCAGTATTTTGGGAGGTTCTAACAAAGGTGGTGATGGCGACGATGGAGTATCTGGAAACAAAGGAAAGCTAAACGGCGATAAAAACTCCAACAATTACTATGGTGATGGAGGATCTGGTGGCGGTACCGGAGGTGGCAATGGACCTGGTAACGGACCTGGCAATGGGCCTGGAAGCGGACCTGGTTCGGGTGGCGGAAGCGGAGGCGGTTATTCGTTAGGAAACCGAAAAGCGCTGTCAAAACCAGCTCCAAATAGCGATTGCAGTAATGAAACAGGAATTGTTGTTGTTGAAGTATCTGTAGATAAAAACGGTAATACTATTAGTGCTACTGCCGGAATTAAAGGAACTACGATTACCGCCAAATGCTTAAGAGATCAGGCTAAACAAGCTGCCATGAGAACCAAATGGCAAGCAAGCGATAATGCTCCTGATCGTCAGGTTGGCAAAATTATTTATAACTTCGGTTTAAATTAAACTACACTGAAATTCATCTCCTGATGACTTATTCTGAAACTTTAGACTGGATGTTCAGCCAGTTGCCAATGTATCAAAAACAAGGCGCTTCGGCTTATAAAGAAGACCTGACCAATACTATTTTATTAGCAGACCATCTTCATAATCCGGAAAAAAACATCAAAACAATCCATGTAGCAGGAACTAATGGAAAAGGATCTACATCCCATTTCCTGGCCTCTATTTTACAGGAAGCCGGATACAAAACCGGACTCTATACTTCTCCGCATTTAAAAGACTTCCGGGAAAGAATAAAAATTGACGGTGAGGAAATTTCAGAGGATTTTGTAGTGCAGTTTATTGCTTCAAACAAATCCTTTTTTGAACAGAACCAGTTGAGTTTTTTTGAAATGACCGTTGGACTGGCATTTGATTATTTCCGACAAGAAAAGGTAGACATTGCCATTATCGAAGTCGGTATGGGTGGTCGGTTGGATTCTACCAATATCATTTCACCATTGCTTTCTGTCATTACCAATATTGGGATGGATCATGTACAATTTTTAGGCAATACAATGGAAAAGATTGCTTTTGAAAAGGCAGGAATCATCAAACCGAAAACGCCTGTGGTTATTGGAGAGTATACCGCAGAAACAAGACCTGTGTTTGAGAAGAAAGCAACAGAAGTGCAGTGTGACAGTTACTTTGCCTCTGATTTGATCAGCAGCACCTACCCTTCTACCCTCATAGGAGATTATCAGGAACAAAACAAGAAAACCGTGCTGCAAGCCATCAGGGTACTGCAAGGACAAGGTAATTTTATAATTTCTGAAGAGAACATAAAAGACGGATTCTGGAATGTGATTAAAAACACCGGATTGCAAGGTCGTTGGCAGCAATTAAATGAAGCTCCTATGGTAATTTGCGATACGGCACATAACAAACACGGACTGGAAATTGTCATGAAACAGGTCGCACGTCAAAAATTTGATGTACTGCATATCGTTTTAGGCGTTGTAAATGACAAAGATTTGGATGACGTACTGCCACTTTTTCCAAAAAATGCCAAATATTATTTTTGCAGGCCAAATATTCCACGCGGACTAGACGCAACAATATTACAAGAAAAAGCAGCAACTTTTGGACTTAACGGAAAAGTATATCACTCTGTTGCAGAAGCTTACAAAAACGCTTTGAAAAATGCTTCTGAAACGGATTTTATTTATATTGGCGGAAGCACATTTGTTATTGCAGAAATTTTATAATTTTTACGAATATTGTTTGCAGATATAAAAAAACAGTCTATATTTGCACTCGCAAACAAGTTCACCGAACACCATTACAATAATCTAAATGATGTGAGGTAATCAGGGCGATTAGCTCAGTTGGTTCAGAGCATCTGGTTTACACCCAGAGGGTCGGGGGTTCGAATCCCTCATCGCCCACTAGAAAAGCCGAAACTTACGTTTCGGCTTTTTTTATTCCCGAAAGTGCGGAAAGATTTCTTTCAAGCACTTTGGGGAATGAAGAAAGTAAACCCGCCGATAAGAAGGGTTTGACTTTTCTTGTAGCATTAAGACCTTTTTGGGATGAATGGAGTTAATCCCTCATCACCCACAGAAACTTAAGCCCCACTAGAAAATCTGGTGAGGCTTTTTCTTTGGTACAACGTTTAAATTATTGCCACAGGTTGGTTATTTTCAGCAATCGCTACAAAAGTAAAATCTCCGCTAACAGCTTTCTAACGATTTTCACAATACAACTGCTCAATACAGACATCTAGCCTTACTTTCAGGCTAGTTTATTTACTAACCGTATCATAAAAAAAATCCCAAACTCTTATCGGAATTTGGGATTTTGTAGTAAACAACTGTTTTATCTTTTTATAATTTTTATAATTTTCGCGGAATCACCACTAGTTACCTTAACAAAATAATTTCCTGATGGTAAATTCGAAAATTCTACCATTCCATCTTTCGCATTTATCGATTTGGCATATACTTCCTGTCCCAATATATTATTTACACTTATAGCAGTAATTATATGGCTATATTTAAGATACAGCACGTCCGAAGTTGGATTAGGATAAAAGCTAAATTGTGCATCATCAAAAGAATTCGTCCCCAATGCAACTGAAACCGTTACTGGATATGGAGCGCTACTACAGCCTTGACCAGTTGTATTGACTGCGTAATATGTAGCACCGTTTACCAAAGTCGTAGTGCCATTCAGCGGATTAGTATGCGATATTGCATCTGATTCAGATGCATACCAGACAACCGTTGACGGACTGATAACAATATCAGAGATTGTTGCATCACCGGCTACATCGACGGTTATTATCTGGGACGATTCACCAACCGGAGATTCCGAATTGTTTATGGTTAAATTTAATATCGCTGTGTTAGTACATCCGGAAGCGTTAGTTGTAACATTGGTGTACGTTCCGCCCGTTGTGTAAGTCATTCCGTTTTCTGCCCATGTATAACTGTCGCAAGCCGTTTCGGTAA
>CAZFGA010000028.1:0-51056 GCA_964518395.1 uncultured Flavobacterium sp.
AGGTTCTAAGGCTCTAAGGTTTTGAGATGTGAAGGCAAATGTTTGGTTCTTTTCCTTAGGACCTTGGCAACTTAGCATCTTTTAAACAATCCTTTTTCAAAGCACTTAACATCTAAACTCCAAAAATAACCTCAGCAACTTAGAACCTTAGAGCCTTAGTACCTTACTAAAGATTCTTCAACTGATTGTCTTTCTTATTATCACTGATCGTCCAAAAGAAACCAACAAAGAAGAAACGATCTGCTGGCTGCCCGATAGCCTTGCGTTGGAACTGGCCGCTGCTATCCGGATTGTTTGCATATTGATATCCGAAGACATTATCTGTCCCCATAATATTTGAAACCGAGAAATACAATATTTTTTGCTGTGAAACCAGATACGCCCAACTAAAGCTCAAGTTATTATAAGTCTTTGTTTTTCCACTCATAAAATCGGTTTTATTTGGATCATTATAAGGTCTTCCGGAATTAAAACTATGTGTTAGTCCGATTTGCGATCTTAGGCTGTTTACCCAATACTTTGTAACAAGAGATAGTGAGTGATCAGCTACAAAACTAGGCGTAACTTCTTTTGGGTAGTTTTTAAAATCTCTTTCTGTGTTTATATAAGAGTAGGAAAACCAATATTCAAGATTCTTAAATGTTGTATTATCTCTCCAGTACAAATCGATTCCTTTAGCAAAGCCTTTCCCGTTATTATTAAATTGGGAATCAAACTGAACTGTTTCTGTATCATATTTTACTAAATCTCTGTATTGTTTGTAATAGGCCTCGGCTCGAAAAATTCTTCCTGACTTACTGTATTCGTAATTTAATATATAGTGTGCCGTTTTCTCGCTCTCAAATCGGTCAGAATATTTCAGGTATTCCTGTCTTGGTGACTGTACAAAATCTCCGTATGCAAAAGACAATTGTCCATTGTCGCTTATCTTATAACCCAAAGAAAATCTTGGGGAAAGGTTAGACTCTTGAAGTAAATCGGTATAAGAAAAACGGAAACCTGCTTTCGCTGCAAATCTTTTTGAAAAGAAGATATTTGTTTCTACATAGGCTGCCGCAATATTGTTATCGTATCCGGAAGAAAAAGTGTTACCCGCATTTTGAGCAAAATCTTCATCAAATTTTGTCGTAAAATAATCAGCACCGGCTGTCAACCTTATTCTTTCGGTAATGTTTTTACCAATTTTTATCTTCATATGTGTAGCATGTTCGGCATTTTTCACATCGTCTAATGCTATTCCTATCTTGTTTTGCGAATAACCATAGCTAATCCCTGTAGTCAGTTGGTAATTGCTACCAAAATATCCCTTATAAGAAGAATTCAGATAAAAATTATTATTTCGCACATCTACCCTTATTTTCTCTGGTCGGTTGATATCTTCCTGATTCAAGTCAAAATCTGCCGCGTCAAAAGCCATGTAAGTTTTAAGTGTTCCATTATTAAAATGATAACGGTAAACCATTTCTCCTGATATAGACTGATAGGCTCTGTTCCAATCTACAGCTTGAGGAACTGCCACCTGGTAGGGTGCCAGATTCACATAAGAAGCATTTACACTCAGGGAACTTTTTTCCCATTTCTGCGTATTACCTATTCCTAAACCAACAGTCATTAATGAAATATCTGTCTTTTCCTGATCGGGATCTTCAATCGTATTTAACAATAAAACGCTTGATAATGCCTCTCCATATTCCGCACTATAACCTCCGGTTGAAAAGGCAATACCGCTAAAAAGAAAAGGTGAAAACCTTCCACGTGTTGGCAAGTTGTTTGTTGTTGATCCATAGGGTTGTGAAACACGAAGCCCATCAACGTATGTTTGTGTCTCATCTGCTTCACCACCTCTTACAAAAAGACGGCCATCTTCTCCAACAGTCTGTGTACCTGGCAAAGTAAGCAATGCTCCTATAATATCGCCTGCTGCTCCAGCTGTAGTAACAATGTCCATTGGCTTTAAGACTGAAGCTCTTGCCTTGTCGCCCGACTCAAAAGTTCCGGCAGTAATTACAACAGCGTCAAGCGTATTAACCGATTCTTTCATCTTGACAGTCTTATTCTTAAAATCTTCAACTGTTATTTCCTGATTAAAAGTTTCATAAGTCAAAAAAGTAACCACCAATTTTTGTTTTCCGGTTACTGTGGTTTGAAAGCTGAAATTCCCCTGTTCATTTGAAGAATCCCCATCGTAGGTTCCTTCAATAAAAACATTGGCCCCGGCAATAGGACGCCCTTTTTCATCAACGACTTTTCCAGAAATAGTTTGCTGTGCAAAAGCTACTATCGAGAAAGTAAGAAATAATAGAGTAAAAATATTTTTCATTGGTTTGGTGTTTTTGATGAAGCAAAGTTGCATATGGAAAACCGCCTTTCATAATAAAGATTACCGAATTGTATTTTTTCGGGGATGAATTGCAATGCTATCATAAAAACCTTCCACATGTAATTTTGTTTTCATACTTTTAATGTGAATTAACACCGTATTACCATGAAAATTCCACAGCAGTATCTTCCCGTCATGCCTTATCTGATCCTAAATAAGTCTGGTGACTTTTTAGAATTTTCCAAAACCGTTTTGGGTGCCAAAGAACAGCTCATTGTTCCCGGAAAAAACAATTCTATAATGCATGGAGAAATCAGGATTAAAGATGCCGTTGTTATGTTTGCCCAAGCCAATGACAACTGGCATCAGAAAACCTGCGGCATGTTTTTGTTTATTGAAAAAGTAGATGATGTTTTCAATCTTGCCATACAAAAAGGTTCAAAGAGCCTTAAAAATCCTGGTCATGAAGAATACGGCTATACTGCAGGATTTGAAGATCCTTTTGGAAATCAATGGTGGATTACAGAACCTTTAAGAGAATAATCTATATGCTAAAAATCAACAAAGTACACCACATAGCCATAATCTGTTCCGATTATGAAGTATCAAAACATTTTTATACAAAAATTCTAGGCTTCGAAATCCTGGCCGAAACCTATCGCAGCGAAAGAGATTCTTATAAGTTGGATTTGGCACTGAATGGAAATTATTCAATAGAACTTTTTTCATTTCCAAATCCGCCAGGTCGTGTTTCTCGTCCGGAAGCCTGCGGACTACGACATCTGGCTTTTGAAGTAGACGATATACAAAAGACGCGACACTATTTAGCAGAAAACAATCTGAATCCGGAACCGCTTCGAACTGATGAATTTACGAACAAGCGTTTTATATTTATAGCAGACCCTGATAATCTGCCTATTGAATTCTACGAAGCTTAAAAAATCATTCCTGATTTTGGATGCATATCAAAAATTCCAAGAAAGCAAAATCTAAAAATCGGAATTTAAATTTTACCTTTGGCGTTTCAAAAATACATTTAGATTATGGTTTATAAATTCAGGGTAATACTCGATGCGGAAGAAGATGTTTTCAGAGATATTGCTATCCAGGACAACGATACTTTAGAAGACCTGCATAACGCTATTGTCAATGCTTTTGGCTTTGACGGTATGGAAGTGGCTTCATTTTACACAAGTGATGACCAGTGGAACCAAGATGAAGAAATACCGATGTTTGACACAGGAGATATACCTGGCGAACAAAAAGTAATGTCTGATTTTGAGCTTTCTGAAGTTTTAGACGAAGAAAGAACAAAAATCATCTATGTTTATGACTTTATCAATATGTGGACTTTCTTTGTAGAACTGGCTGCCATTGAAGAGCATGTTCCTGGACAGGTATATCCTGACGTATTATTTTCTCATGGAATAGTTCCGCTTGAGGCTCCTGATAAAGATTTTAGCGATTCGGCCGTAAATGACTTCGATTATGATGAAGATGATTTTGACGAAGACGATCTTGACATGCTGGACGGAGGTGATAATTTTGAAGATTACGGATTTGAGGAAAATTGGAATTGATTTTTTTGAGGGGCTAAGTTACTAAGGTGCTAAGGTTCTGAGGTTTTGTTCGTAGATTGGTTATATTTGGGGGAATCTTAAAATATACGCCATGAACAATTTTAGAAACTTACTTATTTGGCAAAAATCAATGGCTTTAGTAACCGGCATTTATAATTCTACCAAAACATTTCCAAAAGAAGAAGTGTTTGGCCTCACATCACAAATTAGAAGATGTGCTATCTCAATTCCAAGCAATATTGCTGAAGGATTTGGCAGAGAAAGTAATAAAGACTATCTCCGTTTTCTAAACATTTCAATTAGTTCACTTTTTGAACTGCAAACACAATTAGAAATAGCTAAAAATATCAGCTATTTTACAACAGAACAATTTAAAATACAATACGAAGACAGTCGGGAGGTTGAGAGAATGCTTATCGCTTTTATAAACAAAATAAAAGAACGTAAATAACCTCAGTACCTTTTTACCTTAGCAACTAAAAAAAAATGATCAACTTATTTAACACCCACATCGAAACTCTTTCTGTTCATAGAGTAGGAAACAAAAGCCGTAACGAAGCCTTCTTTTTGTCTGAATCGCCTTATGGTTTGAACGACGAGATCATGCCTTTGCTAAAAGAGTTTTTCTTCAAATCATTCCGAGAAAAAGAAGAAAACTATTTCCAGTTTGCGCATGATGTAGATTTGGAATATAATGAAATGTACAACTTTGCCAGCGAGATTTTCAACAATCCTAGCAATGTTCATGAGGTTTCAAAAAAGATTACAAAACATCTTTTTGAGCAATCGAACCATCCGCATATCAAAAATGGAGAGGTGTATGTTGCCTACCTTACCAACCTGAGCATCGATAACAATGTGGTAGATGCTGTTGGGGTATTCAAAAGCGAATTACAATCTGACTTCCTACAATTCGAAGAAAAAGAAAGCAATCTTGAAATGATCCTGCAACACGGAATCAACCTGAACAAGCTGGACAAAGGATGTCTTATTTTCAACCATAAAAAAGAAGAAGGATATAAAATCCTGACTGTAGACAGCAACCGATATGATGCACGTTACTGGTTAGAACATTTTCTTTCTGTAGATGCTTTTCAGGATGAGAACTTTATCACTAAAAAATATTTAAAGTTCTGCCAGGACTTCGCAAAAGACGTTGTATTGCCGGCTGAGGATAAAAAAGAAGAAGTAATGTTCATGAACCGTTCCGTGAACTATTTTGCTAAAAACGATGATTTTGTAGAGCAAAACTTCCTGAATGAAGTAATTGACAATCCGGACCTGATGTCGGAATTTAAAAACTATAAAGTCGACAAAGGAGAAAAATACAGCATTGAAGATGTGACTACCTTCCCAATCGCAAATGCAGCGGTTTCTGATGCACGAAAAAAAATCAAGAATGTTATCAATCTTGATACGAATATCCAAATCAAATTGGATTTCATCAACCCGGAAAGTGCCGAAAAATTTGTAGAAAAAGGATGGGATGAAGAAAAGCAAATGTACTATTACCTGGTATATTTTAACAAAGAACAGAAATCATAAGCCTATCCAAACTATTTAAAAATCCCCGATTGCTATGCAATCGGGGATTTTTTATTTAAGCATAATTATATAAAAGCAATCTGTTTCTGCAATCGTAATTTAGAATTCAAAACAGTATCGCTATGAAAACACAAAACAAAAACGCGGAAAGCTTTTTTAAGGATTACGAAAAACGATTCAACGCTACATTGCAAGGAAATAAGGCTGGCATCAACACCACCGCTGAATCTTTTACTGACTACTTTATAGAATCAAGTCCGTTAGGAGTGATTTGCGGAAAAAATGACAGCAAATTCAAAGAGCGGATGTTGAAAGGTTATGAATTTTATAAAAAGATAGGAATAACTTCCATAAACATACTCTCAACAGAAATAACGGCACTCGACGATTATCATACGATGGCAAAAATCTACTGGAAAACAAACTACGAAAAGGTAAAATAGGGAAAATTGAATTCGAAGTTACCTGTTTTTTACAATACAAAGACAAAAAGCATAGGATTTTTGCCTATATAACCGGAGATGAAGAAAAAGCATTAAAGCATCATGGTTTGGTTTAAATTAAATAATTGTCAGAAAGTTAACACAAAAGAAACTTAGCGAAATAATTTCGCCAGAAACCAACATTACACCCATCAAATTACTTAACCAGTTGTTTGCCTTTTGTTTACGTCGTGCATTTCATCGATTATTTTTGCCTTTAATCGGATAAATTAGTATGTTTATTGCCCCTAACAAACATAACCTACATGAATCAAAACACCACCCGCCACAATGTGCTTTTTGAAAAAGCCTTTTGTCGGTTTTTTGGTCATAAGTTTAAGACCACCCGAAAAATTACCGACCACTTCAAAGAATTTGAATGCAAAGTGTGCCACCGCTGTGCAACCAATGACATTTTAGGCAACAAAATTCATCTTTCTGAAGAAATGAAAGATATTAACAGGGCACTCAATCATCTTTACGAAAGAAGACAGGTTGCCTTGTAAATAGCTAAAACAAGTCCGAAAAGAGTTTTAATTTTCTTGTAACAAATTGTTGCCTGGGTCGTCTTACTATAAAACCAAACCTATATCTATTTTGGAAACCATACTTAAAATTGAAAGTCTTTATAAAAATTTCGGGCTGGTCAAAGCCGTTAAAAATGTTTCTCTTGAAATCAAAAAAGGAAATGTTTATGGTATCTTAGGTCCGAACGGAAGCGGAAAATCAACCACTCTCGGAATTGTTCTCAATGTTGTCAATAAAACCTCTGGAACCTACAGCTGGTTTGGCGGGCAATTGGAAACTCATGAGGCCCTGAAAAAAGTAGGCGCTATTATCGAAAGGCCTAATTTTTATCCTTACATGACAGCAGAGCAAAATCTCCAGCTCGTATGCAGGATTAAAGGAACCGACTATTCTAAAATAACGGAAAAACTAGAAATTGTTGGACTGCTTGACAGAAAAGACAGCAAATTCAGAACCTTTTCATTGGGGATGAAACAAAGGCTGGCCATTGCTTCTGCTCTCCTTAATGACCCGGAAATCCTAATTTTGGACGAACCTACCAATGGACTCGACCCACAGGGAATCCGCCAGATCAGAGATATCATCAAGGTAATCGCGGCTCAGGGAACCACCATACTTCTTGCTTCCCACCTTTTGGATGAAGTTGAAAAGGTATGCAGCCATGTGCTTGTCTTAAGAAAAGGAGAAATTTTATATTCCGGAACTGTCGACGGCATGAATTCGCACGATGGTTTCTTCGAACTACTTGCAGATAATCTTCAGGAACTAAAAAACGCATTGGCACAACATCCATCAATTGAAAAAATTGAGGAAGAAGAAGGACGTATTATCGCCTATCCGAAAAACCAATTGAATGCGTCTGAGTTGAACAAATTTCTCTTCGAAAGGAATATAACGCTAAGCCATCTTGTAAAACGCAAGCATAGTCTGGAAGAGCAATTCCTTGAATTGACGAACAACTAACAATCCTGAAACAAATCCAAACCGGGTCCGATAACCGTATCCAAGACAAAATACTCAACCAATGAAACGATTACTATCTATAGAGCTCCAAAAAATATGGCAGAATAAGGCAAGCAGGGTATTGACCCTTACCTATTTCATTCTGCTTTCCTTTATTGCCCTGATTGCTTCTATCAATTTCAGCTTTTTAGGAATTGACTTCCGTATTGCAGATCAGGGAATTTTCAATTTCCCATACATCTGGCATTTCAATACCTATATGGCTGCCATCCTTAAATTTTTTCTTGCCGTTGTTATTGTTTCAATGATGGCAAATGAATATACCTATGGAACCCTCAAACAAAACCTGATAGACGGGCTAAGTAAAAAGGAATTCATACAGTCTAAATTGATTACCGTTGTACTTTTCGCACTGGGTTCTACCATTTTTGTCTTTATCATGTCAATGATATTGGGATTGTGTTTTTCATCTTATGATGAGGCTGCCATTATCTTTTCTGACCTGGAATATCTTTTGGCTTATTTCATAAAACTGGTGGCCTTTTTCTCCTTATGTCTTTTCTTAGGAGTATTGGTAAAACGTTCTGCTTTTGCATTAGGTTTCCTGCTTGTATGGTTTTTTGCAGAAAAAATTGTTTACGGGCTTTTGAGATGGCTAATATTTACGAGTACAGAACAGGTAGATAAAGTTGCCGCTTTCTTTCCGCTGGAATCTATGTCAAACCTTATTAAGGAACCTTTCACACGTTTTAAAGCTTATAAAGTTATTGAGAATCAGGTTTCAGGCAGTGCATCGGTGAAAGATTACAGCGTTCATTGGTATGAAATTCTCATTGTTGTCATTTGGACGGTTATTTTTATGTTAATGTCGTATAAAATTCTCCAAAAAAGAGATTTATAGTATCTTTGCCGATACTATGAAAATGACGAAAGCCCACATTTTTTTCTTATTGGCAATCTGCGTTCCTTTTTTGGCCAAGGCGCAATACATAACAGTTAACGACACTTATACAAAAGAACGACTGGTTCAAGATGTCCTTATCAACAATACCTGTGCCCGCGTTTCAAACATTTCAGTTCTGGGTGGAAATTTTCCCACAGGCGAACAAAGCTACGGTTATTTTAATGCCGGAACCAGCACCTTTCCCTTTGCTGACGGAATCATACTTAGTACCGGACGAGCTGTAGCCGCGCAAGGCCCTAATAGCAGCCTGTTAGATGACGGACGAGGAATGGATTGGCCGGGCGATTCTGATTTAGAGGCCGCCCTGGAAATAAACAATTCTATTAACGCTACCATACTCGAATTTGATTTTATTCCGCTTGGCAATAAAATTAGTTTTGATTACATCCTCTCTTCTGAAGAATATCACGATAATGCACCTTGTCGCTATTCTGACGGTTTTGCATTCCTTCTTAAAGAAGTCGGAGCCACGGGAGATTATAAAAACCTGGCTGTAATTCCGGGTACTACAATACCTGTTAAAGTAACGTCTGTACACCCTGCAATTGGCGGAAACGGGGGCTGTGATGCTCAAAATGAAGAGTATTTTGGCGGATTTAACGGATATGAGCATCCCACTAATTTTAACGGGCAAACCACCATCATGACTGCACAATCGGATGTAACGCCAGGCGTACGCTACCATATAAAATTGGTTGTAGCTGACGAAGGGAATTACCGATACGATTCTGCCATTTTCTTAGGAGGTGGAAGTTTTAAGATCGAAACGGATTTGGGTAAAGACCGACTATTAGCTACCGGAAATCCGCTTTGCAAGGACGAAGTCTTGACATTAAACGCAACAAATGCCAGCGCAATACGATATGAATGGTATAAAGACAATATATTGCAACCTGAAACCACTCCTACTTATCAGGTAACAGGAGCTGGTGACTATTCTGTCAGAGTTGAACTTAGCGGAAGTTGTTTTTCAACAGGAAAAATCAAGGTAGAATATTCGCCTGTACCTACAGCTTCTAATGCTGTTTTAGTACAATGTGATGAAGACAACAACGGCCTCGCCCTGTTCAACCTCAACCAGGCAAATGCACAGATTATTGCAGCCGATCCAACATTAACCGATCCTGTTTATTTCAGAACAAATGCAGAAGCGGCTTCCGATACAAATCCGATTACCAACGTTACGAATTTCGAAAATACCCAGCCAATTGTTTATGCCCGAGTAGAAAACCAATACGGCTGTTATGCTATTGCAGAAGTAACGCTAAACGTTTCAAACAACAATATTGCTGATCCTCTGGATTTAAAAAAATGTGATACCGATGCTAATCCTTCAGACGGTAAGTCGGTTTTTGACCTGCGCGAAAGAGAGGCAGATATATTAGTCAACCTACCGGCAGGAAATGTCAATTATTATACGTCATATGCGGATGCCTTATCAGGGCTCAATCCTATTGCTACTCCGGAAACTTTTGAGAATACGACTCCATTCACACAGCGTATTTATGCAAAACTAAGCTCCGGAATCGATTGTTACGGAATTGCCGAATTCAATGTGCTTGTCAACTTTTTTGGTAACAGTCTGGATGATGTCCAGGCTACTATTTGTAGCGGCAGCATCGTATTGTTAAATGCCGGAAGTGGTTTTTCAAGCTATAGCTGGAACACTCCAACTCATGAAACGACCCAAACTATACGAGTTAATACAGCGGGAACCTATACTGTGACTGTTACCAATGCTGACGGTTGCGAAGGAACAAAAAAATTCATTGTTTCAGCTTCAAGTATTGCAACAGTAAAAACCATGAGCATAAGAGATTTCCAAGGAGGAAATAATACCGCAACCGTTGTGCTTACGTCAAATAGCATAGGGACTTACCAATATTCGCTTGACGGAATTACTTTTCAGGACTCACCAACATTTACAAATCTGGCTCCCGGTCGTTATAATGTCACCATAAAAGAAGCAAACTGCGGTACCATTACCCATGAATTTTTTATCATGGACTACCCAAAATTCTTTACCCCGAATAATGACGGAACCAATGATTTTTGGAGAATTCCTTACCTGCAATACCAGCCCAATGCTACAGTTGCAATTTTTGATCGTTATGGCAAGCTAGTACACTTTTTCAAGGGCGGACAAGCTGGTTGGGACGGCAAGCTAAACGGAAACGATTTGCCAGCAACAGACTATTGGTTTAAGATAACTTTACAAGATAACCGAGAAATACGAGGGCACTTCTCACTATTAAGATAATTTTCTATCTTTGATAGATAATTAACTCATTATGAGAGTAAAATTACTCGTATTATTTCTGTTCCTATCCATGAGCTGCTTCTCCCAAGGCGAGGCATCCAACTGGTTTTTTGGTAACCGGGCAGGGATACGCTTTAATAGCGATAATACAGTAACCACGCTATCTACATTTCCAAACCCAATTAGGATTGTAACCGACGAAGGCTGTAGTTCTTTTTCAGATTCCAACGGTAACCTTCTGCTATATACAGACGGCAGGACGGTTTGGGACCGAAACCATATTATTATGCCAAATGGCAACTACAATACCGGTACCGGATTATTTGGAGATCCTTCCAGTACACAGTCAGGTATTATTATTCCAAATCCAGCCAATCCGAACCTTTATTATATTTTTACGGTTGATGAACCACACCATCAGAATGCAGCAGTATATCCCAATCAGTTTACAGGAATATATGAACCTGGTGGCGAAACAATTCCAGGAGGAGATGACGGTTTTAATAATGGCTTTAACTACTCGGTTGTTGATATGTCCATTACAGGAGCCAACGGAAGTATTGGTGATGTGATAACTAGAAATGTACATCTGGTTACTTATAACCCGGATCCTGCGGGCGAAGAAATAAAATTTAAATGTTCTGAAAAAATAACTGCTGTCCGAATACGAAATGGAGGTGGTTATTGGGTTATAACGCATTTTATAGATAAATTTTATGCGTTCAAAATTGATCCGACCGGTGTTAATAGTACGCCGGTAGTTTCACAGCTGAATCCTGTAGTTCCTATTTCTGGTTACAGAAGAAACGCAATTGGGCAAATCAAAGTGTCTCCAAATGGAAAAAAAATTGCCATTGCCCATGTACAGATTACGGAAACAACAGGAGGTGCTCAAACCGGAGGCGCGCTTTATCTTTACGATTTTGACAACAGTACCGGAATAGTTTCTAACGGTCAGGCCATAGTAACCAACAGTAGCTGTTATGGAGTGGAATTCTCGGCAGAAACTAAGAAGTTGTATGTTTCGGCCGAAACAGGTGTGACACAGTTCAATCTCGAGGCTGCTTCAATTCCTGATTCCGGACAATTAATTTCAAGAAAAACCTTCACATCCCTGCAATTAGGTCCTGACAAAAAAATTTATAAAGCCAATATTAATACCCTATTTGAAGATAATTTTCTGGATGTTATTAATAATCCGGAAGAGGACGGAATAGCCTGTAATTATCAAGACTCCGCAATTAATCTGGAACAAGGCACATCCCGTTTTGGGCTACCGCCATTTATTACATCAGTATTCAACACAAACATTCTGGCCAAAAATCTTTGTGCCGGCCAAACTACCGAATTTGAAATAAGTGCCAATGGTTTTGTCCAAAGTGCCGTATGGGATTTTGGCGATGGTAGCGTTTTAAACAATGCTGTTCAGCCTTCCCATGTTTTTCCCGGACCAGGAAATTATACTGTTAGGGCAACTGTTGTTGTTGAAGGAACAACTATCCGAACTACTAAAAATTTACAAATCAATCCGCTTCCTACAGCATTTCCTTCCTCTCTGACACAATGCAGTCCGACTAGCGCTGTTACAAATATCTTTTTTAAACTTTCAGAGGCCCAACAAAATATTACCGGAGGAAACTCAAATTTAAACGTTTCTTTCTTTCTGTCCGAACAAGATGCTATTGACAATATCAATCCGTTACCAAATAACTATCCAAACATTTCTAATCCGCAACGAATCTTTGCACGGGCATCAGACAATACCACTGGTTGTTTTGTAACCACCACACTGGACTTATCTGTAAATGTTGGCATGCATATTCCCTTATTACTAGAAAAATGCGATGAGTTAAGCAGTGAGGACGGAATTTCCGATTTCACACTTACTGATGCACCTATTATTGGGATTCCAGCTACCGCTACTACCACATATTATGCTACTATCAATGATGCGTTGTTGGAACAAAATGCAATACCTATCACATTTAGAAATACGATCCGTGACAGACAAACAATCTATGCCCGTGTAGAAGACAACAACCAATGTAACGGCATCTTTCCAATTAATCTGGTTGTAAATCCGTTACCGAAGCTCCAAACCGAAGCTACGGATTATGTCTGTACCAACCTGCCTAACCGCTATATTACCTTAAATCCTGGACTGTTACAGGGCACAATCAGCGATTTCACTTATGAATGGTCAACAACACCAATTCAGACTACACCTACAATACGTGTCAATCAGGTAGGAACCTATACTGTCAAAGTCACAAATGCTAAAGGCTGTTCTAAAACAAGAACCATAACCGTTTTACCATCAAATAACGCTACTATTGCTGATGTAGTAATAGTAGATTTAGTACAGAATAACACCGTAACCATACTCTTATCTCCCGAAAGCATTGGCAATTATGTATACAGTCTTGACCAGCCTGACGGCCCGTTTCAGGATTCCAACCACTTTGAGAATGTAGCGCCGGGGTTCCATACCGTTTATGTTTATGATACCCGAGGATGTGGAATCGTCAAAAAGGACATTTCTGTGCTTTATATACCCAATTACTTTACCCCTAACGCGGATGGCTATAATGATACCTGGAATATCATTGGAATAAATTCTATCTTTTATTCAACCGCTAAAATTTATGTCTTTGACCGTTTTGGTAAGCTTTTAGCAGATGTTGACCCAAAAGGTGCCGGATGGGATGGAAACTACAATCGCCATCCCGCTTTATCTACCGATTATTGGTATCTTGTTATTTTAAACAAAGAAAGAACCGTCAGAGGGCATTTTTCTTTAAAAAGATAACAGTTCGTTAGAAAAATATAATAAATTTGGGCAAATATCCTTAATGAATGACACTTAAAAAATCCCTCATTGCCCTACTATTCTTTTTTACCGTTACCAAAACCTTTTCTCAGAATGACTGTACTGATGCTATCGTCGTATGTGGAAATACCGGATTTGAAGGTCTCAGCGCAACCGGGATTGGTGTTCAGGAATTAGGATTTGGCAACAACTGTAGCAGCCAGGAAAACAATAGTATCTGGCTAAAATTATCGATTAACACAGGAGGAACACTCGGATTTATTCTCACGCCTGAAAATGACAATATTGATGTCGATTTTGACTTTTTTATATTTGGCCCTAATGTTACCTGTGGTAGTTTAGGACAAGCCATCCGTTGTTCTACCACAAATCCAGAAGCTGCCAATGCACCGGATAATCTCACCGGGCTTCGGGATGAAGAAACCGATACTTCAGAAGGACCTGGACCTCTTGGAAACAGCTTTGTCCAATCGTTGACAGTCAATAATGGGGAAAGCTATTTTTTGGTCATAGACAGACCGGCAGGATTCGGGAATTTTTCCTTGACATGGACAGGAACCGCTACATTCAACCTGCCACCAACATTTCAAACTCCAGCCGGAGCAGCTCTTGATATTAAAAGTTGTGACAACGATGGTGTTCTTGATAATTTGACTCCTTTCAATCTTGATCTAAACACAAGTACAATCATTGGGAGCCAAACCTCAGTTGCTGTTACCTATCATATCAATAATAATGATGTATTGACAGGAGAAAACCCAATAACCCCGTCCGGAAGCTTTAGAAACACAACAAATCCACAAACAATTTATACAAGAATAACCAATACCGTAACAGGGTGTTTTTCTACTTCTGAATTTTCTATTGAAGCAATTTCTGTTCTTATTCCGGTTGACAAGTTCGCTACCTGTGACGACAATCTCGATGGCGATGACCAGAACGGACAAGCAACTTTTACGATGAACGATATTACTGCCGCTATTCTTCCCGGAATAAACACCACAGGATTCGTTATTGATTACTTCTCTACTTTCGGCAATGCCACAGCCAATACTAACGCCTATGGCCCTACCCATTACAACACAACACCAAACGAAGAACCGGTATTTGTCAAAATTACTAGTCCACAAGGCTGTATTAGCATAAAGGAAATCAAACTTATTGTAAATCCGTTACCCGCAAAAGCCAGCGGAACTTTAGTTCAATGTGATTCAGGTCTTAGTCCCGACGGGTTGACACTTTTTAATCTTAATGAAGCCATACCATCACTTACCGGAAATGATACAAACCTTAAAGTAGAATTCTTTAAAACCGGCTCAGCAACACCTTTACCAATTGCATATAACAACGTAACCAACCCGGAAATCCTTGACGTTAAAATTACCAACCTTACAACAGGATGTTCAAGTTGGGGAACCCTGGACCTGAATGTAAATGTCATCAACAGGACAGTTACTATCGCTGCGCAATGCGATGAAGCAGAAACAGGCATCATGCCATTTGATCTTGGAACAACTGATATAGTGCTGACGCCAACCGAAACAGCTCGCTTCTATTCTAACCTGAATGACGCACTGCTCGAACAGAACGAAATTACGAATACAGGAAGCTATCCAAATGCTACACCTTATAATGCAACAATTTATGTGCGTGTTGAAGATGCTAACAGCTGTTCAGGGATTTCACCTATTGAGCTGGTTGTAAACCGTTTGCCTCAGATTAAAATACAAGACACTGACTATGTCTGCAGCAACCTGCCAAACCGCTATATCACTTTAGATGCTGGTTTATTACAAGGGAATCCTAATGATTTTACCTACGAATGGTCGACAACGCCTGTACGGACAACATCAACAATACAAGTCAATGAAACAGGTACCTATACTGTTAAAGTCACAAATGCCAAAGGCTGTTCCAAAACCAGAACCATAGAAGTCGAGCTTTCAAATAATGCTACTATTTCTGATGTAGTAATAGTAGACTTAGTACAAAATAATACCGCAACTGTGCTTCTCGATCCGATAAGCATTGGGAGCTATCAATACAGTCTTGACCTTCCTAACGGGCCTTTCCAGGATTCAAACTATTTTGAAAATGTAGTTCCTGGCGTACATATGGTTTATGTATACGATACTCGCGGTTGCGGCACCGTATCAAAGAAAATTTCCGTACTGAAAATCCCTGCCTTTTTTACGCCTAATGCAGATGGCACCAACGATACCTGGGACATTATAGGCATTAGCCCGAACTTCTTTGCTAATTCCAAAATCTATATTTTTGACCGCTTCGGAAAGCTTCTCTCTGATGTCGATCCTAAAGGCGCTGGCTGGGATGGAAATTACAACGGACATCCATTGCCTGCCAATGATTACTGGTATGTGGTAAAACTGGAAACCGGCAGAACCATCCGTGGACATTTTAGTTTATTGCGATGACATAAGCCTTACTAATTTCAGACGAAGAGGAATGGAGTCAGTCATTACAGGATAGAATCACAAAATTGATTTTACAGGTTACAAAACGGGTATGTTCCAATTATACAATTTTCTTATTCCTTTTATAAGTAATTTTATCTTTTGAACGCAGTACGTAGTACGCAATACGCTGAAATCTGAAATCAAAAATAAGAATCATCAATCAAATCACATGAAAAAAACAATCTTTCAGGCATTACTCCTGACGCTCTACTCCTTACAGGCATTCTCACAAACTGACAATGTCGAACTACAGAAAATGGCCGACGATGACCAGAATTCGAGAATGAAATCCGACATCAACTGGATTATTTTAAACAAAGAAGACAGCTTAAGACGTGTCCGTGTTTTTGAATTACTCAAAGAAGAAAAAGTACAAACTGCCAAAGATTACTTCAATTCAGGAGTCGTTTTCCAACACGGAAATGACACCATTGCTTCAGGCATGGCAGTAAAAACATTTAAAAAAGCCTTAGAACTTGATCCGTCACTCAACAGATGGTGGTATGCCGCAGCCGTAGACAGAGATCTTATGAGAAGAGGACAACCGCAGATCTTTGGAACGCAGTTTATAAAAAACAAGTCTACAAACGACAAATGGGCACGCTATAAAATAGACACCACCAAAGTAACCGACGAAGAGCGTCAATATTACTCTGTTGAAACTTTAGCCCAGCAGATCGAAAAAGAAAGACAGATGAATTTAAAAACCATTTCCTATTATTACGATTCAGGCAATTCTGTAGACAAGACAATCGAATTCATAAAAAAGGAATTCAAAAAAGGGATGAAGTCAGAATATTCTATCTCTGAAGAAGCAGTTAACGAATTCGGTTACAATCTGGTCAGCCAAAACAAAAATGAGGAAGCATTGAAAATCTTCAAGCTAAATACAGAACTCTATCCAAACGGTTTTAATACGCATGACAGTTATGGCGAGTGTCTGATGAAACTCGGGCAAAAAGAAAAAGCTATAAAAGCCTATAAAAAATCGTTAGCCCTAAACCCGGAAAACGACAACGCAAAAAAAATAATAAACGAAAACAAATAAGAAAAGCCTGTCCGAATCGGACAGGCTTTTCTTTAAAAATCAAGTAGATTCGTCTTTTATTTCAGATAAAAACCAAGAGTTTCCAGAAAGTGAAAATATATAGGAAATATAAATTCCGTTATCATAGCCAATTCTCTTATAAATCATACCATTTGTTGTCTTTTCTATTTTAAAGGTAAACTTATCTGTTTCTTTATTAATAGCTAAAGCATCCTTAGTAAAATCAATATAGGTAATTTCTGTTTCTTTTACATAATGCACAGTCATATCTTCAGTTACATCTTCATAATAAGCTGTTTTTAAAGGAAACTTTATCCTCTTTTTTTGAAAGATACTATCCTGTGAAAATTTCTTGAAAAACACATCAAAATTCTCAGCATCAGCAGCTGTATCTTTCATTGGTTTTTCTAGTTTCGATTCTGAAATTTCAGGGATTTCAGGTTTCTGCTTGCATGAAATAAAACTACAGACTAATAGGAGTCCTATACAAACACAGGTAAGTTTTCTATCCATTTTTTATAATTGAAAAACAAAGATATTAATTCACCGATTCTGTCAACTTCAAAAACCTAATCTTCTCTTAATTTTTCAACCTCAGCTATTTTCGTTTGAAAAAACATTTATCTTAGCAAAATTGCTATTGTGACTTCATCAATCACAAATCATAAATCATCAAAAATCATCAATCAACAAACGTAAAAATGAAAAAAATGCTCACTTTGCTTTTTGTTATTACAACAAGCACACTTCCCCTTTTCGCGCAGCAGGCCGTAGATTTTAAACTGAACTATTCGGAACCTTACGCCGTTTATGACTTTATTACCAAAATATCAGATAACTATCCTGATAATGAATTAAAGTCCATTTTTTCAAAATCAAAATACAATACCGAGACATTCAAAAAACAGATTTCAGATTTTGAACAGCTACCAATTGATTACACTTATGCTTTTACTCAATATCCGTCACCTCTAAAAGCAGGATTAATGTCACGCGATATGATGGAAAGAAATCTGGCCATAAGCCAAACGGTTGCAGATTTCAGAAATAAATCTCTGGGCCTGATTCCCAACGAATATTTATCCCCTTTTTCTGAAATATTGGATAACTTCTTGCCAATATACCGCGAACTTGTTTTTGAACCCAACAAAGCAGCTCTTGAAATCCAAAAAAATAACCTGCAGAACTATATAAAGAACAAACAGTTTGCCAACTTTTTCCAAACAGGACTTACCTTTTATAATACCAACTGGGATAAAAATATTCCGTTCGAACTCAACCTTCTTCCTTCCTTAGACAAAGGCAATCTGGGAGCAAGAGCTTTTATCAATGTTGCAGTCTGCGAAGCTTCGTTGGACCTTAAAGACCATGTCTCCTTTTTTAGTGTTGCCATGCACGAAATATATCATATCGTTTATGACAATCAGTCGCTACAGATGAAAACGAATGTGCAGAAATGGTTTAACGATACAAAATCACCTAACAGCCAATATGCTTTATTATTGATGAATGAAGTATTGGCAACCGCATTAGGCAACGGATATGTGATTGAGCAAATCAATAAAAAAGCGGATGAAGGCGAATGGTATGCCAATAAATATGTATCTGAAATGGCAAAGGCAATCTATCCGGTACTAAAAAAGTACATCGAAGATAAAAAACCAATGGATGAAGCCTTTGTAAAGGCATACGTAAGTACTTACGACACCCAATTTCCGCAATGGAATAATGAACTTTCAAATCTATTTGCTTACCGTTATATTATAGCTGATACTTCTAGTGACTGGGCTTATTTCAGAAGAAATTTTCGTAAATATTCAAATAACAGAATGGGAGCTCCCGTTAGCGCCGCCGAAGTTGAAAAAACAGCAGCCATACCCATAACAAAAGTATTTGTCATTTCGCAAGACCATGAGCAAAAACTCAACCTCCTAAAAGGCTATTTTGAGGTACTTAAAAATAAAAAACTAAATCCGAAGGCAGAATTTATCGAAATCTTTAACCTTCCGGACAATACAAAACTGTTTATCATCAATCGCCATAAATCAGCGGTCGAAGAAATGATGAATAAGCGCTTCCCAAACAAACTCATTCAATAAGCATGGAAAACATCTTATTAAGAAAAGTGACTTTAAACGATATTGACCAATTGCAAAAAATTGGACGGCAGACTTTCTTTGAGACATTTGCTGAAAGTAATACCGAAGAAAACATGGAGGAATATCTCAATAATGGATTTTCGGCAGAAAAACTACATTCGGAACTCAGCAATACCAACTCGGAATTCTATTTTGCGTTGGAAGAAGATACCGTAATCGGATACCTGAAACTTAACTTCGGAGAATCACAAACCGAATTAAAAGACAACAAGGCACTTGAAATTGAAAGGATTTATGTGCTAAAAGAATTTCATGGAAAGAAAATCGGTCAGTTACTTTACGACAAAGCAATACAGGTTGCAACAGAAAGAAAATCCGATTATGTTTGGCTAGGTGTTTGGGAGGAAAATCCCAGAGCTATTGCATTCTACAAAAAGAACGGTTTTGTAGAATTTGACAAGCATATCTTTAGATTAGGTGATGACGAACAGACTGACATAATGATGAAATTGCAGTTGAAAAGTTAGCATAAAGGACACGCAAAAATGTTTACTTTTAATACCAGCTTTGCGGCTCTGCACCTTTGCGATTAATTTTCACGCAAAGGCGCTAAGCCGCAAAGTATTGTTGTAACTTAATATAATTTCTAATATCTTAACAAACCTTTAAACTTGTGAACTATTATGATGTCTAATTCTAAACCATTCTATATAGTCTTATTGATGCTATCAATAGGTTTGACCACAACTTTGTCGTATTCGCAAACAAAAAAGAACAAATACAAAGACGGTAGTGAGAAATTAGACTGTGCTAAAAAAACAAAAATCAATCTGCAACAACGTCTAGCCAATTATCCATACAATCAGACTTCTCAAATAAAGCTGGTTGCTTATCAAAACAAAGGAGAAGCAGGAATTGGAGAAGAAATACAGAAATACCTGAATGCCTCAGTAGGCAAAGAAGCAACAGCAATCGAAAGCCAATTTGATGAAATAAAAACCTTAAACTTTGGTCAGATTGAAAAACTTACGGATATTATCTATAATTATGGATACAAGGCAAAAACAAGCCTGGTGATAGCTTCAAAATGTTATGAGCCCAGAAATGCCATATTGTTTTATGACAATACAAACCATCTGATTGCCTTTATAGAGCTATGTTTTGGATGTAGAAATTACAGAACGAATGACAACAAAATAACATTAGGAGATGAATGCACACAAAAACTCAGCATGATCAAAGACTTTTTTAACCAAAATGGAATACAATATGGGGTTACGAAAGTAGAATTCTCTCATTGATGTTGTCTGAAAATAAAAATCATTATTTAATACTTATCACCTGATGAGCAATTATATAAAAGTCTTATCGGCTCTAATATTGTTTATTTTAATCTCGTGTGAGTTTTCAAATAAAACTCCTAAACCTACCCGATTATCCGGAATTCCTGAAGATGCTTTTTGGGTTGGAGGCCTTGATGGAGGAAATTGGTACTCTATAAAAGACATACATCCTCACAAAAACAGGGCTTATATTTCCATATACAATGACCAGACAGGAGAGCTGGTCCTAGCCCAAAAATTCATACTAATTTGCGAAATAGACAATCTCAAATTTATCAAAGACTTAAAAGAAGAAATTGTTAGTTTTGACGGGAAACATATACAGCTTAAAAGCGGGTGTTATTTACAATAATGGACTTTCATCACAATCTCTTATAATTTATGAAAAACCTTTTGTTCCTACTCCTATTCACAATAAACTTAACCAACTCTTTTGGGCAAAACCTAAATAAAGAAAAATATAGGTTTGCTAAAGAAGTCTTTAACTCAAAACAGTACAAAAAAGACAATTATCCAAGGTTTCAACAAAACATTCAACTTGTTGGAAATAGTTATCAATTTGAAGAAAAAATTATAACGGTCTCAATTGAAAATAAAAGCTATGAAATGCTATTCAAAAAAGGGATTTTTAATCCTGATATTATTTTCGGAAAAGATACAACAAAGAAAAGCAAATCAGAACTTGACGCATTAACACAAGACCAAAAGATTATTTATAACTTAATCAGAAATGATAGCCTATCAATTTGCTGTTTTGAAGAACTTGAGATGTTAAATCCCAATCCTCAAACAAAACGATTTAGATTTTGGCTATCCCGAATTGACACTATAAACCCAACTGAATATTATATTGAATTCTATAACAAAAAAGCAACCAAAGAAACTTCAATCGAAGAATTTATTGAAAATGCTAGAATGACATTTTATTATGATGGAACTATCATAATCTAAAATTTTAAGTTCATAGTAATCAAAACCATCGTTTACGAATCCATAAGTTAAAATGAAATATTTAATCTTATTCTTCCTGATCATTTCCACAGGCTGTTCTGAAAAACAGAAATCTGAAACCATTCCTTCGAACATGCCTAAAAAAATTCAAAAAAATATTTCTCAAATAGAAGAAGAATATATTGATAGTTTAAAAATAGGCATTCCTAAAAAATATAAAATTGATGTCAAAAAATTCAGAAGCCCAGACAGTGTGTATGTTGAAATTAATTTCTTTGAGAAAAATAATTCAGAATGGCTTTTAAAACAGAACTTTCATTTTTTAAAAGATGGTGTTTTAAGTTGTGATGTCGAAATCAAAGATTTCAACAATGACAAATTGAATGATTTTACATTTGTATCTTCAATTGCAGCAAGAGGCGCAAATAGTGTTAGAAAACTTTTCATATTTGATAAAGAAGCCGGAAAACTTATATTTATTAAAAATTCCGAAGAATTTCCCAATTTGAGATATAATGAAGATTTAAATTGTATTGATGCTTTTAGAGTATATGGAGGAACTCAAACTGTATTTGCAAAAATAGAGAAAGACAGTCTAAGGGAATTTGCCAACATAGAACTATTTAATGAAAGAATTATCATAAATACAGTTGATAAAAACGGTAAAGAAAAGACAATTAGAGATGGAAAATACAATAAAGGAGATTATATAAGATTCAAAAACTATTCCCCTTTAAAAGAATTGGAAGAAGAATATTGAAAATTCCAACCATCGTAGCCATTTGCACAAACTCCAAATAATCTCTTACTTTGTTTAAAAGAATACAACTCCAATCATGAAAAAAGCGGCAATCACTCGGCTGAATATCCTGCAAAAAGCTTTTGAGCTGATTTATGAAAAAGGTTATTTGACCACCAGTATTGATGAAATTCTGGCTACAACTGCTGTCACTAAAGGAGCGTTCTATTACCATTTCAAAAACAAAGATGAGATGGGAATTGCCATTATCAACGAATTATTAAAGCCTTCGTTTGAAAATACTTTTCTAAAACCACTTGCATCAAGCGGAGATTCGATTCAGACCATCTATGATATGATGTATGAAATACTCATGGACAACGAAATCCTTAAAGTAGAATATGGATGTCCTGCTTCTAATCTTACCCAAGAAATGGCTCCCTGGAATGCTGAGTTTACTAAAGCACTAAACGACCTGTCATCAAAATGGAAAGGCGCTATCATTAGCTGTATTGAAAACGGTAAAAAAGAAGGGAACATACGTTCAGATGTAAAAGCCGATCAGGTTGCTATTTTTATTATGTCTGGCTATTGGGGCATCCGGAATATAGGAAAACTCAGCAACAGCAAATCCGTTTATCTTATCTATTTAAAACAGCTAAAAAACTACCTCGAAAGTTTGCAATAATTTTTTATTCAAAAACATACTAACTAGTATGTTTTTTTATTTACTTTTGTTCTTATCAAACAAATAGCTCTTCTATACAATGTATCAAGCTCTTACTTTTCTTCATTCTACCCTACGCTGGCTTGTCTTAATTAGCCTCATTGTTTCCCTTTACAGAGCCTATTGTGGCTATTCGCAAAAGGCAATATTCACAAAAACAGACAATGCTGTCAGGCACTGGACTGCTACTATTGCCCATCTTCAGCTTATGATTGGAATTACCTTATACTTTCAGAGCCCGATTATCAGCTACTTTTTAAAGAATTTCAATACTGCCAAAGAAAACTTTGATTTGCTATTTTTCGGCTTAATCCACAGCACACTTATGTTAGTTGCCATGATAATCATTACAATTGGTTCCGCACTGGCAAAAAGAAAAACTTTAGATAATGAGAAGTTTAAAACTATACTTGTCTGGTATGGCCTGGCTTTGACCTTAATCTTTATAGCTATACCCTGGCCATTCTCACCTTTCGCAAACAGACCTTATTTCAGATAATATGCAAACATTACTAAAAAATCCAATCGGACGCCTCCGCCTTCTCGGATATATTGAAGGCTTCTCCCTACTCGTCCTTATTTTCATTGCCATGCCCCTAAAATATATGGCAGATAATCCATCACTCACCAAAATGATGGGACCTGTCCATGGCGCCTTATTTCTTCTTTTTATTATAAATACCATGAGTGTTGGAGTTGAACAGCAATGGAAATTCAGGCAAACCACTTATAAAGTCTTACTGGCTTGCATTGTCCCGTTTGGCACATTTTATATTGATCGCAAAATCCTGAGCAAAATATGAAACGGACAATTATCATTATTGGCGCATTGCTGGTAGTTTACCTCGGATATAGAATTTACAGAATCTATACTTTAGATAAGGGATTGGACAAACTTCTATCAACAGGAGCGATTATCCTTGACGTACGCACAGAAAAAGAATTTAATATGGGGCATATCCATGGATCGCTCAACATATCATTAGGTGAAATCCGCGATCGGTATAGTGAACTCGATACTTCAAAAACCTATATTACTGTATGCTCACACGGTCTTCGCAGTGTCAAGGCCGAAAACATATTGAAAGAAAAAGGATTTAAAAAAGTATATAATGGAGGTGCATGGAACGACTTACAGAGAAGCATTAAAAAAGATTAGTTTTTGTTGGTTTTGAATATTTCGTTTGTAAAAAGTAAAGTAGGTAACTACGGCTCTAAGGTACTAAGGTTATGAGTTGCTATCTATCTTTATAAGTGACAACTGTTAAAACATACTTTTTTGCATCTTCTTTTATTTGGGTGTGTATGGTTTCTAAATCTGTGTGATCTTTCTAATCTGTGGCAAAATGAAAATTCGTCACCGAAGTTAACTAGTCATAACAATAAAAAAGTCCATACATTACTGTATATTTGTTATATACCGATAGCAGAATTAAACTTCAACGTTTTATGAAAACAAGAAAAATCTGGGCAAATCTGGGTGTAGAGAATTTAGAACGCACTACTAAATTCTATACCAAAGTAGGTTTTAAACCTAACGGAGCTTCCAATGAACTGACCAGTTTTAGGGTTGGTGATGACAATTTTATAATTCATTTCTTTTTAAAGGATATCCTAAAATCCAATACCAAAATAGAATTAGCTGATCCAAAACAGGGTAATGAAATAATATTTACTCTCTCTGCTGATAGTAAAGAAGAAGTCAATCATTGGCAGGAAGAAGTTAAAAATGCAGGCGGAACAATTATTTCTGAAGCAGAAGAATTTGGAGAAGGCTATTATGGCTTTGTTTTTTCAGATCCGGATGGACATAAATTCAATGTATTTTACATGTAAAATATTTAAAACGATTGCAAATAGCTTTCAATATTATATATTTGATGTAACATCAATCAAACATGTACATCAAAATCAAGACAATCGTTTTTTACCTCTTGGCTATTCATTCTCTCAATGCACAAAAAGCCAAAATAGAACCTCTACCCGGGCAACCGTATGATAAGTACGAAATCAAAAATCCAAAGGATACGCTCACATTTTATCTTTCTGTAGCCGCTTCAAAAGAAAAACTGCCTCTGGTAGTTTATATACAAGGTTCCGGCATGAGTTCGCAATTTTCCGATAGGAATGGTAAAATCATTCCTTCCAACGGACACATGACATGGTTCGATGTCGGGCAGGAAAAATGCAAAATATTAATCGTTGAAAAACCCGGAGTTAAATACCTCCAGCAAGGCGAATCTAAAAACTTTGATAAAAAATTCTCTCTCGAAAGCTGGAGCAATACCATTGTAAGTGCCATTCAGTATACCCTTAAAAATGAAAAAATTGACAGCCGTAAAATACTAATTGCCGGACATTCAGAAGGAGGCATAGTCGCTTCACGAGTCGCCAACCTTATGAAAGGCACAGCCACTAACGTTGCCATACTTGCCGGCGAGGGACCATCCCAATTATATAGCCTTTATAAATTTGCGGAAGACGGTACTTTCTTCAATACTGAAGAACATAATATGCCTACGCCCGAACAACGTATAGAGTACGTAAAAAAAGAATGGAACAACATTCAAGCTGATCCGAACAGTACCATTAAAAAATTCTGGGGATTCACTTATCTCAGATGGTCAAGCATGCTAAAAACTTCGGTCATTGACGAATTAAAAAATTATAATGGAAAAATACTCTTGCTGCAAGGAACGGCAGACAAGGCAGTATATCCTGAATCGGCAACTGTGACTTATACTACATTGCTTTCGAAAGGAAAAAACATAAGTCTGGAACTTGTAAAAAATGCAGATCATTCCTTCAATATTTCAGATCAGCCTCAAACAGACGGTTGGAAAATGGTTATCGAAAAAACACTCCAATGGTTTAACCCATAAGCTCAAAATATATATCTTTAAATAACTTCCAATCAAAACAATCAATGAAAAAAGTAATTTTAGACCTAGCGGTAACACTCGACGGATTTATTGAAGGCCCAAACGGAGAAATCGATTGGTGCATTATGGATGACGATATGGACTTTGACGGTTTCCTTGCCAGTATTGACACCATTTTCTATGGCAGAACAAGCTATGACGCCTGGGGCAATTATCAGCCGGAATCCCAAGCCGGCACTGTAGAGCAAAAACTTTGGCAGGATGTTCATTCAAAAAACAAGTTTGTGTTCTCGAGTCAGGAACGACAAGATCCAAATGCAACTTTTATTGGTTCTGATATAGCCAATAAAGTAACCGAAATCAAACAACAAGGCGGAAAAGACATCTGGCTGTATGGTGGTGCCGGACTTATCAAAAGTTTTATCCAATTAGGACTTATCGACACTTACAGGATATCCATACATCCGGTAGCCTTAGGCAGTGGTAAACCTTTATTTGAAGATCTTAAAGAACGACTACAATTGAAGCTTGTCAAAACCAACACTTTCCGTTCTGGTGTTGTGCAATTAATCTATGAACCGGTACGATAAAATAAAAAAGCCATTCTTTTCAGAATGGCTTTTTTTGTATATAAAGAAATACGAATTAGAATTTAAAACGTTTTCTGTCTGTTTCAGATAAATAAATCTTTCTCAAACGCAATGATTTTGGCGTTACCTCAACATACTCATCTTTCTGGATGTATTCAAGAGCCTCTTCCAATGAGAACTTTATAGCAGGAATAATTCTTGCCTTGTCGTCAGCACCAGAAGAACGTACGTTAGAAAGTTTTTTAGTTTTGGTTACGTTTACAGTCATATCATCGCTACGAGTGTTTTCTCCAATAACTTGTCCTTCGTAGATATCTTCGTTTGGATCAACGAAAAATTTACCACGATCTTGCAATTTATCGATAGAATAAGGAATTGCTTTACCATTCTCCATAGAAATTAATGAACCGTTGTTTCTTCCAGGAATTTCTCCTTTGTATGGCTCATATCCTATGAAACGGTGCGCCATGATAGCTTCACCTGCAGTAGCAGTCAATAATTGGTTTCTCAATCCGATAATTCCACGAGAAGGAATATTGAATTTCACTACCATTCTTTCGCCTTTTCCTTCCATAGAAAGCATTTCACCTTTACGTACAGATACGAATTCTACTGCTCTTCCTGAAAGATTTTCCGGAAGGTCAATTGTCAATTCTTCAATCGGCTCACATTTCACACCATCAATTTCTTTGATGATAACTTGAGGCTGTCCAATCTGTAACTCATACCCTTCTCTTCTCATCGTTTCGATAAGAACAGACAAGTGAAGTACTCCACGTCCGAAAACCATGAATTTATCAGCAGAATCTGTTTCACCCACTTTCATAGCCAAGTTTTTCTCCAACTCTTTTGTCAGACGATCTCTAATGTGTCGGGATGTAACAAACTTTCCTTCTTTTCCAAAGAAAGGAGAATCGTTGATTGTAAATAACATACTCATTGTAGGCTCATCGATTGCAATAGTCTGCAATGCTTCCGGATTTTCAAAATCAGCAACAGTATCACCAATTTCAAATCCTTCGATTCCTACAATTGCACAGATATCTCCAGCAACTACAGTATCTACTTTTTTACGTCCAAGTCCTTCAAATGTATGAAGTTCCTTGATACGTGACTTTATAATCTTACCATCTCTTTTCACCAAAGAAATAGGCATTCCTTCTTTCAATACACCTCTTTCCAAACGACCGATAGCGATACGACCTGTGAAAGAAGAAAAATCCAAAGATGTGATCAACATTTGTGGTGTTCCTTCAGAAACTTTTGGAGCTGGTACATTTTTGATAACCATATCCAATAGCGGCTCGATGTTCTGCGTCTGGTTTTTCCAGTCATCAGACATCCAGTTGTTTTTCGCCGAACCGTAAACAGTTGGGAAATCCAATTGCTCTTCAGTAGCGCCAAGTTCAAACATCAAGTCAAAAACTTTTTCGTGAACCTCTTCAGGCGTACAGTTTTCCTTGTCTACCTTATTGATTACCACGCAAGGCTTCAATCCAAGATCGATTGCTTTTTGCAATACGAAACGAGTTTGCGGCATAGGTCCTTCAAAAGCATCTACCAAAAGGCAAACCCCATCGGCCATATTCAAGACACGCTCTACTTCTCCTCCAAAATCCGCGTGACCTGGAGTATCAATAATATTGATTTTTGTTCCTTTATAAACAACAGAAACGTTCTTAGAAGTAATAGTAATACCTCTCTCACGCTCCAAATCGTTATTGTCAAGAATCAGGTCTCCCGTATTTTCATTTTCGCGGAAAAGCTGGCAATGGTACATAATTTTATCAACCAAAGTAGTCTTACCGTGATCGACGTGGGCAATAATTGCAATGTTTCTGATAGATTCCATCTGATTTTTTTTCAAGGTGCAAATTTACACATTATTTTGACATAAAAAATGTTTTTTTCAAAGGACTTAACTTATTCATAATAAGCTAGTAACTTAGAGTTCTGTAATTTGAACATACGCAGATTTTTTAACATAAATAATCTGAACAAAAAAAGTTTTCCTTATATCTTTACGATGAAGAACACACCCCATGTACAAACCTTCCAATAAAATAATCTCCATCTACCTTGTAATTGGAATCCTGTGGATTTTGATCAGTGACCGTTCGTTTGCTTATTTTGGCTTTAATGGCGACACCGTACTCTTCCAAACGCTTAAAGGAATTGGATTTATAGTCGCTTCGGGATTTCTATTCTGGATCATGCTCAGGAAATATGAAAACAAAAACCAAAAATACCTGAACAGGTTAAAAAACATCACAGAAGAACTCACGCTTTCCAATAAAAGATATACCGTAGTAACCAAAGCGACCAACAATATCATTTGGGACTGGGATTTTAAAAAGAACAAAGTAATCTGGGGGGAATCGCTCACAAAAATATTTGGCTATCAGGAGCTGGAAAATCATAGCACCTGGTGGACCGAGAAAATCCATCCTGAAGACAAAGAACGTGTCGCGCAAAAGTTCAACGAGTTCCTTGAATCCTTTAATAAAGAAAAATGGTCAGACGAATACCGCATTATTACGGAATCAGGCTGTATTCGACATATCTATGACAGAGGATATATTTTATTCAACAAAAAGGGAAAACCCATCCGCATGATAGGTTCTTTGGAAGATATTTCTGAACGAAAAATAAGCGAAGAACAACTCAAAGAGCTCAATCTCCAAATCAATAAAAGAGTTGAAGAACTCGCTGTTTCCAATGCAGAGCTGGAACAATTTGCCTATATCGCTTCACATGATCTTCAGGAACCTTTGCGAATGATTACCCGATTTTTATCAGAAATCCAAAGGAAATACAGTAATAATTTAGACGACAAGGGCAAAGAATACATCCATTATGCCGTAGATGGTGCCCACAGGATGCGCAACCTTATCCTCGATCTTTTAGAATATTCCAGAGTTGGAAAATTTGACCAGACCATCGAAACAATAGACCTTAACACCTTGATTGAAGAAGTTACCAACTACCATGAAGTGTTTATAAAAGAAAGCAATGCTGTCGTAGAATGGGAGCATCTGCCTACTATCAAAAATCGCAAAACTCCCATACAGCTGGTTTTTCAGAACCTGATTAGCAATGCACTAAAATATCACAGCCAATCCGAGTCGCCGAAAATCGAAATAACACATCAGGATTTAGGAAACCGCTGGCTCTTTTTGGTTAAAGACAACGGGATAGGAATAGACCCGTTGTTCAACGAAAAAATATTCATCATTTTCCAAAGACTTCATGCCAAACACGAATATTCAGGAACCGGAATCGGGCTGGCAATCTGTAAAAAAATCATCGAAGCCCAGGGTGGTAAAATCTGGGTAGAATCAGAAGAAGGACAAGGAAGCACATTTTACTTTACTGTAAGTAAATAAGTGAATAGTTTTATTATATTTGTTAAATTCTAATTCTGTGCCCAATGGAATCAATTGTTATTTTACTGATTGAAGACAATGAAGGCGATATACTGCTTACAAAAGATGCCCTGAGCCATGGCAGTATACGAAAGGAAATCTCAGTCGTAAAAGATGGATGGGAAGCTGTACAGTTTTTAGAAAAAAAGGGAGCTTATAAAAATGCCATAATACCGGATCTTATCCTTCTGGATATTAATCTCCCCAAATTGAACGGTCATGAAGTTTTGGCCATAATAAAATCGAATCCCCAAATTCAACATATACCTGTAATTATGCTAACTACATCGTCATCTGAAAGCGACATACTCAAAAGCTATCAAAACCACGTAAATTGCTTTATAACCAAACCCGTCGAAGCTGGTAATTTTCTGGAAACGATAACCGCAATTGAAGATTTTTGGACATCAATAGTTCAATTGCCTAAAAAACAGTAACCGATGACGTTTCAAAAAGAAGGTATTCACTTTTTAATAATCGAAGACAACCAGGGCGATCTGGTATTGATCAAAGATTATATAAAAGAAGAGTTTCGCAACCCTGTTTTTTATGAGGCGCGGAATCTCAAAGAAGCCAAGAAATTTCTGAATACGGAAGAAAAAATAGATATTATTTTTTTAGATCTTATTCTTCCCGATGCAGAAGGCGAAAGGCTTTTTAATGAGATCATTCCGATATCCAGAGATATTCCGATCATCATTCTAACCGGCTTTTCAGATAAGCAATTTAGCATCAAATCGCTTTCGTATGGAGTTTCAGACTACCTGCAGAAAGAAGATATCAATGCTTCTTTGCTCTTCAAAACGATACTTTACAATATCGAACGTAAGAAAATAGCGCAAAAGCTCAGCGATTCCGAAAAGAAATACAAAGATATTTTTCAATATAGTCCGCTGCCAAAAATAGTCTATGATATCGAAACACTTCATGTTTTAGATGCCAATGACGCCGCTATGAGAAAATACGGTTATACCAAAGAAGAATTCCTAAGCCTTCAAGCCTCCACTCTTGTTGCCAAAGATGATTCTGAAAAAGCCCTGGCCTTGGTTAAGGCTCTTAGGAAAGAAGGAAAATTCATGGAAATGTCTTTCAAACATGTCACAAAAAACAGAGAGATAATTGATGTCATTACTCAAGGCAATGAAATCAATTTTAATGGAAAAAGAGCACGGCTAGTTTTAGTAACCGATGTTACGGAAAGACTGAAAACCGAAAAAGAAAACGAACTGACCGAACAACGATTCAAAGCCTTAGTTCAGGACGGTTCAGAACTGATTTCCATTCTTGACACAGATGGTGTATTCACCTATATAAGCCCGAATGTCCAGACAAATTACGGGATAAATCCTGATGACTATATTGGCCTCAACGCCTTTGACCAACTGCATCCTGACGAGATGGAAATATTCAAACAGGAATTTTCCAAATTAAAAACAGAAAAACGTATTGCAACAGGTCCCTTTCGATACATCGAAATAGACAATAAATGGCGATGGCTCGAAGCCAATGTCATTGACATGAGAGACAATGCCGCTGTTAACGGAATTGTACTCAATGCCCGCGATGTAACGGAGAGGATTGAAAACGAACTAAAAATCAAAGAAAGCAATCTCCGTTACGAGGCCATTGCCAAAGCGACAAGCGATGCCATTTATGAGTTTGACGCAGTAACAAAAAAAATATACATCGCAGGTTCCAATTACCAAAAACTATTTGGATTCGATTTTAAAGACCAGCAGTATCTTGATCTGGATTTTTGGATATCGCGGCTTCATCCAGATGAAAGAGACGACGTGAGAGAAAAAATTGCAGCCATACAAGAAAATTCTTCGGGATCGCATCACGAAATTGAATACCGCTTCCGCAAGCAAGATGACACTTATGCCCATGTCCTGGATCGTTTTGACCTGATTTGGGAAGACGGTAAGCAAATCAAAAAAATTGGCGCTCTTCAGGACATTACAACACGTAAATTCCAGGAAACCATACTCGCTTTTGAAAAAGACACATACAAACTCAATGCCGAGCCTAACAAATCACTAAAAGAAGTTTTAGAAAAAGTAATCCAAAACATCGAGATACTGATGCCGGATGCCCTATGCTCTATTATAGAATTCAAAAACCATAAGATAAAACACCTTGTAGGCAATTCGCTTCCAAAGGCATATATAGACTCCATAAACGATCTCGATTCAAAAAGAAGTATTTTCAAAAATGAAAGCGCTTTTATTTCCGACATCGAAAAAGAGCCACTCTGTAAAAATTTTGCTCCGGCTGCCATAGCCCATGATTTAAGATCCTGCTGGTCTATCCCGATCAGAAAGACAGATGGCTCAAGCCTGGCAAGTTTTGTTACCTATTACAAAACTAACAGAGAGCCAAACCAGAACGAAATTTATCTTCTTGAGCGGATTGCAAATCTCGTAGGAGTATTGATTGAAAACAGGAGAGCTGGCGAAGAGCTAAAAGAAGCCATCGATCGCTATGATATTGTGGCTAAAGCAACCAGCGACACCATATGGGATTGGAAAATACAAGAAGACGATTTTCAATGGAACAAAGGAATCCGAAGCGTTTTTGGATATAAAAAAGAAATTGGCGATACTTCAAAATGGTGGTTTGACAGGATTCATCCTGAAGACAGCCTTCGAGTATCAGTAAAACTCTATAACTTTCTGGAGAAAAAGGTTGAAAAATGGCAAGACGAATACCGCTTCAAATGTGTTGACGGCACCTACAGGTACGTTTTTGACCGAGGTTTCCTGATTAAAAACAGCGACGGAAAACCAATCCGAATGATCGGCTCCATGCAGGATGTGACCAAACAAAAAGAAGAAGAACAGCGACTAAAGCTTCTGGAAACTGTAATTACACAAGCCAAAGACGCTGTAATTATCACTAATAATGATACTTCAGAAACTTCAATTCCAAAAATCATCTTTGCCAACCAGGCATTTACTGAAATGTCTGGCTACAAAGCTTCTGAAGTCATCGGAAAATCACCATTACTATTCAGAGGTGAAAATTCTGATGAATCGGAATTAAAAAAACTTGTTGCCGCCATTAAAAATAAAGAAGAAACCCAGATCGAAACCATCAGCTACAAAAAAGACGGAGAAGAATATTGGGTCAGCTTTTCAATGATTCCAATTACCAACAAGGAAGGCCAACTTTCTCACTGGATTTCGATACAGAGAGACATTACTCTTCTGAAAAAACAAGAAAAAGAACGGGAACAGCTAATTCGGGAATTAACGCAAAACAACAAAGATTTAAAACAATTCTCTTATATAACATCGCATAACCTCAGAGCACCTTTGTCAAACCTGACTGGGCTTTTGAATCTAATTGAAGACATACCTATTGAAAATGACGATTTAAAACTGATATTGAACGGTTTTACAAAATCCACCCACCTCCTTAACGAGACAATAAATGATCTTGTGAAAGTTGTGATCATCAAGGACAATCCGTCTATTCAAAAAGAAGAGGTTCTTTTCAGCGAAGTATTTGAAACCGTTTTTGACCAGTTGAGCTATTTGATAAACCTGCATCAGCCGATTTTAAAAATCAACCTCGAAAACGACTCGCTTACAAACATGAATAAGGCGTATCTGGAAAGCATCATGCTAAATTTGCTTACAAATGCAATAAAATACAGAGACCCTGCAAAAAAATTAAAAATAACTATCGCTACAAAGGAGAAAGTTGATAGGACAATTCTTACCTTTGAGGACAACGGAATTGGAATCGATATTGAACGAAATAGAGACAAGATTTTTGGCCTCTACCAACGATTCCATAACTATCCGGACAGCAAAGGGCTTGGTTTGTATCTTGTCAAATCTCAAGTCGAAACAATGGGAGGGACAATTGATGTTCAAAGTCAAGTAAATAAAGGAACTAAGTTTACATTAACATTCAAAAAGGAATAAAATGCTACATAAGATCTTATGTGTGGATGATGATCCAATTACTCTAATGCTTTACAAAATGGTAATTGCCAAAGCATCTTTTACAGAAGAAATAATTACTGCAAAAAACGGGCAGGAAGCTATGGATTATTACGCTAATTTAAAGGCTAATAATGAAACCCGCTGCCCTGAACTTATCTTTTTAGACCTTAACATGCCGGTTATGGGCGGTTGGGAATTTCTCGATAATTTTATAAAAAAGGAGTACGAGGAATTCAATACGAAAACAAAAGTAATCGTCCTTTCATCGACTATTGATCCAACCGATATAGAAAAGTCCAAAACCTACCCTATCGTGATTGATTTCCTATCCAAGCCTATTACCAAAGAAATGCTGGAAGACCTGAAAGACAAATTATAAAAAAAAGCTCTCGAATCGAGAGCTTTTTTATTCGGATAATTTTAAAACTTGGTCTGTATTTCGTTAGTGACTCGAAACACAAAAAATAAAAAAGCCCTCTGATGAGGGCTTTCCATATTTTAGCAGTTCCACACTCAGATTATAGAGCAGAAACGTGTTTAGTCAATTTAGATTTTAAATTGGAAGCTTTATTATTGTGAATAATATTTTTCTTAGCCAATTTATCAATCATAGAAATAACACTTGATAATTTTGCAGAAGCATCAGATTTATCAGTAGCCAAACGCAAAGCTTTGATCGCATTACGAGTAGTTTTGTGCTGGTATCTGTTTAATACTCTTTTCTTTTCGTTACTTCTGATTCTTTTTAGAGCTGACTTATGATTTGCCATTTTCTTACTTTTTTTCTTTAAATGTTTTTTTGTAGTCCGTAGGGGAATCGAACCCCTGTTACCAGGATGAAAACCTGGCGTCCTAACCCCTAGACGAACGGACCTTGAATCCTTCTAAGTTAGTTTACTTTCAATAAACTTTGAACTTGTAGCCCGTGGGGGAATCGAACCCCCCTTACCAGGATGAAAACCTGGCGTCCTAACCGATAGACGAACGGGCCTTGCTTCTCTAATGCGGATGCAAAAATACAACTATTTTTTATTCGCACAATAGCTACCTTGATTTTTTTTTATTTTTTTTAATATGCCTTAGCAAAAAGCACTCTTCCAATAGAAGGTTTTCCAGTAAACACGCAGCTTCCGGCTTCTTCTACTCTATCCAAAGCAATACACCTGATAGTTGCTTTAGTCAGGTCTTTTATTTTTTCTTCTGTCTCTGGAGTTCCATCCCAGTGTGCTGCAATAAAGCCTCCTTTGTTCTCCAAAACATCTTTAAATTCATCAAAAGAATTTACTTCCGTTATATGTGTATCTCTGTATTCCAATGCCTTATTAAACAAACTGTCCTGGATCTCTTCCAAAAGTTCGTTGACATGATTTACAATATTGTCTTTCAAAACCACTTCTTTAGACAATGTATCTCTTCTTGCCACTTCAAAAGTTCCGTTCTCCAAATCTTTAGGACCAACTGCAACACGAACCGGAACACCTTTTAATTCCCACTCTGCAAATTTAAACCCTGGCTTTTGTGTCGTTCTATCATCAAACTTCACAGAAATCCTTAGTTTGCGCAATTGCGATACTAAGGTATTTGCTACTTCAGATATGGCTGCAAATTCTTCATCCGTCTTATATATCGGAACAATGACAACCTGGATTGGCGCCAAATTTGGAGGCAAAACCAGCCCATTATCATCAGAATGCGTCATAACCAAAGCCCCCATCAAACGTGTCGAAACACCCCAAGATGTCCCCCAAACGTGTTCTTGCTTTCCTTCGGCATTGGCAAACTTCACATCAAAAGCTTTTGCAAAATTCTGTCCTAAAAAGTGTGATGTACCTGCCTGTAGTGCTTTTCCATCTTGCATCAAGGCTTCGATACAATAGGTTTCTACTGCTCCTGCAAAACGCTCCGTTTCTGTCTTTACACCTTTGACAACCGGAATTGCCATAAAATTCTGTGCAAAATCAGCATACACATTCATCATCTGTTCTGATTCCGCTATCGCTTCGCTTTGCGTAGCATGAGCCGTATGCCCTTCCTGCCATAAAAATTCAGCCGTTCTCAAAAACAAACGGGTTCTCATTTCCCAACGCACGACATTTGCCCATTGGTTAATCAAAAGTGGCAAATCTCTATACGATTGCACCCATCCTTTATAAGTAGACCATATAATAGCTTCACTCGTAGGACGAACAATCAATTCTTCTTCAAGCTTAGCATTAGGATCAACCATTAATTTGCCAGGTTTGTCCGGGTCATTTTTTAATCTATAATGAGTAACGATTGCACATTCTTTAGCAAAACCTTCTGCATTTTTCTCTTCAGCCTCAAACATACTCTTGGGCACAAACAATGGGAAATAGGCATTCTGATGTCCGGTTTCTTTGAACATCCTGTCTAACTCTGCCTGCATCTTTTCCCAGATTGCATAACCGTATGGTTTGATAACCATACAGCCTCTAACCCCAGAATTTTCGGCTAAATCTGCTTTTACCACCAGTTCATTATACCATTTGGAATAATCTTCTGATCTTTTTGTAAGGTTCTTACTCATATTGAATAGTTTGGCACAAATATTGTTTAACTTTATTTAACTAGATAATTCAGCAAAACTAATTATTTTTGTATTGTCTTTTGTATTGTCCAACAATAAAATTGCTTCTATATATGAAAACTTACTACATTTCTCCGAAATCAGCATCCATTTATTCATTGATTGGATTGTTGTCGATTCTTATGACCTCCTGCGGGTCATATCAGAATTCATCTTACTATGACTCCGACGGAGTTTACAGCAATAACGAAAGAAGATCAAACACTACTGCCAGCAATGAACAAAACAGTAATGGATATAGAGAATATTTCAGATCGCTTCAAGACGACCCAGAAATTTTTACCGATGCCAACAATTATGCATCTCCTACTTATAATGACACTACCTATGTAGCCACTGCTGCATCCTACCCTGCCTGGGGCAGCAACTCAGACAATATAACCGTAAATGTTTACGACAATAACTGGGGCTGGAACAACTGGTACGGGCCAGGTTGGGGTTGGGGTCTTGGCTGGGGCGGCTGGTATGGCGGCTGGGGCTGGAATAGCTGGTACGGACCAAGCTGGGGATTCGGCTGGGGCTGGGGCGGCGGCTGGAACAACTGGTACTATCCAAACTACGGCTGGAACCACTGGCATGGCGGGCACTACTACAATAACTACGCTTATGCCAACGGAAGAAGAAGCTACTATGCTAACAACAACTATGGAAGAAACAATTATTACAGAAGCAGCTCTGCAACAAGAGGCTACAGAAGTAATAATGCTTATAATACTTCAAGAAGATCGGAAGGACTTAATTATTCTACCCGAAATTCAACGAGATATAACACATCAGGAAACCGTAGTACCGGCACAAGAGATTATAATACCAATGCTACAAGAAGCGATTATAATACAACAAGAAATAGCTATAATACCACAAGAAACAGCAGCAACAACAATTATAGCACTCCAAGCCGAAGCAATTCTACAAGAAGCCAAAATGTAACACCTTCAAGACCATCATACAGCAGCCCAAGCTCAAGTGGCGGCGGAAGATCATCTGGAGGAGGTTCATATGGCGGCGGCGGAAGATCTGGCGGCGGAGGCGGACGAAGAGGATAACACTTAAATTTAATGATACAGAATGCCTATGTCTATGCGTAAAAGTTATAGCATAGGTATTTTTTTGAACCCCTATGAAAAAAATTTAACCCTATGAAAAAGTATTTTTTATTTATGATTGCGGGATTTGCTTTAAGTGCACAGGCGCAAGAAGTTTCCGATGCCATGAGATATGCTCAGGATAACCTGACTGGCACGGCCCGCTTTAGAGGGATGAGTGGTGCTTTTGGTGCACTTGGTGGCGATTTCTCGGCAATTGGCGTCAATCCAGCCGGAAGTGCGGTTTTTATGACCAATCAGGTCGCTATAACACTTAGCAATAACAGCATCAGTAACAAATCGCGCTATTTTGGCACAACAACAAAAGAAACCGACAATAGTTTTGACCTGAACCAACTGGGAGCTATTTGGGTTTTTGAAAACGACGACACTTCAAGCAATTGGAGAAAATTTACAGTTGCCGCAAATTATGAGAACGTGTCCAATTTCGACAATCAGTTCCATGCAAGAGGATTTAACCCTACAAATTCCGTATCACAATATTTTTTAAGCCATGCCAACGGAATTCCGTTAGGCGACATTACCAATATCCCTTTTGACGCACTGACATACAGAGAGCAGCAGGCCTATTTTGGTTATAACGGCTACCTTATAAACCCTGCCAGCAACAATAACAATAATACCGTTTACACTTCTAATGCACCTGTAGGTGGAAATTATTTCCAGGAAAACTTTATTGAAACTTCGGGATACAATGGAAAACTTTCCTTTAACGGAGGGGTACAATATGCAGACCGGTTCTATTTCGGCCTTAGCCTGAATTCGCATTTCACAGACTACACACGCGTGACCAACTTCTATGAAGATTATTTGGACACTCCGGGTAATAATCCAAACTCTGGTCCTCAGGGATTACGTTTCCGAAATGAACTATATACCTATGGGAATGGATTTTCTTTCCAGGTTGGAGCTATTGCAAAAGTGACTCCTGAGTTGCGTATTGGTGTTGCCTACGAATCGCCTACCTGGCTCCGTTTAAATGAAGAATTACGCCAAAATATGGTCGTAGACTGTCCGGATTGCGGAACGCGAAATCCTGTCATTGTTGATCCTAACGTAACGATGATTTATCCGTCATATCGTTTACAGACACCAGGAAAATATACTGGAAGTTTAGCCTATGTCTTCGGAAAATACGGACTAATCAGTGTTGATTATGCTATGAAAGATTATAGCAATACCCGTTTCAGACCAAGTAATGACTACCGTCAAACAAATGCGCAATTAGAATCGCTTCTTGATGTAACTTCAGAAGTACGCATAGGTGCTGAAGCCAAAGCAAAACAATGGAGTTTCAGAGGCGGTTACCGTTTTGAGCAAAGTCCTTATAAGAATGAAAAAACGATTGGAGACTTACAAGGATTTTCGGCTGGTCTTGGCTACAACTTTGGAGGAACAAGATTAGATGCGGCTTATTCGTATGCCCAAAGAGACATACAGCAGACCTTCTTTTCACAGGGCCTTGTTGACCCAACAACCGTCAAAACTGTCAGCAACAATGTAACGCTCACATTATTGCTTGATTTATAAGCTACCTTAAAATATAAAAAAGCCCCTGCATAGCAGGGGCTTTTTTATTACTCATAATCTTTTTTATACGATTTTTTTTCCTGCAAAAATTCGAGCCTGTTTCCTTCAGTTCTGAATTTAGTACGGATGGACCTCCTACCCTTTTCTATATCCGAAACAAAACTAAAAAAGTGCAGATGTGGTCCCGATGACCAACCAATATTGCCACTAAGCCCAATCTTATCTCCTTTCTTAACCACATCTCCTTTTTTGACGGAAGAACCGTTAGTATCGATATGCGTATATTCTGCTAAGGTCCCATCTTCGTGATAAATTACAATATAATTATTGAACTCCGCACAATCTTTCATCATACATGTTTCTGTATTACTATCTTGCACATCAACAACAACACCATCCCTTACAGCCATAATCTCAGTACCTATCGGCATGACAAAATCCAAAGCAAATTCACCCTGATGCGAAACTTTGCCGTTGTATCCCTGCCCTATCACATATTCTTCACCTTGCTTATATGGCAAACTGTACGGGAAATCAATATCGTATTTTCTGAGATTGATATCGCCTAAGAAAAAGGAGCTCTGGTATTTAAAATTAAATTCCTTTTTAAGGTTGATAACTGAGATTTCCATCAATACGAATCTTTTTGCTTTTGCCGGAACCAATACATAAGGCGCCTTAAGGCTGCTTTTCATGTTTAGGAGTTCCGTTCTTATCAGTACAGAAACCGGACAAAATTCATTATTATCTGCAAAAACTACCGTTTTTCCTTCAATAAATTCTCTATATACCTTAACATCGCGTTGCTGCGCCAAAAGCGCCATAGGAGCCAACAACAAAAAAAGCATTCCAATTTTCTTCATAAATACAACCATAAAAATATTAAATCGCAATATATCAAAACTAATACCGATATAAAAACGGCTTTCCTCCAAATCTATTTTGCTGTATACTTCTTTTCTTATCTAAATAGCCAACCTCATAAAATTTACCCAACCATAGTGCTACTATTCATAAAAAGCTTAATTTTGCACTCCAATTTACAATTCTATGAGAACCAGATCATTAAAGAAAAACAAGATCAATGTAATTACACTTGGATGTTCTAAAAACGTGTATGACAGTGAAGTACTGATGGGTCAGCTCCGCGCCAGCGGCAAAGATGTAACTCATGAAGCCCCTGCCCACGAAGAAGGAAATATAATTGTAATCAATACTTGCGGTTTTATTGACAATGCAAAAGAAGAATCTGTAAATATGATTCTGAACTATGTTGACAAAAAAGAACAGGGTCTTGTAGACAAGGTTTTTGTAACCGGATGTCTTTCTGAACGTTACAAACCGGATCTGATTAAAGAAATCCCTGATGTAGACCAATATTTCGGAACTACCGAATTGCCAGGCCTTTTAAAAGCATTAGGAGCCGACTACAGACATGAATTATTAGGTGAGCGTCTTACAACGACTCCTAAAAACTATGCATACCTTAAGATTGCAGAAGGATGTGATCGTCCTTGTAGTTTCTGTGCCATTCCGTTAATGCGTGGTAAACACGTTTCACAACCTATTGAAAAACTGGTAAATGAAGCAAAAGGATTAGCCAAAAACGGAGTAAAAGAACTGATACTTATTGCACAGGATCTGACTTACTATGGTCTTGATTTATACAAAAAGAGAAATCTGGCAGAACTCTTGGAAAATTTAGCTGCGGTTGAAGGCATCGAATGGATTCGTCTTCACTATGCTTTCCCGACAGGATTCCCGATGGATGTACTGGAATTAATGAAACGAGAGCCAAAGATTTGTAACTATCTTGATATTCCGCTTCAACATATATCCGATAACATATTAAAATCAATGCGTCGTGGCACGACTCAGGCCAAAACGACAAAACTTATTGAAGATTTTCGCAATACCGTACCGGGAATGACTATCCGTACAACCCTGATTGTGGGTTATCCGGGCGAAACTGAAGAAGATTTCCAGATTTTGAAAAAATGGGTTGAAGAAATGCGTTTTGAAAGATTGGGCTGCTTCGCCTACTCCCATGAAGAGAACACCCATGCCTACCTATTGGAAGATGATGTTCCTGCGGAAGTAAAACAACAACGCGCTAATGAAATCATGGAACTCCAGTCCCAGATTTCATGGGAATTGAATCAGGAAAAAATCGGACAGGTTTACCGTTGTATTATTGACAGAAAAGAAGGTAATCACTTTGTAGGAAGAACTGAATTTGACAGCCCTGATGTAGATAATGAAGTTTTGATAGATGCTTCAAAAGCCTATTTAAAAACCGGAGAATTTGTAAACGTAAAAATTACAGATGCCGCAGAATTTGATTTATACGGCGAAGCTGTACTATAATAAATTAAAAGCCCTGATTGACAGGGCTTTTTTATTGTACCATTGAAATTTACTTCAGAAAATAAACCTGATACGGATAGCGCTCGTAAACAACATTATCTTCATTTATCGTATAGCCGTTTCTATAATCCGTTATGGCTTTTTGTACCAGCTTTTCCGCTTCACTATTCCTCCCCAGCTTAAATAGACACAAGGCTTTATAATATTCAGCATCTGAAAACTCCCGATAGGTCCCAATTGAGATGTCAAATTGCTCTATGGCTTCTTCATATTTTCCTAGCTCATACTTGGCTATCCCCATATAAAACACATCCAGAAAATGAGGCTCTACACCACTTGTGGCTATATGTTCTTCCCTATCCGCTTCCAATATATGTTCCGCTTCCGCAAATTTCCCCAATTGTAAGTAAGAAAGAGCTATATAAAAATTATAAGTATGATCCATGACATATGAATTCCCGCTAAGTTTCTTTGCAGCTTCAAAATCCTCAATCGCTTCAACGTAACGTTTGCCAAAAATACATTTCATAAAACCTCTGTAATCCAAATATCGTTTTGGATCCAGTGCAACTGCTTTGTCCAAAAAAGGCATTGCGAACTCATATTTGCCTTGTTTGAAAAGTGGCATCGCTTTCTGTTGCCAGGCATAAGAAGAGCGCGGATAATTCTTTACTATATTATCCATTTCCTTCTGGTAGTCCTGTGAAAAATGAAATACTTTTCGGGCCTCTTCGATACGTTTCTCTACAATTTCTTCCTCTGTTTGTGCCCAGACAGTAAAACCTGATGCAAAAAACAGCAACATGAAAACAGTTTTCATAAGCTAAGTTTGGTTTGTTGTTTCACAAATGTATTGTTAATATAGAAAGACGGAGTTAATGAAAACTACTTCTTTGTTAATGTAACGTTAATGCTAAAAATCGCAGTTATAATAAAATTAAAAGCTAGATAGCAGACAAATATTTTGTAATTTTAGTACGACGCTTGCAAAAATTCATAGGCCATGACTGCAAACAAAAATACAGTGACTTCGTATATAGAAGGCTTCAGGACCTGTGACCGCAAAAAAATCCTTTCGTGCCTCACGGAAGATATAGTCTGGGACATGCCCGGTTATTTCCATTTGTCCGGAAAGGAGGCTTTTGACAAGGAGATTAAAAAAAATCATTTTATAGAGAACCCTGAAATTGAAATTATCTGCCTGACAGAAGAAAATGATATTGTTGTAGCAGAAGGTACCATAAAATGTAATTTCAGGACCGGCGACTTACTTAATGCGGCATTTTGCGATGTCTTTCAAATGGAAGGCGGAAAAATTAAAAAACTGACAAGCTATCAGATGACTCGATAATATAAAAGTCCGCAGGTAATTAAATACTGCGGACTTTTTTAAAATTAACAACTATTATAAAACTATTTGGTATCAGGTTGGTATTCTAAAATATCAGCTGGCTGACAGTCTAACGCTTTACATATAGCTTCCAGTGTACTGAATCGGATGGCTTTGGCTTTTCCTGTTTTTAGGATTGAAAGATTCGACAATGTTATGTCTACCTTTTCGGAAAGCTCATTAAGCGACATTTTTCGCTTTGCCATCATCACATCTACGTTTACTATTATCGCCATAGCTATATCGTTAGGTCATTTTCGGATTGGATTTCGATGCCCCTTTTGAAAATTTGCGCTATGATTAAAAGAATTATCCATAAAAATAGCCACACATCAGAACCGTCAAAGTGCATTTCGTCTAAATTAGGCATAGAAACACCCTGCTGAATTAGCCCTTTACTGTATTCTGTTCCCCAGCCAGAAAAAAATCCTATTCCTAAAGCCAAGTAAGATATTAGCAAAATAAAACGTCTCATTGCATGGTTGAAAGGCTGCGACATATCCAACTTTTTCTCGTACAGAATCTTTACGATAAAATAAAACATAAGTGCTTTCAGTACGGTTACAATAATAATTTGCGACATTATTACCACATAATGATGAGAACCGTATTTGTACAAATCAGATAAATCGATCACCATCCAAAAACGCTTGGTTTCTTCCGGATCAAACGTCAGTGTCATAATAGCATTAACTATAAAACAACCCGCTTCAAAACACAAACCAATAAATATAATCCAAGATAAAACATGCAATATCTGAAGGATTAGCTTAGTACCAATTTTAATTTCCATATCGTTTGATTTAATTATTACGAGACAAATGTATATTATATTTATTGAAAAACAACAAATATATAATGAAAAATAAAAAATATTTTTTGAACATAAATTAATTTATATTGATAAAAGGCATATAACCTATTTATTTGCCGGGCATACAATCATTTTTTTATTTATTTTTACATAGTAACATTCATAAATTTCAATATGACTTTTTTTACGATTGAAACAGAGAGACTCTTCTTAAGGAAAGTTGTACCCGATACCTACCACTATGTGTTTGAGCATTTTTCCGAAAACGAACTGCAAGAGTTTTTAGGCATTACTAGTACTGAAAAGCTACAGGAGGAAAAGGAAAAATTCAGAAAGGGAATTACTACGCACAATAAATCGATGGTACTCTTCCAATTGCTTGACAAAAAAAGCAATAAAGTTATTGGCGGATGTGGCTATCATACTTGGTATCTTGATCATGACCGTGCCGAAATTGGATATGCACTTACAGATGATAACTTCAAAGGAATGGGATTAATGAGCGAAGCCTTACAGCAAGTTCTTGACCACGGGTTTGATACAATGCAACTGCATAGGGTCGAAGCATTTATCAGCCCAACCAATAGTGCATCAATACAATTAGTCAATAAATTTGGATTCATAAAGGAAGGCTATTTACGACAGCATTATAATGCAAAAGGAAAATTTGAAGATTCTGTTGTATATTCTCTCTTAAAAGAGGAGCATCAAAAAAAATAACACAGCACTTCATTGGGATTTTCATAACTTTATATAAAAAAATAATGGAAATCAACTGGCTAACAATAGGTATTGTAGTTTCGATTGGCTTGGTTTTGGTTGTATTGCTGATTAGGCGAAATTTCAAAGACCAAAAAAGGTTGAGAAATTTTTCAATGAAGAATACAAAGCAAGCCCTGAAGAAGAGACTGAGGTCAATGATAACGACCGATAAACAGCCTACATCTTGTTAAAATATGTCATTTCTTTATATTTTGGCTTAAAAAATGAGTAAGTTTGAGGCTCAAAAAAGTTTATTTATGAAAACCGGATTATTCTTTCTCGCTATATTTTTCTTAATGCTATGCCCCGACACTGCTTCAGCACAATATTATAATGATTTTGGAGGTGGAGTTGATCGATCTATAGGTTCTGAACTAAGAAATAACAGACCTAAAAAAAACAGCAAAGAAAAAGTGGACATGGGCGAAAGTTGGGCTACTTATCTCGACAAAGAATTAAAACTCGATGGGTTACAATTTGCCGCTGTTAAATCAATTATAAACGATAACAAAGACAGCATTGAAGAGATTTCGAAAAGCAATATGCATATCCAGGAAAAAAAGGGCAAAATGCGTGAGCTAATGGAAAAGATTGATATTCAAATTTTAAAATTATTATCGAAAGACCAGTCGGCTAAATATTTAAAAATGAAAGAAGAAAGCGAAAAAAAAGCAATGACCAACTAAAGCATTAGCAAACCTTGTTCTCTTAAAGAATTTATGGGTTTGCTGTACCAGAATAGTTCAAAATCTTCCAGCCCTGAGTTTTCGTAATCGTTTTTTATTTCCTGATAGGTATACGTTTTCAAATTCGAGACCGCAATTTTCTTTAGTACATCTTCAAGCCAAACACCCTGTTCCTTGCCTACGGAAACAGTAAAGGCTTCTTTTTTCGCATGAAAATCCAAAGAAGCCACTTCCCATGAATTTCCCTTTTTCGACTTAGTATAAGTCGAAATTAAAGGCCTGCTGCCCAACCAAACAATTTTTGCCGTTGGCTTAGCAAACCTATTTTCTTCCTCATGTATGGCATTATAGATATAATCGTTTGGGATTTTAGTTCGTGGCACCTTAAAATCAAACCAGTCCTGCAGTGGAAAATCAAAACAAATGCCATGCATATAATTAAATAACGATTTCTTTAAGCCAAAGCTAAAGGCATCATGGTCAGTTCCGGTTTTATCCAGATGAACAATATCATTGTTAGCAAAAGTACCCAAGACTTCTGTTTCTTTTAATACGCCAAATTTTTCCGGATACATTCCCACAGGACTATGGGCCGTCATAGCGAATTGATGCCAGAAACCAGATTGCAGAACACCTATCTCAAACAACTGACGCACCATTTCTAATGAATCTATTGTTTCCTGGGCTGTTTGGGTTGGAAAACCATACATCAGATAAGCGTGTACCATAATGCCGGCTTCCGTAAAATTTCGCGTCACTCGTGCTACCTGAGCTACGGTCACACCTTTTTGAATTAACTCCAGTAATCTGTCAGAAGCTACTTCCAATCCTCCGGAAACAGCTATGCAACCTGATGCTTTTAACAGAAGACACAAATCTCTGGTGAAACTTTTTTCAAAGCGAATATTAGTCCACCAGGTAACAGCCAATTTTCTGCGTAAAATTTCCAAGGCAAGAGCCCGCATCAGTGCCGGAGGCGCTGCTTCGTCTACAAAATGAAAACCATTCTGTCCTGTTTGCCTAATAAGCTCTTCCATTCTGTCACAAAGTAGTTTTGCAGCTACCGGCTCATATACTTTTATATAATCCAGCGAAATATCACAAAACGTACATTTCCCCCAATAACAGCCGTGCGCCATAGTCAGTTTGTTCCAACGTCCATCGCTCCACATCCTGTGCATTGGATTGACAATCTCTATAACCGAAATATAGCTATCTAAAAGCAAATCCGAATAATCCGGAGTTCCTACTTCAGATTGCTTATAATCTTTCTTAGTTGAATTGTTTTTATAGGCAATTTTTCCATTTTCCAGAAGAAATGTTCTTTTGTAAGAATCATATTCTGGGTTTTCAATGCTTAAAATGAGTTCTTCAATAGGAGCTTCGCCATCATCCAAAGTTATGTAATCAAAAAATTCCATGACCCTGATATCCGATAAGGAACGTAACTCCGTATTAGGAAATCCGCCGCCCATGGCAATTTTAGTATCGGGATAATGTTTTTTGATAAATTGGGCACTTTTAAATGCGCTATATAAATTTCCGGGAAAAGGAACCGAAAAACAGACCAGCTTCGGCTGTAATTTTTTCATTTTCTGATCCAGATTTTCAAGCAGTAATCTATCAATATAAGTAGATTCCCTATGCAGCATATCATACAAAGCATCGAAAGAATTGGCAGAGCGCCCCATTCTCTCCGCATAACGGCTGAATCCGAAATTTTCGTCAACGCATTCAATAATAAGATCGGAAATATCTTCAAGGTATAGGGTTGCCAGATGCTTTGCCTTGTCCTGAGTTCCCATAGTGCCGAAAGCCCAATCCAATTCTTCAAGCTGTGAAAACCGGGAAGCCTCCGGAAGAAAATCTTCCTGGCAAATCAAATGGGATAAGGTCGGGTTTTTAGCTTGCAGGAAAAGCATGACCGAATCGATTGTCTTCAAATATTCTTCCTGCAATGCGAGAATGCGTCTTGCATTATCTGATTTATTCGTTGCTTTTTCGGCTTCCGAAAACAAATTATTTAATCCATTTTTGGAGAATAATTCTAATATAACCTCAATTCCAAGATCCGCCTGAAAAGAAGCAATGTTCTTTGTATTTAAAAATCCTTTAATATAAGCCGTTGCCGGATACGGTGTATTCAGCTGTGTAAAAGGTGGCGTAATTAAAAAAACGGTCGGACTCAAAACAGGTTATATTAAGCCGCAAAAATATTGCTTATTTATGAAAGTGGCTGTATAAAACGAAAAAACTCCCAATTTAGGGAGTTTTTAATCAATTATTCTTTGGTAAGAAATTCATCTAGTGCTTCTTCTTGAATGGCCTGTTCTTCTTTATAGAGTTTTTTGAGATACTTCTGCATCCCAAAAAACATAATTACCAGTAAAAATAGTATGGTAGCCATATAGTAAGCTGTTCCCATACCAATAGAAATCATTCCTCCGCCCATGTCTCCCATTGACGTAATAGCATTCAGCTCATCGGAATTTTTGATTATGATTCCAAAGACAAGCAACACTATAAAACCAATAGAAGAAAAAAGAATGTGCAGCAGACCTTTACGCTTGACTTTAACAAAACTAATAATCAATCCTGCAATAGCCATAAAAAATGGGATCCCCATCATGATCATCATAACTATTCTACTACTTTTTTCATCTTGCGTTTCTTCAGGAAGAGATAAACCTTCTGCTTTTAACGGTTTACCATCTTCATCAACCTCAAGAGAATCCGGATTGGTCCCAGCTGCCCCAAATAAGTCTTTCCCTAATTGTTTTTCCAGTTTTTTAGAAAATTCATTGTCTTTCATTTTTTCCTTCATATCCGTTCCAATCACATAATCAAAGCCTGTAACAGAAGCCAATTCTGTAGTACCGCATTTAATTGTAATAAAAGGGAAGAAAAAACAAATTAATATTACCGTATAACTTGGAATTGGAAGTAAGTCAGAAATTATTTTGAGTGCTTTCATAAGGTTTGTCTTTTATTTATATTTCATTCCAAACATAGTGTTTCTTGTTAAATTTAAGAAACTTTTAAGGCTATTTTTTATACATTTAAATGACTCTTAATTCGATTTCTTTTTAGCTTTCTTTTTAACCAACTCCATTTTACCCTTGATTCTTTTTTCAACATCCTTAATTTCGGACTCTGAATCATAGCTTATAGAATGCAGTTTCGCATTTCTGATTTCTCCCAGCGCCTTTTTGAACTCATGTTTTACTTCAAAAAGGATAGCTTTCTTTACAAAAATATCTGCCTTGCTTATGCCTTTAATTGTAAGTGCAAAATCAATTAATTTCATTGCTTCTTCATAATCTTCATTTAAGATAAGCGTCTGAATATAATACGGATAAACTTCAAGTGCATGAATATTGATGGTAAAAGCCTCTTCAAAATAATTTTTGGCGGCTTCATAATTCAACAATTGCTCGGCTTGGATTCTTCCGTAAAGACAAAGTACCATAGTATTTTTAGCATCATAGGAAAAAGCATAATCTAGTGATTCTATAGTTTCTTCAAGTGAATAGGGATAGCTATCTAAAGCTTGAAATACATATTTATCAATTGTTTTCATTTCTTAAATCTGTTTTTAATTTTCTGCGAGTCCCTTTATAGCTTTTTTCAATTTTATTTTTCTTGAAATCCGTTCCGGCAAATGTTCTCGTCGGGTTTCCACGCTGTATGTTGAGCTGGTTTTCCCATTGCTTGCCCACATGTTCTTTGAGTTGCTGTAAAGCCTCGTTTTCTAGTTTTTTTAATAATCTTTCTGTTGCCAGTTTTTTGTTTTGGTGCTGCGAGCGACTGTCCATTGCCACCACAGTTATTCCAGTTGGCAAATGTGTTGCCCTTATAGCAGAACTTACCTTGTTGACATGCTGTCCGCCTGCTCCTGAGCTTCTCATGGCCTGATATTGGATTTCGTTTTCTGAAACCGTCCAGCTTTTCTGCAGTTCGATTTCAAAAATCCCAATAAACCAGTTTTTACGTTTGTGCATCTTCCTGAATTGGCTTTGTCCAATCCATTGGACAGTTCCTACCCAGGATTTTGTAAACTCCACTGCATTTTTCCCTTTTACAGAAACTGTAGCCGTTTCGACCGTTCCATTTTCAGCACCTGACTGACGGTGTAACAAAAGAGTTTCAAGCTGCATTTCCTGCGCTTCTTCCAAAACTTTTTTAAGCACCTGGGCAACTACCCAGGTGCATTCTGCCGGCCCACGGCCCGCTGTTATTTGAATTATCTTTTCCATTTTTTAATTTTTTATCGGTCCATTCTGACAATCTTTGGAGTGAATGTTCCGAGCACCTCTACCAATTCGCTTTGGTTTGCCATTACTTTCGTAATGTCTTTGTAAGCCATTGGTGCTTCGTCAATATTGCCTCCAATGAGAGTAACATCATTTGCCTTTAGCACTTTTTTGATTTCACTCTGCGTAAAAGTGCTTTTGCATTTTGCCCTTGAAAACAATCTTCCAGCTCCATGAGACGCCGAATTCAAGCTTTCTGCATTGCCTTTTCCCTTGACAATATAACCTGGCGCTGTCATCGAACCGGGAATAATCCCCAATTGGCCTTCAGCCGCTGGTGTCGCTCCCTTTCTATGCACAATACACTCCTTGCCGTTGACTATTTCTTTCCATGCAAAATTGTGATGGTTTTCAATGGTTATCACTACCCTTTTTCCGAGTATTTTGGCAATTCTTCTATGAATATCATCGTGACAGGCTTTGGCATAATCACCAGCCAGATTCATTGCCAGCCAATATTCTTGACCATCATGTGTATTAAGATCAAGCCAGGCCAAATGCTGTACATTTCTAGGCAGTGGACATTGTTTTGTTGCCAGATAGGTATAATGCTTGGCAATATTAGCACCCAATCCACGCGATCCGCTGTGGGAAAGAACAGCAAAGTACTCACCTGCTCCAATTTTCCATTCGTTTAGCGGATTATCAATCTTGACAATTCCAAATTCCACGAAATGATTGCCACCACCTGAAGTACCAAGCTGTTTGTAAGCCTTGTCTAAAAGACGTTTCAACAGCGGAATATCCTGAAACTCTCGTCTGTAAAACACCTCATGATCTGCTTTAATTGCATGTGTCTCATACATTCCAAACTTGGTATGATCTTTCAAAATGGCCTCCAAATGATGGTCCTTCCCTTTCAGGAATGATGCCGGAAGATCAAAAATAGAAAGGCTCATACGGCAGCCAATATCCACACCAACTCCATAGGGAATCACAGCATTGTCTGCTGCCAAAACACCTCCAATTGGTAAGCCGTATCCAGAGTGCGCATCGGGCATCAAGGCTCCTGCTACCGAAATTGGCAGTTTAAGCGAGTCATACAATTGGAACTTCGCTTGCTCATCGATTTCATTTTCTCCAAAAATCGCAAATGGAACCCGCGTTGTTTTCAGTTGATGCATTCTTACTTGCACAGGATTTACCAAACCTTCTGCTACTTTGCCCCAAGTCCCGTGACCGTTGAATTTTTCCGGTTGCAACAGAACCTCTTTTGCTTCTGCCAGAATGGATTCTTTTTTTTCTCTTTTTCTATATCTGTTAATTTGCCCAAGGGCGATATTTATTGAATTGTTTTTCGGAAAGCCCAATTTGATCAGGTCTTTTCCGGTTAATTTATTTCCCATAAATTTTATTAATTGTAATTTTTCAGTGCAGACTTATCAATTTCTAGATAGCTTAGAAATGAAACATACGCATGCTAAATCTTTTATCCTTTCGGATAAATAATGGAACTGATTTCGGGGAAATTTTGAAGTGTCTAGAATAAAAAAGCCCGAAACTAAATGGCTTCGGGCTTTTTCATATATCTAAAAAAATATTTCTAAGATTGAAATAAACCACGAAGACGCATGGCACCAAACCCTGTTGGTGTGTAGCTTTGAAATGATGATGTCGATACAGTCATTTTTCTTCGTTTTAAAGTGTTATTAATTTTTCGTGTGCAAATATTTAGAATTGTTTTTGAATTATCCAAATTTTTTGAAAAAAAAGTGGCTAAGTGGCTAAGTGGCTAAGTGGCTAAGTGGCTAAGTGGCTAAGTGGCTAAGTG
>CAZFGA010000029.1:0-48679 GCA_964518395.1 uncultured Flavobacterium sp.
CTTTTCGGAGCATTTCAAAAATAGTCTTATACTCTTCAATCGGGCTGTCATCTTCAATAGTAGCGATCAGCGCTGTAATGTTTGATGCCGGTGATCTAAGGTTGTGTGATGTAATACTTGCAAAATCATTAAGCTGTTGGTTCTGAATCGTAAGTTCATCCATAAGGTTTTCCTGGATGATTTTATCCAACAATAAACGTTTAGTATTCTGACGAATCTTGATATATGCAAAAATCAATATTGTAAATGTGACAATAATAAAAAGAAAGAAACGATTGTTTCGTGCTTGTACATTTTCTTCTGTCTGAATCAGATTGTCAGACAAAATCACCACTGCCTGGTCTTGGTAGTCACGTATCGATCTTCTTATGGAGTCCATGACTTCTTTTCCACGGCCATTTTTGATCAACGCTGCTGCTTCTTCCATTCCGTATTCTTTACGTGCCTTGATTACCATAGCACTTACTTTTTGCTTGGATTCGATTAGTTTTTCCAAGGTATCGAGCTTTTTACTCTGGTATTCGTCGGTTTCGTTCATTGAACGAAGCGAATCAATCCATATTTCAAGATTTTTATGTCCGTGGTTGTAAACCTCAAGATAATTTTCATCTCCCGTAATCGTATAACCACGTGTTCCTGTTTCAATATCAATCGTACTGGAGAGTACTTTTTCAAGTACACTGTTGATATTGCTTGTGTGGTTTACGATCATTCTGTTTTGTTTGACAGATTGTGAACGGCTGTGAATGGAGTAGGCAAGAATTGAAAAAGAAGCGACAATAACTATGAAGGTTATGTCAATAGTGGTTTTTAGAGATATCTTTCCCATTAGTATTTTGCGGTATTATTTGTTTTGGGGTGCCTTTTCAGGCAATGCAAAGTAATGCAATTATTTTTTTTATACATTTAAAAATAAAGCAAGGTTTTTTGGAATATGGAAAATCAAACAAATAATAAAAAAACTGCCCGAATTTCGGGCAGTTTTTGAGAGTATAAAAAATATAATTTAGGATTCTTGTTTCCTGAACTTGACATTCATAATGACAATTGCCAGAATGATAAGTACAATACCCAACCATTGCAGGAATACTACTTCTTCATTGAGCAGGAAGAAAGCCATAAGCACTGAAACCGGAAGCTCAAGAGAAGAAACGATACTTCCCAAGCCAATACCTGTAAGAGGAAATCCGGCATTCAATAGCATTGGAGGTATGATAGTTCCGAATAGAGAAAGTACAATTCCCCATTTTAAGAAAATACTGGTGTCAAAAGGAGTGTTCTGAGTAATCAGCGCGAATATCAGTACGATGATTCCGCCTCCCAAAAGCATGTAAAGACTTCTTTGTGCGGAAGAAATTCCAACCGCAATTCTATTGGCTGTAAACATTGTTGTTGTAAAAGAAGCGGCAGCCATAAGTCCCCAGGCAATACCGCGCCAGTCTAAGTCGGCTTCGGTATTGATAAGATTGGTTGCCAAAGCAGTACCAATCAATACAATAACAACAGCAATTATTTTTGTAGCTGAAGGAATCTTTTTCTCAAGAAACATTTCCAGGAGCACACCCATCCAAACCGTCTGCATAAGCAATACGATTCCGATTGAAACAGGGATATAGCGTACGGCGAGATAATAAAAAATACTGGTCAATCCGGTAGACGTACCGGCAATCATTAAATGCGTAATATTCTTTTTAGAGGCTTTGATTACAACATTGTCTTTTCTTGTTTTTTGAAAAGCATTTATAAGAAGTATTCCGATAATCCCGAACAAAAATTGCGATGAAGTAACTTCGGCTGTAGTATAGCCTTCACCATAGGCCATCTTTACAAAAGTTGCCAACATTCCATAACTCGTAGCGCCAAGACCTACAAGGAAAACTCCTTTGAGTACTTTATTTCCTAACATTTTTTCATTTTTAAAAAGCGGGCAAAGATAAGGCATAGTTTTTTTGCAAATCCTTTTTTCTCATTAAATAATACTATTTTAACAGGATTTTAGTTAGAAGTAAAAGCCATTAGTTTAATTTAAATCCATTAGAAAAGTATGATCCAAAGACTCTTCCTATTCGTAACCTTACATTTTATCAGCTGTAGCGACGGACCAGCTGCCGGTACTGAAAAAGACATCAAAAAACGTGATTACTCAGCTTTCCATCAGGAAGCTAAGGAATACTGTAAAAAGGAAAAATTTAATGAAGACTATTATTTTTTGATTGACTTAAGTGTGCACTCCGGAAAGAACAGATTTTATATCTACGATTTCAAGACCAAAAAAATAAGTGACCAAAAGCTTGTGACTCACGGCAGTTGTGATGTTGACCAAACCAATGATACGAAATGGGAAAAGGCAAAATTCAGCAATAAAGACAATAGCCACTGCTCGTCAAAAGGCAAATATAAAATAGGAAGAAGAGATTCCAGCACTTGGGGTATCAAAATAAAATACTGGTTGCATGGATTAGAAGCAGCCAACAGTAATGCTGTAAACAGGGTAATAGTCCTTCATTCCTGGACGGCGGTTTCTAATACGGAAGTATTTCCGAGATATAGTCCGTTAAGCTGGGGATGTCCTGCTGTGTCAGATGATTTTATGAAGCTTTTGGATAAAAAACTTCAAAAGACGGACAAGCCTGTATTGTTGTGGATTGTTGAGTAAGTTACTAAGTTGCTGAGCCGCTCAGAAAAAAGAAATAGAAAGTTAGACAGAATTTCTCAATAATCATTTAAAAAACCCTGCGAAAACTCGCAGGGTTTTTTAAATCAGATGTCAGATAATAGAGGATAGAGAATTTTGGTAATCAAAAATCAAAAATCTGCAATCAAAATCTCAAATCTTACTTAATCAACTCAAAGCTTCTCTTTACAAAAGCGGTCAATTCTTCTCCTTTTAATAAATTCTGAGACAGTTTAGCCAAGTCTAATGCCTGTTTAACTACGGCTTCCTGATGTGATTTGTCTGTAGAATTCAATATGTTCGAAGCTAATTCATGATTGGTATTTACTACCAGATTGTACATTTCCGGCATATTGCCCATCCCGAACATGCCTCCGCCTCCTGTTTGGCTCATTTCTTTCATACGACGCAAAAATTCCGGTTGCGTAATCACAAATGGCGCCGACTGGCTGTCTAATGCTTCTAATTGGATTGAGTATTTTTTATCAGAAATTACAGTTTCCAATTCCGTTTTTAGCTTTTCTTTTTCTTCATCAGAAAGTTTAGAAATCGTTTCTTCTTCTTTCTTGATCAGGTTGTTGATATGGTCAGAGTCAACACGCACGAATGTCAGCTTTTCATTATCGGCTTCTAATTTCTGGATAAGGTGCGAAATGATTGGCGAATCCAAAAGCAACACTTCATAACCTTTGGCCTGAGCTTCGGCTATGTAACTGTGTTGTGCGTCTTTGTTAGAAGCATATAAAATGACAAGATTGCCGTTTTTGTCGGTTTGTGTATCTTTTGTTTTTTCTTTTAGTTCCTCAAGCGTGTAGTATTTGTCGTCAACCGTTGGGTACAATGCAAATGCGCCGGCTTTTTCATAGAATTTAGGCTCTGACAGCATACCATATTCCAATACGATTTTGATATCGTTCCATTTTTGTTCGAAATCTTCACGGTTTTCAGTGAAAAGTGATTTCAGCTTGTCGGCTACTTTTCGTGTGATATAGTTGGAAATCTTTTTTACGGCACCGTCAGCTTGCAGGTACGAACGTGAAACGTTTAACGGGATGTCCGGAGAATCGATAACTCCTTTTAGCATAGTCAAAAACTCAGGAACAATTCCCTCAACGTTATCCGTCACGAAAACCTGATTTTGGTACAGCTGGATTTTATCTTTTTGAATCTGCAGGTCGCCTGTCATTTTTGGAAAATACAATATTCCTGTCAGGTTAAAAGGATAATCTACATTCAAATGAATATTAAAAAGCGGTTCTTCAAATTGCATTGGATACAGCTCTCTGTAGAAATCCTTATAATCTTCATCGGTAAGTTCCGTTGGCTGTTTGGTCCATGCCGGATTTGGATTATTGACGATATTATCTGCTTCAATCGTTTCTGCTACATAATCTTCAGGAGCATCTTCCGGTTTTGGAAGTGTCTCTGTTCTTGTTCCAAATTTGATTGGAATTGGCATGAATTTGTTGTACTTCTGCAATAATCCTGAAATTTTTCCTTCTTCAAGAAATTCCAAAGAATCTTCTGCAATATGCAATATGATTTCTGTTCCGCGTGAAGTTTTGTCAGATGGTTCCAGCGTAAATTCCGGACTTCCGTCGCATGTCCAATGAGCAGCCGGTTCGTCTTTATAGGATTTGGTGATAATCTCAACTTTTTCTGCTACCATAAAAGCAGAATAGAAACCAAGTCCAAAGTGTCCTATAATTCCTGAATCTTTGGCAGAATCTTTATATTTTTCAAGAAATTCTTCCGCTCCGGAAAAAGCAACCTGATTGATGTACTTTTCTACTTCTTCAGCTGTCATACCCAAACCCTGGTCGATGATATGGATTTTCTTTCCTTCTTTGTCGATTTTTATCTCGATAATAGGATTTCCATACTCCACCTTAGCCTCACCGATATTTGCTAAGTGTTTTAACTTTAAAGTAGCATCGGTTGCATTGGAAACCAATTCGCGCAAGAAAATTTCATGATCGCTGTATAAGAACTTTTTGATAAGCGGGAAAATGTTTTCTACCGAAACATTAATTTTTCCTGTTGTCATAAACTATTGATATTAATATTGTTAATTATTTTCGGTATTTTTATTTTCAAATAGAATACCAAAAACTATTGAAATGACAAATTGGCTGAATTGTTAATTTTAAGATAATAAAATTGAAATTTTAACATTTCAAAATCAATCCATTGTATATTTGTACTGTAAAAAACTTTAAAAATACCAATCTATGAAAAAATTAATCTTACTTGGAGTTTTTGCATTGCTATTTGCATCATGTAAAACTTCTTCGATAACTAACACAAAGACGGATAGGTCTTCACAGGTTGCAATTAAAGGAAACTGGGTTATCAGTTCCGTTAATTATCCAGGCTCTGAATACATTAAGGTAAATTCTTTTCAGCTCGCTGATTCACAGTGTTTTGTAGGAAGTACATGGAAATTTATTTCAAACAACAATAAAGGCGAGATGGCATTGACCAAAATGGGATGTCCGGCATTCAGCTCGCCAATTACTTGGTTTGTCAACAAAGACGGACAATTTGTCCTTAAAGTTCTTGATGCAGGTGAAAAAGCAAAAAGAGTAAGAGACGGTTATGTGTTGGCAGTAGCTAATCAAACAGAAACCTCATTCCAATTGATAGACAAAATTGACGTAGGTGGAAAACTGACAGACGTAGTATATCAATTTTCAAAAGTAAACTAATCCAAAAACAATAATCGATATGAAAAGAATTGGAATATATTCAGTAGCATGTTTATTTGCTATAAGTACTTTTTTTACAGGCTGTGAGTCTGCAAAAAACATGAATAATACTCAAAAAGGAGCCGGTATTGGTGTTGCTGCAGGTGCTGTAATTGGAGGTATTTTGGGTAATAACATAGGTAAGGGTGGTAACACTGCTTTAGGGGCAGTTCTTGGTGGTGTTGTTGGTGGAACAGTTGGAGGTGTTATCGGTAACAAGATGGACAAACAGGCCAGAGAAATTGATAATGCGCTTCCAGGGGCTGAGGTAGAAAGAGTAGGAGAAGGAATCAAATTGACATTGAATGAAAATGCAGTGCGTTTTGATACAAACAAATCTTCTTTGACTGCTACGGCTAAAGCAAACTTGGATAAACTGGTTACAGTGTTTAATTCTTATCCTGACACTAATATTCAGATTTACGGATATACTGACAATACAGGTAAACCAGAATACAACTTGAAATTGTCAGGTGAAAGAGCCGGTTCTGTAAAGAGCTATTTGGTTAGCAAAGGAATTAATGCTTCCAGATTCAATACTACAGGTTTAGGAATCGCTGATCCTATTGCAACAAATGATACACCGGAAGGTAGATCTCAAAACCGTCGTGTTGAATTTGCAATTACTGCAAATGAGAAAATGGTACAGGATGCCCAAAAAGAAGTGAAAAACTAAATTATATCAATATATAGTTTCTAAGGCCGTCTAAAAGACGGCCTTTTTTATGTAAATAAAACTTTGGAATCTACGGTATTAGTTCAATTTTTTTGAAAGATATTTAACAGATGTTTATATGTTTCAGAAATAATTGAAACGTATCTTTACAGTACACTCAAAAAAAGATAGTATATCATGGCAACAGCAAAGAATCCGAAGTCAAAAAAACAGCTTATTGATGACGATCAGTTGATCGAAATGTATATGAATGCAGTACTTGAAAACAACGAAACTCCAAAAAATGTTTTTCTTTTTTGTAAAGCATATTCGATTGAGGAAGCCGATTTTTATTCCTTCTTTAATTCGCTGGATGCCTTAAGAGAGACAATCTGGGTCAAGTTTTTCGAGAATACAATTAGCACACTGCATAAAGATGCTAATTACGCCGCTTATGAAAACAGGAACAAGCTATTGTCACTTTATTTTACACTATTTGAAATTCTGACGCTAAACAGGACCTATGTGTATTATGCATTAAAAGATAATAAGGAAGGACTTCGCAATCTCAAACAACTTGCTTCGCTCCGAAACCATTTCAAGGATTATATCGTAGATATATTAAAGTCAGGAGAGACAGAAAAGGACAGTAAGATAAAGAAAATCACCACGCCGGTTTTTTCTGAAGGAGCCTGGCTTCAGTTCTTGTTCATATTGAAATTTTGGTTGGACGATACGTCAAAGGGATTTGAAAAAACGGATATCATGATTGAGAAAGCCGTAAAAGCCACTTTTGATATTCTGGATACGACGCCATTGGAAAGTCTGTTTGATCTCGGAAAATTTATTTGGAAAGAAAGAGCATAAAGGAGCCCAACATGAAAACACTAGATAAAATACCCGTAAATAAGATTGAAAGGGCTGGCCAGTTGGTTAAGACCGGTATTAAGGTAGGAGGTAACTATATTGCCTATTATGGCGAAAAGATTGTCAACCCTTCTCTGACAAAAGAAAAGCTGAATGAAAACAATGCAGAGGATATTTATGACGGATTGAAAAACTTAAAAGGGAGTGCCTTGAAAGTAGCCCAGATGTTGAGCATGGATAAAAATATTATGCCAAGAGCTTATGTTGAAAAGTTTTCATTGGCTCAGTTTTCTGTGCCGCCATTGTCTGCACCACTAGTAAGAAAAACGTTTAAGAAATACCTTGGAATGTATCCCGAAGAATTATATGATTCCTTTACGGCCGATTCTGTGAATGCAGCAAGCATCGGACAAGTACATAAGGCAACAAAAGACGGGAAAAACCTGGCAGTAAAAATCCAGTATCCGGGAGTGGCAGAAAGTATCAGCTCTGATTTGGCGATTGTCAAGCCTTTTGCCATCAAGATGTTTAACCTTCAGGGAAAAGATTCAGAACGTTACTTTAAGGAAGTGGAAAATAAACTGCTGGAAGAAACAGATTATGAATTGGAATTGAGACAGGGCGTTGCCATAGCAAATGCATGTGGCGAGATTACAAATCTCAAATTCCCGAAATACTATCCTGAATTGTCTTCTAAAAAGATTATTACAATGGATTGGATGGACGGTGAGCATTTGTCTGAATTTACAGCTCACAATGAAGATAGGGGAAAGGGCGATAGTTTAGGACAGGCGTTATGGGATTTTTATATGTTCCAGATGCATCAGCTTAGACAGGTCCATGCGGATCCACATCCGGGTAATTTTTTAATTGATAAGGATGGGAATCTGATAGCCATTGATTTTGGATGTATAAAACACGTTCCGGAAGATTTTTATATTCCGTATTTTGAATTGGCAAGACCTGAAATTATGGATAATCAAGAGTTGTTTCTTAGGAAGTTATATGAGCTTGAAATTTTGCGAGAAGACGATACTAAAGAAGAAGTTGCTTATTTTTCTGAATTGTTCAATCAACTACTGCGTTTATTTACAAAGCCCTACCAAACCGAGGCTTTTGATTTTTCGGATGAAGCCTTTTTTGGAGAAATGGCACAGCTCAGTGAAGAATACAGTAAAGACTCCAAGCTGAGGAAAATGAATGGCAATCGTGGTTCAAAGCACTTTTTATATATCAATAGAACCTTCTTCGGATTATATAGTTTATTGCATGATCTGAAAGCAAGAATCAATACTGAAAATTATAAAAAATACATGAAAAATTAATTTTTGTTTTTAATGGTTGGTTAGGTTGTAAGAGCGGTTTTCATACGTGAAAATCGCTCTTATTTTTTATAAAAAATGTAACTTTTTATCAGTCTAAAGTGTTGATTAGCTGATTTTAATGTCAATAAGTAAGTTTAGTCTTACTTTTTTTCTGCTTTTTTCACCTTGTAAATAAAAAAACTTATCAACACTAATAGTCAAATATTGTAGTTGGACGATATGGAAATGTAGTTGGTCGTAATTATTCTAAAAATATTTTTCATGGTCTGATTTTGTGTTAAAACGGTTTTGTTTTATCATAAATTTCAACGTTAAACCCCTAGACTATGAAAAATAATTACAAAAATTTATCAATTGATGAATTTAGAAGCATTCCCCATGCAAAAATTCTTCAGCTGATTTTGATGTTGCTTGTCTTTTTTGCAGCACATAAAAGTTTTGGACAGGTTAGTGCCTATACTTTTTCCCAATCTTCCGGGACTTATACCTCCTTACCAACATCAACAGTAGTGCATGCTTCCGGTTGGGATGATAATGTGGCTTCGGTAACCATTCCATTTACTTTTACATTTAACGGAACCGGCTACACTTCCTGTTCGGTAAACTCTAACGGGTATGTTACTTTTGGAGGAACAGCATCTGCCGCAGATGCTTATAATCCTATTTCTCAAACTACTGCCTATTCGGGAGCTGTTAGTGCTTTAGGAGGAGATTTAACTTCCAACAGTTCTACTATTGTTTATGGAACTACGGGTTCGAGTCCAAACAGGGTATTTGTAGTTCAATGGAATAATGCAAGGCGATATAGTGCAGGTATAATAAATGGAGATTTTAATTTTCAGATACGCTTGTATGAAACCACCAATGTTGTTGAAATGAGATATGGTAGCTGTGCTCCGGCTACGAATACCAATTTTAATGTTCAGGTTGGGTTGCGAGGTGCTGCCAATGGCGATTTCAATAATAGGCTTTTGCAGGCAAACAATATAGACTGGTATAATAATACGACGGCTGGAACACTAAACACGCATGCCTGCAGAACCAGAAATACTACTTTTCCATCGACAGGAACAACTTTCAGATGGACACCATTACCAGTATGTTCAGGTGCTCCGGCTGCTTCTACAACTGTAAGCTCTGCAAACCCGGTTTGTACAGCTACAAATTTTACATTGTCGCTTGGGACGACTTATACAGGAACAGGAATAACATACCAGTGGGAGAGCGCAAATGATATGGCATTTACTTCAGGTTTGACAAACCTGGGCACCGCTAGTACACAAGTGACAAGCCAGACTTCAAATAAATATTACAGAGCAAGAATAACCTGCAGTGGCAACACTACAATCTCAACACCGTTATTGGTAACAACTACGCTTTGTTACTGTCCGACGACATCTACAAGCAACAACGAATATATTTCTAGGGTTGTTTCAGGTGGATTTTCAAATACGAGTACACAGTCAAACTATGCTAATTATAATGGGTTAGGTTCAATTGCCTCTGTAATGCAGGGAACCGCTACGTCTACTATTAGGGTATCGACTTCCAGCGGAAATGCCAATGACGGTATTTATCTTTTTGCAGATTGGAATCAGGATGGAGATTTTGGTGATACTGGAGAAGTAATAACAGGTCCAATAGCGGCTGCGGGTAGTGGTACTTATACTTTGACTATTACAGTACCCGCTGGTGCAACTCTTGGCACAACCCGACTGAGGATAAAATTAATGCGTAATGCAAATAATAATCCTTGTCAGGCAACTTTTAATAATGGAGAAGTAGAAGACTACCTTATTACTGTAATTTCATCATGTTCACATACGGTTACGGCTACTTCTGGAAGAAGCTGCGGACCTGGACCAGTAACGTTGACAGCTATTGGCGGAGCCGGAACTACAGAATACAGATGGTATGAGTACATTAGTAGCGGAAGCCCAGTCGGGGTCACTCCAACAGGCTCATTTGTGACACCATCATTGAGCGTTACAAAAACCTATTATGTAACGGCCTATAACGGCGTTTGCGAAAGCCCGCGATTTGCTGTAAACGCTTTCGTGTATCCCGTTCCTTCATCATCTGTAACACCGGCTGCGGCGAGTTTGTGTGATGGAGTTATCGAGTTGGTTGCTACGGGTAGTAATTCAGGAACAACGGATACCCTTTTCTATGAAGATTTTGAGGTGTCCACGTCCTCGTTAATGATGCTACAGGATTATGGTTCGTCTGCAAACGGATACTGGTACATCGAAGATAGCCCGAGTGAATATATCAGCTATGAAACAATAAGCTCGGGAAGCAGTTTTGGAGCGATCGACTCCAATTATGATACCAACGGTTTTTCAAATAATGCATTGACAATGAGTGCGGCCATCAGTACCTATAATTATACTACGTTGACCCTTAGTTTCAGACATTATTATGACTATTATAATTATGAGGCCCCAGATCGGGCTATTATCGAAGTAAATACGGATGGTGATCCGGATGGAATCTGGACGGCAATACAAACGTATACTAGTGATCAGGGAACCCCGACAAATTTTGCCTCTGTAAATATTAATCTTTCTGCGTATATCAATCAGCCTAACTTAAGAGTTCGATTTAGATATAATTCAGGTTGGAACTACGGCTGGAATGTGGATGATATCAGAATTACAGGAACCTCTGTTCCTTCGCCTGTGGCATGGACACCAACAGCGGGGTTGTATACAGATTCGGCTTTGACTATTCCGTATACAGGAGGAAATATTGCGACAGTATATGCCTATCCGGATGCGGCACAAACCTACACAGCCACCGTAACAAATGGCTCAGGATGCGAAGCAACTGATACGGCAATTATTTCCGGAAGTTCTAACATCTGGAATGGTACTTCATGGAGTTCAGGAACAGCACCGGTAGCCGGAACTGAAAAGATAATCTTTAATGGAAATTATAGTTCCACAGGTGATATCTCAGGATGTTTTCTTCAGGTAAACAGTGGGAATGTGGTTATTAATGCAGATAACACAGTTACTGTAAGAAATCAGGTTAGGATAAATCCTGCTGCTACGTTTACACTTGAAGATACGGCGAGCCTTTTGCAAACTGCCGGTACCACAAACACCAATATTGGTATAATCAGGTCAAAACGTAAAACGCAACCGGTAAAAAGGCTTGATTTTACATACTGGGCTTCTCCGGTTGCGGGACAGACGCTGCATAATTTGTCTCCAACAACAATGGCTGACAAGTATTATAGCTGGAATCCGGTTAGTCAGGCTTGGGTTACGCACATGAATGGTAATGTTACCATGACAGATGCAAAAGGATATATCGTGAGAGCACCTCAGAGTTTTTCGACAACGGCTGCTGTACAATATGAGGCCACTTTTCAAGGAGTGCCTAACAATGGAGATATAGCAATTCCTGTTAATGGAAATACAAGTGTTTTACCTGCGGATTATAAATGGAACCTGATCGGTAACCCTTATCCATCGGCAGTAGATTTAGATGAATTCCTTTCCTATGTAGATAATGTTGCTGCATTAGACGGAACCATTTATTTGTGGACACATAATTCTGCTCCAAGCGATGCAATACCAGGTGACCAAACCTATAATTATACGGCTAACGATTATGCTACTTACAATTTGTCTGGAGGTGTGGCTACATCGCCGGCAACACCAGATCCGTTACACCCTGAAATCAGCGATAACTTTAATGGAGCTACACCAACGAAACATTTGGCTTCCGGACAGGCATTTTTTGTAAGAGGTCTTGGAAATCTCCAGGCTAAGTTTAACAATGATATGAGAATCCAGGATGAAAACAATCGTTTTTACAGAAATATGAATTCTAATCGGAATGCTTCTAATTCAGGAATTGAAAAAAATAGATTCTGGCTGAACCTTAGAAACAACCAGGGTGCCTTTAACCAAACGCTGGTAGGATATATTGAAGGAGCTACTAATCGTCTGGATAGAGGTTTTGACGGTAGTCTTTTTGGAGGCAATCATGTTAGCATATATTCTATAAACGATTCGCATAAACTGGCGATACAAGGTCGTGCACTTCCATTTGATAATGCAGATGTAGTTAATTTAGGAATCAAGACAACCCTTGCGGGAACTTTTGCGATCAGCCTTGATATGCTGGACGGATTGTTTGTAAATCAGGATATTTATTTGAAAGATAATCTTCAAAATACGATCCACAACCTGAAATCAGGACCTTATAATTTTACGATTGGCATTGGAACGTTTGAAAACAGGTTCCAGATAGTTTATAGAAATGAGGCATTAGGAGTTCCTGAATTTAACCCGGAAAGCATCGTGATCTACAAAAAAGACAAGGATGTTGTTGTCACATCAGGATTGGCAACAATTGATGGCATAAGAGTTTTTGATATTCAGGGAAGATTATTGTTCGACGGACAAAAGATTAATGCTTCTGAAAAAATAATCAAGAGTCTGCCTCCAACCGATCAGGTATTGATTGTTCAGGTAGTTACGACAGAAGGAATAAAAGTTTCCAGAAAAATAGTGTATTAGAACTGTACCCGCATTCAATAGGAACAGCCTTTGAGAGTAATTCCCAAAGGCTGTTTTTTTGTTTGTAATATGAGTTAGAATTTAAATCCTAAACCAACTTGGAAAACAGAATTTTTTGCATCGGTATCTTTAATAACCTCATTAAAACTGTGGTTATACCTACCGTTGATGAATAAGCCGCCATCAAACTGGAATGTAAGCCCCGCAGCTAAACTCATATCGAAATCATTGACTTCGTTGAGCTCTTCTCCAGGATTACCGTCGTTGTTGTCCAGATCGACTTTTTCATTAATCTTAAATCCGAACTGCGGACCGGCTTCAATGCTAAATCCCTTTACAATGTAAAGTTTTGCCAATACGGGAACATTAATATAGTCCAATTGGTACTCTGCGGTATAGTTGTTTCCTAAAAATGAATAATCGCTTTTAAAGCCTTGTCGCGAATAAATAACCTCCGGCTGGATGGAGAAGGAATCATCAATAAGAGGAATTTCGGCTATGGCACCCACGTAAAAACTTGTTCTGGCATCTGGGCCTTCGTCAAAATCACCTTTTGTAACTGTAGAGTAATTTAAACCTGCTTTTACTCCAAATCCTGCTTCATTAAATGAGCCTGTAGATTGTGTGGTTTGTGCATAAGTTGCCGTCCCGGCAATCAACAACACATTTGTCGAAATAATTTTTAATAGCTTCATAATTAAATTATTTTTGTTAGTTGTTAAGTTAAATTACGACATTTATTATGCCGGCATAATACTATTAACATAACTTTGACAGATGGCGAACTGGACAACTTACATTAAAAATTTCCAATCTTTTTTGAAGATTGAAAGGGGATTATCACCAAATACGATTGATAATTATACTTTTGATATTGAAAAATTAGTTTTGTATTTGTCTGAAAATCAAATAAATGAAAGTCCTGTTTCGATTTCAGAAGAAACCATACAGCAATTTATATACGGAATTTCCAAAACTATAAATCCCCGTTCCCAAGCGAGGATAATTTCCGGATTAAGGAGTTTTTTCAACTATATGATTTTTGAGGATTATAGAAATGATAATCCGATGGAACTTGTGGAAATCCCCAAAATAGGTCGAAAACTCCCCGATACTTTGTCTACAGATGAAATAGATAAGATTATTGGTGCCATTGAACTTAATACGGATCAGGGCGAAAGAAACCGTGCCATGCTCGAAACATTATACGGCTGTGGGCTTAGGGTTTCGGAATTGGTATCACTTCGTATTTCGGATTTGTTTTTTGAAGAAGGATTCATAAAAGTAAAGGGAAAAGGAGATAAGCAGCGCTTTGTCCCGATTGGGAACCTTACGCAAAAGTATATCGATATTTACAAAACGTCGATTCGGTCGCATCTCGATATTCAAAAAGGACACGAAGACACCCTGTTTCTAAATAGGAGGGGGAAACAGCTTACCAGGGCTATGGTTTTTACCATTATTAAGGATCTGGCAGTAAAAATAAACCTTAAAAAAACAATAAGTCCGCATACTTTCAGGCACTCTTTTGCGACACATCTTCTTGAGAATGGAGCCGATCTTCGTTCCATCCAACTCATGCTCGGACATGAATCCATTACCACTACAGAAATTTATGTGCACCTTGACAGAAGGCACCTTACAGAAGTTATGAATGCATTTCATCCAAGAAAATAACCGTTAAACGATTTTGTGTTTTTCTAATCGATAGTTGACGTTTTGGTGTATACTTTTGCTGCACCTAACCAATATGTTAACCCTTAATGGCATTCGAGAATTACGTTAATTCAAATGAATCGTACACTTCGAATCAATTTTATGAAAAGCTTCTGAGAGAAATCCCAGATCTGATTTTTCAGTTTAAAATTGAGAAAGATAACACTTACAGCATGCCGTTTGTAAGTAATTCTGCCATGGAAATTTATGGTTTCGAAAAAGACTTTCTGGAGCATGACGCCGGTCCGGTAATTACGGATCGCATTCTGAAAGAGGATGTGAAAGGATTTTTGAAATCAGTCTTGAAATCAAGGGATACATTAACAAGATGGAACCATGAATACAGGGTTCAGCTTCCAAAAAAAGGAGTCCGTTGGCTGAAAGGTTCAGCCAAGCCGGAAGCTATGAAGGATGGTAGCGTTGTGTTTTATGGCCGAATTACCGATATAACGGCAAATAAGGAACAAGAGTTGAGGTTAGTCTTATCAGAAAAACGCTTTGAATTTGCACTGGAAGCTTCTATGGGAGGTGTCTGGGATTGGAATCTTGTAGACAATACAGTTTTCTATTCAGAGCAATCTATGAAGATTCTGGATTTGGATGAAGCCGAAGGAATCAATTCTTTTGAGAATTGTATTTCTAAAGTACATCCGGACGACCAGAAAGAATATCTTTCCGACATTGATCTGCATTTGAAAGGAATAACAGATGTGTATGAAAACCTACATAGGGTAAAAGGCAGAAAAGGGAGCTATAAATGGATTCTTGACCGTGGAAAAGTAATTGAGCGCGACAAATCAGGAAAACCGTTAAGAATTATAGGGACGCATACGGATATTTCTTCCCAAAAAGAAAGAGAGGACGAATTAAAAAAGACGTTGGATATTGTAAGCGAACAAAACAGCAGGCTTTTAAATTTTGCACATATCGTTTCTCATAACCTACGTTCGCATGCCGGAAATTTTACAATGCTTTTGGATCTGGTAGACGATATTCAGGATTCAAGCGAAAGAGAAGAAACGTTACAGCATTTGAGAACCATTTCAAATGATCTGACGCAGACTATCGAACATCTGAACGAATTAGTCAACATACACACCGAAATAAAAATTGCTCGAGAAAACCTGAACCTTTATGAGTTTTTTCAGCGTACATTAAACGTCTTGAGCGAGAAGATAAACAAACATGATGTGAAAATTATCAGTTTGATTCCAGATGATATCCAAATTAATTATAATCCGGCTTATCTGGAAAGCATACTTTTGAATTTTACAACCAATGCAATAAAATACTCCCACCCGGACAGAAGGTTGGAAATTACGTACCAGCTTACCCATGAAAACGGTAAAAAGGTATTGACGATTTCGGATAATGGTCTTGGGATAGATTTGGAAAAATACAAGGATTCACTTTTTGGAATGTATAAGACATTTCATCAGCATCCTGATTCCAGAGGAATTGGCCTTTTCATTACAAAAAATCAGGTCGAAGCCATGGGGGGGAAAATAGAAGTTAAGAGTAAAGTAGGAGAAGGTACCGCATTTAAAATATATTTTAATGAAAAAGTTTAATGATGTTTTTGTAGTTGATGATGATAAAGTTTATCATTTTATATTAAAAAATTTATTGAGGAAGAATAATATTGAAGTCAACTCAAGATTTTTCGAAAACGGACAAGATGCGATAGAAGGCTTGAAAGAAAATTCTAAAAATGGTACAACGCTTCCGGATTTGATCCTCTTGGATATCAATATGCCGGTTATGGACGGATGGCAGTTTTTGGAGGAATTCCGTAAAATAAAAGGATCGCTGAATAAAGAAACCGTAATCTATATGGTGAGTTCTTCAAACAGTCCTTTTGACCTGAATAAGGCAAAAGATTTTCCGAATGAAATACAGGACTATTTCCTGAAGCCTGTATGTTTGGAAGATATCTGCAGGATATTCTTAAACTAATACTATAAAAAAAGCTCCTCAATTGAGGAGCTTTTTTTGTGCTTATTTGATACCGTTATTTTGCAATATTTACGGCTCTTGTTTCTCTGATTACAGTAATTTTTACCTGACCAGGATAGGTCATTTCTGTCTGTATCTTTTGAGAGATGTCGAAAGAAAGGTTGGCTGCGTTATCGTCAGAAACTTTTTCGCTTTCTACAATAACACGCAATTCTCTACCTGCCTGGATAGCATAGGCGCTTTTCACTCCCTGGAAACCGTAAGCGATATCTTCTAGGTCTTTCAATCTCTGGATATACGAATCAAGTACTTGTCTTCTGGCTCCTGGTCTGGCTCCTGAAATAGCATCACAAACCTGAACGATAGGAGAAAGAAGCGACTTCATTTCAATTTCATCGTGGTGGGCTCCAATCGCGTTGCATACTTCTTCTTTTTCACCGTATTTCTCAGCCCACTGCATACCTAATAATGCGTGTGGAAGATCACTTTCTGTATCAGGCACTTTTCCTATATCGTGTAATAATCCGGCTCTTTTTGCCAGTTTTACGTTCAAGCCCAATTCTGCTGCCATGATACCACAAAGCTTAGAAACTTCGCGGGAGTGCTGTAGCAGGTTTTGTCCGTAAGAAGAACGGTATTTCATTCTACCTACAACTTTAATCAATTCAGGGTGCAGTCCGTGGATTCCCAAATCGATTACCGTACGTTTACCAACTTCAATGATTTCATCGTCAATCTGTTTGGCTGTTTTAGCAACAACTTCCTCGATTCTTGCCGGGTGGATACGGCCATCAGTTACTAATTTATGCAACGCTAAACGGGCAATCTCTCTGCGGACTGGGTCAAAACAAGAAAGGATGATCGCTTCTGGAGTATCGTCAACAATAATTTCAACTCCTGTAGCAGCTTCCAAAGCTCTGATGTTTCTACCTTCACGGCCAATGATTCTACCTTTTACATCGTCAGATTCAATGTTGAAAACAGACACACAGTTTTCAACTGCTTCTTCCGTACCCACTCTTTGAATAGTGTTGATAATGATTTTTTTAGCTTCTTGCTGTGCTGTAAGCTTGGCTTCTTCAAGAGTTTCCTGAATATAAGACATGGCACCGCTTTTGGCTTCAGCTCTAAGGCTTTCAACCAATTGATTTTTGGCTTCTTCAGCAGATAAACCGGAAATAACTTCCAATTGTTCTACCTGGCTTTTGTGTAATCTGTCTACCTCAGCTTGTCTTTTTTCAAGAGTTTCGATTCTGTTAGAGTAATCGCTGATTTTAGCCTCAAGGTCATCTGTAGCTTTTTTGGTCTTTGCCAATTCATTAGAAACCTGAGATTCTTTATCTCTTGTTCTTTTTTCTGCTTCTGCTATTTTTTTGTCTCTAGCCAGGATTACTTGTTCGTGCTCGGCCTTAAGTTCAATGAATTTTTCTTTTGCTTGCAGGATTTTATGCTGCTTATTGGTTTCTGCCTCTGCTTTGGCATCTTTTAAAATAGATGCGGCTTCTTTCTTAGCGTTTTTTATTAAGTTGGAAACGTTGCTCTTTTCCATGATTTTTGCAACAGCAAAACCTACCGCGATGCCTACGATTCCTGAAATAATTATAACTAATGTACTGTCCATGTTTGTTGAATGTTTATATATAAAAAAAGCCTACATTAGGTTGCTTGTATAAACTCGTTAAGACAAGTTTTGAGCTAACTCGCTGTTCAAGGATCTGCTCAAGGCAGCTTGCTTTAGTAGCGACGATTTGCTCATTCTAATTTGTTAGTGTTGAGTTTATCAAATATGAACTAATGTAGGCAGTATTTTAGTCTATGTTAAAGAACGTCTTTTTTTATCTGTCAAGATAGCTTGCTAATAAATCATTAATCTTTTTAAGTCTTTCATTGGCTTCAACATTTTCTGCTGAAGAATCGATCTGTTTTTGCTCCAATTGCGATGCAAATTGCAAGGCGCACATTGCTAAAACATCCTGTTTGTCACGAACAGCATAATTTTCTTCGAATTGCTTGATCATCATGTCAATCTTCTTAGAAGCGCTTCGTAGTCCTTCTTCCTGTGACATATCTACCGTTAATGGATAGACTCTGTCTGCGATTGATATTTTAATTTTAAGCTTTTCGTCCATAATTGCTAATCAGAAAGCTGTGCTATACAGTAATCAATTTCACGGATTAATGAATTTATCTTAAGCTTTGTATCTCTTTTATTTTCTTCACTGCCTAGTAATGAATTCGCCATTCTGAGCGTGTCATGCTGCGCTTTCAGTGTTTCAATCTCTTTCGATTGCTTCTGCATTACGTTTGCTGCCCGATCTAATTCCTGCTGCAGTTCGCGTGATGTTTTTTCCAAACCCTCAATTTTCGCGATAAGTTTTTCAAGCCTGCTTTCAAGAGTATCAATGATTTGCGCAATTTCACTCATCCGGGTCAATATTCATTACATAATTTACAAAGTTACTATTCCTATTTAAATATTGCAATATTTTTCCTTAAATTCTCTTTTTTAATGAAGCTTTTCATGTAATAATTTGTGAAGTAAGGAGTTATAATTTTCGGTTTTTCTGTCCGGTTTATCTACTCTTTTTTTTATATTAGCAAAAACCTTTACTATGCGATTTAGCCTGTTATTTTTACTGTTTACAATTTCGGTTTTTGGACAAAATGACTATCCGAAAGATTATTTCCGTTCGCCTTTGGATATCCCTCTTTATTTATCCGGAACATTTGGAGAATTGAGAGGAAACCATTTCCATACAGGACTCGATTTTAAGACACAGCAAAAAGAAGGATTGAATGTATATGCTGCTGCCGACGGTTATGTGTCGCGCATCAAGATTTCTACCTGGGGTTACGGAAAAGCTATTTATATCACACATCCTAACGGTTATACGACGGTTTATGGGCATCTTCAAAAAGCATCGCCTGTAATTGAAGCCTACATCAAAAAGAAACAATATGACCAAAAATCGTTTGAGGTTGAAATGTTTCCTGCAGAAAATGAACTGATAGTTAAAAAAGGGGATATTATCGCCTTGTCTGGCAATTCCGGCGGGTCAGGCGGTCCACACCTGCACTTTGAATTTCGCGATTCCAAAACAGAAAAAATAATTAACCCGATGCTTTTCGGGTTCGATATACAGATTAAAGATACGAAGCCACCTGTAATCAACAGTCTGGTCGTTTATCCTATTGGTGACAGTTCAAGCGTAAACCAGATACAGCGCCCGATTGAGCTCAACCTTTCACAGCAAAAAGACGGAAGTTATATTGCCGAAAAGATTATTGCCAACGGAAAGATAGGGTTTGGTGTCAATACCTATGACCTTTTTGATAACAGCTACAACAGGAATGGTGTTTTTAAAGTGCAGAGTTTAAGTAACGGTAAGCCTACTTTTGGATATCAGTTTGACACTTTTGGGTTTGACGAAGGACGTTATATCAATGCACTGATTGATTATCCGCGATACAAACGAACCGGACAAAGAGTACAGAAGCTTTTTATGATAGAACCCTATCTTTTGAGTATTATAACTGCTAATAATACCTATGGGATAATTGACGTTGCTCCAAACCTCTATCAGAATTTTCAGGTTGAAGTTTCAGATTTTAATAAAAACAAAAGTGTAATCAATATTCCAATCGAATATTCTGCCTTGCCTGTAAAGGTGGCAAAAGAAGAAAAACGCACCGGATTTTTCCTGAAAGCAAGAAAAGACAACAGTTATGCAAAGGATAATGTGTCCGTTTTCATTCCGGCCGGTACGTTTTATGAAGACTTCTATATTGATTTTGATGTAAAAGATTCTGTGCTCTATCTTCACAACGAAACTGTTCCGGTGCACAACAATATGACCATCACGTTTGAGGATAAAGTTTCTTCCGAAGCCGACAAGTCAAAAATGTTTATTGCTTCCAGAGAAGGAAAGCGTCTCGGATTTAATAAGACGACCAGAAAAGGAAATATTTTTACAACATATACTAAAGATTTAGGTCAATTCGTTTTAGCAATGGATACGATAGCACCAAAAATCAGCAATCCTAATTTTGTTGAAGGAAAATGGATCAGCAAGCAGCAGTTTTTGGAAATCTATATTTCGGATAATATGTCCGGAATAGCAGAATATAACGGGTATTTGAATGGAAAATGGATTTTGTTAGAATACGATTACAAAACCAAAAAGCTTTCTTATAATTTCGCAGACAATATTGGCGATGAAGGAAGAAACGATTTAAAAATAGTTGTGTCTGATAATATGGGAAATTCTGCTACCTTTGAGTCGCATTTTTTTAGAAGTCAACAACAATAAAAAAGTATAATTTGAAAACAAAAAATTTAGCTGCAGTTCTTTTTTTCTTTATAAGCGTAGCCGCATTTGCACAAACCGCCAGAATTAAGGGTGTTATTTTAGATGAAAACAACCAGCCGGTTGAAGATGCAGATGTCAGTTATAAGAATGCATCTGCTACCTCTAATAAAAACGGATTTTATATCCTGACCGTTCCGGCCAACCAAAAAATTACAGTCATTTTCTCGCATTTGTCAAACAAAAGTTCCTCTTTGGATATTGAACTAAAGCCGAATGAAGATTTTGAATTCAATCCGGTACTGAGTAAAAAAATTGAAATGATTGGTGTTGTTGAAATTTATGACAACCGAAAAAGAATTGAAGGAATTACCAATATTTCTCCAAGAGATATCAAATTAATTCCCGGTGCCAACGCAGGTGTGGAAAACCTTTTGAAAACGCTTCCCGGAGTAAACAACAATAGCGATTTGAGTAGCGGTTATAATGTAAGAGGAGGTAACTATGATGAAAACCTGGTGTATGTAAATGAAGTGGAAGTGTACCGTCCTTTTTTAATACGTTCCGGTCAGCAGGAAGGTTTGAGTTTTACGAATACAGATATGATCCAGAATGTAGATTTCTCTGCCGGAGGTTTTCAGGCCAAGTATGGTGACAAATTATCTTCTGTATTAGATATTACTTACAGACGACCAAAAAGTTTTGGAGCTTCACTCGAAGCAAGTTTGCTAGGAGGAAGTCTGATGGTGGAAACAGCATCAAAAAATCAAAAATGGGCTGCCATTACCGGAGTGCGATACAGAGACAACAGCCTTTTGGTAAACAGCCAGGAAACAGAAACGAATTTCAAGCCTACTTTTGCCGATATACAGACTAACGTAACCTATAACCCAAATAATAAATGGGAATTGAGTTTTCTTGGAAATATTTCGCAAAACCGCTACAACTACGAACCTTTGACACGACAGACCAATTTCGGAACAATTGATGATCCGAAAGCATTACTGGTTTTCTATCAAGGACAGGAAAAAGACCGTTATGAAACCTATTTCGGGGCTTTAAAAACGACTTACAAAGCAAGCGAAGATTTTACCCTGAAACTTATCGCATCGGCTTATCTGACACAAGAACAGGAATATTTTGATATCAAAGCCGATTACAGTTTTGGAGAACTGGATACCAATATTGGTTCCGGAAATCTTGGAAACATTGTCTATACGCAAGAAATTGGTTCGCAGTTAAATCATGCCAGAAATGATTTGGATGCGCTGATTGTAAATGCAGAAGTGAAAGGTTTCCATAACATCAAGGAAAACAAAATAGAATGGGGCTTCAAATATACCCGAGAAGACATTCGTGACAGAATAGTAGAATGGGAAGTTATCGATTCGGCAGGATTTTCATTAAACCCACCAGTGATAGATTTGCCAATACGTGACCAGCCGTATACTCCATACACAGGTCCGTTGGTTCCTTATCAAAATGTAAGGGCCATGAACTACACAAAAATCGACAGGCTTTCCGGATATGCTCAATGGAGCAAGAAGGGCCTAATCGGATCACACGATGTATGGTATAATTTTGGGGTAAGAGCGCATAATTGGCAGGTTTCCGGAGATAACTTAGATGGAAAAAGTCAAACAACTTTCAGTCCAAGGGCTCAGTTTGCTATAAAACCGGATTGGGATAGTGATATGGTATTCCGACTTTCGGGAGGATTATACCACCAACCGCCATTTTACAGAGAACTTCGTGGTGCAGACGGAAAAGTAAATCCGGATGTAAAAGCCCAACAATCGATCCATGTGGTATTGAGTAACGATTACAGCTTTAAGATGTGGGAGCGGCCATTTAAATTGGTTACGGAAGCCTATTACAAATCAATGTCTGACGTCAATACGTATACGCTTGACAACGTAAGAATCCGTTACAGTGCAAATAATGATGCCAAAGCCTATGCAACCGGTTTTGATGCCCGTTTAAATGGTGAGTTTGTTCCCGGCACAGAATCCTGGTTCAGCTTTGGATACATGAAAACAGAAGAAAATATAAATGACCGTGGTTATATTGCAAGACCAACAGACCAAAGATTGAAATTTGGGATACTGTTCCAGGACTATGTAAAAAATATCCCTAACCTGAAATTATATCTGAATTTAGTATACAACACCGGATTGCCAGGTGGATCACCTTCTTATGCTGATCCGTATGTATATCAGAGTCGTCTTCGTGATTATCGTAGGGCAGATGTAGGATTTTCGTATGTCTTTACAGAAAAAAATAACGAAAGACCTGACGGACATTGGCTAAAGCGTTTCAAAGATTTATCGCTTGGATTGGAAATATTCAACATGTTTAATAATCAGAACGCTATAACAAATACTTGGGTAAGAGATGTTTATACAAAAGTTCAGTACGGAATTCCGAACTATATGACAACCCGGGTTTTCAACGTAAAGGTTACCGCAAGATTATAAATTGAAATTCTGAAGTTTTATCTTTATATTTGAATGACTTTTAAGCTGATGAAATGAGAAAATTTCAAACCTATATACTCGTAGTGGCAATGGCTTGTTTGGCCAGTTGTAAAGAAAAGGAAGAAACTCCGAAGGTAATTTATGATACTAAGCCGGAAAAAGTGGTGATTAAGCCAGATTCTTCGCAGATAAAAATTGCCGATCTTCCAATCCACATGGATGGTACCAAATATCTTATTCATGCCATTGGAGGTGTTCGTGTGTATGATGGGAATTCAAGAACGTACGGTTCAAGCAAAACAAATTCTGTAAGCTATGCCATTTCCAACTACAACAGATTTGAGCTTACGGGATATTTTGAAAACCTAAAATTCCAGCACATCGATTCAACAGCGTTAAAGCCGCTTACGGATAAAAAAATCCAGATGCAGACGGTGACTTTTCTGAATACGATTTCTGATAAGACTAAAAAACAAATCCTTGTGTATTCATTAGTAGATATGGATACAAATAAGGACGGGAAATTAGACGCTAACGATATCAAATGTCTTTATATAAGCGAAATCAACGGTAAGCATTTCCAGAAACTTTCAGAAGATTACCAGGAGCTGATTGATTGGAACATAGTAGAAGCCCAAAACAGGCTTTATTACAGAACCATAGAAGACATTAATAAGAACGGTGCTTTTGATAAGAACGATGCAGTGCACTATTATTATGTAGAACTGCTTTCTCCGGACTGGAAAACAGAAAAATACGACCCAATAGAAAACGGGACAGGAGCATAAAAAAATCCCCAGACTTGTCTGGGGATTTTTTTTAGATTAATATGTCGCTTTCCAAATCTGATTTCTCAATAGTAAAGTCAAAACCAAGCTGACCTACTAATTGAATCACAAGATTTTTATACCAGTTCTCAGACTTGGGATGGATGTATATCTTTTCAATCATTTTATTGATATCCACGTCAATCTTTACGCCTTCGTTTATTGTCAGGTTATGGGAAGAAAGATTGGAGATAATCCGAACTTCTCTTTCGTATTGAAAACTCTTTCGCTTAAAAAGAAAAGGGAAGAAGTCGTCATTAAATGGAATGTATTCCTTTTTGTAATCAATATAATTGACTTCCCCGATATGCTGCTCGTATTGCTTCTCTAAATGCAAAGATTCCTGCATTCTTCGGATGGTGGACTGTATCGCAAGTCCTTCGCTATTTTGGGTAAAAATCTGCCACATCGCAAACGATTCGTATTCATTGATATGCCAGCTGCTGATTACCACATTTTTGCGCTGCGTTTTATAGGCATCCAAAAACTCCGGATTGTTTTCAGAAATTTTCCGAATCTCTTCAAAGGTGGGTTCGCTGAAAGTGCCTTCATACTGATCTTCAAATTTATCCGATCGTGACATGAAAAGCTTTCTCGACAACAACAGATCAAGAAACTTTGATAAATCCAAATATTTCCATACGACGGTGTCGAGATTTTCAGGAAGACTTATATTTGGATTGTTTTGATACATATTTTGTCTTTTATTCGAATGATTGCATCATTACGAGTTTTTTATACATCCCGTTTTTAGCGAGCAGTTCCTCGTGATTTCCTTGTTCTACGATTTCGCCTTTTTGCATCACGACAATCTTGTCTGCTTTTTGGATGGTTGATAATCGGTGGGCAATAACAATCGATGTCCTGTTCTGCATCATGTTTTCCAATGCCACCTGAACCAGTCTTTCGCTTTCCGTATCCAAAGCAGAAGTTGCTTCGTCCAGAATCATAATAGGAGGGTTTTTTAAGACGGCACGGGCAATGCTAAGACGTTGTTTTTGTCCGCCCGATAATTTGTTGCCGCTGTCTCCAACATTCGTATTAATTCCGTCTGGCAGATCTTTTACAAATTCGTAAGCATTGGCAATTTTCAGCGCACTGATGATTTCTTCATCGGTAGCATCCTGCTTGCCTAACAAGATGTTGTTTTTTATGGTGTCATTAAATAGTATGCTGTCTTGTGTTACCAATCCCATTAGGTTTCGCAACGATTTCATACTGATATCTTTTATGTCTGTACCGTCAATTTTTAAAACTCCTTCCTGAACATCATAGAAACGGGTAAGTAAATTGGCAATCGTGCTTTTTCCGCTTCCGGATTGTCCAACTAAAGCAACGGTTTGTCCTTTTTTGACATCCAACGAAAAGTTCTTAAGGACATTTTCTTTTTCATATCTAAAATTGATGTTATCAATATGGATGTTGCTTTCAAAAGTGTTTTTCTCAATAGCATCAACTTTATCCGTAATGGTGTTTTCTTCCTCCATTAAAGTAAAAACACGTTCAGCAGCAGCGAGTCCTGTTTTTACCTGATAAGAGGCTTTTGAAATTGCTTTCGCCGGAGTTAAAATAGTATAAGCCAAAGCAATATAGGCGATGAATGTTGTTGGTGATAATGATTTGTCTACAATTACTAATTGTGCTCCATACCATAAAAGAACAGCAATGGTTAGAATTCCCAAAAATTCGCTTAAAGGCGAAGCCAGGTTATTCTTGTTCCCGATGCTATTGGATAAGCGTAATAATCGCTTTAGTGAAAGATTGAATTTTGATATAAAAACATTTTCAGAATTAAAGCCTTTAACTACTTTCAAGCCGCTTAATGTTTCGTCCAAAATTGATATTTGTATTCCGTTTTCTTCCTGGGCTCTTGTTGATTTGGTTTTTAAATTTTTCCCTACTCTGGAAATTATAAATCCGGAAATCGGAATAAATAAAAACACAAACAATGTAAGTTTTGCACTTATAAAGAACATCGCGCCAATTGAGAATATAATTGTTAACGGTTCTCTAACCACAAGTTCCAAAACCTGAAAAAATGCATTTTTAACTTCGTTAACATCGCCCAGCATTCTTGACATAACGTCTCCTTTTCTTTTCTCTGAATAATAAGAAACAGGAAGATTGATAATTACCTTATATAATTTTTCTCTTAAGTCATTTAAGACACCATTTCTAAGTCGGGTGATATGGTAGGACGCTAAATAGTTGGTCAAATTTTTCAAAAATGCGGTGGCTATGATGATTGAGATTACAAACATCATGGCATATTCAAAGCCGTTATTTTCTGTAAATTGAGTAACTTGATAGTTAAGATAATCTTCAGAAAACGATTTTAAATCTCCAATCCCTGTGTATTCAGGTTTTACTAGGATTTTCTCATTAAGTCCAAACAATACATTTAGTGTTGGAATCATTGAAACCATCAAAAGGGTAGAGAAAAAGGCATAAAAAATGTTGTAAACAATGTTTAAAACAATGTCTTTTTTATACCGAAAAGCAAAAGGTATTAACTTTTTTATATTTGCATCCATTAATGAACTGGTGTTATTGCAGATGCATCTCTGCAATGATATTTTTAATTTTTTCGTCGAGATTTTTCTCAACCTCTTTAGCGTGCTCGACAGCATCCAAAGGCTCATTCACGCTGAAATAGAATTTTATCTTAGGCTCTGTACCGCTTGGTCTGGCACATATTTTTGTTCCGTCTTCCAGATAATAGATTAAAACGTTGGATTTTGGAATTTTCAATTCTTCGGTTTCACCCGTAAATAAATTTAGTGCGGTTGAATTCTGGTAGTCTTCTACCATCAAAACTCTTTGTCCGTTGATTTCTTTCAAAGGATTTTGTCTCAATTCAAACATCATCGTTTGGATTTCAGCCGCGCCTTCGATTCCTTTTTTGGTCATAGAAATCAGGTATTCTTTATAAAAGCCAAAATCAACATACAGGTTTAATAATTCTTTATAAAGTGAGCTACCGTTGGCCTTTGCCTGTGCAGCAATTTCGCATACCAATAAGGTGGCGGCAACCGCATCTTTGTCACGTACGGCATTACCAACCATAAACCCGAAACTTTCTTCCCCGCCGCCGATAAATTTAAGCTCAGGGAAATCTTTGATCATTTTGGCAATCCACTTAAATCCGGTTAATCCGACTTTGCATTCTACATTATAAGCTGATCCTAATTCCAGCATCATTGGAGTAGAGACAATAGTTGAACCGATAAATTCATTTCCGGTAATCTTTCCGTCCTTTTGCCATTGTTCCAACAGAAAAGCGGTCATTAATACCATGGTCTGGTTTCCGTTCAAGAGAATCATCTTGCCTTCGTTATCACGAACAGCAACACCAAGACGATCAGAATCCGGATCGGTTCCTACAACAATATCAGCATTTAGCTTGTCAGCCAGTGCCAATGCCATAGTCAATGCTTCCGGTTCTTCCGGGTTTGGAGACTTTACAGTAGGGAAGTTTCCGTCAGGGATTGCCTGTTCCGGAACAATATTAACATTGGTGTAGCCTGCTTTTGATAACACATCAGGAATCGATTTGATAGATGTCCCGTGTAATGATGTATAAACTACATTCAGGTTCTTTTTAGCTTCGGCAGGTGTATTGAAGCTGGCATTTTCAATTGTCGAATTGATAAAAGCCTCATCGATTTTTTTGTCGATATATTCAATTAGCTTTTCGTTGGCCTTAAAATTAATCTGGTCGTAGCCCAATGCTTCAATAATTTGTATGATTTCAGCATCCTGTGGTGGAACCAATTGGCCACCATCCTGCCAATATACCTTGTATCCGTTGTATTCAGGTGGATTATGAGAAGCAGTAAGTACGATACCTGCGTGGCATTTCAAATGTTTTAAGGCAAAAGACAATTCCGGAGTAGGGCGCATTTCTGAAAACAAGTATACTTTGATTCTGTTAGCAGAAAAAACATCGGCTACTACTTTTGCCAAAGTGTCGCTGTTATGACGACAATCGTAAGCAATAGCTACTTTTAGCTGTTCGTTTGGAAATACCTTTTTCATATAATTTGAAATTCCCTGAGTGTTTTTTCCAAGCGTATATTTGTTGATACGGTTGGTTCCTACACCCATAATTCCTCTCATACCGCCGGTTCCGAATTCAAGGTTTTTATAAAAACTCTCCTCCAGTTCTTTTGGAGAAGAAGTCATCATATCGGTAATTTCCTTATGGGTTTTTTCGTCAAAAATTGGCGATAGCCAAACGTTTACTTTGTCTAATATATTTTGTTCGATGTGCATTCGGGTTTAAAATTTAAATTGAACTTTAAATTTAAAGATTTATTTCTTTAGAAACTTTATATCGTTCCTCGTTATTTTTGGTTCTTAGGATGATTTCTCCTAAAAATCCGGCAAGAAACAGTTGTGTTCCTATAATCATGGTTGTCAATGCGATATAAAACCAAGGATTGTCTGTGACCAATATGGTTGTCTGTTTATCATATAACCTGTAAAGCTTCATGAATCCGATATAACCAGCAGATAAGAACCCAATGATAAACATCAGCACGCCCCAGGCGCCAAACAGGTGCATGGGTCTTTTTCCAAATCGGGAAAGAAACCAAATGGTAATCAAATCCAGAAAACCGTTGATGAATCGCTCCATTCCAAATTTTGTAGAACCATACTTTCTGGCCTGGTGTACGACGATTTTTTCTCCGATTTTTGCGAATCCGGCATTTTTTGCCAGCACAGGAATATAACGGTGCATTTCGCCAGAAACCTCAATGTTTTTGACCACTACATTTTTATAGGCTTTTAATCCACAGTTAAAATCATTCAGTTGGACGCCAGAGGTTTTCCTTGCGGCCCAGTTGAATAATTTTGATGGCAGGTTTTTGGATACGACAGAATCAAAGCGTTTTTTCTTCCAGCCTGAAACCAGATCGTATTTTTGGTTAACAATCATGGAGTACAATTCAGGAATTTCATCCGGACTGTCTTGCAAATCGGCATCCATGGTTATGATAACGTCACCCTGTGCTTTAGCAAAACCCGCATGCAGAGCCTGAGATTTTCCGTAATTTCGTAAAAAACGGAGACCTTTTATGTTTGAATTTTGTTGTGACAATTCTTCTATAATTGTCCAGGAATTATCAGTACTGCCATCATCTATGAAAATGACTTCGTATGAAAAATTATTAGCAGTCATGACTTTTTCAATCCACTGCTGTAATTCTTTTAAAGACTCTTCCTCATTGAGAAGAGGGATAATAATGGATAGGTTCATTTATTAATAACCTTGCGGTCTATCGTTTTTTAAAATTGCACCAATAATTAGTGAATATATCAGCCCTATAAAAGAATAAAAAGCCAATGTGAAAGGCACAACTATAAATGGGCTTGTGAATTTTTCTGTCCAAGATAAAGCCATATCCAGCTGTTCCTGTGACATATTTGGATTTGTTTCCGTCATCATGGTTCTTGTCTTTTCCAGCATTTGTTGTGTAAATTCCGGGAAGATAAGATTAAAAATTACCGTAAAAATGGCATAAATTAATGCTCCGATAAAAGCAGTTGTGACTCCGGCTTTTAAGCATTGGTTAAAAGAAATAACACCGTTGTTTATCTTTTTGAAATTAATGCAGGCAAGCGTAATGAATAGAATTGGTAATGCGAAAAAATTAAGCAGGTTGATTACAATCCCGACAGATGGATTTGTTATTGTATCTATCCCAATTACATAGAGGATGACAAATTCTAAAACCATAATTACTCCAAAAAATACTCCGTATTGAACTGCTGACTTGGCAGGAGATGTAATTTCGCTCATTTTGTCTGTTTTTAAGAATTAATCTACAAATATAAGAAATCCGTGATTACAGTGTGATAAAAATCAATCGGGAATACTAGAAAAAAAAGAGTAATAAAGATTTGCAGATTAAAAAATAATTGTAAATTTGCAGACTCAAAACAATAAAAGTTTAAAAATTAAAAAGTTATAAGAGGTTTACACCTTTTCAATACGAAAAGCTTCAAAGCAGTTTATAGCCAATTGAATAAAAAATCAAATAAGATGAAAAAAGGAATTCACCCAGAGAATTACAGATTAGTTGCTTTCAAAGACATGTCTAATGACGATGTTTTCATTACTAAATCTACAGCAGAAACAAAAGAAACAATCATTCACGAAGGAGTTGAATATCCGGTTGTAAAAATGGAGATCTCTAGAACATCTCACCCTTTCTACACAGGTAAGTCTAAATTGATTGATACTGCAGGACGTATCGACAAGTTCAAAACTAAATATGCTAAACACGCAAAATAATTTTTGCGCGTTCGAAATAACAAGAAGCCTTCCAGATTTTGGAGGGCTTTTTTATTTGGGACTTATTCTTTTTATATTTTTACTTTGTAACTTTGGAGGAGTTAAGGTTTGGAGTTTTTGAGGTGCTAAGGTTCTGAGGTACTAAGCTTCTAAGTCTAAAATCTGCAATCCAAAAAACTATCAACTAAAAACTATCAACTAAAAACTAAAAAAGATGAACTATATACTTTTTGACGGAACTGTTCGAAATGCCTTATTGCCTTTTACATTTACCCGCCCTGTTGCAGATATTCGTGTAGGGATTCTGACTATTCGTGAAAAGTGGGAGAAATATCTGGGTTATACGACAACGAGTCTGACAGAAGAATACCTTATGGAAAAGTTTCCTATGGTAGAAATGCCCGAAAATATTATGATTAATGCTTCTTTTCTTCCTAATGAAGTTTTGGCTGAAATGGTAAAATCATTAGAGAAAAACCAGGCAATCTTTCAAGGAGAAGAAGTAATTGCCTTTTTCTCGGAAGAAAGCCAGGAAGAAGTCGATTTTGAAAACTACGAAATCTTGGAATACAATGACGATTGTATTACGATTGAACATACGTGGGATATTTTTCAGAAAAATGATGCGGCACTCCGTGAAGATTTTGAACTTTTGACGGAAGACAGAATTTCCCAGCCAATTCCAAAAAGCGTTAACGTTATTGCTCCGGAAAATATTTTTATAGAAGAAGGTGCCAAGCTTGAGTTTGTAACACTGAATGCTTCGACAGGGCCAATTTATATTGGAAAAAATTCCGAAATCATGGAAGGCTCTGTAATCAGAGGGCCATTTGCGCTTTGTGAAGGAGCGCAGGTGAAATTGGCAACTAAAATATATGGCGCTACAACCATAGGCCCATTTTCAAGAGCTGGTGGGGAAATCAGTAATTCTGTGCTTTTTGCCTATTCTAATAAAGGACATGATGGATTTTTAGGTAATTCTGTTTTGGGAGAATGGTGTAATATCGGGGCTGATAGCAATAACTCAAATCTTAAGAACAATTACGAAGAGGTGAAATTATGGAGCTATGAAACCGAAGGATTTGCCAAAACAGGCTTGCAATTTTGCGGTTTGATGATGGGAGACCATAGCAAATGCGGAATTAATACCATGTTTAATACAGGAACAGTTGTGGGGGTGAGTGCCAATATTTTTGGAAGCGGATTCCCCCGAAACTTTGTACCGAGTTTTTCCTGGGGCGGTGCGGCAGGATTTACGACTTATGTAACCAAAAAGGCTTTTGAGACGGCCAAGATAGTAATGTCGAGAAGAAATGTTGAATTTGATGAAAAGGAAGCCCGAATACTGGAACATATTTTTGAGGAAACAAAAAAATGGAGAAAAGATTAATAAAAAAACGCTAGATACCCTCTAGCGTTTTTTTATGCTAATTTCTGGAGAAATATGTTATTCTGTAGGGATATTTCTTAAAAATACAAGAAAAGAGGATATATTTGTAGAAAGAGTTTTACGGAAAACCATAAATTAGAATTACCAAAAAAAATGAAACCCTGTCGCCTTTATACATGTTGGTTAATTCTCATGGCATTTTGCTTATGGAAAAGCCCTGTTCACGGGCAAACGATGGCACCCAACGAATCGTTGCTGGCAAAAGCCTATGAGCTTGTACACTCCAACCCCGAAGAAGCGGTAAAAATAGGACAATACCTGCTGAAGAATAATCCGTCGGATATTCAGAAGGCAAAATTTTACCTGTTGTTAGCGGAAAGCTATTGGGCAAAAGGCGATTATAATAATTCTGTTATTAATGTTTTCGAGGCCGGTAAATTTGCAGATAAGGCCGGTGGAGATGAGAAAATAAAAATTCTACTTCTTAAATCGCAGCTGTTTAGGACGCTGTATCTTGATAATCAGTCAAAAAGATGTCTGGAGGAAGCAGCCGAAAAAATTTCAGAACTCAAATCAAAAGAAGAACAAGGCTATTTTGAAGCTAAAATTTTGATTGGCAATTCGGTTATGTATTTGGACAGACAGAACTACCAAAGCGCTTTTGAACTATTGCAGAAAGCGGATAAAAAATACCAACCGGCCTTCAATAAAAATGCTTCGCTACAACAAGAGTTTTATGTTGCTAAGGCCAGAGCATTTGTTGGTTTGACAAAAATTGATTCTGCTAATTATTATTTGGCAAAGGCTCTAAAACTTTCCAAAACTCAAAAGAATTCAGATTTTCTGAACGAAATCGCACTATTAAATGAGCTGGGGCTTGTTTATTTTCATGAAAAGCAGCATGCCAGAGCTATTGATACTTTGCTGGTGTCTATGAAAATGGCAACAACACTTAAAAATGAAGCGTTATTAAAGGTGATTAACAAACAGCTGGGAATCAATTACCTTGCTTTAAATGACAAGAAAAATTATCAGTTATTTGACAATAAGTTTCTGAAGACCTACGACAATGTTGAAGAGTCAGAACAAGATGCTGTCAATTCGGCTTATAATTTAATTAGCCAGGAACAGGAATCTGATTTCCAGAAAGCGAAATCCCGTTATGCCGATTATTTTTATTTGGCTATAGGGGTATTGATTTTTGTATTGATTATGGGGTTGCTGCTTTGGCTGAAAAGTTATCTTAAGAAAAAACGCCTGAAAGAAATCATCAGCTATCTTGAGATAAAGACCAATAACGTGGTGAAATTACAACCTGAAAAGCGAGAAACGAATAAAAAGATATCAATTCCGGCAGAAACGGAACAGGTCATACTTGCCAAATTGAAACGTTTTGAAAACTCTACCCGATATACCAATAAGGAAATGTCACTGGCGGTTATGGCAGGACAATTTGATACCAATACCAAATACCTGTCAGAAATCATAAATAAGCATTATCAGGATAACTTCAACACCTATATCAACAAATTACGTATTACTTTTATTATAGGGAAATTGAAGGAAGATCCTAATTATATGCATTATAAGATTAGCTATCTGGCTGAAAAAAGTGGCTTCTCATCCCACAGCAGCTTTGCTACGGTCTTTAAATCGATAACAGGAATAGCACCGGGTACATTTATTGATCTCTTGAAAGAAGAAACAGAAGCCCTTAAACAAGAAAAAATGAACAGCCATGCATCATAATCGCTATTTTTTCTCGGCTCTTTTAGGCTTTGTCTTATTCTTTGGCTCTTCGGCTTTTGCCCAATCTATCAAAAATGCTGACAGCATTGTTAAGGCCAGCGGTATGGAAATTTATGAGAAGCCCGAAAAAGCCATTGAAGCCGGTAAGTACATAATTGCCAATGCTAAAGACGATGCCCAAACCAAAATAAAGGGCCTTATGCTTGTTGCAGATGCCTATTCTGTAAAAAGAGATTATCAGAAATCGCTGGAATACGTCATCATGGCAAACAAACTTTCCAGTCACATTGATGATCCTATCCTAAAGATTAAGATTGCCAACAAAATGGGAATCCAATATCAGCAGATGAAGATATATGATGAAGCTATACAATATCTAAATGAAGCAGAAAAGCTCTGTATGGCATACCCGATAAAAGATTCTGTAATGTATCATTTGGGAAGAAATCATATTGTCAGAGGATTCATATACAAAGAAAAACTAAACTGTGATATAGCGATAAACTTTTTTAATAAAGGAATAGCCGAATTAGCCAAGGTAGATAAAGCCATGGTAAAGACCAATATAAGTATTGCACTTTATAATAAAGGGAATTGCTATATTCTTTTATCTGATTACGAATCGGCAAAGAAAAGTTTTTTTGAAGCTATTGAAATTACAAAAGGAATTCATGCCAGCAGCCTTCAGGCTTTTGCCCAAAAAGGATTGGCTGAAGTCTATACGTTAGAAGGAAGGTATCGAGACGCCATAAAAGAACTTGAAGAAGCATTAGCCGTTTCAAACAAAGTAGGCGACCTGGTCTTAAACCGAGGAATTTACAACGGCCTTTTGGAAAATTACCTTGCAGTGAACGATTGGGATAGCTACGAGAAATTTCATGCCCTTTTTCTGGACACACAATTAAAGGTTAAGGAGTCAGAACGTAAATCAATCAATAATTTGATAAATGAAGGTTATAAGTCACAAAATAAAAATCTTCAAACAGAAATTTCTACATACAATTATTATATCCTAACGACTTTATTGTTAATAATAATAGCTGTTATATTTTTCTTCATATTAATAAAGAAAAGTGACAGAAATATATTAAAATTAAATAAGATCATTGAAAATATTCAAAATTCTAAAACAAAGTCTCTGTAAGTAGGATTGTGGTTTTTTTGAATTTAAGTTGTTGTTTTTTAGTTTGTTACTTCGTTTTTTGGCTTTTTGAATTTCGGTAAATAGTAAAGACATTCTTAAGAAAAGGTTAATATTAGTCCATATTTTTATGACGAAACACTAACTGAAAAATGAATGACTTATGAGAAATGAATTACTATTTACTTCGATAATAAGCCGGCTCTTACAGACTAGCTTTTGTCGATTCTCTACAATTCATGACAGACTAATACATAGGAGTATTAGGAAGCGAATTGTCATCCCCCTATTTTTATTTTTTATTTCCATTGGAGCACAAGCCCAATTGGCTTTACAAACATTTGAAAGCGGCATACCATCTTCATGGCCGTCTTTTACAAACAATGTTGGGACGCAGACCTGGGGAATTTCTTCTGACAGCTACAGAGGAACCAGTGCGGCTTTTCTGAATCCCAGTGCAGAAAATATTGGTGCCGGTAATACAGCACAGTATTTTTTAGCGACACCCGTTCAGATTCCGCAGAATGGCGAAATCCGTTTTTATTCAAAACAGGCTACCAGTGCCAATAATGGGGCTATCTATCAGATCAGGCTGTCTACAGCAGGACTGACAGATCCGTCCGGTTATAGTGTAATATTAAAATCCTGGACGGAAGCAGACCTTAATATAGGTTCACAGACGACATACGAAGAAAAGATAGTTCCTATCCCTTCGAATATTCCCGTTGGACTGAACGTCAATATTGCGTTTGTGGTTATCAATACTCAGGCCGGTGCAACACCAAGCGGTGATGCCTGGTTTTTGGATAACGTAAGGGTTATAGAATCCTGTCAGAAAGTAAACCAAACTGATTTTTCAGCGAACAATATCACATCAAGTAGCGCCAATCTGGCTTGGACACACCCAACGGCTTTTGATTTTCAAATTCAGGTTGTAAGACAAGGAGTAACGCCCGTATCGACTGGCATCAGTGTCCAGAATTCTTATCCGGCAGGCTCACTTGATGCAGATACGGCCTATGATGTATATATCAAAACGGTATGCGATGCCGATACGGCTAGCGAATGGGCAGGGCCTTTTCCTTTTAGGACTAAAAAAGTAGGGTTGTCTTGCGATTCTCCAATCATAATTCCTTTTAGCACGACACCTTATACCTTATCGAGTAATCTTAGTCTTTTTGCAGATAATCCGACAAGCTATACGACGCAAGGGTCGGGATGTCTTCCAAGCGGTGTTACGGGCAATTACCTTAGTGGAGCAAAAGCCTTTTTCTCTTATACGCCTACACAAACCGGATTGATTAGTATAAGACAGATGACACTTCCGTTTGTAGCCGGTTCAGGTTGTTTTGGTAATGCTATTTCTGGCGTATTTGTTTATGACAGCTGTAGTACCGTAGGAGTGAATTGTATTGCAGGATTGAATACAACCGCTGTAAGTGTACCAAAATACATATCTAATTTATATGTACAGGCTGGTCATACTTATATTATTGTTATCTCTTCAACATCACCAGCCTCAACAAGTATTTGTTTTGATTTCGAATTGAGCTTTTCAAGCTGTGGAGCACCAAGTGTATTCACCTATAAAAACTTGCTTCAGGATAGTGTTGTATTCTCTTGGGATAACGTTGCCAATTTGGCAAGCTCATGGGAATATGTGGTGCGTCCTGCAAATGCAGGTGTCCCAACGGGTCCAGGAACATCGACCAATACCAATATTGATAACCTGATAACCTCAGGATTAGCAGCTGGCCAATCGTATGACCTATATGTGCGATCAGTATGTGGCGGCACTACTGGAGCATGGGGAGCACCGTACCGATTTACAACACAATGTGCAGTTTTTAATACTCCATATTCTACAACCTTTACAGGAACATCAGCAACAGTTTCAGAACCATGCTGGACAGCTATTGATGTGAATAGGGATGGACAGAGATGGTCATATTTAGGAGGTTATGCTACTATGCAAACAAATAGCTTTCAGAATAATAATAATGATATGTTTGTTTCTCCTCAGGTTAATTTCAATGGGACTCAAAAGAGACTAAGATACAAACATCAGGTTACGGGTGGAGTTGCCAGTTACGGAATTAAAATTTCTACAACTGGTGTCGGAGCAGACAATTTTACAACAATCCTGCTTCCGGATACACCAATTACGAATACGGCCTGGCAAGAGAAAATAATCAATATTCCGGCCAATATAACAGGTAATGTAAATATCGCCTGGGTTATTGTTCCTGGATCAGGACATACCGCAACCAGAATTTCAATTGATGATGTGTTTATTGAAGACAAGCCAGCTTGTCCAGATCCGCTTGCACTTGCAGCGAACAATGTTACTACTTCGCAAGCACAATTGTCATGGACAGCTGGCGATGCCGAAACACAATGGCAGGTTGTGGTGCAGCGCAAGGATATGGGTATTCCAACAGGAAGTGGAGTACTTGTCAATGCGGCTCAATATACAGCAGATCAACTTACTCATGCTACACAATATGAATATTACGTAAGGGCCTACTGTTCTGCTACACAACAGAGCAACTGGGTAGGGCCATTCTATTTTACAACGGTTTGCGGTGTTTTTGATACGCCTTTCCATGAGAATTTCGATACTGCTGATGTGAACAATCACAGATCATGCTGGACCATTACTGATGCTAATACTGATGGTACTACATGGCGTTTGGATCCGACATTTGCCGCAATTCAGGGTAGAACTTTTCCTTTCCCTACGGCATCATACAATGATTGGTTGATTTCTCCTGCGATCAATGTAGTTGGTACAAAAACGTTGAAATTCAAATATAAATCGGCTTTGGGGGCTATGTTCCCAAATCCTAGATTCGGCCTTGAGGTCCTGATATCTACTACAGATAGAAATCCGGCAAGCTTTAGTGTTATTATGCCGCTGATGGATTTTACAAATACTGATTTTATCGAGAAATCACTTTATATCAATGCTAATGGTCCCGTGTATATTGCGTTTAGGGTACCGCCATCTTTCTCAACAGCGGGAGGTACATCGGTTTTGCAAATAGATGATGTAAAGGTTGAAGATGCACCGGCATGTCCGGACCCGTCCGAACTTAAGGCTGCCAGTATTACGCAAACTTCGGGTGTGTTGTCCTGGACTAAAGGATACCAGGAAACACAATGGCAAGTCGTGGTACAGGAGGCCGGTTCAGGAATCCCTACAGGAAATGGACAATTGACAAGCAACAATACAACTTTTGCTACAGGACCATTATTGCCTAACACGCAATACGAATATTATGTAAGAGCGTATTGTAGCGCTTCTGAACAGAGCGAATGGGTAGGACCTTTTAGATTTACTACACTATGTAACGCCTTTACGACACCGTTTGTCGAAACATTTAATCCGGGATCAGTATCTGAGGAATGCTGGAGAGTTGTCAACAGCAATAGTGATACTTTTTCATGGAACCTGCATAACACGCTAAATCCGTACGAAGGAGAGCATGCAGCTATGATATTTACGGGATCTAATGGTAATAACGATGACTGGTTGATTTCTCCAACAATAACAGTTAGGCCAGGCCAGCGCCTTCGCTACTATTACAGAGTGCTGTGGGGTGATGATTTCAAAGAAGATCTTGAAGTAAAATTATCTACAAATGGAAGTGAACTTAACCAGTTCTCAACCATGTTATATGAAGTCACTTACGAAAGTGTGCCACCTCTTAATAATCCGGAATGGAAGGAAAAAGTAATCAACCTTCCGGCTGGAGTTACAGGAGATATTAATATCGCATGGCATATTCCTCAAAAAACTCCGAATCCATGGAATTACAGAGGACAGCTATTAGTGATAGATAAGGTAGTCATTGAAGATATACCAACGTGTCCTGTACCAAACAATCTGGCGGTAAGTAATATTATCGATACCGGAGCTACCATTTCATGGGATGCAAACGGCACTGAAACGTCATGGGATGTTTATGTACAACCTACTGAATTACCTGCTCCTGTTGGAGATGGTGATGCACAATACCTGCATAATACAACAACAAACCCATACACTGTGACGGGTCTTACACCTGCCATACGATATGAATACTATGTAAGGGCAGTATGTAGCACTACACAAGACAGCGAATGGGTAGGACCATTTGAATTTACAACAAGATGTAGTTTTGAAAACCTTTGTGAATATACCATTACGCTAAGTGGTGGTACTTCATCGGGAGTTGGTGGTGGAATAAATCTGGTTCAAAATGGTGTTATAATCCAAAGTATGGTATTCCCATCCGGGCCATTTGGTCAGGTTCCTCCTCCGGTAGATTTTACCGTATTCTTATGTACAGGAGTAGAGTTCTCATTAGTTAACGATGCCGGAAACGAATGGCAGTTCACAACTGCTCGTGTCCAAATTAAGGATGCCTCAGGAAATGAAGTATGGATAGGAGGTATTGGGCTTTCCAATTCAAGAATATATACAGGAATTGCTACCTGCGGTCCGGTTACATGTCCGCAGCCTACGAACCTTGCAGTGAGCTCTACGGGAGTACTTTCCTGGACGGCTGGCGGTAGCGAAACTCAGTGGGAAGTAGCCGTACAGCCATTAGACAATAATACATTGCCACAATCAGGAACGCTTGTAACGACAACTTCCTATACGCCTCAGGCTTCAGATTTTGCTGATTTGGAAGCAGGAACTTATGAGTTCTTTGTAAGGGCAGTTTGCAGTACTACTGACAAGAGCTATTGGTCTGGTCCTCGCAAATTTGTTAGAAACGACGATGCTTCCAAGGCAGTTAGAATACCTGTAAATGCAGGTGCTACTTGCGAGGAGTCGGCTACCAAAGCAAGTTTTATAGGAAGTACGGCTTCATCAGAAGCTATGGCCTGTACAGGAGTTAACAATGGAGATATTTGGTTTGAATTTGTCGCTACTTCAAAAGTACACGTACTGGAATTGGGCAATTTCTCAGCAAAAGGAAGTTATCAGGGTGGTTATACACCAGACGTGGTTGCACCAAGTATTACATTGACGCTATACAAAGTCAACGGCACAACCTTAGAGCAATTGGCATGTACCTATAACAATGCGATTGTGATGTCATATATGGCAGAAGTGGAAGTAGGAGCTACCTATAAAGTAAGGATGACCCTGAACGATACGGCTCCTAATATCTGTACATTTGATGTGTGTATCACGACACCTCAGGATCTTTGTGCTCTGGATATCGTGAACGGAAGCTTTGAAAGACCGGAAGCCGATTTCGGATTGGGTAATTTCTACCCACAGAATATAGTTCCGGGTTGGAGAACCAATGCCATAGAGGACCCAACATCATCACTTTACAACGAATTTTTCTTTGGTAATGCGACCGGAATAGACGGTTATATGCCTTACGATGGAGGACAAGTTGTTCAGACGCTTTCTCCTGATCCGGCACCTACCACTCTTGACAATGTGAGAGGGATTTATCAGGATCTTGACAGTTCAGAGATAACCCAGTTTAAATATGGCTACGCACATGCAACAAGAGGAGGCAACAGTTCTTTGGAATTGCTTGCAGGACCACCAGCAGGACCGTTCGTATTGCTTGAACAGCATCCGGGTAGTCTTAGATGGAACTACTATGAAGGAACCTATAATGTACCTGCCGGACAAACCGTAACCCGTTTTGTTTTCAGATCAAAAGACAATGCTGGAGGAAATCTTTTAGATGCCGTATCTATCACTGCCAATACAGAGATAAAAACAGCACCTATTACGCTTGCTTGTCAGGAAACTTCAACGTTGCTTGAAGCAGAAGGTAAAGGAACATGGATTGCTGATGAAAACAATCCGGCACAAGTAATTATTGCAAGTCCAAATAATAAATCTACAGCCATTTCTGGATTCAATACGCCTGGAGTTTATACTTTCAAGTGGAAGACAAGATATTGCGAGAAGATGGTAACAGTTACTTACAACGGATTTACCGATGTTCCAACTGTTATAAGCCCTGTAGAATATTGCCAGAATGCTACTGCACAGCCATTAACGGCTACGCCTACTGAAAACTATACATTGAAATGGTTTATGCAGGAAACAGGCGGAACGGGAACAGCAAGTGCTCCAACACCAGAGACGACTACATTAGGATCAACTATATATTACGTGAGTAATGTTGATGTTAACGGTTGCGAAGGACCTAGAGTAGCAATAACTGTAACAATAAACGAAAGAACTAACGCCGAGGTTGGCTTCAATTATGATAATAGTAATTATTGTACTTTAGGATCGAATCCGGTAATCACAAAAAATCCGGGCTTTGCAACAGGAGGAACTTTTGAGAGCACACCTAATGGACTTGGAATTGATGCCACAACAGGTGAAATAGACCTAAGCACAAGTACAGCGGGAACCTACACTATTAAGTATAGTATAGAAGATGCCGGATGTATAATGGGTGGAAATCATGAGGTAATCATTACAGTCAATACAGGTACTGCGCCTACAATTGGTTTTACCTATCAAACTCCTGTGTGTTTGAACAATGCTAATCTTTTGCCACAATTGCCTTCTGGTTTTACTGCTGGCGGAGAATTTTCATCAGGAACTCTTACTGTAAATACGCTAACAGGAGAAATAGATATGGCAACGGCAACTGTTGGAGCCCATACTATAACTTATAATGTGGATCCTAATGCGGTTATATGTATAAATGGAGAAAGCCAAACCTTCCAGATTCAGATAGACCAGAATATTGTACCGGTAACAGGGTTTACCTATCAGGCTTCTTATTGTAAGGCTGAAGCGAATCCTCTACCAGTATTAGCTCAGGACTTCTATAGTGGAGGTGCTTTTGAAGCAACCGGAGGTTTGGTCATCAATACAACAACTGGAGAAATTGACTTGGTAAATAGCCCGGCCGGAAACTATACAATTACCTATAAGGTACTACAGTCAGGCTGTAATTCAGGCGGAACTCATACAGAAAATGTGACGATCAATAGCTTAATAGCACCACAAGTAACATTTAGCTATAATGATGCTTGTACAAATTCAAGCACAAATCCTTTGCCGGTATTACCTGCAGGATTCAGTTCTGGAGGGTCATTTACTTCTGCTACGATTACAGTGAACCCAACAACAGGTGAAATTAACCTGGCAGGAGCTACTCCTGGAACGCATAGAATCACGTATACATTGGCAAGTGATTTGACAACTTGTACTGATGACGGACAATATGCTACAGATATTGTATTAGGAAATGGAATTACTCCGGTAACAGGATTTACTTACCAGTCTTCTTATTGCAAGGCTGAAGCAAACCCATTGCCAACATTAGCTCAGGACTTCTACACGGGAGGAACTTTTGAGGCAACCGGTGGCCTGGTTATCAATATAACAACTGGAGAAATTGACTTGGCAAATAGCCCAGCCGGAAACTATACAATTACGTATAAAGTTGAACAGTCAGGCTGTAATTCAGGCGGAATCCATACAGAAAATGTTACGATTAATGCTTTGATAGTACCACAGTTGACATTCAGTTATAACAATGCCTGTATAAATGCAGCTACAAACCCAAGACCGATATTGCCAACAGGATTCACTCAAGGAGGTGCATTTGCTTCTACCACAATTACAGTAAATCCAACTACAGGTGAGATCAACTTGGCAGGAGCAACGCAAGGAACACACCAGATTGTATATACATTAGCACAAAATACAGCTACATGTACAGGTGGAGGAACGTATACGGCTTCCATCACAATCAACGCGGGCACGACGCCAACTGTAGGCTTCACCTACGACACTCCGGTATGCCAGAACGACGCGAACCTATTGCCTAACCTTGCCGCAGGCTTCACAACGGGAGGCCGCTTCAGCGCCCCGACGGGAGTCGCGATCAACACGGCAACGGGAGAGATCTCGGTTTCGCAGAGCACGCCGGGCACCTACCGGATCGCCTACGAGATAGACGGGGACACTGCAACGTGCAGCCTTGGCGGGAGCGGCAGCTTCACGGTTACCATCACGGAAGGCCCTGAGGTTTCCATCGCCAGGGAATGCGTGAACCAGACGCTGTGGCTTAAGGCCACTGCGGCAGGCGCATCCGGCTACGTCTGGAAGGACGGCAACGGCGCCACGGTGGGCAGCCAGGCAGACCTGAACGTTGACGAGTACGTCTCCCAGCACCCAGGCGCCGCATTCCCCATGGGGTTTACGGTAGAGGCGACGTCCGGGGCCTGCACCACAACGGCGGGCTTCACTGTAGAGGGCACGCTGTGCGGCAGCATCCCAAGAGGTATCTCGCCAAACGGCGACGGGCTGAACGACACGTTTGATTTGAGCGGTATGGGAGTAAGGCACCTGAGCATCTTCAACAGGTACGGGACTGAAGTCTACAGGTTCGGGGGAAGCTACACCAACGAGTGGCACGGCCAGGACAGGGACGGCAAGGACCTTCCGGACGCGACGTACTTCTACAGTATCAGCAGGCAGGACGGCAGCGCCGTAACGGGCTGGGTGTATATCAACAGGCAATACTAACAATCATAAAAGGCATGGGCGGCCCGCGGCAGAAGCAGGCGGGCCCTCCCCACGCCAAAGAAAAATACAGACACACATGAAAAAAACATACCTTACACTGGCCCTCGCGTTTATGGCCATGGCAGGCGCCCGGGCACAGCAGGACCCGCACTACACGCAGTACATGTACAACATGAACGTGATGAACCCGGCGTATGCGGGCTCCAAGGAGAACCTTGCCGTCGGGCTGCTCTACCGCGCGCAATGGGTAGACATCGAAGGGGCACCCAAAACGGGAACCCTGTCGGTACACAGCCCGGTAGGGAAGAATGTCGGGCTGGGACTCTCGGCCATAACCGACAGGATAGGCCCCGTTGACGAGACCAACGTTTATGCGGACTTCTCCTACACGCTGAACCTCGGTGGCGAGCACCGCCTGTCGCTTGGAATCAAGGCCGGGGCCACCTTCCATAAAGTAGGCCTTTTCAGCGACATCGGCAACGGGCACGTCCCGGACATCAACGACCCGGCGTTCAGGGAAAACTCCAGCAACACGTTCCTTAATATCGGCACGGGACTCTTCTACCATACCCAGAAGTACTACCTTGCGCTTTCGGTACCCAACATGCTCAAGAGCAAGCACCTGGATATAAGGAACGACGGCAGGGAATACCAGTTCGGCTCGGAGACCCAGCACTACTTCCTTACGGGAGGCTACGTTTTCGACCTTTCGGAGAACACGAAGCTCAAGCCCTCGTTCATGCTGAAGTCGGCCTTCGATGCGCCAACGTCGCTGGATGCCTCTGCCAACATGATGTTCTTTGACCGCTTCGAGATAGGGGCGACCTACCGCCTTGACGACTCCTTCGGGGGCATGGTCAACTACGCGGTGACGCCCAACATCCGCATCGGGTATGCCTACGACCGCATCATCTCGGACCTTAAGGTAAGCACGCAGTCCTCCCATGAGATCATGCTGCTGTTTGATTTGAACTTCCCGAAGAAGGTATCCGTCTCACCAAGATATTTCTAACCTAAAAGAGCAAGAAAATGAAAAAAATATACATAGCCGCAGGGCTGCTCCTGGCCATCGCCTCCGGTTACGGACAGAACAGGAGTTCCGAGAAGGCGGACAGGCTTTACGACAGCTACCAGTATGTCGCTGCCATAGAGGAATACCTGAAGCTTGCGGAAGGCAAGAAGGGCGACAGCCATGTCTACAGGCAGCTTGCGGACAGCTACTATAACGTGTTCAATATGCCGGAAGCCGCCAGATGGTATGCCAGGGCAGTGGAGGGCGGCCAGGATGCGGAAACGCATTACCGTTATGCACAGGCGCTAAGGTCCCAGGGCAAATACCAGGAAGCCAACAGGCAGATGGACAAGTTTGCCAGCCTTCTGCCAAACGACCAGAGGGCGAAGGACCATAAGTCGAACCCGAACTATATCCCGAGCCTTTCCAGCAATGACAAACTCTTTGACATCAGTGAGACGTCCATCAACAGCAAGGACCAGAGCGACTTCGGGGCAGTGCTCTCCAATGGCAATGTCCTTTACTTTGCGAGTACGAGGAACAACTCGAACAAAACCGATAAATGGGTGAAACAGCCCTACCTGGATATCTTCCAATCCATAAGGAATACGGACGGAAGCCTGTCGGAACCCAAAGCGGTCAATGAGCTGAACACCGCCTTCCATGACGGGCCGGTTAGCGTGAGTGCTGACGGGAACACGATGTTCTTTGCCAGGGACGGCCTTAGCGATGGGAACTTTGAGAAGGACAGGAAGAACAGGGTGAAGATAGGGCAGCAGGGACTCTACAGGGCAACAAGGGTTGACGGCAAATGGACCAACATCCAGGCACTTCCCTTCAATAGCAAAAGCTATTCCGTAACACACCCCAGCCTTAGCCCGGACGGCAAAACGTTGTACTTCACCTCTAACATGCCGGGAGGCCACGGCGATTCGGACATCTGGAAGGTGTCTGTCGATGGCGCTAATTACGGCAAGCCACAAAACCTTGGATCGAATGTGAACACGGCCGGCAAGGAAGGATTCCCTTTCATGGGCGATAACGGTATCCTTTATTTCGCATCGAGCGGCAAGCAGGGATTCGGGGGATTGGACGTATTCAGGGCAGACCTGAACAAGGAAGGAGAAGCCATTAACGTGGGCAGGCCGGTGAACAGCGAGAAGGACGACTTCTCTTTCAGCTTCAATACGGCCAGGAACGAGGGCTACTTCTCATCCAACAGAAACGGCAAGGACAACATCATGAAGGCGGTACCGGTTTGCAGGGCAGAGGCCGTGGCAGTGGTGAGGGACGGCAAGACTGGCCGTGCATTATCAGATGCCAGCGTGTCGATCCTTGACACGAAGAAAAACGTGATAGCCACAAGGCAGAGCGGCCCTAACGGGGAGGTCTCCTTCGATGTGGAATGCGATACGGAATACGTATTCCAGGCCGCCAAGAAAGATTATGAGCCAGGATCGGGCAGGGTAGCGAAAACCAGGGGAGGAAAGACATCCGTGGAGATAGCCCTGGAACCCGTGGAAGTCGTGATTACGGATACGGAAGTACTTCTGAAAAACATCTATTTTGAGTTCGACAGGAGCAATATCACCGCGCAGGGCGCTACTGAACTGGACAAGCTTGTGAATGTGATGAACAGATACCCGGACATGGTCATCTACGTGAAGTCGCATACGGACGGCAAGGGAAGTGCGGCCTACAACCTGAGGCTTTCTGAGCAGCGGGCCCAGTCTACGGTACAGTACCTTGTGTCGAGGGGCATCAATAAGGAGCGCCTGTCGGGGAAAGGGTTCGGAAGCACGGAGCCTAAGGTGGACTGCAGGCCGAACTGCACCGAGGAGGAGGATGCGCAGAACAGGCGTTCCGAGTTTAAGATCATAAAGAGATAAGGCATAGTCCTTAGTAATAGAGAATATATTCTAGCAGCTGGCCTTTTTAAGGCTGGCTGTTGGGGTTTTTAAAAAATTGCAATGATTAAAATGAGAAAGTTTCTTACAATAAGTCTTTTGGTAGTATTTGGCTATCTGGCCAATGCCCAACAACCTAATGATTGTGTCAATGCCATAACGGTTTGTGGCAATGGTACATTTACATCCAATGCTCAGGGTATAGGAAATATACAAGAGGTATCTGGTTGCGGAGGTTTGGAACATAATTCCATATGGCTTAGAGTTAATATTGCTCAATCCGGAACTTTAGGATTTCATATAAAACCATTAAATCCTAGCATTACAGTAGATTATGATTTTTGGGTATATGGTCCTAATAGAAGCTGTTCTAGTTTAGGCAGCCCTATTCGTTGTGCTACTACAAATCCTCAATTGGCTGGACAGACAAGCAATCATACCGGTATGTATGCAAGTACAACAGCCACTCAGGTTGGGCCTGGTGCTAATGGAGATGGTTATGTACGATGGCTGAATGTAACGGCAGGACAATTTTATTATATAGCTATTGACAGGCCGGTGGGAGATGGCGGTTTTGAATTGGAATGGCTAGGTACAGCAACTTTTCCTACAGCTCCTCTTGCTAATGCAATTGGAGAAAGAAGAACCTGTAGCAATACACCTGGTGTAGGTCTATTTGATCTTAATTCCTACAGAAGTCTCATTAATCCTAATACTACAGATAACACAATAACCTTTCATACAACATTGGCAAACGCGGTTGACCAGGTGCTGCCTTTACCAAATATTGTTAGTAACTCTCCTAATCCGCAACAAATTTTTGCTAGAGTAACTGACAATGTTAGCAAGTGTTATAGTATTATTGATTTTACCCTGAAAGTGTATCCAATACCCAATGCTACAATAACTCCATCGGTTCCTACAGCTTGCTTAGGGGAACAGGTAACATTTACGATTAACGGAATACCCAATGCCGTAATCGATTATAGGGTCAATTCAGGGCCTATACAAACAGTAACCTTAGATGCAACCGGAAGCCATTCTTTTTTAGAGACTTTCACGGGGGCCATTACTTATACTCTAGTGGAAGGCAGGATAATGGATTCGAGTAATACTGTTATCTGCTCACAATTGCTTACAAATCAGGCCACAATTGGAAGAACTCCAATAACTGCCGCTATCACTACAGTTGATACTACTATCTGCGAGGGTAGTGGACTAACAATTGACATTCAGGGAACTCCAAATACCATAGTGACCTATACTGACCCTTCTGGAGTACAGCAGACACTGCCTATTGGGGCTACAGGTAACGCTACCATAACAATACCAACGACCCAACCTGTCGGCACATATACTTATACATTGGTAAAGGTTTCCACAACCGGCACACCTCCTTGCGAGCAGGCCGTTACGGATGCCGTGACCATCACGGTAAGACCTATGCCTACGGCAGCGATCCACCAGGTGGATACCCAAGTCTGCCTTGGCAACCCATCCAGGGTGCGTATCACAGGTGAACCAGGTGCGAGCGTGAACTACACGCTTGACGGTACGGCCCAAGGTCCGATCACGATTCCGGCCAGCGGGGAATATATTATACAAGAGGTACTCACCCCGGTAGGTATGCATAACTATGACCTTGTAGATATTACATCGGGTACGGCCCCTTTCTGTAGCCAGCCACAGACGAGCAGGGCTACGATTGAGGTTATAAATGCCCCTACGGCTACGATAGCAACTTCGACTCCGGTGATCTGTGAAAACGGCAGCGGCACGGTGACCATCACCGGAACGTTGAATTCACAGGTTATCTTTACAATAAACGGCGCGACCCAGCCTGCAGTGACACTTTCGACACCAAGCGCAGGCAGTCCGGGCATGGGCGAATATGTGCTTACCCAGACGCTTACCGCCAATACGACATATGCCCTTGTGAGTGTATCTCTTATGGGTACGACCCCATGTACGGCAAACCTTATAGATGCTGTTACTATCACGGTAACGCCGCTTCCTATAGCCACCATCACGGCCACCGATAACACGGTATGTGAGGGAACTGGTACGACAATCGTTATCAACAATGGCCCTGCGAACGGTTCGGTAATATGTTCTATAGGTGCCGGCCCTGCCATGCCGTTTGCACTCGATGCGGCCGGAACGGTTGTCATCCCTACGGGGGGCTTGACGGTAGCAACTACATATACACTGGTAAGTGTAACCACAGGCGGAGCTGTACCATGTACGAGAACACTGAACCAGTCGGTTACGGTATCGGTAAAGGCCCTGCCTACTGCTACTATTACGGCACCTACAAACGTGTGCTCAAACAGGACGACAGAGCTGCAAATAACCGGAACGCCTGGAGCTACGGTAAATCTTTCATGGGCAGGAGGAACCGGAAGTGTTATCCTTGACAGCGCGGGCTATGCCTTATATACGACCCATCAAATAACGATACCCACAACCTTCTCTATTGTAAGCGTGGTATCTCAAGATACTCCTATATGTACCGCTACCCTAACCGGCAGCGTAACGATCAATCCAATCGCTGCTCCGATAATATTCAACC
>CAZFGA010000030.1:0-48186 GCA_964518395.1 uncultured Flavobacterium sp.
TCAATAATTTCTCTTTATGGCGACAACAAAAAACCAAAGCCGGAACAGTTGGCTGGCATAGACATTTTGGTTTTTGATCTTCAGGATGTGGGCGCTCGTTTTTATACCTATATCTCTTCATTACATTATATAATGGAGGCTTGCGCCGAAAACAAAATACAACTATTGATTTTAGACCGTCCAAATCCAAAAGGCGATACAGTTGATGGCCCTGTTCTGGAAAAAGAAAATAGTAGTTTTATAGGAATGCATACGATTCCGGTGCTTCATGGCATGACAATAGGTGAATATGGAAAAATGATTAATGGTGAAAAATGGCTTAAAAATGGTGTTCAATGTGAATTGACAATAGTTCCATGTGTAAATTACACGAAAGACATGAGCTATTCGCTTCCTGTCAGACCTTCACCAAACTTGCCAAATGACCAATCCATCAACCTATATACCAGCTTGTGCTTTTTTGAAGGCACGAATGTAAGCCTGGGAAGAGGCACAGAAAAGCAATTCCAGATTTATGGATCACCTTTTTTGCCAAAAACTGATTTTAGTTTTACGCCTAAACCAAATCTGGGCTCAAAGGATCCGCTGCATAATGGGAAGGTGTGTTATGGTGAAGATCTTTCCAATGTCCCAAAAGTAAAGGGAATCGAACTTAAGTGGCTTTTAAAAGCGTATGCGACTACAGCCGACAAATCGAAGTTTTTCATTCCTTTCTTTACAAAGTTGGCAGGAACAAAAAAGCTGCAGGAACAGATTGAGGCTGGAATGACGGAAGCTGATATTAAAAAAAGCTGGGAAAAAGGAATTGAAGATTTCAAAAAAATAAGAAAAAAATATGAAATTTATTGATTGGAATCTTCTTGAAAATATGTATTTTTAGATGTGCCTATTTTTTATGGTGCTACTAAATCTTAATAAAACAGCTACAATGGATACATCGCAACTACTTTTGAATTATATGGACAAACTACAGGAATTCTTCGAAATGATTGATTCTTATGTAGAGAAAGCTATCGAATTATTTCACAACGCAAAGGAATGGGTCGAGAAAATAATAGAATATATTAAAAGAGGGATTGATTATGTCGTTGATGCCATAGGTGGCCGATTCGATGAATCAATCGAGCTCCCTGAAGATTATATTTTTGTCTAATAAAAACGGCCTTACTTTGTAAGGTCTTTTTTTTGTTTCCTTGCAAGCCTGTTGGCCCCTGACTTTGCAACAAACATTAAAAAGTAAATCACGATCAAAACGATAGAGATCAGGGCAGTCATGATAACGACTTCCATGATTTTATCAAAAAGACTTCTGACAACTAGATCCTGATTGACAAAAACCAACAAAACCGAAATAGCGGCAGATGCCAAAAGGATATAAAATAAGTTTCTTTTGTGTCTCATAAAGCAATTGTTTATAAAGGCATTCTTTTTTTCATTTCTTCTACAATATTATATGCTGCCGGACATATAGCAACATTTTGCAATGTAAGGTTTGAAATTTGCTGGAATTTCTTCCTGTCCGTATGTGGATATTCCCGACATGCTTTTGGCCTGACATCATAAATCATACAATAATTCTCTGCATCTAAGAAAGTACATGGGACGCTTTTCAGGACATAATCATTCTCTTCATCGATTTGAAGATACTGGTCGATGAATTGTTGTGGCTTCTGACGAAAATGTTTGGAAATTCTCTCGATATCGGCAAGAGTAAAAAGTGGGCCTGTTGTTTTACAGCAATTGGCACATTTCAGGCAATCTGTTCTTTTAAATTCCTGATCGTGCAATTCCTGCATGATATAATCGATATTCTTCGGCGCTTTCTTTTTAAGCTTATCGAAATACTTCTTGTTTTCGTTATGCTTATCTTTGGCCAGTTTTGGAAGATTTTTGATTACTTGTTCCACTTCATTTATTTGTGGACAAAGTTACACTTTCTTCCTTATCTTTTTAAAATATACACTAAATCATGAAAGACCTTTTTGGAAAAGCGATATTGGATTACCAAACGAAGAATTCACCAGAAAATCTTATTACCGAAACTTCAATTTCTGAGGCCGATGAAATGAGCGTTGCCTATTTATTCCGTAATTATTCTACCATGCCGAAAATTGAAAAAAAAGCAATGGCCCTGGCAAAAGGAAAGGTACTGGATGTAGGCTGCGGAGCCGGAAGTCATAGTTTATACCTTCGGGATGTAAAAAAATTAGAGGTTCTGCCAATTGACATTTCTGCAAATGCTATTGAAGCCTGCCAATTAAGAGGTCTTGGCAATGCAAAAGTCCAAGATGTGATGCAGATGGATGCTACTAATCCGAAAAACAAATTCGATACCATATTGCTTTTGATGAACGGCACCGGTATTTGTGGCAGGTTAAAAAACCTTTCTTCTTTCCTGCAACAGCTTAAATCTTTACTGACACCAACTGGACAAATCCTTATTGATTCTTCCGATATCATTTATATGTTTGACGAGGATGAAGATGGTGGAAAATGGATTCCAACCGAAAGGGATTATTATGGTGAAATTACTTTTACTATTTTTTACAAAAAAGAAGAAGAACAATCGTTTGACTGGCTATATGTTGACTACAATACATTACAAAATGCGGCTATTGCCAATGGTCTGCAATGTAAATTGGTTTCTGAAGGTGATCATTATGACTACCTTGCCCAGCTAACTCTTTAGGTTTTTATCAGATTGGTTGTAGTTATAATTTCTTTTAAGACTTCGTAAAGTCTATCCAAATCCTTTTGGGAATTATAGGCATTGATAGAGTATCGTATATAAAAGTCTCCATTTAAAGGCATAACGGGTATTTCGATCTGGTATTTTTCAAAAAGCAAATCTTTGAGCGTTTGAGGTTCGTCTGTTCTGACGGGAATACTTGCCATTTGTCCTAAAAATTCTTTTGTAACTGGACATATTGGTGTTGTATTCAGCAAATCACAAAAACGTTGGTAGTTATCTAAAGCTATCTGTTTGCAATTTTCTGCTATTTCATTCCAATTATTCTCTTCCAGAAAATCAATAACTTTTGGAGTACATAAAAAAGAAGAAATGTCTCTTGTGCCTTGGTATTCGTGATAATCCAAAAATTGCGTTTCGGCTATTGCTTCGTTGCCATAACCCCAGCTTACAACAAGCGGGTCCAAATCATCCTGAAATTCTTTTTTTACATATAAAAAAGAGCTACCTTTTGGTGCTAGCATCCATTTGTGCAGCGTTCCTGTATAAAAATCGGCATTCATTTCCTCAATGTTTAAGGAAATATGTCCAGGAACGTGTGCGCCATCAACAATTGTTATCAATCCCAATTCCTGCGCTTTCTTGCAAATTTCCTTAACCGGAAATATAAGTGCCGTTGCGCTGGAAATCTCATTTATAAAAACAACCTTAGTATTGGAGTTATAGCCTTTCCAAAAATCTTCCAGTAGCTGTTCTTTTGAAACTACAGGCAGGGAGATAGACTGTCGGACATATTTTGCTCCAGTCTTTTTACAAAAATAGGCCCATGTTCTATCCATTGCTCCATATTCATGGTTTGTAGACAGGATTTCATCACCCGGCTGAAGATTCAAACTTCTCATAACAGTATTAATGGCTATTGTAGGATTGGGCGTAAAAAAGAAGTCTTCCGGTTGGCATCCTATATATTTTGCCAGCTTTTCTTTTGCCTTTTTCAAATAAACCGCTGCTTTTTTCTGGATGAAATAAACGGGTTCATTTTCCAATTCCAATTGGAGTCTCTGATATTCATCAAACACCGGTTTTGGGCAAGAGCCAAAGGAACCATGATTTAAAAAAGTTATGGAGGAGTCAAGAAGAAAATGCTGTTTCATGATTAAAGGGTATAAAAAAACCCAAATTGTAAATTTGGGTTTTGTATAAATATTGTTTATTACTGCATGTATTTCATCATAATACTTTGCAATTCTACACCCCAAGCCTGAGCTGCTTCCATAGTTTTTTCAGTCAACACTCCTGCTTTTGAAGTTATTTTTTTACCTAGTGGAGTCTCATAGAACTTAATCATATCCTTGATTTCTGCATGAGTATACTCTTTCATGTAAACATCAGCAACTTTATCAAAGTAAGATGGCATTGTTGCGTCAAAATCTTTTAAGAATGCTGCTTGCTTAGCTTCAGGAATCATTCCAAGGATTTGTTTTTTTGCAACATCAATCTGAGCAGAAGCGCCCGTCATCTCAATTACTTTTTTTACATCATTTTTAAAAGCTGCATCTTGTGCAAATCCAATTTGAGTTGCCAATACGAAAGCGAATGTTACGACTAACTTTTTCATTTTTTATTTGTTTTATTGTTTGGTTGATTAATTAGCAAATATAATTCCAAATTTATGGAATATTCAAATATTTATGTGTTTGAAGTGAGACTCTCCATTTTGGATTGCTCATCACATAGTCAACAATCAGCGGTGTCATTGCTTCTTTCTTACTCCATTCTGGTTGCAGAAACAGTATCGCATCTTTATTAACCTTTTCTGCCTGTTCTTCGGCAAAGATAAAATCGTGTTTATTGTAGACAATTACTTTCAATTCGTCTGCATTGTCATACACAGTCTGGGTAGGAAGCTTATTCTTTTTTGGCGAAAGCGTAATCCAATCCCAGATCCCCGAAAGCGGATAAGCCCCGGAAGTTTCAATATGTACTTTTAAATCTTTTTCTTTCAGTCCATGTGTGAGCGGTCCCATATCCCAAGTTAATGGTTCTCCTCCTGTCACCACAACAGTGTTCGCATATTTTTTTGCATTCTCCACTATTGTCCCGATTGCTGTTGGCGGATGCAGTTCTGCATTCCAACTTTCTTTAACATCACACCAATGGCATCCTACATCACATCCGCCTACACGGATAAAATACGCTGCAGTACCTGTGTGATATCCTTCACCCTGAATGGTATAAAATTCTTCCATTAAGGGAAGCATTACTCCTTTTTCAACAGCGATTTGTAATTCTTTCTTCAACATCATCTTTAAAAATAGTCTGCAAAGATAAGGATTTGATTTTGTATTGCAGTTTTTAAAAATAAGGCTTTAGATAAAGTTTATGATAATTCTGAATAGGCATAAAAAAAACCGACACTAAGTGTCGGTTTATAAAACTTCTGTTTTTTATTTTTTCAATACGTCAAGAGATTCTTTAATGTATTGGCTTGTTGGATCTAATGCCAACGCTTTTTCAAAATATTCTCTTGCTTTTACTTTGTCAGATATTGCATAGTGTGAACCAATGTAAGAATATGCTCCGATAAGTCCAGACTTCACATTATCCTTAGCCAATTCAGCTTCACCTTTTGCATGTACAACTTCAATGTATTTTAGGTAAGCTGCCACAGCTGCTTCCTTAGCCTCTGGTCCAGCAATAAATCTGTTGATTTTTGCTTTGTTTAGATGGGCATCTTGAGTTGTTGGTGAACCCGCTACTACATTAGCATAGGCCGTATCAGCTTTTTTAAGCAATTCCTGTACTTCTGGCTTGTTTCTTTCAGCATCTGTTTTTAGGTCATTTGCCACATAAAACAAGACTGCATTTCCAAGATAGAAATTATCAAGAAGCGCATTTTTAGAATTTGGTGCTTTTGTAGCAGCTTCAAAAACTTTAGTTGATTCCAAATATAGTTTTTGCTTGTATAATGACACTCCTAAATCACTAAATTCAGATCCGATTGCCGGGTCAATGTCTGTAGCTTTTGTCAAATCAGCCATAGCACTGTCAAATTGAGCCTTATCAGTAATAGTACCTTCAGCAGAAATCGCTTTACCTAATTTGGCTTTCGCTAAGAAAAGGTAGTCTCTCGCACTGATTCTTTTTGGATCTACTTTTGCCACGAAATCATTCAACGCCTTGATACTTTCGTCATAGTTTTTGTTTTCATAAGCTGCATATCCTAAATATCTGTAGATTCTAGGATTTACCTTATCCAACTGCTGCATTGCCTGTGCTTCTTTTTGTAAAGCCTCGTAATCTTTAGCAAGAATCAAGAAGTCAGCATGACGCATTCTTGAGTCAAGAGAATAATCGGTCAGGCTCATGTATTTTTCATAATACTCTAATGCTTTCTTGATATATTCTGCACGTTTTGACGTGTCACTTGTACTCCAGAAATAATACGTTTCTGCCAACTCACGGTAAACAGGACCATAATTTGCATTCAATTTGATTACTTCGTTAAAAGCTGCAATTGCTTCAGGGAACGCTTTGGCATTTTTGGTAATAACTCCTAATTGCATTTTTGCACGCAATAGTGAATTATCCAAATCATAAGCTGTTCTATAAGAGCTATAAGCGCTATTAACATCAGCATCCCCAAACTGAGCATCACCTAAGCTCAAGTAAGCCTGAGCATATTTTGGGTCAACTGCAACAGCTTTCTTAATAGAAGCTATCGCTTTTTTATAATCATGTTTTTCTGAGTTTATATAGGCCCTACCGATGTATAAAAACTCTTCAACATCTTTCTTTTTCAGATTGGCAATTGCCTTGTTGAAGTTAGCTTCTGCTTCTGATACGTTTCCGTTATCCAAGCTAATTTCTCCAAGTCCAATATAATTGAAATTGCCATTGTCTTTGGCAACAATTCCTTTGTCAAAATAAATCTTCGCAGAATCCGCATTATCCAAAGCAAGATAAACTTCTCCTAAATGAAAATAATTCTTCCCTTTATCAGGAGTTGATGCGATTAATGATTTAAGTATTGTTTTGGCTTTTTGATATTGTTCGGCATCGATTGCTTTTTTGGCTTGCTCTAAATCTTGGGCAAAGACAGCAGTCCCAAAAAACAATAGCGACAAACTGATAAACTTAATTTTTTTCATTTCTTCGGTATTTATAATTTTTATTTATTTTCGATGTCTTTTCTAACTTTTACTTCTCGTAAAGCTAGTCTAACAGGAGCCAATCCGGATTTTAAAACGATTCTCTGTCCCACATCTCCTGCTACAAAAGTTGCAAAACCCATACCCAAACCAACAGATCCTTCATAATTTAACATATAGATCTTGCGTGTTAAAGGATATAAGCCCTCTGCCAGGTTGGTCTGACTAGGTTTATAGTACTCCGTCGAATTTGGTTCACTTTTAACATTTCTGACAGCCAAAACTTTTACATTACTTGTGGAATTCAACATGTCTGGCATAGGCTGTGTCATCCAATTGACCCCAACAACCCCAATATATCCTTCGTTTTCACTAATGTATTTGATAACATCATTGCTTGATTTCAAGGCAAAGATATTTTTGCTATCTACTTTTGTTACGGATGCTTTTTTACTTAAAAAGTCAATCGTACTTGAATTGGCGTTATCGAAAACCAAACCTTTAATCGTTGTTACTGATTTTCCATTCATAAAGTCGATTACATCTTGCAAATCAATAATTGAATCTTTTGCTTTGCTATTAGCAACAAGGGCAACTCCGTCTATGGCAATTTGAGTTATTCTAGGGACAATGCCTTTATCTGTAAATATTTTCTCTTCTCCTTTTGACAAGGTTCTTGACATGACAACCAATTTTGTCGAATCATTTTTTAACAGGTCCAGAATTGCAACCTCAGTCTTAGGGATAAGATTTACTTTTTCCGGTCTTTGGCTCTGAAAAACCGCAAGCTGGTCTTCCATCATAGGCATAACCGTTTCATCTACATAAAACGTTGCCGCTTGCTCTTCTTTTTTCTTTTTGTCCGCACAGGAATCAATAAAGAAAATTGTCAGTACAAAGACAGAAGAAAATAATAAGAATCTTAGATATTTTGGCATTTCTAAACTAGTTTTATTGTTGGTCCTTTTTGATAAAGCGTATGAATCTAAAAAAAGAATATACGATTAACAGCAATCCGAAAGCTATCCTGTAAGGTTTAGGCATTTCGATTGGTATGTCTTTCCAAAAGATAATAGCCATACCCATAGCGAAATACATCAAAAAAAACAGCATTCCTAAAATAAGAAGAAATCGCCCGAGGAGCGATTTCTGATCTTTATTGGTCCTATACTTACTACCGTTCATTAATTAGATTTGATCACTAATTTGATTGGAAGGTTGTAAGAAACACGTACCGATTTACCATTTTGGATACCAGGCTTCCATTTTGGAGCTGATTTTAACATCCTGATGGCTTCTTTACCTGTTCCGTAACCTAAGTCTCTAATAACTTTGATATCTGTAAGGCTTCCATCTTTTTCAACAACGAAGTTTACGATTACGTTACCGCTCACATCGTCATCTACTTCAGGGATTCTGTAATTCTTTTTCACATAAGCGTAGAAGCCTGCGATACCTCCTGGGAATTCCGGCAAAACTTGTACAGATGTATAAATTTTGTTTGGATCTTCCTCAATTACTTCAGCATCAACTTTGATTTCACTTTGTGTTCCATCAAGAACTACTTCTCCACCTTCTTTTGCCTTTACTGTTTCAGAACCTGTTTTTTTAAGTTCTTCCACAACGGCAACTTCTTCTTTTACGACTTGTTTGTCTACAACAACTGGCGGTACATATTTTTGGATGTCTACATTACTCTGAGTCTGTTTTTGAACAACTGGCTCAACAATAATTTCTTCCTTTTTAATAGGTTCCTGTACATTTACCAAAACAACCTGCTCATCCAATACTTCCTCTTTTTGGGCCATATTTTCAGAGATAAATTTGGAGATGATTGGAATGCAAACCATGAACAAAAATATAACTGCACCAATTGCTAATGCTTTCAAGGTTCTTTTTCCGCTGTTGGTACGCAATTCATATGCACCGTAGCTTTTGTTTCTTCCTTCAAAAACATTTTCAACCCAACTCTGTTCGAATAAGTCTAATTTTGAATTTGACATATTTTAATATTTTATAGATTTTAATGAATCAGACTAATAAATTTTATTGTCTTCCAAAAACTTAATGTCTGCATCTGTTATGTCAACAATTGCGTATTTTTTCACTTTCGTGATAGCCATCTCATCCAAAATATCAACCAAATTTTTATAATTTGATTTTTTACTTGGTTTTATGATAACAGTGATACCGCTTTTTTCAAGATCGGCACCATCCGCTTTGTTTTTTGCATCAACACCTGCCTTTTTGCTAAGGATCAAGTCTCTTACTCCAGTTTTACCGTATCCGGTAGCAACAGGCCCATCCATTGGTGGTCCGTCTGTTCTTCCAGTATACCAAACTAATTTATCATTAGTACCTAACACTAACGTCAATGTTCTCCATGCTGGTGTTTCTGGTGGAACCGGGTCATTTTCTTTAGGTTCATCCGGCATTGCCAAATTCATCGATTGAGGCTTTGACAACGTTGTCGTTAATATAAAGAAGGTAATCAATAAGAATGCCAAATCCACCATGGCTGTTAAGTCAACCGAAGGATTTGATTTTTTACTTCTTACTTTGCCGCCGCCTTTTTTACCACCGCCGTCGCCAGTATTTAATTCTGCCATTTCTTACGAATATATTATTTTATTAAAAATCATCACTTCTTAGACCAGTAACCAAGAAAAAGTTATTCTTATTTTGCTTTTGCAGAATATCTAAAACTTTTTTTACTGTAGGGTATTCTTCTTTAGCATCGCCTTTAATAGCAATATCTAAATCTTTACCTTCTAAATCTTTAGCTACTTCTCTTGAAATCTTTACCCAGTCAGCTAACTGATTGTTAATCGAATCATAAGGAATTCCAGGTTGTACCCCTTCTCTCATTCTTTGTTCGTTTTTCATATCAATCAACTGTTTCATCTGTCTGATATCAACTCCAAAACCATCCATAAGTGCAAATTTCTTTTTATCTGCTTCAGAGAACTTGATATTGTATTTATCTCCCATTCTTTGCAGCGTTTCTGCTCTAGCTTCTCTTCCGGTCACACCAAAAAATACTTTTTCTTTACCAATTGTTAGGGTAGCAAGATTTTCTTCTGGTAATTTTGTCTGAACAGTTGAGGCTGGAGTATCTACCGGCAAAGCTTCAGGGACTTTTGCTGTAGCTGTCATAATGAAAAAGGACAGAAGAAGGAATGCCATGTCACACATCGCAGTCATGTCAATTCTGGAACTTTTCTTTGACAATTTTATTTTAGCCATTGTTTTTACTTTTTTAATCAAAGCCGAGAAGGAGAAAATTCCCTTCCCATAGCTTTAAATATATTATGAAACTTATTTTAATTAGTCACGGTTTGTAGCTCTTCTGTAAGCTTGAGTGATCGTAAAACCAGCCTCATCAATAAAATAAGTCAATGTATCAATTTTAGAAGTAAAGTAGTTGTAAACAACAACCGCAAGAGCTGAAGTAGAAATACCTGTCAACGTGTTGATAAGTGCTTCAGAGATACCGTTTGCCAATTCAGCCTGATCTGGAGTTCCAGAAGTTGCCAATCCAGCGAACGCTTTAATCATCCCCGATACAGTTCCCATCAATCCTAATAACGTACCCAAAGATACCAATGTAGAAAGGATAGTTAAGTTTTTCTCAAGCATTGGCATTTCTAATGAAGTAGCCTGCTCAATTTCTTTTTGGATTACTTCAGATGCCTTTTCAGTATCGAAGTTCTCTCTTTTAACCTCTTGATATTTAATCAAACCTGCTTTCACAACGTTTGCAACAGAACCTTGTTGTTTATCACATGCATCTAATGCACCTTGGATATCTCCAGATGAAATCTGACTTTGAACGCTTTTTACAAATTTCTCAACATCACCTTTTCCTGCAGCCTTAGAAATCACAAAAAATCTTTCGAATGAGAATACGATTGTCATTAATAGTAATCCCATCAATACAGGAACGATGTATCCTCCTTTGTAAACCATCCCTAGATAGTCACCTTGTAATGGTTGTCCTGTGTTAACTCCTCCTTGGAAGTGAGAACCGTCTCCCATTATAAATTTCCATACTAGAATTCCGATAAGAATACAAATTACGATCGTCAATCCTGCAAATACGTTAGAGCTTTTGCTTCCTCCATTGTTTTGAACCTTTGCGTTTGATGCCTGTGCCATTTTTTTTAATTTTAGTTTTTTAATTTTTAGAATTTAATTTTGGTAATAGATAATATTTTTACCCTAGATATTTTATAAGAACGACAAATTTATATTTTTAGTGGATAAAAAAAAATAAATTGCAGTTTTTTATTCCGTCTTAACTATATATTATTACAATCTTAACGAATAAATAATAAGAAATTTAAAATAATTAGTTTCGAAAACAGAGATATTTTACTGGTTTAAAACCACTTAAGCTAATTTCATTAAAAAAACACCGTGTTTTATCCTTAACAAAGTCTATTTTATTGAGCTGAATTATAACTCAATAATGATAATTTTATTACACTCCCCAATATTAAAATTATATGCCAATTATTTAAGGCATAATTTGTATCAATAAATAAAAACAATCCTAAATTTGTAAATATTTGTTCATTTCTATTCATCCTAAACATTTTTTTGCTCATGGCTTCTAAAGAAGACTTCGTCAGTCATATTAACACAGGTTATGCTACAAAAGGAGAAAGCATTACACTGGGTGGTGCTATTTTTAACGGTGAAGCACTTCCTGATGCGCACATTAAAATTCCCTTAAAAACCTTAAACCGCCACGGTCTTATAGCCGGAGCAACCGGAACCGGAAAAACAAAAACAATACAGGTCTTTTCTGAACAACTTTCGTTATTAGGCATACCGGTATTGATGATGGACATCAAAGGAGATTTCAGTGGTATTGCAAAACCTGGTGTCGAGCAGCCTTTTATTACAGAGCGTCATTCCAAAATAAACATTCCCTATCAGGTATCTGGATTTCCTGTTGAATTGATGACCTTATCCAAACAGAATGGTGTTCGCTTGCGTGCGACCGTTTCAGAATTTGGCCCTGTGCTCTTTTCAAGGATATTGGATCTGAATGACACACAGGCCGGCGTGGTTGCCGTAATCTTTAAATATTGCGATGATAAGCAAATGCCGCTGCTTGACCTGAAAGACATTAAAAAGGTAATTAATTATATTACAGAAGAAGGCAAAGCCGAAATCGAAGAGCATTATGGCAAGATTTCGACTGCAACCACAGGCACTATTCTCAGAAAAATTATTGAGCTTGAACAACAGGGCGCTGATATTTTCTTTGGAGAAATATCCTTCGATGTTAACGACCTGATGCGAATTGACGAAAACGGAAAAGGTTATGTAAACATTATTCGTTTGACAGACATTCAGGATAAGCCGAAGCTTTTCTCAACTTTCATGTTGAGTCTTTTGGCCGAAATCTACAATGTGATGCCGGAACAAGGCGATTCCGGACAACCAGAACTGGTTATTTTTATTGACGAAGCACACTTGATTTTTAACCAGGCCAGCAAAGCCCTTCTTGACCAGATTGAAACTATCGTAAAACTGATCCGTTCCAAAGGGATTGGAATTTACTTCGTGACACAGAATCCAATGGATGTTCCAAGTTCTGTTTTGGCACAGCTGGGATTGAAAATCCAACATGCCTTGAGAGCTTTTACTGCCAATGACAGAAAAGCAATTAAAATGACATCAGAAAACTATCCTATATCTGAATTTTACAAAACTGATGAGTTATTGACTTCCCTTGGAACCGGAGAAGCTTTGGTTACGGCATTAAGTGAAAAAGGAATCCCAACACCACTGGCAGCTACAATGATGAGAGCACCTATGAGCCGGATGGATGTCTTGACAGATGGCGAAATTGGAGAAATCAACGCTAACTCCAAACTCGTCAAAAAATACAATGAGACAATTGATAGGGAAAGTGCTTATGAAATCCTGACCAAAAAAATTCAGGACATTCAGGATGAGGCTGCCAAAACGGAACAAAAAGAGCAAGAGGCAAAACAAGAAAAGAAAGCAGCAAACGAACCAATGAGCCAAACTACAAAAAGCATCATTAAAGTTGTGACTAGCGCTACTTTTATAAGAGGCTTCTTTGGGGTACTGACTAAAATATTTAAGAAATAAATGAAAAGCTTTATCACGATAGGACTACTTGTTTTATCTAATGTTTTTATGACCTTAGCCTGGTATGGACATTTAAAATTCAAGGAATTGAAATGGTTCGAAAATGCCGGGCTCATAACAATCGTATTAATAAGCTGGGGATTGGCTCTTTTTGAGTATTGTTTCCAGGTTCCTGCTAATAAAATAGGTTTTAACGGAAATGGCGGTCCTTTTTCCTTAATGCAGCTAAAGGTCATACAGGAAGTTATCACTTTGGTAATCTTTGTAATTTTCTCACTGCTGTTTTTCAAGAACGAAACTTTCAGATGGAATCATGCCGTAGGTTTTGTTTTTCTGATTTTGGCCGTCTATTTTATATTTAAGAAATAATGAAAAAATACACACTACAAAAAAGCCCTTTTATCGTCCCAACAGACGATGGCAAATTAATTGAGGAGCATTTCGGAAATGCTACCAATAACAATTCTGATGTTTCAATTGCCCACATGGTTGCACCACCTAAATGGAGCGAACCGTTCCAGGTTCCGGAATTTGATGAATATACCTATATAATAAAAGGCAAAAAACAATTTATCATTGAAGGTGAAACTGTAATTCTGGAAGCGGGACAATCCATTAAGATTGAAAAAAACGCAAGAGTACAGTATTCCAATCCTTTTGATGAGCCTTGCGAATACCTGTCGGTTTGCCTGCCAGCTTTTTCTTTAGAAAAAGTTAATAGAGAGGACTAACCTCTTTAAATTTGGTAACTTTACATACAAATGAAACCGTATGGAAACCCAAAAAAGAATCATTATTGTAGGAGCAGGATTTGCAGGACTTACTCTTGCTGAAGACCTCGAAAATACCGGCTATGAAGTTTACTTAATCGATCGAAATAACTATCACCAATTTCAGCCACTATTATATCAGGTGGCTACAGCAAGACTTGAACCGGCCAGTATTTCTTTTCCGCTCCGAAAAGTTTTCCAGCGTTCCAAAAACGTAAAAATCAGGATTGCAGATGTCTTGTCTGTTGAGGCGGATAAAAAATGCCTGAAAACCTCTATTGGAGACTTTTCTTATGATTATTTGGTATTAGCCTATGGCTGCCGGACTAATTATTTTGGAAATAAGGATTTGGAACATTGCGCTTTTCCTATGAAATCGGTTCCAGAAGCCATACAGCTTCGAAATCGCATCCTCCAGACGTTTGAAGATGCCGTTATCACAAAAAATCCTGAAGAGCTGCAATACATACTCAATTTCGTTATTGTAGGTGGCGGACCAACAGGAGTAGAGCTTTCTGGTGCCCTGGCAGAAATGAAAAAGAACATTCTGCCAAAAGATTATCCGGATAAAGATTTTTCAAAACTCACCGTATATCTATTGGAAGGCTCTCCTAATGTCTTAAATGCCATGAGTGACGATTCTAAAAAGGCCTCCCGAAAATATCTGGAAGAGCTTGGCGTCATCGTAAAAACCGGAACCGTTGTTGAAAACTATGATGGACGTACGGTCCGATTAAAAAACGGAGAAACAATTGAGGCTAAAAACGTCATTTGGGCAGCAGGAGTAACCGGCAACCAGATTGAAGGTATTCCGGAAACGGCTATTACGCGAGGCAACCGAATCATCGTTAACCGTTTTAATGAGATAGAAAACCTGAAAGATATTTTTGCTATTGGAGATATTGCTTATATGACTACTCCTAAATATGTGAATGGTCATCCGCAATTGGCAGCAGTAGCAAACGAACAGGCAAAAGTCCTGGCAAAAAACTTCAAGCTTCTGGCTAAAAACAAAACTTTAAAAGAATATGAGTATCATGACAAAGGTTCGATGGCCACGATTGGAAAACGAAAAGCTGTGGTCGATTTACCAAGTTTTAGCTTCCAGGGACGATTTGCCTGGTTCACTTGGATGTTTGTACACCTTATGCTGATTCTGAGCGTTAAAAACAAACTGACCATTTTTGTGAATTGGGCTTTCAGTTATTTTAGCAACGATTCGACACTTAGGGTACTTATCAAGCCGGTAACCAAAAAAGTAGACAATTGACCTTTCAATTTTGAATAAATAAAAAACAGGGATTAAGTCATAAAGATTAATCCCTGTTTTGTTTATAGTAAGGCGATAACGTATTATTTTCTTTTTCGATTGAGTAGTTCTAAAATCTTTTCTTCTACTTCCGGGCTATCCCACTTTGCATCAATATTATCCATTTTTAATACTTCTTCCATCAGCTGATTTTGGAAATCACCCACTTCCAAAGCTTGAGAATACGGATCCAGGCTAAAAGTAACCCTGCTGTATAATGGGAGCCATTTATCAGGGTATTTATCTGAAAATCTTTTTTCTATTTTTTTCTGAAGCAGGAATTTTTCATCAGCAGTTTTGGAGCTCATCTCCATAAAGTTCCTATAGGACAATTCAGCAATAGCGTCAGCGTTTGGTTTTCTGCTTTTCTCATATTCTTTGAAAATACGTTTCCAATCGTTTCCGTATTGTTCTATAAAATCATTCAATACGGTGATATCTTCAAAACCTGCATTCATTCCCTGTCCGTAAAATGGAACAATGGCATGACAGGCATCTCCAATCAACGCTACTTTATCATCATATGTCCACGGATAACATTTCATAGTTACCAACGTACTCGTTGGATTCTTGAAAAAATCTTCCGCAAGGTTTGGAATAACGTCAACCGTATCTGGCAGGTTTTTTTCGAAAAAGCTTTCTACCTTTTCTCTATCCGTAAGCGATGCAAAAGAGTTTTCTCCTTCGAACGGCATGAAAAGCGTACAGGTAAAACTTCCATCCAGATTAGGAAGTGCGATCAGCATATAATCACCTCTCGGCCAAATGTGGAATGAATTTTTATCCAACCTATGTGTTCCATCAGGATTGGCGGGTATGTTTAATTCTTTGTATCCCGTTTGAAGAAATTCCTGAGAGTAATCAAACATGCTTTGACGTTGCATTCTGTGTCGGATTCTTGAAAAAGCGCCATCTGCCCCAAAAACCACATCATATTTTACTGCTTCCCACTCACCTCTTTCCGTTTCTCCAATATGCAAAGTGGCTTCTGCAAGTGTAACGTCCCATATTTTCTTTTCAAAGAAAAATTTCGTCCCCGCTTCTTCAGCCAGATCAATCATTTTTCTGTTGAGAGTTCCTCTTGAAATGGAGTAAATACTTTCTCCTTCTTTTCCATAAGGTTGAAAGTTGAGCTTGTCCTTTAAATGAATTGCTCTTTTATCCATTGGAATTGAAATGGCACGTACCGCATCTCCAACACCAACGCCATCGAGAGCTTTCCAGCCTCTATGTGACATGGCCAGATTTATGGAACGTCCGGAAAATTGGATTTTTCTGATATCAGGGCTTCGGTCATATACATGAACTGAATGACCTGCTTTTCTAAGGTATATTGCCAAAAGCGAACCCACAAGACCAGAGCCTACAATTGCAATATTTAAGGGATTTTGCATTAAGTGTAGAATGTAATTAAAGATTTCAAATTTAAGTAAATAAGATTATACTATTTTAAAAAGGCAGGATTTATTTCCAAACCGCACACCCTATTAAACAAAACACATCAAAACTAGATTAATTTAATATTTTATTTACATAATTAGTTAATTTACAATAAATTAAACTACCTTTATCTCGATTTACTGAAATAAATATTTAAAATACAGAAAAATACCACATCTGTTTTATATTAAAATTCTCTATGATTACAGAACTACCGATGTAATGAGTTTTATTATTAATTTTAAATATTGTGTTTATGAAGACAAAACTACTTTTTTTCTTTTTAGTAAGTTGCGGACTAGCCAATGCACAGACTTATTCTTTCAACACGGTAACTCCCATTCCCGATGGAGTTGGAAGCAGCTGCGCATCAGGAGCTACAACTATTGGTAGCGTAGTGACAACTATTAATGTTCCGCTTACTCCTACGATTACCGATCCCACTAAGGTAACAATCAATCTGGACCTGGTTCATACCTGGCTGGGTGATGTTGTTGCAAAATTAGGAACACCGAGTGGCGCATCCTGTGCACTGATTAAAAGGATGGGAGCTACATCTGACACGAGTTGTGGCGATAGTTCGGATTTTGCATCTGGCAATATTCTGAGCTTTAATGCAGCCAATACAACCACCATTAATGTTACTACTCCGGGTTCCACACAAAGTATTCCTGCAGGATCTTATGCTCCAACAGCCGGCACATCCACGTTTCCTACAGATATTCCTTTATGTAACCTGAGCACCTTTTTAAATGGTGTGGCCGTAAACGGCAACTGGACAATGACATTATATGACAATGGTGAAGAAGACACCGGAAGCCTGAATGCCTGGCAGATTATTTTCAGCACAGGTTTTGATTTGGATACTCAGGACTTTCTTTTTACTAAAAGAATTTCTGTTTTAGGAAATCCGTTTACAGAAACTCTGAATTTAAAATTAAACGAACCAGGGGATACCGTACTACGTATTTATTCTATTGACGGAAGAGAAGTTTTCACTAAATCCTATGCTGCAAATGACGTTACTCAAAATATCAATATCGATTCTTCTTCATGGCAACAAGGGATTTATCTTTTAGTTCCAGAAGTTGAGGGACGTAAGCTAAATGCAATCAAATTAGCAAAAAAATAACCCCACGTTTTTCCCAAAAAAGAAAAACCTGCAGCAATTTGTGCTGCAGGTTTTTTATTTTTTATTTTCTATTTTTTCTGATTGGGTTGAAACGTCTTCAACCATTTCAATATGTATTTCATTCCGTTCTTCTCTTTTACCTCGCATTGGAACCGGATCCCCTCCAATTCCTGCTGCCAAGGAAGCTAAAACTATCAGTACCACATAGCACAGAAGTTTCAGCTTTTTCTTGAAATTTTCCATAATTTACTGCATGCCTTTTTGCCATTGGATATAAAAACAATGACTGTATAATAACTAAATCTTTAAGGAATTTAGGCTACGAAAGCCTGCAGTTTATGAAATAGGAATGTCTTCTGCTTGAGCAGGAAATGTTTTTTTTCTAAGAAATTGAACGTTTGATTTGAAGGAACAGTATTCTTTGTGTTTCTGAATGGTTTTCACTTTAGCTTGAATGTTGTGGATTACACTAAATTCTAAAATGACATCACTTGTCTCAAATTTAACATCAAAAACACCGAATTGTGCAGCTCTTTTATAAGATATTGTCTTCTGCTTAGAACTATTGTTTTTAGAATAGAGCGTTTCAGATTGGAAAGTCTGCCTAACCGTATCTGTGCAGGCATAGCTAAAGGAAGCTGTAAACAACAGAAGTAGTGCCACTATTGCTCTTAGCAGTCTATCCTTTTGATATTTATCCTGTTCTCTCATTTCAAAGCAAAGATATGTTTTAGCTTGGATTATTACTGCCTTTCTTCAAAAACAATACCTTTTTTCTAATCCCACTATAATTCTTACTTCGTCTCAATATCTATAATTTTTTCTCCATTTTTACCAAGATAATGTTTCACCAAGGCTTCATAAAGATTGCCGCCAATATCGGAATTGGTAAAAATTAAAAGTCCCTGTTTTGTTTTTGGCAGAATGAATACCATTGTCCTAACTCCTAAATCAGCACCGCCATGAGACAAGGCATATTCTCCATTTTCCAAATCATAGATTTCAAACCCTAATCCAAAATGCTTGCCTCTTCCGCTTGCAACTTGCGGAGCAATCATTTCTTTAAAAACGGATTCCTGCAGTAATTCACCGTTCATTACAGCAACCAGAAATTTTCCATAATCTTCAATAGTCGTCAACAGATTATCTGCAGCATTGGGCGTATTGTTCTTTTCAACTTCATAAGGTTTTAGCTCCTTGTCATAGCCAATGGCGTATCTTGAAACATCGGTGTTTTTATTCCAAACATAGCTGGTTTCATTCATTTTCAAAGGTTGGAAAATCAATTCAGAAGCGAGCTGCTGTAAGCTTTTATGGAACTTATTTTCCAAGGCTTTTCTCAGGTATTCAAACCCTTCGCCAGAATATTGATAATTGGTTCCCGGATCAAACTGAAAGTTTAGTTTTTTATCGCCATTCATCCAGCGCCAGTTAGGGAAACCCGATTGGTGGCTTAAAATATGCCGGGTCGTGATTTTTTTACTTCTAGGGTCTTTTGCAATATCCGGATCTGTCCAATAATTGTAAATTGGCTTATCTAATTCCCATTTTCCAATACCAGCCAATTTTAATGCTATCAATGCTGTCATTGGTTTGGTTAATGAAGCCACATTAAAAATCGTGTTGTAAGGTGCCGGAACACCTGCTTTGATTTCTCCAAAAACCTTTACTTGTTGTAATTTCCCATTTTCGATTATTCCAAGTCCAAGCGTAGGCACTTTGTTTTCTTTTAGCCATGTTTCAATAGTTCTATCATTATCGAATACAGGAACAGTAACTGATTCTAATTGTCTAGTGACATGCTCATAGCTATACGACTTTGTTAGTTTCCATTCCCCATTTTCTAAAAGCCAAAGATGACTGAATCGTGCCGAGCTCCCAAATTTTTCTGGCTGTCCTGTTTCCTTTTCAAAAAACTGATGTGTCCCTATTTGGAAGGCGCCGTATAATTTTCCTCCATTTGACTTTTCATACAATGCATAAATTTCTGTGCTTTCCGGAAGCAGTTCTCTTCTTGCCTTATAATTTTTCGGATCACGGCATAAGCCACCTTTAAAGTCTTTTAGAAATTTCTTTTTGTCGGACATACCATCAATGTCGTGAAAGAATTCTAGTTTTTCACTCATAAGGTTTTCAAACCGTGAAACATCACAGGTATTAAAACCTACGTTAAATAACAGACTGTCTTTTGACATGATAGTCTTATACAGCTCACTTGTTTTTTCAACCTGAGCCTGACCTTTTTGCAAAAAGACACATAGAAAAAACAATACGAAATAAATGGATTTGGTCATTGTGGAAATTTTTGACAAAGATTGGCTTTTGTTGCCTTACGCTTCTAAAAATCAACCCGTCAAAAACCCGACAATGTACCTGACAAGATTATATCATATTGAATTTCAACCGATAATATAACTTTTTATTCTTATCAATTTCAGCCGCATTACGCAGTATGATAACTATATTTGACAGTACAATTGCAATTATTAGTACCAAAGTAAATTTCCTACCGAGTTTTAGAAATATGCCAAGCATAAAAACGACAGGGGCAAAAATGGTCCAAAGAATCTGGACGGAAACAATTTGTTTGGCCAGCAAATTTTTCTGCTTTAAAACGCCAGACAAAATTAAAGGTGCCAAAATATTTAATGGAGGAAGCACAACAAACAGTATGGAAGAAAGATTTATTATTTTGATTTTGGAGTAGTCAATATTGATTTCTTCTGGAACTGTTGTTTTTTCTCCTTTCTCTTTTATTTCTGTTTTCATGCTTTTATCTGACAATTCGTTTTCCTGAACATCTAAAGCTTTTGCCAGCGTTTTGAGTGTATAACCTTTGGGTGAAGTCCCTGCTTCAATACGTTGTATGGTTCTGACTGAGATTCCCGATTTTTCCGAAAGTTCTTCCTGGGTTAGGTTTTGCTGTTCGCGTATGAGTTTTAGGTTTGGCATGTCATTTAGTAATTATATAAGCGTTGATAAATATAATTAACTTTCAGACATGACGTGCAATCAGACAAATTGAAAATAGGAGGTTTAGAATTTTATGGAAAGTTTTTTCCAATAAAGTTCCCTTAATCCTCTTTTTTACGTTTTTCTATTTCGTCATACATTCTATTCAAGAATTTATTCAGGCTGCTTTCATCCATTTTAGACAATGAAAACTCTATTTCACCAAAATAACTAACAATTTTTAAATATCTATTTTGAGTCACACATAAAAAACAAGCCGAAATTACACTCAAAGCTATCAGAATAAGCACCACAATAAATACTTTTTCATCATATCTCGGATCTAAACTTTGATAGGCAATAAATGTCATTATAAGAAAAAAAACAGTAAGAAGTTTGTAGTATAATTTTCTACGTTTAATAACCCGATGAGTAATAATATGTTTAAGAAGCAAATCTTTATTTACATCTGCCATTCTTTGATATATTCGATGCGTTGTAAGCGTAATGGAATTATCATCCGAAATCATCAGGATCTTTTCACTTGGAAATATTTGCATAGTAGGTTATTTATCAATGGCCATACAAACATATATGTAATCTATGCCAATTCTTTACGGTTTGCCATAAACAGAAGTCTCCTTTCATTCAAATATCCTATCCTTACCCAACATATCCCTAACATTTTCAATATGCTGCCATTGAATTTCCGGACTTTCTCCATTTTGCACAGCTTCTTGCAGTACTCTCATTACTTCCTGTTTATCCGTATAAGGTGCTGGTTCATTATTAGCAATAATAATCCTCATGGCTTCAATTACCCGTTCTGGTTTTACCAAAAACGTTCCTTTGGGCACAACACTAATATCCTTTAATTCGCAGTCGCCGTAGAATACGATTATTGAATAAAAAGGTATATTTTCAAATTGCTTGAGCTTTTTTCTTAAATCAGAAATATGCTTGTTGTTTTGCATAATGGGATTATAGAATCGATATTTCTGTTGCCCGTAAGCTAATATCTGTGTCCATTGTGATTGATAGCCCGTACCAAAAATCCAGCCGCTGTAGTCTTTTACTTCAAAGACAATTATCCCTACTTTAGTTGCTACCACCAAATCAATCTGGGAAAAATTGCCATTGTATTTTTTTACATACAAATCATGAAAGATAGTTTGTTCCGGTATGCCAGAGCCTTTAAGTATAGACACTAAATTTCTTTCAGCTCTTGTACCTCTTTTAGGCTCTGAACTGTTTTCAAATGTAGTATTGCCTTTTTTTACAAAAGCAATAAAAAAGACTATGATGAAAAATACAACTATAAGAATTTCCATAACATTCCATTTCCGCTTACAAACATTTCTGGTCTTTTATAAACATTTGTGTACGGACAAACATATAAGTAATTCATTATAGTTCATTACGACTTTCCACAAAGGCAATTAATTTTGGAAGTTAGTTGAAATGTACATAAACTGTGTAGTGGAATCCTTCCATAAAAAACCTCCCAGAACTAATTTTATGCTCTAGGAGGTTATTGTATTCGTGCAAAAAGGGTTTGTTATTCCAGCGGTGACATTCCAAACATCAATACCAGTTTATCACCTTGGTATAAGTTTAAGGTTTGGTCTGCTATGTCGTATCTGAAAGTACCATCAGTCAGCATTTTCAGCAAAGTTCCTTCCAATTTGTTTTTGTTTTCGTCCGGGCATGCCATTAGCGTGCTTGCAATTTTTAAGAAAGAGATTTTGTCTTTTGTCAATTCAAATGCACCTCCTATTCGGTTACAGCCTGCTGAGCCTCCCATTCTTTTGCCATCTGCCTGAAAAATAAGATAGGCTGACGAAGCTGGTGGCATAGTTCCGTTTATTTGGATCAGATTCCATTTGTGTTTTGTGATGAAGGCCAATTCTGTAGCCGCTTCATTTGCTATTTTTTCTTTTTTGATGATTCTTTTTAGTTTGTAGGTATAGGCACTGGCATCAGCCGGAACATTTTTTCTTTTGGTTCTTTTAACGTCTATTACATATCGGTAACCAGGCGTGTACTCAAATCCCTCAATCTGACTGTAGAAAAATTCCCAGTCTTTACTCTTTTTATATTTTACCTGATAGCAATTCTGTGGAGCAACACCTGTGCAGCTAGCCAATTCTTCTTTTATTGTCATTCGTACCGTATCTGCATTGGCTTGTACTGAAAGGAAGGTGAATCCTAGCAACAACATAAGGGCTTTTAAAGAAAAAATCTGTTTCATTTTGTTTGAGCTTTTAAATGTTTCCATAACTGTTTATATTATTTTGCAACACACAAGACAAACTTCATGCCGAAATTTCACAACAAGTAAAAAAATACCTGTTTTATCTTTTTCTTAAGTTCTTTTATAACTTCCCAAAAAAAAATCAAAACTTAAAACCAGACCGCTTTTAAAACTCTTTGTGCCTGCTGGATGTGTCTTTCATTATGATAAATGAGAAATCGGAACGTATCTCCTAATTCCAACTTAATCAAAGTTGAGATACTGATACTGGTTTTTGTTTTATTAAGACTGACCTTTTCTGCGCTTTCAAGCAATAGGAGCAGTTTCTTTTGCTGGCTGATAAATGTTTGAAGTACATTCTTGTCTAACTTACTATGAATAGGATTCATATTCTTAAAAGTCTTCATCTTGTTCAGCTTGGCTTTTGGGAGCATACTTTCTGCAAAATAATTACCTAACAGACCGCTTTTAAATTGCGCTTCCGGTTTGGAAGATGATGATTGGATTCGCTTTTCAATTTCGGGCAAATAGAAATTACCATAGCGATTAAGATGTTCAATACATTCTAAGATGCTCCAACTTTCAGGCGTTATTCTGGCATTAAGCGATTTCTCTGGCTGTTCTTCAAGCAATGTTGCATATTCTATATGACTTTTTACTTGTGCAGCAAGATCCTGTAATAACTGATTTGTTTCAATCTTCATTTTTTTCTTGCAAAGTTCCCATGAACTTGAAAAAAAATTCTTGATTGAACTCAAGATTTTTTGAGTCGGGATAAAGTCTCAGGTGTCATACGCAGGTAGTTTGCGATATGTTTATTGGGAATTTCCTGAAAGAGTTGTGGACTTCGCTTAAGAACCCTTTCATAACGTTCTCGTGGCGATTGTACCAACAGGTCTTTTTCTCTTTCAATCTGTTGCAGCACCAAATCTTCCAATATCTCAAGCCAAACCTTAAGGTTTTCCTGACTGCCGTTAACGAATGCCATGAACGTTTCTTTAGAAATAACTTTGACTGTTGTTTTTTTGATTGCCTGTATATAAAAATCCGATGGCTTTTCTGTAAAGAAAGAATCCAAAGCAACAATAATATTATTTTGATATCCGAAACGGATAGTCCGTTCTTCCCCACCATCTGTAATAAAAATCCTCAAGCTTCCGCTTTCAACAAAGTAGATGTTGGTGTCGGTACTGCCTCCTGTTTTTAAAAACTGATTTCTTTCGACTGTCACAGTTTTCTCAAACAGACTGCCTATATCAAGTTGATGTATGATTTTTGCTTTACTCACGTTATATTATTACGGTATTACTAAATGACTTTTAGAGCCATACCTCTGGAATGTGGTAACGTGTCCTTAAAGCCAAATTTCTCATACAAATGATTGGCATCGCCATCTGCCAGCAAGCTTACGTAGCACGATTTTGGCAATCGGGTTTGTATGAAATTGGATATCTGTTGCATAATTACTTTCCCTATTCCTTGTCCCTGGTATTCCGGAAGCACGCAAATATCTACAACCTGGCAGAAGCATCCTCCATCACCAATAATTCGCCCCATTCCTACGACTGCTTCTCCTTTTTTTATCATTACTGCATAAACCGAATTTTGGAGTCCTATTGTAACGGCATCTAAATCTTTACTGGAAAGACCTGATTTTGTGCGAAGCTCACGATAAATTTCTATCGGAATATTGTTTTCTATAATTTCCATTCTTTTGATTATTAGTGCAAAATTTTTAAATTTACTTGTATAAATTATCGCCACCTTCTACATTTGTCTTATTAGAATCTCTTTATAAAATATTGATTTTTTGCAAAGCCTTATGCTTTTGCCTGTCCTATTTGCTTGTATCAAGTAAATCAGGACTAAGATACTATTTTCAATAATTTTATAAAGAACAAAATGAAACAAGATATAAAAATTGCCGTCATTGGCGGTACCGGAAAATCTGGCCAATACCTTGTCAGAGAATTAATCAACCAAGGTTTTACATTCAAACTTTTGGTTCGAAATCCTAAAAATTTCCAATCAGATTATCCAAATGTAGAAGTTGTTATTGGCGATGCTTCTGATTATGATTCAATAGCGCAGCTACTAAAAGGCTGCCATGCTGTAATCAGCACTTTGGGCTTAGGCATTCCTCCAAGTGAGCCAACATTATTTAGCAAGGCAACAACCAACATTCTTCAAGCCATGCAACATTTCAAGGTGCAACGTTATATTGTAACGACCGGATTGAATGTCAACACTCCACAGGACCAAAAAGGACCAAAATCCACTTTTGCGACCAATTGGATGTATGAAAACTTTCCTGTTTCGACGACAAATAAGCAATTGGAATATGACCTTTTAGCCAAAAGCAAGTTGGATTGGACTTTGGTACGACTTCCACAAATTGAACTTGTGGATGAGAAACCTGCAATTGCTAAGAGTCTCGAAGATTGTCCGGGTGACAAAATCAGCGCCAGGAGTCTTGCGTTTTTTCTTATAGGCCAACTGAACGACCGGGAGTTTGTCAAAAAATCACCTTTTATTGCAGATTTACCTTAAACAAAAAAGCGGGCTTAATTGCCCGCTTTTTATTATTATCTATTGAATTTAATCTTTTGTCCTACCGGAAGGCCATTGTTCTTTGCCAAAACTCCACACATATGGAAAAGCATTCTGGCTCCAACGTTTCCATCCCAATCATCATCACCCGGAGCAACTTCTACCAAATCAAATCCGATGATTTCCTTTCCACTTTCACCCAATTTGCTTAAAAGAAAAGCAGCCTGTTCAAAAGAGAATCCGCCAGGAACCGGTGTTCCCGTATTTGGGCAATACCAAGGATACATGCCGTCAATATCAAAACTGATCGCTACTTTTTGCGGAAGTGCCGCAATAATAGCTTCACACTGCTGTTCCCACGTTTTTCCTGTATAGGTTTCTGCTTTTAAATCCATGTCGGTATGCACCAACACGCGATTTCCGTGTTCAAAGGCAGTTTCGACTTCCTGCTGACAGAAATCTCGAATCCCAACCTGTACGATTTTGGTAATCTGTGGGATTTGCAAGGCATTGTACATAATAGAAGCATGAGAATAGGTAAAGCCTTCATATGCAATTCTCAAATCCATGTGAGCATCCAAATGCAGTAAACCAAATTCGTTATGTTGAGAAGCTAACGCTTCATAATACCCTAATGGTGTAGAGTGGTCACCTCCTAAAAGAGCGACTTTTTTGCCTTTTTTTGTCCAATACAGTACTCTTTCCTTTACTTCTTCTTTCAGATTTTTACAGACTTTATTGATTTTGTCCAAATCCGATTGCAGTCCCGGAAGGCTTTCTATAACTTCACCATTTTCCAAAGCTTCAATAATAGGCTGTGCTAAGCTTTTATACTTCTCACTTTCTTTTGCCCATTTTTCTGTCTGCTCATTAGTATCAAGATAGATTCCCAGTTTCCATAATTCCGGAAATTCCTGATGGTGCAAGTCCACCTGAAATGACGCATCCAAGATAGCATCAGGACCTTCTGAAGCTCCTGCACCATAGCTTACGGTTACTTCCCAAGGCACAGGAATGATAATGATTTCGCTATCTTCGGCAGAAAAGGGAAGTCCAAAGATGCTGGCATCTGCCAAACCTGGCTGGCTTGGGTCGAAGTTTTTTATAATTTGTTCTTTTGTCATGATTTATTTTTTTGAGAACCGAAACAAATCGGCTTCCTCATTTTATTATTTGTGCGATAATATTCCTTCTTTTAATATCTGTCCGAATTCATACATATCTTCGAAAGAGCAATACAATGGAACTGGTGCTAGTCGGATTACATTTGGTTCTCTCCAATCTGTTATCACACCATTTTTCATAAGATAATCAAATAAACTGCGTCCTTCTCCATGAAGGAATACAGATAATTGAGAGGCTCTTTCTTCGGGGTTTTCCGGCGTAATTATTTCAAATGTACTGTTGACTTCTTTATCAATTTCTTTCAGGATAAATTCAAGATAGGAAGTGATTTTGTTTCGTTTTTCAATCAGGGCATCCATTCCTACTTCGGCAAACATTTCTACTGAGGCCAGATAGGGCGCTAAAGTTAATATAGGAAGGTTGCTTATTTGCCAACCGTTTGCCCCTGTTTCAGGAGAAAATTTAGGTTCCATAAGAAAACGTCTTTCTTTGTTGTGTCCCCACCATCCTGCAAAACGATTGAGATCATAATTGTCATGATGTATTTCATGCACAAAACATCCAGAAGCATTTCCAGGTCCTGAGTTCATGTATTTATAGCTACACCAGGCGGCAAAATCAACATCCCAGTCATGTAATTCCAGTTTTATGTTTCCGGCAGCATGAGCCAGATCCCAACCTACATAGGCTCCTACTTTATGTCCTGCTTCAGTTATAGTTTTAATGTCAAAAACTTGTCCGGTATAATAGTTTACTCCACCAATTAATACTAAGGCAAGTTCATCTCCTAATTCTTCAATTTTAGCAAGTACATCTTCCAAACGGATGTTGTGCTCTCCTTCTCTTCTTTGCAATTCTACGATAGCATCATCCGGATCATATCCATGAAAACGCACTTGGCTTTGCAGCATATATTGGTCGCTTGGGAAAGCTTTTGCTTCACAAAGGATTTTATATTTTTTTTCGGTAGGGCGATAGAAGGACACCATCAAAAGATGAAGGTTTACCGTCAGGGTATTCATTACGGATACTTCAGACGGAAGTGCTCCTACAATTTTACTTAGAGGTACTGCAAATCTTTCATGGTAGTCCCACCAAGGCTTTTCTGCGTAAAAATGGCCCTCAACTGCCAGCTTTGCCCAATCATCCATTACTTCATCTACATAGGCTTTGGTCCTTTTAGGCTGCAATCCCAAGGAATTCCCTGTAAAATAGATTACTTTTCTTCCATTTACTTGTGGAAAAAGAAACTCATTTCTGTAATGGTGAAGTTTGTCTTGCGAATCCAATTCTTGTGCAAATTCGCGGGTATTTTGAAAGGTCATTGGTTGTTTTTTAGATGGCTGTAAAAATAGGAAAAAAGATTGGTTTTGGAAAGATTCGGGTAGAACGTGGATTTTTCTGAACGCGGATTAGGACAGATTCCGCGGGTTATCACGGATTTTGGAGGACTAACTCTTGAAGTGTTTTTGCTTCGGATTGGGTAGATGAATTCTATTAGGGTTTGTTTGCAAATAAAAAATCTCGCCATTGCTGACGAGATCTTGATTTATTATAATTGAAGTTCTGATTATAAAATCAGCATGGCATCGCCATAAGAATAGAATTTATATCCTTCTTTAATAGCTTCTTCATAGGCTTTTTTCATAAGGTCATGTCCTGTAAAGGCAGAAATCATCATCAAAAGCGTTGACTTTGGCGTATGGAAATTTGTAATCATACAGTCTGCAATACTAAAATCATGTGGAGGGAAAATGAATTTATTTGTCCAGCCATCGTAAGGGTTTAATGTTTTTCCAGACGAAACCGAACTTTCAATAGCACGCATAGAAGTAGTTCCTACGGCACATATTTTTTTCTTGTCAGCTTTTGCCTTATTCACAATATCACAGGCTTCCTGAGTAATTTTCAATTCTTCAGAATCCATTTTGTGCTTGGATAAATCTTCTACCTCAACCGGGTTGAAAGTTCCCAATCCGACATGCAATGTTACTTCAGCAAAATCAATTCCTTTAATTTCTAATCTTTTCAATAAATGTTTTGAAAAGTGCAAACCAGCTGTTGGTGCAGCTACAGCTCCTTCTTCTTTAGCATAAATTGTCTGGTAGCGTTCTGCATCTTCCGGAGTTACCTCACGGTTGATGTATTTTGGTATTGGAGTTTCTCCAAGTTCTGTCAGTTTGTTTCTGAATTCTTCGTAAGAACCGTCATAAAGGAAACGCAATGTTCTTCCACGTGAAGTTGTATTATCGATAACCTCAGCAACTAATGAATCATCTTCTCCAAAATAAAGTTTGTTTCCAATTCTGATTTTACGTGCCGGATCAACCAAAACGTCCCACAATCTTTGCTCAGCATTTAATTCTCTTAACAAGAAAACTTCAATTCTGGCTCCTGTTTTTTCTTTATTTCCATATAGCCTTGCAGGGAAAACCTTGGTATTATTCAGTACCATTACGTCACCTTCTTCGAAATAATCGATTATGTCTTTGAACATCTTATGCTCAATAGTTTTTGTTTTTCTGTTTACAACCATCAGACGAGATTCATCTCTGTTTTCTGCTGGATATTCCGCAAGAAGTTCTTTCGGTAAATTGAAATTGAAGTGTGATAATTTCATAATAGAATTTTGATTTGAGGTAAAAATCCGGCTTTTCCGGTAAGCCCTAAATTTTAAACCGGCTGCAAATATACGATGGCACAATAGGCGTTGTCAAGTGTTTTGGCTTTTATTTAGTCAGAAATTTTCATATTGGCTCTAGTGCAAAGTGTTGAAGCCTATAAACATTGAGGTTTTAGATTTCATCCATTGTGAAACCGATACTCTTTATGTCTTCCCAAAAACCGGGATAGGATTTTGATACGACTTCAGCTTCTTCTATAATTATTGGAACTTTCAAGGCCAATGGAGCAAAAGCCATCGCCATTCTGTGATCATTATAAGTGGTTATTGAAATGCCTGATTTTATCTCATCTGATATCCCTAATTCTAAGGTATCTTCGGTAACTTTTATTGTTGCTCCCAGTTTTTCGAGTTCGGTTTTTAGAGCTTCCAAACGATCTGTTTCTTTAATTTTTAGAGTGTGTAATCCGGATAAGCTGCATTTTATTCCTAATCCGAAACAGGTTACAGCAAGGGTCTGGGCGATATCTGGTGAATCATTTAAATTCAAAACCAAATTCTTGATATTATTGGCTAAGCTTTTTTTGAGGATTATGGAGTTGCCTTCAAAACTGGTAGCCACACCCAAATCTTTGTAAATTTCGGCCAACACAGAATCGCCTTGAAGGCTGTGCTCTTTATAACTGGAAAGTTTTATTTCTGTCCCTATTTTTGACAGAGCAGTTATCGCATAAAAATAAGAAGCCGAACTCCAATCGGATTCTACCGTGAGTTGGCATGCCTGAATTTCTTTTTTGGGTTGTATAGTAATCGTGTTTTCTTTAAAAGCTGTTTCAATACCCATTTCTTCCAATAGCGCCAAAGTCATTTTGATGTAAGGCACCGATGTTATTTTTCCTAGCAACTGGAGTTCCAGACCATTTTCAATTTTTGGAGCAATTAACAGCAAGGCAGAAATATATTGGCTGCTGATATTGGCTGGAAGTGAAACCTTATTTTTGGAAAGTTTTTGTCCCTTGATTTTTATAGGCGGAAATCCTTCATTTTCTTCATAAGTGATGGAAGATCCCAGTTGTTTTAGAGCATCAACCAAAATTTTAATGGGACGTTCTTTCATTCTTGATGAGCCCGTCAGGATAACTTCTCTATCTTTTTTTGTTGCAAAATAGGCCGTAAGAAATCGCATTGCCGTTCCGGCATGATGTACATCAATTATTGAATCTTTTGTATTAAGTGCTTTGTGCATCACTTCAGAATCATCAGAATTTGAAGTATTTTTGAGAACAATGGCAGGATATAAAGCCTGTAGCAGCAGCAACCTGTTGGTTTCCGACTTGGATCCTGTTATCGAAATTTCAGATTTGATATTGCAGGTGGCAGGCTTTAGACTTAGATTCATTTTGTATTGATTTGCTATTTGAGTTTTTCGTTATTCTTGTGTCGGTCCTTATCTCTGTTTGATTTCAGGTCCATTTTTTTATCAAAGGCTTCCTGAAGATTGATTCCTGTTTGGTTAGCCAAACACAGAACCACAAAAACCACATCGGCTAATTCTTCGCCCAGGTCTTTGTCTTTGTCTGATTCTTTTTCTGACTGCTCTCCATAACGGCGCGCTATGATGCGGGCTACTTCTCCCACTTCTTCCGTGAGTTGCGCCATGTTTGTAAGTTCATTAAAATAACGAACTCCGTGTTCTTTTATCCAGTTGTCAACCTGAAGTTGTGCGTTTTTTATTTCCATAGGTTATACTTTTTTAAGTACTACTTTTTCATTTTGCTTGTCTAACATCTTTTTGTAGAAATCTCTCAACGTATGGTAAAAATCCGGTGGAATAATAGGATAATTCATATCCAACTGTGACGTCACCTGAATCTGGTTTGCCGATGATTTCACGATATTATATTTGAAAGTTCCGATATTACCTTCCATAGCAACCGCAATAGGCCCAGGCACCGACTCTACTTCATAACCTTTAGGGATAGTAATGGTATAAGAATATTTATCCTGATACGGATACATAAAATCTACCGGATATTCTCTTACTTCGTCCTTAAACGGGTTATCATGTTTTGCATAATGAAGCATTGGTGAAAAATAGATCTTATTGCCTATACGTTCTATGACATTATTATTGACAAAGCTAAAGGTTTCTATCATCGGTTTTGACAAATCATTGTCATTAGTAGTGGTATACTCGTCTATTTCAATCCCGCTATATCTCTTTTCCATTTCTTCAAGATATTTGTCTTTTGATTTTTTTAAGTGAACTTCTCTAAAACCATAAGCATTATAGTCAAAATACTGAGTCCTGATTTTTCCATTAACCTTACCTTCTTCATCAATAGACGCTATTACATTGACTATTTCTTTAGAACTGCTTTTAGGCATTAGGTCTATTTCGATAGATGTTTTATCGTTTCTTATCATCCTTCCAACCCAATTCAGTGTTTTAAACGGTAAGATGTTTGGTAAGGCATTTTTAGAAGTGGCATCTAACAAAACCTGTTGATTATTATCGAGTTCAACTCCCGCAATAACATAATTATAAGCTGTTCTGTTTGGATATACGGCAATACCATTTGAGCGTGTACTGATCAAAACCGGATTGGCTTTGAGCTCTGCATATCGCAACATCGCTACGAGCATCAGGTTGATTTCAGCCACATTTCCTACTTTTTCAGCATATGCTTTTTTCACGCCGGCTTTACAATAGTAGCCATACTTTTCATTCCAATTCATTCGGGTCTTTACGTAATCAAAAATTAATTTGATCTTTTCTTCTCTTGACGTGATTCCTTTTAATAACGGTTCGATATCTTTTTCAAAATATGATTTATAGTTTAGTTCGTCGCCAAAATCTTTGTCGTCATAAATATTTTTTACTACCGATTCCCAATCTGCAGCATAATGTTTCAGGCCTTGATTTGGAAAGTCTGTAGAAGCAAGCTCAATTTGTAACATGGAAATATAGTTTTCCATATTATTAACATACGATTCTTCTTTTAATGCTTTTACGTTTTCAATCGAATAAAGCGTTACCAGCTCATTGAACTTCTTGGAGGGTCCGGCTAAGACTGTCGATGGCTTCCTTGAAACCGCGAGATTCCCTTTCATAAAAACGCTATAGTTAAAGTATTGCGGTATTGCAATTTTATATTCTACGAAATTTGCAGGAATAGGATATTGGAAATACCAGTCATTAAGAGAAGTCAGGTAAGGAGTCCGGATGGTATACTTATACTCTATTATACTTCCTTCCTTGACATTGGGCATCACTATTTTTTTCAAACTGTAGGTTTCATTGACTTTTTCTGTAAACTCGCCTTCACTCTTGAGTTTTGTCTTTTCGATTTTATCTCCAACCAGATTATAGGTTACGGCATTATCAAAAAATAGTTTTATTTGCTTACCTCCGGTATAGTATGGTATTTGTTCGTTTGCAAAACCATCGCCTTCCTTTTTGTATATCTTGATTTTTGTTATAACTTCTGTAATAGCCACCCAGCTTCCATCCATATCATAATCAAAATAGGTATTCCCTTTTTTGAACAGGATTGCTGCTACTGCTGATGAATCTTTTGGATGTGCTTTCTCTTTTAATTCTTCGAGGGTTACTTTTCCCAGTTCATATTTTTTTTGCGCAAAGAGGCTCAACGCAAAGAGGAAGAAACAAATGGTTAAAAGGTTTTTTTTCATGGCTGAAGGTCTATTATTTTTTTACTAGTGCTATTTTTGCGTTATCGTTTTTTGCTATCTGTTCTCTAAATTTTCGGAAATTTTCATAGTCCTTTTTGTCAAACGAACCCGGATTTGACTGGTATGTTCTTTTATAAACAACCTGACTCTCATTAACCATAACCAACTCTGTTTTATATTCACCAAAATCGGTTTTGATAGTTACGTTTTCAGGTTTTGCTTCGACAACATATCCTTTGGGAAGATCAATAGTTATTTCGTCATAATCGTAAATCCCTCTTGAAATTTCAAATGGGTTTGTTCTGTTTCGATAACGTTGCGGAATAGACGATGACAGGTTATAAGCATTTAATGCAAAAATCAACCTACCATTAGCTGGTTTCGCATATTCTAATGCTTCTATCGCAATATCTTCAGAAAACTCAACATCTTCTTTATTATTAAGCATATTAATTTTCTTTATTTTAAGATTGCTGATATTCCAGAAATATTTTTTGTAAAATTTGATAAGGTCCTCATTTGAACTTCCTTCATAGATGTATTTATTATCATATTGGAGGCCTTTTGACTTAATCAAAATGGTTCCCGAAATATTCCCGTTTTCATCTACGGCATAATTCCCTTTTGATATTTGAGTATTTTCCTGAGCTATATATTCTTTTGTTTTTATAATTTCTCCACCTTCCGGTTTTATGGCAAGAGCTAATCTATTATCCGTAAAATCACCTTGAAAACCAAAAGGCAACTTTTGATTTGTGCATTCAAGCCAATACATTTTATTATCTACAGGCAATCCTAAAATGACATGATTTCCTTGCATAGAAACGAAGTCCTGATTAAGATTTCTTTTCTGTGAATCCCCATATATGACGGTATAATAGGAAGGTACATTTACAACCTCTAATAAAGCTTTTGTGTAATTGGTTAGTGCCTTGCAATCTCCATAGCCTAAGCGATCAACGTCCTTTGCCAACATCGGTTTCCAACCACCAATACCTAATTGAATACTGATATATCTGGTTTTATCCTGAACATATTTATAGACAATTTTCGCTTTTTTTATAGGGTCTTTTTCATCCCCAACCAATGCTTTGATTTTGTTTTGTGTTTCTAGCGGAATCTCTTCCGTTCCTTTTAAAAGATTGGTATACATCCATTCACCAAAATCTTTCCAATTAGTTGCGACACCATCAACTCCTTCTAAATTGAAAAAATCCAATCCCATCATTACATTAGGTGCATACGAATCAAATGAAGGCGAATAATCTTCTGCCTTGTAAACCAGTAAGTTATTCGCTGCGAAAGAAACTCCCTCTGCCTTAACTTCCTTTGTAATATTTGGATTATCAAGTATATTAAACTCTTTGTATTTGAACCCTAAGTCGGAGGGTACTTTTATATTTATAGTTGATTTTTCTACACTTACCGCGAAACCTGGCATAGGAAACCATCTAGGCATAAAAGCGGTATTAGAGGTTTCTATTTCGCTTAAAAAAACAACAGTGAACGGGTATTCCGTAGGAGTATAATCATAATAAAGTACTTTACCTTCTGAAAGAATTGAGTTTCCGGAAACTGAGTTCTCCTTAAAATCTTTTCTTTTGACTTTTTTTATTTCCTTTCCAAAAGCACTATAAAACTGGGCCTCAATAGATTTTATGCGTGTTTTACCAGAAAAATACTCAGAAAGATCCATATAGGACAATCCGTTTTCATTAAGTATCGTAACGATTTTTTTAGTTGTCGTTGTCATTGACTTTCTGGAAGCAATCACAATGTTTTTTTGGTCCAACCGTACAACTGCGTTTGCATTCTCTTTAAGTTCTGCGGGAATGTTTGCAACTGTGTACTCAAGGTCTTGTGCAATAGCCATTGTTGTGAAAAATAAAACAATAGCCAGGGTGAATGGCAAATTCTTCATTAAATGTTAAATTTTTCCAAAAATAAAACAATAAAACTAATTTCCTAGTTTATTCTTTGTTTTTTGTGTCAATAATAATAGTTACCGGACCATCATTCAGCAAAGCTACTTTCATGTCAGCTCCAAATCTTCCAGTCTGAACCTTTTTACCTAAATCTGTTCCCATCTGGTTTACAAAACTTTCATACAAAGGAATAGCGATATCTGGTTTAGAAGCCTTTATATAAGATGGACGGTTTCCTTTTTTAGTAGAGGCATGGAGCGTAAACTGGCTGACAATAATAATATCTCCATTTACATCTTTTACTGAAAGGTTCATGACGTCATTCTCATCTCCAAAAATCCGAAGATTGGCAATTTTTGCCGAAAGCCATTGGATATCGTCTTTGTTATCATCGTCTTCAAATCCAACGAGCACTAATAATCCCGATTGTATTTCGCTTACTTTTTCTCCCTCGATGGTTACTGAGGCTTGAGAAACTCTTTGAATAATGACCTTCATTTAGTTTATAGTTGACAATGGGTAGTTTATAGTTGGGGAATGGCTTATAGTTGAAAGTGGATAATGGATAATTTTATCTTCATGACAAGTGACTCTTTGAAATTTTATTTCTATAACATGCGACTTGTGACTCTATGACTTATGCCCAATTGACCTCATAACTATCAACTAAAAACTATCAACTATCCACTATTTAGTTTCCTGTTTTCTCGTCGGTGTAGTCGTCAGTTCGATAATGCTCTTCGTCGCCTTCCAATATCTGAAGATAGCTTCGATAGCGTGACCAGGCAATCTCATCTTTTTCCAAAGCTTCTTTAACAGCACAATGCGGTTCCTCTTTATGCAGGCAATTGTTGAATTTACATTGGTCCTGCAGTGCAAAAAACTCAGGGAAATAGCCACTTACTTCTGATTTCTCCATATCTACTATTCCAAAACCTTTGATTCCCGGCGTATCGATAATTCTGGCTCCAAATGACAAATCATACATTTCTGCAAATGTAGTTGTGTGTTGTCCTTGTTTGCTTTGCTCCGAAATTATGGATGTTTTAAGATGAAGCGACGGTTCTAAAGCATTGGCAAGAGTTGATTTTCCCACACCGGAGTGACCGGAAAACATCGAAACTTTAGCTGTCATCATCTCTTTTAGTTTTTCTACTCCTTTTCCTTCTGTTGAAGAAACTCTCAGACACTGATATCCTATATTGGAATATACATATTGCAGATAAAGCTGCTCATCAAGCATGGCATCATCATAGGTATCAATTTTATTAAAAACCAAAACAGCCTCTATACCATAGGCTTCAGCAGTAACTAAAAACCGATCAATAAAACTTGTTGTCGTAGGAGGATTATTGATTGTGATTAGTAAAAAAACCTGATCAATATTGGATGCGATGATATGAACTTGCTTTGACAGGTTGACCGATTTTCGGACTATATAATTCTTTCGGTCATGAATAGTGTGGATTGTCCCCGTAATTTTATCTGAACTTTCATCAAGCTCATAGTCCACAATATCACCTACCGCAATAGGATTGGTACTTTTGATTCCTTTCATGCGGAATTTGCCCTTGATCCTGCATTCGATAAAGTCACCGCTTTCAGATTTCACGGTATACCAGCTTCCAGTAGATTTATAAACGGTTCCTGTCATTCACTTCAGATTTCCTGATTTTATTAAATTTAGATGACAAAATTACTGTTTTACAACGGAACAATGTAATTTCCTCATCTAAATTTAGAACTCTCATTTATCCGTTAATAATTTTTTCCTGATGGCTGATACTTTCCTGATGGATTGCTTTGAATATCTTTAAAATAAACTCCTCGCTCAATCCCTTTTCTTCGCCTTCAAGTATCATTTTGCCTAGAATTTCATTCCATCTTTTGTTTTGCAATACGGCCACGTTTTTTTCTTTTTTCAGCAAGCCAATCTTATCGGCAACCTTCATTCTCTTTCCTAAAATCTCAATGATTTTTGCATCATATTCATCTATTTCCACACGAAACCTATCCAGTTTTTGGTTATAATCTGAACCGTCTTCCGTCTCTTTTCTTACTTTCAGGTTTTTGAATATTTCCTTTAACTGTTCCGGCGTGACCTGTTGTGCGGCGTCGCTCCATGCATTATCTGGATCTGTGTGGGTTTCAATTATAAGTCCATCATAATTCAAATCCAACGCTTGTTGGGAAACCTCCTGAATCATTTCGCGTTTGCCCGTGATATGCGAAGGATCGCAGATTAAAGGCAAATCCGGAAAACGATTTTGCAATTCGATTGCCAACTGCCATTCCGGTATGTTTCTGTATTTTGTTTTTTCATAAGTAGAAAAGCCTCTATGGATAACACCCAGTTTTTTGATTCCTGCATTGTAAAGGCGTTCAATTCCTCCAAGCCACAAGGCCAAATCCGGATTTACTGGATTTTTCACCAAGACAATCTTGTCTGTGTTTTTTAAAGCATCTGCTATTTCCTGTACAGCAAAAGGGTTCACAGTGGTTCTTGCTCCTATCCATAAAACATCAATATCATGTTCCAAAGCCAATTGAACATGCGCTACATTTGCGACTTCTGTGGCCATTAAAAGGCCTGTTTCGGCTTTGGCTTTCTGCATCCATTTTAATCCTTCCGCTCCCACGCCTTCAAAACTTCCAGGTCGTGTTCTGGGTTTCCAAATTCCCGCCCTATAAATACTGACATCAGAATTCTTTAATTCATGAGCGATTTTCAACACCTGCTCTTCCGTTTCTGCACTACAAGGTCCTGCAATTACTAATGGATGCGACAATTTGAAATCATCCAACCACGTCCTTAATTCTTTTGAATTTTTCATTTTTTCTTGAGTTTTTGGCTCCTGCCAAAATTAGTTATTTTATTTTTCAGGCATATCTGTCTAGCCTATCAATTGCTTCTTGAATTTTTTCTTCTTTGATACATAATGAAAATCGGATATAGCCTTCGCCATTTTTTCCAAAAATCGTTCCTGGCGTAAGGAATATGTTTTTTTCAATTAAAAAGGCATCAATGAATTCTTCCGAAGAGATGGTTTCATCAGGCAATTTTGCCCATACAAACATTCCAACAGCGTTTCTATTAAACGTACAGTTTAATTTTTCTGCCAATTCGAAAATCAATTCTCTTCTTCTTTTGTATGTCCTATTTTGAGAATCAAACCATTCCTGCCCCAATTTTAAGGCTTCGATTGCCCCTTTCTGGATTCCGTAAAACATTCCGCTATCCATATTGCTTTTTATTTTCAAGATGGCTTCGATAAATTCCTGTTTTCCGGACACCATTCCTATTCGCCAACCGGACATATTAAAAGTTTTGCTCAAAGAATTCAGTTCTAAAGCAACGTCTTTGGCTCCTTTTACCTGAAAAATCGAAATCGGGCTGTTATTCAATACAAAACTGTATGGATTGTCGTTAACCAAAATAATCTGATGTCTTTTTGCGAAAGCAACTAATTTTTCAAACAATTCGAGATTTCCACTTGTTCCGGTAGGCATATGTGGGTAATTGATCCACATTATCTTGACTTTAGACAAATCTTTCTTTTCTAGTGCTTCAAAATCCGGCATCCAATCGTTTTCTTCCTTAAGATTATAAAAAACAGATTTTGTTCCTACCAGATTTGTAACCGAAGCATAGGTAGGATAACCCGGATCTGGTATCAACACCTCATCTCCTTCATTCAAGAAAGCTAACGAAATATGCATTATGCCTTCTTTTGACCCCATTAAAGGTAAGATTTCAGAATTTGCATCCAGTATAACATTAAACTGAGATTTATAAAAATCTGCAATCCCTTTTCTTAATTCCGGCAATCCCTGATAACTTTGATATTCATGTGCTTTTTCATCTCCAAGTGCCTGTACTATAGCATCGATTGCCTTTTTTGGAGGTGCTAAATCCGGACTGCCAATCCCCATATTGAGTACCGGTTTTCCTTCGGAAATCATTTGGCGTACTTCTCGCAATTTTGCAGAAAAATAATATTCCTCAACCGTTGTCAATCGGCTAGCGAATCCCTTATTCTCTACTCTTTCTATGGTTAAAATCTCTTCTATCATTTTTTGCGATTTAAATTGTGTCTCCTTTTTTATATTCTCCTAAAACTTTAAAATGTGTGGTCATCAATTCTACAATTGATTTTGCCTTTTCATAGTGTTTGTACTTTTCAAAGGTCACATCAACAAAAAAGGAATATTGAAATGGTGTTTCAATAATGGGCATCGACTGGATTTTTGTCAGATTCAGTTTGCAATTATTCATTACATTTAAAATTGTCGCCAGGCTGCCTGGCGTATCGTCCAATTCAAATTTTATTGAGGCTTTATTGATTTCTGATTTTGGCAAAACCTTGTTCTGTGTCTTCAAGATTACAAATCGGGTCTTATTACTTTTTATAGTGTGGATTCCTGAAGCCAAAATATCCAGTCCAAATAGTTCTGCGGCAATCGGACTTGCTACAGCAGCAATTTTCTTCAATTGATTTTCCTGAATCCGATGTGCTGTTTCTGCCGTATCGCCACTTTCTACTAACTTTATATGAGGATGTTTTTTAAAAAACTCCCTGCATTGCAGCAAAGCAATTGGATGCGAATGAACTTCTTTTATGTCTTCAATTTTCTGCCCTTTCAATACCATCAGATTCATGTTGATATTCAGATAATGCTCTCCGATAATGTGAAGATTATTCCTGTCAATCAAAGCATAATTAGGTATGATCGAGCCGGCAATCGAATTTTCCAAAGCCATCACAGCTTGCTGTGTTTTGTTTTCTACCAGACTGTTTACCAAGGCATCAAACGACATACATTCATCCAGTTCTATATTTTCACTGAAATATTCTTTGGCGACCTGATGATGAAATGAGCCGCGTATTCCTTGAATTGCAATTTTTGTTTCCATAAGTTCAGGCAAAAAAAAATCCCGATTTGCATCGGGATTACTATATATTATTTTAAATAATTTCTATTTACATAACAACACAACAATCCCTTTCCTGTTTCCAGAAATAAAAAGAGTTGCTAAAATAAAAACGGTTGTTTTGCATTTTTTTGTTTTGTTATTCGGCTAAAGTAGAAAATTTTGTTTTACAATGTTACAAACCCATATTTTTTTTAAGAAAAATTTCGGCTATAACGTTTTCGCAATCCAATAATAGGAGATTAATTTTCTTGTGATGCAATTCGAATGACATATATGCGTTTTAATTATCCATTTTATTACTTTTGTTCAAAATCAAGAATCATGTCAATCGAAGTCACTTCCATTTCAAAAAATTACGGAGATCAAAAAGCTTTGGATGCTATTTCATTTTCCATCCAAAAAGGTGAGATTGTAGGTTTTCTGGGGCCAAATGGTGCAGGAAAATCAACGTTGATGAAAATCCTTACCACTTTTATTACTGCCGATGAAGGCAAAGCTTCCGTAAACGGGAATGATGTGGCTACGGCTCAAAAGGAAGTGCAAAAATCTGTAGGCTACCTGCCTGAGCACAATCCTTTGTATCTTGATTTGTATGTTAGAGAATATCTGGCCTTTAATGCTGATGTATATAAAGTGGCAAAATCAAGAATTGAAGAAGTTATTACCATGACCGGGCTGACTCCTGAAAGTCACAAAAAAATAGGACAGCTATCAAAAGGATATCGTCAACGTGTTGGACTGGCTACAGCCTTACTTCACAATCCTGATGTTTTAATTTTAGACGAGCCTACTACAGGACTTGATCCAAACCAATTGGTAGAGATCAGAGAGCTGATTAAAAATATAGGAAAAGACAAAACCGTTTTCTTGTCTACTCATATTATGCAGGAAGTGGAAGCAATTTGCGATCGCGTGATTATCATCAACCACGGAAAAATTGTTACTGATAAAAAACTGACGAATCTTAAAAATGAAGAAGAGCAGACTATTGAGGTCGAATTTGACCATCCGGTAGAAGAGCAGCTTTTGAAATCGTTGCCAAACTTAATTGCCCTAACCAATACACACGCTACGACATGGGAGTTGACCTTTTCGACTTCAAAAGATATGCGTCCGGTAATTTTTGATTTTGCTCATGATAACGGACTAAAAACGCTACAGCTTAATCTGAAAAGTAAAAATCTGGAGACTATTTTTAGGGACGTCACTAAAAAATAACATTTTACGGATATACCAAATGTCCTTGATAAAGTTGTGTAACTTCAATTACAGGCGGTACGTTTTTTAAAACGACATTGCCTGTGCTATAAAGGGTTCCTGAAATTTTATCTGTAGGTTTCACAATAATGTCGTTAGAACTTCGCTGGAATACATTGACTTCTTTTGCCGTCAGATTAGAACCTTCAAATCTGGCATCGCCATTATAAAATCCTACATATAAACTTTGGGTAGTCCCCGAAACAGCAAAGAAAGAAGATTTATTATCTTCTATTGTCAACTGGACGCAATCTACCTGGATTTCAAAAGTCCCCGAAGCCGTATCGCTAAACATTCCTGATTGCAGGCCAAGGGATGGAAAACTCAAAACACCATCCGATTTTACACCAAATTGTGATGAAGAATATACGTTTATTAATTCTGGCGTAGTTACATAAATCTTTGTTGTATTATATTCGCGAATCCAATTGCAGCCGTTGGAATTTCGGATAAAAAGTTCTTGATTTACCACCTCAGCCGTAATACCATCAACGAGATTTTTTCCTGTTTTTACGACTACATTTTTTTCAGGACCTTGTTTTATGATCAATTCAATTCCTTCGGATATGTTGATTTTCTTAAAATCGTCAACATTAAATTCTTTGGTGGTTGGAGTACCGGAAGTCTGAAAACAATCATTTGCATTTTCTGAATCGCATGACAAAAAAGCTATTGAAAATAGGATAATTATTTTTCTGATCATTTTTGCTTCCATCATCATTGTATCTATTTCATCTTATAAACGAACTCCTACAGCAAATTCCAATGCCTCAGCTTTTGCGGCATGGGTTTTTAAAGCGACACCCATGAAAATTTCATCTGTAAAATAATATTTAAGTCCCAGTCTCTGATAAATTGAAGGTAAATAATCCAGCGGAGCATAGGCATAATATCCAAACTGCGTTTCAAGAGAAAGCCTGTTGACAAAAAGTTCATGTCCCACAAATACCCCTACTTTCTTATAATCTGTATCTGGACTAACTGTTAAGTTTGGATCTGCAGCAATTCGCTTTACGGTTTCTTTTAAATATTTATAGATAAAAAGCTCTGCTCCAATATGGACTGCACTTTTCCTGTTTAATCTCTTATCAGCATAGGCCGAAAACACATAAAAAGGATGTTGGCCGCTGCCTACCAAATCACTTTCATTAAAACCGGTTCTGAAAACCATATTGTAGCGTATTGGTTCCGTAAATCTTACAGAGTCTTTATGTTCAATATACTGAAGCGGTTCTTTGCTTTCAAAGTCATAAACCGCACCTATGTTAAAAGCCAAAGTATTCGTACTCTTATTGGGTGTTCGCAAATTTGCATTGGAATGGTGAAAAAAGGACAATCCTGCCTGAATACCCAACCCATTCCAGATGTTTTCCTTTTTGTAGTTCAGCAGAAAATAGGTAGCGGGCATCCAGTGTGTTCCGTAAGCCTGATTTTCGGGATTGGTCTTCGCATCATACGGATTCGTGTTATAGGCAACTCCTTGTGCTATCCTAAACATTAAATTTCTATTAAAAAAATAGAAATTATAATGCCCGTACAAACCATAAAAATGTCCCAAAGCATCATACTTCATGTTTTGATATTGGAACGTAAGACCGTAATCCGGATAATTGTAAAGCGATTGCCATGCTTTTTCGCCATAGGTTTTCCTGTTAAGGCTCAAAAAAACACCGGTAGGGTTTCTGTCTGTGAATTCCGAAATTTCGTCGGTATGCTTTAAAATTTTTCCATAAAAACTATTGACATCTAGAGTATACCTGCTGTTTTTTTCTTGTGAAAAACTAAGCAAGGGCAATAGGCAAAGCAGGTAAAAAAAATTGTTCTTCATGTATTTGTAAAAGTGTATCATAGCCTTATACCGACACCTATTTCCATGGCTTCAGCTTTTGCAGCATGGGTTTTCAATGTCAATGATGTAAAAATAGTGTTGCTAAAATAATATTTCATACCGACTCTTTGGTAAAATGGACCTAAAAATCCAAATGGAGCATATACATAATAACCTACCTGTGCTTCAAGAGAAAGTTTATTGATAAAAAGCTCATGTCCTATAAAAACGCCTATTCTTCGGTAATCAGTGTCAGGATCAACATGTTCGTTTGGATAAGCAACAGATTTATACCTGATGTATTCTTCGAGGTATTTCATCATAAAAAAATCGGCTCCAAACTGGATGGCACTTTTTCTTGAAAGACGTTTGTCGGCATAAGCAGATAGTATATAAAATGGAAACTTTCCACTGCCAATAATATCACTTTCATTCATTCCGGAACGGAACGCAATATTATACTTGACAGGTTCCTTATAATTTGGAATCGTATCATGTATTATAGTATGCCGTTGCAGTTCGGCACTTTTTTCAAAAGAATAATTAATCCCAAGGTTTATTGCTACTGTATTTGTGCTGGTATTTGGTGATGCCATATTGGAATTTGAGTGATGGAAAAAACTAATCCCGGCCTGTAAACCTATATTCTTATAAAGATTTTCTTTGTGGTAATTCAGCATCAGATAGGTGGATGTCATCCATCGGGTTCCAAAGGCCAAATTCCTGAAATTGGTCTCCTTATCGTAGGGATTTGTATTGTAGGCGATTCCTTCTCCAACACGAAACATTAAATTCCTGTTCAAAAAATAAAAGTTGTAGTGTGCATACAAACCATACAGGTCGCCTAATATGTGATTTTTGGTGTTTTCATAATGAAAAGAGGCTCCGTAATCTGGGAAATTATATTCTGACTCCCATTCTTTATCACCAAATGTCTTTCTGTTAAAGCTTATCAGGACGCCTTCGGGATGTTCTGTAATCAGGTGTTTAATGGTGTTATTGTGCGGTAAAATATTCCCATAAAAATAATTGACATCAACAGTATATTTCCCATTTACTTCCTGAGAAAAAACAGCAGCAGGAATAAAAAGAATAAAAAAATATAATCTCTTAAACACTTACTCCGTTCTTTTAATTATGGCTTGCAGTTCTTTTTCTTTGGACACTTCATAAGAAAACATTCTACCTAAGGTATCTTTTATCTTGACTTGAAATTTAAAACTCTCACCACCTGGAACCGTAATTATGGCTTGTTGTTGTTTATACAAAAGCAAGGGCAATTGCTGCCCTGAATATAACTGCGCGTTTGAAACGCTTGTCAATTCTGCTTTCCAACCTTCATTTGTCAACACGACATTTTTTATTTGGTCCGCCGAATAATTGTCAAGTACAACTAATCGGGGCATGAAATAGGTTTCAATATCTTTTATAGAATATTTTTGCCCGTCGCCTATATTTAAAGCGCCATTTGTATCCTGATTAGAATAGCTATATCTTGAATTTAATTCGATTGCCTTTTTGAGTTGGGCTTTGGAAATTGTAATTTTTTTTGCGTTTTCTTTTTCCATTGCATATATCTTTTCCAAAAAGTTTGGTACGGTGTATTCATTGAAATTGGCACCATTTACTTTTATATGCGAGTAATCTTTTTTGGCATCCAAAATTGTGAATACTATACCATCTGATTTTATTTCTTCCGTTTTCAGATAGATATCAGCATAGGAATATTCAAGTGGTTCAAGATGTATAAAATCATTTGTAGACAGATTCTGTAATTTCCTTTCGAAAATTTCTTTATTCTGTTGTGCTGCTATTTCCGCTTTTCTTTCAGACTGCATCGATTCGTATTTATAAATCCCGAAAGCAATCAGTAATCCTACTGCAATTGTAATTGGAAAAATTAAGAGATACCATCCTCCGTTAACTCCTGTTCTCTTTTCTTTAATCACATACGTTTCTGACCATCGGTCATGAAGTCCCGCAGGCGTAAAAAAGGTAAGAGCCTCAAAGGGAACTAATCTTAAAAACGTTCTTTTTAGTATCGAACTTACAGATGGTTTATTTCCTTCTTCATCTGTAACTCTGGTTTCTGAAAGCATTTTTGCAGCGGTTACTCCCAAAACAGACTCAAAAATACCATAATATAAGACCCTAAAAATTGCAAAAACTACAATAAAAGCGCCTCTATCACCCAATCCATTCTCTAAGGCAGATACAAAAGGCCGTATTTTTTCAGCTTTGACTAGGAATTCAAATGAGCCTGAAAAGACAAGAATCATGATAAAGTCATCCATAATCAGGTGGAAAAATCTTCTCCAACGTCCTGACTCAACCAAAGTAACGCTGGTATGCGTTTCATAAGTCCTTTCAATAGTTTCTAATGTTTTTCCCTTTTCAATGTATTTGAGTATAGAAAAAGAGAGATAAGCATATAACGCCAGGACAACATAATCTATGAACCATAATACATACAAGAAACCGCCCAAGGGATGTTCTGCCCTTTCCGTAAAAATGATAGAAAAAATACCGATGATGAAAAAAGAAACTTTTGTTATGAATATTATAGAAAAAACAAAACGAAGGAGGCGCGTTTCTTTATTTTTACTTTTCAGATAGAGTAAAGCTCCAAATATGAGCAAAACATAAAAGAATGCATTTATCACATTGTAGTGTATAAACATATCTCCTCCAGTTCCTACTTCAAACGTATACCAATCTTCCAGATTAAAAACCGTAAGATGTATTGACTGAAAGATATATTTTATGAAGCCTATTGTATATACGGTTTCTTTTGGAGCACTTAGAAAATCAACAGTAAGCAAAGGGAGAAAAATTCCCAATAATGCAATTACAATAGAAAAATAAGCAATTTTTGCTTCAGAAAGGTATTTTTGCAGCATACGATACTTTTTATGAGACTCAAAAATAACCAATTAAAACAATCTTGCAAGCCCTAATTTAGAATACTTCTCTAGCTATTGCTTTGATATTCTCTGATTTTCCCATAGAATAATAGTGTAAAACCGGTATGCCTTCTTTGATTAATTCTTTGCTTTGGTTGATGCACCATTCTATTCCAATTTGTTTTACAGCTTCTGTATCATTAGCCCGAACAATAGCCATAATAAGTTCGTCCGGAATATCGACCTTAAAACGATGTGGTACCAAATTCAATTGTTTTTTAGTTGAAATGGGTTTTAATCCCGGAATAATAGGAACCGTAATTCCTTCTTTCCTGCATTTGGCTACAAAGTCGAAGAATTTTTTGTTGTCAAAAAACATCTGGGTAATAATATAGGAAGCCCCATTCTTTATTTTCTGCTTTAGGAAATAGATATCGCTATCAAGACTTGGCGCTTCCATATGTTTTTCAGGATAGCCAGCTACGCCTATACAAAAATTTGTGGCTGAAGAATTTTGCAATTCATCGTCTAAATAAATGCCTTTATTCAAATTAGTAATCTGAGTTACCAATTCTGAAGCATAATGGTTTCCTTCTTTTTCCGGTTTGAAATAGGTTTCATTTTTTACGGCATCGCCACGCAAAGCTACTACATTTTGAATCCCCAAAAAATCCAGATCAATTAAGAAATTCTCTGTGTCTTCTTTTGTAAATCCACCACAAAGGATATGCGGAATTGCATCAACCTGATATTTGTTTTGTATTGCCGAACAAATACCAACCGTTCCCGGTCGTTTTTTTACTATCTTTTTTTCCAATAAACCGCTAGGCAATTCTTTGTATTCATATTCCTCACGATGATACGTCACATCAATAAATGGTGGTTTAAATTCCATCAATGGATCAATACTATCAAAAATCGATTGGATGTTTTGTCCTTTTAACGGCGGCAATATTTCAAAGGAAAAAAGCGATTTGCCATTGGCTTTTTCTATATGTTCGGTTACTTTCATTGTTTTTGATTTCGGATTTTAGATTTTTGATCTTAGATTTTTGATTTCAGACTTTTGACTTTACGACTTTTGACTTTACGACTTGATGACTTTACAACTAATTTAATCTGCAATGTTTGGGTTCAGCCATTTCTCGGCATATTCGTATGGGACATTCCTGCGTTTTGCATAGTCTTCGACCTGATCTTTTTTAATTTTTCCGAGTCCGAAATATTTGCTTTCCGGGTGTCCGAAATAATAACCGGAAACCGAAGACGCGGGCCACATCGCCATACTTTCCGTTAAGGTTACGCCTATATTTTGTTCTACATTTAGTAATTTCCAAATAGTCGGTTTTTCTAAATGATCCGGACAAGCAGGATAACCTGGTGCCGGACGGATTCCTTTGTATTCCTCTTTAATCAAGGCTTCATTGCTTAATACTTCGTCAGAAGCATATCCCCAGATTTCTTTCCTGATTTTTTCATGCAAATATTCGGCAAAAGCTTCGGCAAAACGATCGCCCAGTGCTTTGACCATAATGGAGTTATAATCATCGAGATTTTTTTCAAATTCAGCTGCTTTTTCATCCACTCCAAAACCTGTCGTTACACAAAAAGCTCCCATATAATCTGTAACTCCCGAATCTTTTGGGGCTATGAAATCAGACAAAGCAATATTTGGCGCTCCTTTTGTCTTTGCTGATTGCTGTCTTAAAGTCAGGAAAGTTTGCAGGTATTTTCCATTTTCGTCACGCAATTCAATATCATCATCATTGATTTGATTTGCTGGAAAAATTCCATAAATGCCTTTTGCTTCCAGCCAATTTTCCTGTATGATCTGTCGCAACATATCCTGGGCATCAGCAAATAATACTTTCGCTTGTTCGCCAACAATTTCATCATTTAGTATGTCAGGATATTTGCCGTGCAAGTCCCATGTCCTGAAAAATGGAGTCCAATCGATATAATCAACCAGTTCCTCTAATTTTACATTGATGACTTTTGCACCAATGTTATTTGGTTGTACCGGATTAAAATTAGTCCAGTCCAATTGCAGTTTGTTTTTTCTGGCTTCTGCTATGCTTAAGAAGTTTTTATCACGACTTCTGCTCAGATAGCCTTCACGGAGCTCGTCATATTCTGTACGTAGGCTTTTGAAATACTCCTGATTAGTATTTTTGTTAATAAGATTTCCTGCAACAGTAACAGCACGCGAAGCATCATTTACATGCACGACCGTTTCACTATATTCAGGGGCAATCTTCACGGCTGTATGTGCTCGTGAAGTTGTTGCTCCGCCAATCATTATTGGAATCTTGACATTTTGCTTATCCATCTGTTTTGCCAGATAGACCATTTCATCAAGAGAAGGTGTAATCAATCCGCTTAGTCCTATAATGTCTACTTTTTCCTCAATTGCCGTCTGAATAATTTTTTCAGGCGGAACCATAACGCCCAGGTCAATAATTTCATAATTGTTGCAGGCCAAAACTACTGCCACAATATTTTTCCCTATATCAT
>CAZFGA010000031.1:0-15333 GCA_964518395.1 uncultured Flavobacterium sp.
AAACTTGGGATTTGGAATTTAGACTTTGGGATTTTTTATTTTTAACCCTTAAAAAAACACACTAAAATGGCAACTATAACTGCTGCAGATGTAAATAAATTAAGAACCCTGACTGGTGCCGGGATGATGGACTGCAAAAAAGCGCTTGTTGAGGCTGACGGAAATTTCGATCTAGCTATCGAAAACCTTCGTAAAAAAGGCCAAAAAGTAGCTGCTAACAGATCGGATAGAGAATCTACTGAAGGTGCTGCTATCGCTGTTGTTAATGCAGACAAAACTTCTGGTGTTGTAATCTCATTGAACTGTGAGACTGACTTCGTTGGAAAAAATGAAGGTTTCGTAAAGTTGGCTACAGATTTGGCTAACCTAGCTTTAAACTTCAAAACTAAAGAAGAATTTTTGGCAGCTGATTTCAACGGAATCACTGTTGCTGACAAATTAATTGAGCAAACTGGAGTTATCGGAGAGAAAATCGAAATCGGTTCTTTCGAAAGATTAGAAGGTGCTTTCGTTGGATCTTACATCCACGCTGGTAACAAAATTGCTACTTTAGTTTCTCTTTCTGCTAATGTTCCTGGTGCTGAAGAAGCTGCCAGAAACGTTGCTATGCAGGCTGCTGCTATGAACCCAATCGCGTTAGACGAGGCTGGTGTTGATGCATCTATCATTGAAAAAGAAGTAGAAATCGCTAAAGATCAATTGCGTCAGGAAGGAAAACCAGAAGCTATGTTAGATAACATCGCTAAAGGTAAAATCCAACGTTTCTACAAAGACAATACATTGGTAAACCAAGACTACATTAAAGATGGCGCTGTTAGCGTTTCTGGATATGTAAAATCTGTTGATGCAAACTTGACAGTTACTGGTTTCAAAAGAGCTGCTTTAGGATAATCTTCCTGAAACTATCTTATATACTGATCCCGCTTCACCCGAAGCGGGATTTTTATTTATATTTGGATTAAAATCGAAACAATGGAAAAAATCAGATGCAGATGGTGTATCGGTGATAGTCTTTATGAAAAATACCACGACGAAGAATGGGGTGTTCCTGTATACGATGACCAAAAACTTTTTGAATTCCTGATTTTGGAAACCTTTCAGGCTGGCCTGAGCTGGATTACCATTCTTCGAAAAAGAGAAAATTTCAAAAAGGCTTTCGACGATTTTGACTATAAAAAAGTTGCCCAATATACAGAAGAAAAAATTGAGGACCTGATGCAAGATTCAGGCATCATCAGAAACCAACTGAAAATCCGTGCAGCCGTAACCAATGCCAAAGCATTCATGGAAACACAAAAAGAGTTTGGAAGTTTTTCGGATTATATTTGGAAATTTACTGGCGGCAAGCCCATTATAAACCGTCCAAAAACCTTATCAGATGTTCCAGCCACTACTCCGCTATCGGACGAAATCAGTAAAGACTTAAAAAAAAGAGGATTTAAGTTCGTAGGCTCAACCGTTATTTATGCACATATGCAGGCCACAGGAATGGTAAACGACCATATAGAAGAATGCTGGACCCAAAAGTAATTTTACTTCTTTTAATCTATTCTTTCTTCGCAACATCGCCGGATTTTAAATCTTCAGCCTTATAACCCTCAATAAAATTGACATTTACAGGTTCCGATTTCCAGCTTGCATTTCTAAAATAGGCAACAAAGTGCAAATGAGGAGTTGTAGTCCATCCAGTCATGCCTGATAGTGCAATTGGTTGTCCTGCCTTTACAAAGTCTCCTATAGCCACTACAGCCCCTTTTTCTTCCAAATGAACATATTCTGTAAACAAACCCGCTTCAGGATGGTAGAGCGTAATAAAATTGGAGTAATCTTTCCATGAACTGTCCTTTCCAAAATACTGGTATTTATCAACAAGACCAACAACATAACCATCAGCAGCTGCACATATTGTATCTCCAATTTTCAAATCAAAATCCAGAGCCAGTTTTGACAATCCATCTTTATGCGAGAAATTGCCATTATGCCCTTGAACTACGGTATACTTTTTCCCTTTTTGAAATGGCAAAGCCAGCTTGGTTTCTTCCGGATAGGATATTGCTTTTCCCAACATATAATTAGCCCCTAAATTTGGTTGTTTAGTATCACTTAAAAAGACACCTATTCTTTTCTTCTCTTTAGGACTTAATACCACCAATCCGTTACTTTCAAAACCCTTGTTTAGTAAAGAATCATTTAAAACTATTCGTACCGGACATTCTAACAGATTGTCTAACTCAATAATCAAACTATCACCAATAATTTTCTGGGAATAACCCAATGGCGAAGCATTAAATTTCGCCTGTGGCAATTTAACCGAATTGCAAGCATACAAGACAGACGTCAACAATACGATAATTATAATGTTTCTTTTCATTATTGGCTTTTTTTAATAATCCTCATAAAATCTTCTCTGGAAATTTCCCTGGCACCCAAACTTTCCAAATGGCTATTGTGTACCTGACAATCCAAAAGCTGATAATTTTCTTCTTTTAATTTCCTGACCAAGGAAACAAAAGCCATTTTCGAGGCATTTGAAGTCTTGGAGAACATACTTTCCCCACAGAAAACATGACCTAGATCAATACCGTAGAGTCCGCCAACCAGCATTTCATCTTGCCAGACTTCAATAGACCTGGCAATCCCTATTTCATGAAGTTTTGTATAGGCTTCAATCATTTGTTCCGAAATCCAGGTTCCTTGTTGCCCATCTCTTTTAATCGCACTGCAATTGGTAATAACGTCCTTGAAATTTTGATTAAAGGTCACTTTATAAATACCCCGATTCAAAATATTTCTCATGCTTTTGGAAACCTTAAATTCTTCCGGAAACAAAACCATCCTTTCTGGTGGCGACCACCAAAGAATTGGCTCATCATCATCAAACCATGGAAAAATACCGCTCCTGTAGGCCAATAGAAGCCTTTCTGACGACAAGTCACCACCAATAGCCAATATCCCATCATCATTGGCTTCTTCAACCGGAGGAAAAAACAATTCTTTACTAAGGAAATACATTCTTATTTTCTTAAAGTCACAAAAAAACCGCAAGTATTGCGGTTTTTTTCATTTTCTGTTTTTTATTAAAAAGGCAAATCGTCGTGCTCTTCTTCTTTATAGTTAGTTGCTGGCTCAAAAGCTTCTTTTGCCGGCATTGGTGGCACTTGCGCAGAAGACGAAGGTGCTTCTGCTTGCAGCTTCTCGATTCTCCAGCCTTGAATGCTGTTGAAATATTTGGTTTCGCCTTGCGGGTTTACCCACTCTCTACCTCTAAGATTGATAGAAACCTTAACAGGCTCTCCCACTGTATAATTATTCAACAAATCACATTTATCCTGCGTAAATTCAATCATGATATGCTGCGGATACTGCTCATCTGTTGTAACAACCAATTCTCTTTTTTTAAATGACGCACTAACTTGCTGTTCGGCATTTATCACTTTAACTCTTCCTGTAACTTCCATAATCTTCTTTTGTTTTTATTATTTATATGGCTTATAAAACAGCCCTCACATTATATTTTTTCTGACAATAGCACTTTCCATGCTGCCATCACTTCATTATTATCAAGATATTCTTTTGCCTTTAAATGCACTTTCTCCTGATCATCAGAACTTAAGACACCTTTTACAGCAAAATTCTGGTCTACAAATATAGCAACTTCTTCGGTTGTAGGCAATGCTTCAACGTTGCCCAATTTGCCTAAATCATTCCCGTCAAAAACCGGACTCTCTTTTATAAAATCCGGAATTTGATCAACACCAATACCTAAAGTCGTCAACGGTTTTTCTACTTCAAATAGTCCCATATTTGAACGTGAATACCAATTCCCTCCTAAACGCGAAACCAAATCAATCTTATGCTGGTCAACACCTCCGTTTTCGTCTAAAACTTTCTCATCGATATGCATCTTAACGATTTCACATATAATCAAATTTCCTGCGCCACCTTCATTTCCAAGACTAATGATTTCCTGTATTTTGCATTCAAACTGTACAGGAGATTCTTTTACGCGGTAAGGCTTTACTATATCCGACGGAATGGCCGTAAAACCGGCTTTTAGAAACTCATTTACCCCATCGGCATATTCCGTACTCGACAAAGACGTTTGCTGCACCATGTCATAATTAACGACATTGATAACAACTTCACGCGTAGCTTCTGCATTAATTAGCGTATGCTTTATAGTATTATCACGAACTCTCCTCGAAGGCGAAAAAATCAAAATTGGCGGATTCGCACTAAAAAGATTGAAAAAACTAAACGGCGACAAATTCGGCTTTCCGTTACTGTCCATCGTGCTGGCAAAAGCTATTGGCCTTGGCCCTACTGAACCCTGAAGATACCCCTGCAATTTTGCTGTTGGGATTTCCTTCGGTATTATACTAATCATAAAATTCTGCGTTTAAACAAAAGTAATAAATTGCATCAAGAAGAATAAAAGAAGTGTTTACGATTTATAAACAGTTTCAAAATTCGACTTTATATCTTTTCCTTATATTTATACCTCAAAATAAAATTTATGCAGTTTTCTGAAAAAAGAAATGTCACACGTTGGATTATCATCGTAATCTCCTTTCTCATCATATCCCTGATTCTTTGGAATACTTACACTTTTTTCCAGATTTTTAAAAACGAGGAACATCTCAAAATGCAGATATGGGCGACTTCTTTAAAAACCATCAACAAAGCCGATTTGGAAAATGACGACATTGAACTTCCAAGACAGATTGTTGATAAAAATACGACCATCCCTATTGTATTGACCGACCAGGACGGAAAAATTATGGGCATGAGAAATATTGATGAGACGATTGCCAATGACTCGATCAAGGCGAAGACTTTCTTTGAAAATTTTAAAAATGAAAATGAGCCAATAGCTATTGAATACCTTCCGGGAGAAATTCAATATGTTTATTACGGAAACTCTTCCCTGCTCAATAACCTGAAATATTACCCAATAGCCCTATTCCTGATTTTGGCCTTGTTTGGGTTATTGATTTTTAATTTTTACCGTGCCAGTAGAATGGCAACCCAAAATAAGCTTTGGGCCGGTATGGCAAAAGAAACAGCGCATCAGATTGGAACGCCTTTATCTTCATTACTTGGCTGGATCGAAATCATGAAAGCCGATAATGTTGACGAAACCACGGTAACGGAAGTTGAAAAAGACATTGTACGATTACAGACTATAGCCGATCGTTTTTCAAAAATCGGTTCAGAGCCGGTTTTAGAAGAAAAAGATATTATTGAGGAAACAGAACAATCATATGACTACTTGAAATCAAGATTTTCAAATCAGATTAATTTTTCGTTCAAGGCACCAAATCACCCTATCATGACTTCTATCAATCCGATATTGCACAGCTGGACGATTGAAAATCTGGTCAAGAATGCTATTGATGCTATGAAGGGAAGAGGCGATTTATCAATTGTTATTACAGAAGACAGTCGTTTTGTAAAGATAAAAGTGACGGATTCAGGAAAAGGAATTCCTAAAAAACAATTCAAGCAAATTTTTGAGCCTGGATTTACGACCAAAAAACGTGGATGGGGATTAGGACTCTCGTTAACAAAACGAATTGTCGAAGAATATCACGACGGAAGAATCAAAGTTTTTTCTTCAGACGTAGGAAAAGGAACCTGCATGCTGGTAAGTTTTAGAAAGCTATAAAAAAGCCGCAAATTCAAATTGAATTTGCGGCTTTTTTACTTTTAAAAGAATTTACAAATTGGCCTGAATTTCTTTAGCTAATGTTTCAAATTCTTCTTTGGTCAATTTCACTTTGTTTTGGAAACGCATCTCATCCATTTCGTTGAGCGGAATCAAATGCACATGCGTATGCGGCACTTCAAGTCCGATAACAGCAATACCAACTCTTTTACAAGCCACTGTCTTTTCCAATGCTTTTGCTACTTTCCTGGAGAACTTCATTAATCCCAGATAATGGTCTTCTTCCATATCAAAGATTTTATCGATTTCTTTCTTCGGAATACACAGCGTATGTCCCTTAGCATTTGGGTTTACATCCAAAAATGCAAGATAGTCAGCATCTTCTGTAATTTTATAGGCCGGTATCTCTCCGTTGACTATTTTAGTGAAAATCGAACTCATTCTTTTTAGATTTTAGGATTATGCTTTAAACAATTAGTCTCTGGAGATTTCTAAAATTTCGAATTTCAGAATACCATTCGGAACCGTAATTTCTGCTATTTCACCTACAGATTTTCCAAGCAGTCCTTTTCCAATTGGTGATGTCACTGAAATTTTCCCTGTTTTTAGATCTGCTTCACTTTCAGCTACAAGCGTATATTTCATTTCCATGCCATTAGCCTGGTTTTTGATCTTTACATTTGACAATACCAAAACCTTTGATACATCAAGCTGTGACTCATCAATCAAGCGAGCATTAGCATAAACTTCTTCTAATTTTGAGATTCTCATTTCGAGTAAACCCTGAGCTTCTTTAGCCGCATCATATTCTGCATTTTCAGACAAATCCCCTTTATCTCTAGCCTCAGCAATTGCCTGAGAAGCTTTTGGGCGCTCAATGCTTTTTAACTGCTCTAGTTCCTCTTTCAATTTTTTTAAGCCTTCCGCTGTATAATAAGATACGTTACTCATAATTTCATCGTTTATATAAAATAGAAAAAATCCCATCACGACGGGATTTCTTTTCACAAAGATAGTATTTTTAATCCAATTTAATATTTAATACTGCTAGTATATAAAACCAAAGTTAATTAAATTAAATTTGTTTCAACAAATTTATAGAATAGAAATTTTTGCTATGAAAAAGATTATTGCCCTTTTGCTTATTTTTATTGCGATTTCTGCGTGTTCAGACAGCAAAATCAACAACCGAAACCCTTATATTCCCAACTATTCTTTTAATGTCGAGATTAATCTCAATCTCCCACTTTACAGCGATCTTCAATATACCGGAAATGGCAAGCTGATTACGCTTAATGGCGCCGGTGCAAACGGCATCATTGTATTTAATGCCGGTGCAGGAAATTACAAAGCTTATGATGCCAGCTGTCCAAACCAATATGCAAGCAGCTGTTCCCGACTTGTAGTTGAAGGCATAAATGCCGTTTGCCCATGTGACGATGTCATGTACAGCTTGTTTACAGGACTTGCAGATGCAGATGTAGAGTATCCAATGAAGCCTTACAGAGTACAAGTTACCGGAAATATTATCCGGGTTTATAATTAAAATGCCCCGGATTTATTTAAAAACAAAAATCAATGCCCCAATTGACATCGTATTTGATCTATCAAGAAGCATTGATTTGCATACTGTTTCGACGAAACAAACCAATGAAGAAGCCATTGCAGGCAAAACTTCCGGGTTAATCGGATTGGACGAAAGCGTGACCTGGCGTGCCAAACATTTAGGATTCACACAATCTCTAACTTCAAAAGTAACCGATTACTGTCGGCCTAATTTCTTTGCGGATGAAATGACTGAAGGTATTTTTAAAAGTTTTCGACACGAACATCATTTTGAAAGCCTCGGAAACCAAACTTTAATGACAGACATCTTCGAATATCAGTCGCCTTTAGGCATCTTGGGACAATTAGCCGATTTTATATTTCTGAAAAACTACCTCCATTCTTTCCTAAAGAAAAGAAATACGACAATAAAAGAATTTGCCGAATCTGAAGAATGGAAAAAGATCTTAAAACAAAAAAACCTGACAGGTATTACATCCTGCCAGGTTTTCGGGAATAATTAAAAAACTATTTTTTAAAATTTCAATGTCATTCCTGCCAGAAAATTAATTCCCGCCTGTGGAAAATATCCAGCTCCTTCTATGGTTTGTATTGTACCTGGATTGGAATAGTCGTCGTCATAGGTATAGAAATAACCATTTGACTCGTATTCATAATCAAAAATATTATTTACCAATCCTGAAAAAATAATCGACTTGAAAACAGTATTGGTTTTGATTTCGTATGAAATATTCAAATCGCTCACAGAGTAGCTTTTCAATTTTGACACCTGAGAATCTATATTCCCCATATACTGGTCTCCGACGAATTTGGTCAGAAGCGAAACCTGCATGTTTTTTATTGGCAGGAACGTAATTGCATTTCCTACGATTACATTTGGAGAAAAGGCAATATCTGTATTTCCCAGTTTTTCTAAGATTCCATCACGCTGAAAAACAAAATCTTCATTTTTGTTAGCACTGACCGTAATATTGGGGCGGAAAATCCATTTTTCAGCCACAAAAAGAGTAGCATCAATTTCTAATCCAAGTCTATAACTCTCTCCACTATTTTGGCGGATTGGCGCACCAACATCGTTCAAAGCACCAGTCAGAACAAGCTGGTCTTGATATCGCATATAGTATCCGTTAACGTTCAGTTTTGTCTTAGGTGAATTGTACCTCCATCCCAATTCAAAATCATTCAGCTTTTCAGGTTTCGGGTTTCCGGATTCGTAGTCGCTTCGGTTTGGTTCGCGATTAGCGCGGGCATATGAGAAATAGATGTTGTTTTCGTCATTGACCATATACGTAATTCCCGCTTTTGGATTAAAGAAATTAAAATTATCATCTACGTTGCCTGTGTCTGCTCCTTTGGTTTTGTATCCAACATTCCTGTATTGCATGTCACCAAAAAGGCTCCAGTTTTCGTTCAGCTTATAATTGATCTTTGCAAAAACATTAAAATCGGTTTTGGTTGAAAAATCATCGTAATATTTAAAATTATATTCCGGCAGAATAATGCTTCTCGTCCACAAAACATTTCCGATATGTTTGCCCTCGTATTTATTCCAGCCACCACCCAGAATAAAATCGATTTTTTCATTTTTATAGTTTGTTGAAAACGTAGTTCCGTAAAAATCGTTATCAAGCCATTTTCTTCTAATCAGGTCGCTTTTCTTTATTTCAACCCCATTAATTATCTGGGGCTGTATTCCATATTCAGACAGATCCTGCTTTTTCTTATAGTTTTCGTAATATCCTTTTCCTATCGTATAGTGAAAGGCAAGATTGGTGCTCCAGTTATCCGAAATGCGTTCGTTCCAATGCAATTGATAATGATCCTGATCGTAATTATCTGTTTCGTTATCATAGAAACGCGTCACTCCGTTATCATCAACATATTCTCCTGACGTATTATAAGTCCTGTCATTTTTTAGCTTTTCCGGATCTTCCAATCCGTTCCATGCCTGATATGTTTTTTCTTTTCCACCAAACACCAACGCCTTTATCAATGTAGATTTACCTACATACGTTCCTTGAAAGAAATAAGATTTCAGGTCAGAAGAAGCTCTGTCAATATAACCATCAGATTTGATATTCGAAACACGTCCTGCTAATTCAAAATGGTCTTTAAGCAATCCTGAACTAAATTTTAAGGTATGCTTTCTGGAATTAAAACTTCCAAAAGAATTCGAGATTTCGCCATTGGCTTCCGTTGCATACGAATCTGTAAGCAGGTTGAGGCTGGCCCCAAAAGCCCCGGCTCCGTTTGTAGAAGTTCCTACTCCACGTTGCAATTGGATGTTTTGGACTGACGAGGTAATATCAGGCATATTGACCCAAAAAGTACCTTGCGATTCGGAATCATTGTAAGGAATTCCGTTAAGTGTTACGTTGACTCTTCTTGAATCAGAACCTCTGACACTAATTGCAGAATATCCTATTCCGTTACCAGCATCAGAAGTTACCACTACTGATGGCAAGTAATTCAATAAGGCCGGAATATCCTGCCCTAAATTCCTGGATTCCAGTTCTTTTTTACTGATGTTGCTAAAAGTAACCGGTGTTTGCGCAGTAACCCGCACAGCGGAAACCAAAACCTCATCCAGATTTCTGGTTTTTGTAGTATCGACAACTACCTTTTCCTGGGCAAAAAGAGAAGCTGATGCAAGGAATGTAACTCCGGTTATCATTTTTGCTTTCAATAATGATTCCGGCAGGCTTAGGCTTTTTGTCTTTGGCTTAAGCTCATTTTTTTTGAATAAAGTTTTCATTCGTAAATTTTCTTACGAATAAAAGGGGTAATTATTCTGTTGTTTAAATTAATTGATTGTACTTAATGACAAGCTTTTAAGCGTGCACTCTAAAAAGTTGTCATTCTCCCTTGGCAGCATTACCCGCCCAGGTTCGTTGGGTATAATCTCAGCTCGTTATTTAGAGCACCCCTTTGAGACAGGGCAAAGATAGAAAAGTATTAAGATAATGCAGGCGAGAATCCAGATTTTTTAATCAGAAGTCGGGTTTTCTTCTGGACTCTTTTTTTTCAGACCATTTTCTTTTGTTCTGGATACGCTTTTTAATGACCGCTTTGGGTACTTTTGTTGCCCTTCTTTCTTTTGGCACGATCAGATTTTGCTGAAGCAATTGGATCAATCTTTTTATGGCGTTTTCTTTATTCTTCAGCTGACTTCGGTCTTCATCGCTACTCAGAATAAGTATTTTATCATTGGTAAGGCGTGAAGCCAATTTTTCTTCCAAAATTGCCATTTCTTCCACCGAAAGCGCTTTTGAATTTCCCAAATCAAAAGACAGGATAATTTTTGAGGAAACCTTATTGACGTTCTGTCCTCCTGCTCCACTGCTTCTGACAGCCTTAAACTTCAGTTCTGATATTATTTTTTCTGTATCCAAAATTATTGTGGCTGATGTGCCGGCTTTAATAAGTCGTTTACCGTTTTTACAGGATTAAAAGTAATTAGCGGCACTTGTACGAAAATGGTAATCCATTTTGCCATTGCTCCATTCCAAAGCCCTGGTAATTCATAAGCTTTGATTGGCTTTCCGTTTTTATTTTTTTCTACAATAAAACCACTTTCTTTATCGATAAATTCGCTCAAATCGAATTTTTCACCTCTGTAGTTTTTGGTACCGCATACCAGATCAACCGGATTAAAATGTGTCGCACTTGCCAGGATTTTCGCCTGAGCAGGATTTTGAATATCAACCTGTGAAGATTCTACAATTTGCAGGGAAATATTCCCTTTGGTATCTCTCACCCAAAACGGACCTCCACCAGGTTCTCCTTCATTTTTAACCATCCCGCAAACACGGATTGGTCTATTCAGTATTTCCTGAAGATAAGCAACCTTGTTTTCTCGAGTATATTTCTGAAAATCGGCATTGATAGAAATCTGAAGTTTTGACTTTACAAATTCTACAATTTCGTCAACCGTTTCTTTCTGGATATTGTCCGTTGACAATACTTTGAGAAAAGCAAAAATCTTCTCCTGAAATTCTAACAAGATACCCGCCAAGGCTTTTTTATACAAACTGATAATATGTATATGGTTCTGAATTACGTTGTCGATATTTTTTATAAAAATAACATCGGCATACAACCGATTCAGGTTTTCTATTAAAGCACCATGTCCACCCGGCCTGAAAAACAAACTGCCATCATCTTGACGGAAAGGAATATTTTGAAGGTCGACTGCAAGCGTATCTGTTGTTTTGTGTTGATAAGAATAATCTACATGAATTTTAATAGCCGTATTCGTTTCAATCTTTGGTTTGACATCCTTTATAATTTCATCAAAGGAGTCCTGATGCTCTTCAGAAATAGTGAAATGCAAGTTGGATTGGCCATTGGAAGACGCATACGAACCGCTTTCATTCAAATGTTCTTCTATTGGCGTAGCTATATAACCTCCATATTGATGAAAAGGCAATACTGCTTTAGGTTTTGAAGCAAAATCGAAATGACTTGACGACAACATGGATTTTATAAAATAGAAAAAACGTGTGTCCTTGTCCCACTGCTTATATTCAGGGTATTTTGCCTGGGTATATTCCAAAATCTCTTTATGGAATGGAAATTTTTCTATCCCTATCAGAAAAATAGGAACTGAACCACAGCGTTTTCTGTTTATATAGGCATTTATGGTTTCATTGCCTAGTTTATATTCGTTGACAAATTCATTCAGGAATTTGAACATTCTGCTTGCTGCACCAGATGCAGGCACAAACTTCTGAAGTTTTAGCTTGTCTTTTTTAGATTCGAACAGATTGGCATAATAAACCGCTTCTTCTTCTGAAAGCGGCATAATACCATTGGTTACCGAAGCTGGTTTTTCCAAAACTGCTTTTGGGATACCCGTATTAAATACCTGGAGCTGATAAGCTACTGTATCTATGCTGACTCCCTGATTATAAATCTGTACAAAATCATAGGAATTAAATCCCAATGCTTTTGATTTTTCTAAATCTTTAAGAATGGCGATTGCTTTTTGTAATCTTTCTTCTTTATTTCCAGAAAGCAGGATATAGGGTTTTTTATTTTCAATTAGAGCTCCTTCAAATTTTTGGATAAGCATATCCCGCTCTTCAGGTTTATCCCGTAAATCGTCCTTTTCGAAAGGAACATCAACATCTGTTAAGAGAAACAGGTCGTATTTGTGCTTTCGGGCAGCTTTATCCAAAACAGCATCACAGAAACCGTAATAGATTTCTGAAAAGACTTTTGTACACATTAGGTTAGTATCGGCAAAAAGATAGTTACCCGCATCTGACAGCGCCTTGTTTTCCAATTTCATTTGTCCGATTGCAATCGGAAGCAGATCTTCAGGTTGGCAAATTTCTTTGGAACGATCCCATTTTTCCTGTAAATAATCACGGGCAAATTCGGGAATCCAACCAGATTGGAAATGTTCTGCCAATTGTCTTGCTAATGTAGTTTTTCCGGTAGATTCCGGACCATACAATGCTATTCTGATTTTATCTGTGGGCTGTTGTTTAAGATTTTCCTCCATTCTATATAAGCTAAAATAGCCAAAATTGTAAAAAACACATATTGCAATGATAACATCCCCAAATCTCTATAAGCATATAATGGAACGGCTATGATATCTGCGATTATCCATAGTGTCCAATTTTCAATCTTTTTCATTGCCATGTACCACATTCCAGTAAAAAATAATCCCGAGGTGAATATGTCGATATAATTTTCGGGTAAGATTTCTTTACCAAACAAGTGATACACAAAATATGTTACAACAATAGTAAGAAAAAATAACAATACTCCAATGACTTTCTGCTTTGTATTTGTCCTTGAAATCTTGACGACATAGTCATCTTCTTTCTTTCTTGACCAATTAATCCAGCCATAAACGCTCATGATCGAAAAATAAACATTAAGCGTCATATCAGCAAAATATCCTGCTTTATATAGCAAGTAGACCGTAATCACTGTTGCAATAATACCGGTAGGATACACCCAGATATTTTCTTTCTTGGCAAAATAGACGCTAAGAATTCCGGTAACAAAAACTATGGCTTCTAAAACAATATCGACAACCGGTTTATTTTTATAGGCTTCGAGGAAAAAATCAATCATTAAGCATGAGATTAGAATTTATAAAAAAATTGGAGTCATTTTCAAAGGCAGTTCCTATGACAACCAAATCTGCTCCGGCCGCATAGGCATCTTCAATTCCCTGACTATCTTTTATGCCACCACCTACTATTAATGGTATTCCTATATTTTTTGAGACGAGAGAAATTGTTTCCAAAGGAACCGAAAGTTTTGCTCCGCTTCCAGCTTCCAGATACACCAGCTTGTTCCCCAAAAACTCGCCTGCAAGCGCCGTTGCAACCGCAATATCTGAGTTATGCCTAGGCAAAGGTATTGTTTTGCTTACTGAAGCCACGGCCGTTTGGCTACCGCCTTCAATCAATATATAGCCAGTAGAAATAATTTCAAGATTGGTTTTCTTCAGAATTGGCGCTGCCTTGACCTGATGTTCGATTAAAAAATCCGGATTTCTTCCTGACAATAAAGTCAGGAATAAAATGCCATGTGCTTCTATAGAAATTTGCGACGGATTTCCCGGAAAAAGCAAAATTGGGAGCACTGTTTTCTGTTTTAATTCCCGGATAATTTCATCAATATTGTTTTTGAGCACCAAACTCCCGCCAATAAAAATGTGCGTAGCCGGAGACTGATTTATCTTAGGAATGATGCTTTGCAATGATTCCTCAGAAATCTTATCCGGATCGAGAAGTATTGCCAGAAGCTTTTTTTTATCTTTTTTAGACTGGAGTATTTCGTGGTAGATATTCTGCATGATTTATTGATTTCCTTTCTGAAAGGCATACACAAGCGTATAGTCTTCGATTTCCTCAAAACAGACATCAAATTCTATATTCAAATTTCCAAAAGTCAGAAGTGCTTTTGTTTTGTGTTCTCCCATTTCAAAAGGTGCTACAAAAATATGATCTTTGAAGCTGATTCCTTTTTCATTTCTTATTTTGAAGATGGCCTCCTTTATGCCCCAGATTACAGTTAGCCTGGAAACATAATCTTCTTTTTTTTCTTTGTTCAGAAATCTGAATTCGCTTTCGTCAACAAATTTTTCAGCAATCAGCATTACCTTTTCACGACGAAGCTCAATGTCAATCCCTACATTTTCATCACTTAGAATAATTGCAGAAAAATCAAAAGAATGCGTAATGGAAATGTGAGTTTCATTTTCCAGATGCGGTTTACCAAATTCGTCATAGTGAAGTTGTAAATCAGTATGTCCTGACTCCTGAAGCAATTTCCTGACACTCAAAAATGCTCTTTGATGCACTTCTGATTTCATCGATTGCAGTCTGTCCTGTGTTTTTTCTTTTAATAGGACTTGAGAAAAAAGTTCGTCAAAACTCTCCGTGATTTTCCAGACTATGACTTTTGTGGATGGGCTAAAATGTATGACTTTGTATAAAGGCATTTCTGATTAATAAATAAAATTGATCTTGTAATTTTATATCAGCATTTCAGAAGCTGAACTGAGGATAAGCTTTAATATTCAAACAATTACCCATATTAAACAAACCTTAAATAATTTTTTTGGATTATTTTAATAAAAAGTAATTCCGTAAATTTGCAAAAAATTTGATAATACAAATATATACAAATAGATGAGTACAACGACATTACCTTTTGTGGCTTACAAAGTGAAAGATATTTCTCTTGCGGCTTGGGGAAGAAAAGAGATTGAATTAGCAGAAGCTGAAATGCCAGGTTTGATGGCACTTCGTAGTGAATATAAAAACGAACAGCCTTTAAAAGGTGCTCGTATTGCAGGTTGTCTTCACATGACAATCCAGACAGCTGTGTTGATTGAAACATTGATTGCTCTTGGAGCTGAAGTAACATGGTCATCATGTAACATCTTCTCAACACAAGACCAGGCTGCTGCTGCTATTGCTGCTGCAGGAATCCAGGTTTATGCATGGAAAGGTTTGAATGAAGAAGAATTTGACTGGTGTATTGAGCAAACTTTGTTCTTTGGTGAAGACAGAAAGCCGTTGAACATGATTTTGGATGATGGAGGTGATTTGACTAATATGGTTATT
>CAZFGA010000031.1:15433-43259 GCA_964518395.1 uncultured Flavobacterium sp.
AAAGCCGTTGAACATGATTTTGGATGATGGAGGTGATTTGACTAATATGGTTATTGACCGTTACCCTGAATTAGTTGCCGGAATCAAAGGTCTTTCTGAAGAAACTACAACAGGAGTTCACAGACTTTACGAAAGAATGAAAAACGGAACATTGCCTATGCCTGCAATCAACGTGAACGATTCTGTTACTAAATCTAAATTTGACAACAAATACGGTTGTAAGGAATCTGCTGTTGACGCAATTCGTCGCGCAACTGACCTGATGTTGGCTGGAAAAAGAGTTGTAGTTTGTGGTTATGGTGATGTTGGTAAAGGAACTGCTGCTTCTTTCAGAGGTGCTGGTTCTATCGTAACTGTTACTGAAATCGACCCTATCTGTGCATTACAAGCAGCTATGGACGGATATGAAGTCAAAAAACTGGACACAGTTGTTGCTAATGCTGATATTATCATCACTACAACTGGCAACAAAGATATCGTAGTGGGCAAACACTTCGAAAAAATGAAAGATAAGACTGTTGTTTGTAACATTGGTCACTTTGACAATGAAATTGACATGGCCTGGTTGAACAAAAACCACGGTGCTTCTAAAGTTGAAATCAAACCTCAGGTTGACAAATATACTATCAACGGAAAAGATATTATCATCCTGGCTGAAGGACGTCTTGTAAACTTAGGATGTGCTACAGGTCACCCAAGTTTTGTAATGAGTAACTCTTTCACAAACCAGACCTTGGCTCAAATCGAGTTATGGAAAAACAGTGCTGCTTACAAAAATGAAGTATACATGCTTCCTAAGCACTTAGATGAAAAAGTAGCTGCCCTTCACCTGGCAAAATTAGGTGTTGAGTTGGAAACTTTGAATAATGAACAAGCAGCCTATATTGGTGTTGAAGTTCAAGGTCCGTTTAAGCCTGAGTATTACAGATACTAATCTATTTCAGATTTTTGATTTTAGATTTCTGATTTAGGATTTCTGGATTTAGATTTAAGATAAAAAAACCTCGCCGAAAAGCGAGGTTTTTTATTTTTATTAGAGTTTGGCAAATTTGCCATCCGAGGTAATTTTATATTTGAGGTATTGCACAAAAGTAACGCCTGATTCATCCGACTTAAAGTCTTTAATATGGATAGCCTTGTCTGAATCAATATAGAAATATCTTGCTGACTGTCCTAAATCGCTTCCGTCAAGATACGATATAGGCAGCTTGTCTATTACCTTTCCGTCTTTGATACTCAATAATACATTTTGGGTTTGACTTTGTGGATATTCACAGGTTTTGCAATCAATTTTTCCTTCGTATAGCACGGATACTATTTTGAAGTTTTTGCCATCAAAAACCTGTGCGCTTTTTAATTCTATTTTTGATTTTTTATTCTTCACTTCTCCAGAAGGAACAAATTCTTTGGCCACAAAAGTTTTTGCTTCCGGATAATCAACGTTTAAAGTACTTCTTGCAGGATTATCCTTGTCCTGGAATAAAAACAGGCTTAATTTGTTGTATAGAGAGTCTTGTAGAACATTATCCTTTGACCAATCAGCAGGAAATTCATGCAGCACATCTTTATCACCATAAGGCAGGCTTATCTTAGAAGATTCGTTTATTCCTTTAACAGTACTGACTTGACTAATGCTTTTACTGCAAGAAAGAGTCGCTAGAAAAACGAGTATGGGAACTATTCTTTTCATTCTACTGGTATATGTTATGGATTGAGTTGCTGTCAAAATCTCCGGAATGCAAGTGGTCGTTGTGATCTCCAGCATACCTGTGTGCATTGCGCAACCAGGCTTGTTGTGTCGTTCCGGCAATTACCTGGGCAAAATTCCAATCCACAAAAGCATTTAATAAATTCTGTTCGTTTTGTCGGTTAGCCAAATAGCTCGTATCTACACTATCTCCATTCGGGTGTGCCAAACTAGGATAGCTGGTCGCATCGCCAAAACACATTCCCGTTGAGTTTACGCCTGCCAATCCGTATTGCGATAAAACACCAACAAATGCAGCGAAACAATCCGGATTGCAAAAACGTCGTTGCGTATTGGAAAATCCATAAGCGATAACGCTTCCGTTTACCGTAACGTTTAGTGTGTCTGGCATCCTGACTAGAGGCACATTAGTTCCTGAAGCCGTATAGCGCACGATTCTCAAAGCGCCTGGAAAAACTCTGGCATTTCTATCATTCCTATGATTTCCAGTCGTTACGATAGAATCTGCAAAAATATGGTTGGTTTCGGCCGCACCACCTGCAGGGGCATTTTCTGTACGAAGTGCACCACGAGGTACAGCTCCAAGCTGTTGCCCGTTATTTCGGCCCATAACAGAGGTTTTGTTACATGTGGCAATAAATACCTCATTGCCATAAATATCGTAATGGTAATAGGTAACCTGTGTGGAACTTAGATTTTCCAGTTTACTGATTTTTCTTCTGACCGTGCCGTTCATTGGAAGAAAATTATAAGTCCCGTCTGTATAGGTCCTATTATTGGCATTTCCGGACGATACCCTGGCGTAGATTTCATAGAAATTCCTATTCCCTACTCTAAATCTTCCCTGTGCATCACTATTTAAGAAAATGCCTGCTTCTTTAACTTCTTCAGTACTATCAGGGCCATAAGCACAAGCTTCATTATCTGTTCTTTCTACCACTACTTCCAAATTGGCTGTGTGTGTTGCTGCAGCTGCAATATTGGTTGCCCAGGTATTGAAATCGGTTCTTAGGGATGGCCTAAGTTGTAATTTTATGATAGCCTTATTTTCATGGTCGGCCAGGTTTGTATAATGGTCATGTGATCCCGATGCATTTTCCGCTGTTCCTTTATTGTTCAAGGCATCGAAATTGCCAACAACAGCCGTCATTTTTCTCCTGACTTCAAAATTCTGGGTTTCCGGATTAAACCACATCAGATTGAGGGTTTCTGTATTTCCGGTTAATGTATTATCTGCCGGTCTGATGACGGCATCAATAGACAAGGTTGCCATGTTTTCCGTTTCGATAACCAGATAGACGGTTTTCCCTAAAACAGAATCATGAGGCGTGTTTTGTCCGCCTTCCTGTTGCGCATGAAGGGAATCTATACGTGTAAATGCCACATTTGTACCTTGTTGCGTAACGGTTTTTTTTGCAAAATAAACACGGGTTATCTTTTGCAGGCTATCATCTGGCGTAACGGGTGAATACGGCGGATTCAGCGTTACTGTTTGTCCTGTATCATCAATTGTTATCGGCATCGTTTAATTCATTTAATTGATAGCTTATTGTTTTTTTATAATTTAAACCGAGTGAAAACTCAATCTCGATACTTGCTTTTTTAACCGCTCCGGTATTCATGTTGAAAATAAAACTACCTTCATATTTATCAAGGCTGGGTTTGTCTTTTTCAGAATCAAATGAAATTTCTTTCTTTTTTATTGATTTATAAATCATGTCATTGTAAAACGGTGCAATCATTTTTCCTCTTACTCCAACTTCAAGCTCCCGCTCTTTTAATTTTATTTTTTTTACCCGGGCTTCTTCACCAATATTAACGACTGCATTTTCAACAAAATTCAAATATCTTACACTTCTTTTTTTGATTGACAAAGGCGTATATCTGTCATAAAACGGATTCAGAAGCAAACCGTGCTGTCTGTAGTTTTTTATGTCTAAAAGAATTCTTCTGTCGTTACTATAGAATTCCCTAAGATACTGAAACATTTCTTCCACTTTTGGCCCAACATTGCTTTTGGCCAGTCTTTCTATTTTTTCTTCCAGCCTTTTTTGAATCTGATGTTGGTTCACCAGTTTATTGATATTCAAATGTCCGTCTATTTCTAAAATCACATCATCATTTACCTCAGCAATTCGTCCTAAAAAATCTTTTTCGGCCATAGAAACAGTTCTGTTTTTATACTCAATATCAAAGACCTCCAATTGGATTACATAGGACTCAAAATCTTTTTTTAATATCGTTGAATGTATCGTTTTCTTAACCTCACTTTTTAAAACACTGCCGTTTTCTGTTGTTGTTTCAAGCATCGAAAATTCATAAAACTGCAAATGTTCTTCAAGATACAAGCTGATATCTAATTCTTTTATGCCGTCAACTGAATCGGTAATATTTCGCATAGTAAGACTTTTGCTTTTTGAATTATATTGAAATTTAAATCGATTACTCCCAATTCATCTTAACACCTTTCTTTTTATTAGCTATGCATTCTTCGATTGTATATTTTACCGGACAATCGAAACAATCTTTATTTGTAAAAACATAGCTGTCATTTAATGTTATCGTGTCTTTAATTTTAATTTTCTTTTCACTCTGACATATAGAATTGGCTTGAAATGATTCATAATCATTTTCTCCAATTTTTATATCTTTTGATCCATAACTGTAAGTAAGCAACCTGACTATATAATCTTTACTTACCTCCATCTTATAGGCTTTGGAGGATGAAGTACTTGAGTATTTTATGACCGTAGTATTTCCATTCGTTGCAATTTTGTCAATTGCAAAATCCTGTTCTAATACAGACTGATTGTTTATTACTCTATTTGAAACCGGAACTTTAATTTTTATATTTCCAATTTTACTATTGCTTATCATATAACACGACTTGCAATTGTATGTTGTAGGTTGAGAAATTTTGCCAACAACCTTATTGTTTTCATAGACCAAAGTCGAATCTGCAACAGAACTATTTTTCTCTGTTACACGGTGATTTTGGGCTTTGCATGAAAGCAAAATCATACAAGTAATTAATATGCTGGTTGTTATCTTCTTACGCATTCGGTGTCATATTTAAAAAATTCTTTAGTCCAATTTGTATAATTTTTCCTTTCAGCCAAATTAGTCTCACCACCATTTATCGCTACAGTAACTAATCTTATATTTTCATCGCCAAGTCCTTTATCCATTTCCGCCAGAGTCGTTGGTTTATAAACGGTTGAAAACCATCCTGCCGAATTAAAAGCATGGAATAATTCCTGAGATATTTTTTTTGCAAACGTTTTTAAGCCATCATAAAAAGCGGTGTCTAATCCTGCAGTATTGGCAGCCGGTCTGTTTGCAACACATTCGCCAACGCTTTCATAACCGCTTCTTGTGGCTATATATGTATCATAAAAGGTTGTTGTATTGATATAATCATAATAAGCCAGATAATTGTAATCGTGCGTTATTTGCTTCATACCTCTACCCTGGAAATCTACTCCTCCTTTATAGTTGTCCGGCACAGAAGACCTACTTTCGTAAGTGTATGTAAAGCTTATGGTTTCTAAATACATCTGTCCTAAAAAGTGAATCTTTCTTTTGCAGGTATTGATGCCAAATTTTCTAAACATGGCATTCATTTCATTGACAAATAATTGAATTTTATCTCTATTGTCTGAAATCTTACCGGTAGAAATTGAAATCTCGGTTATTTTTTCGCCTCCGCTGTTAAAGAAATGATCTCTCTTGCTGACATAATTTTGCTTGTCTCTAAGATGATAAATCAGGTCTATCATTTCATCAACAGTAATATCTCTGTTGCAGTAACATGGTGTCCCTGAAACTTCAAATTGTTCCTGATCTTTATTTAAAAACTCATGTGTTTCATCAGGAAATTTTATTTCATCTGAGGTTTCTGTTACCTCACCTTTTAAATATACAAAAGCATTTTTACCGGTTCTCTTATCAAATTTTTCTACCAGCTTTTTTAAATCGGCATCTGTTTTTGGACGTAACGTAATTTCCTGTTCGTATTCGCTTTTATCTTTTGTAATCGAAAATTCAACTTTGTCTTTTTCCTGATCTCCAATCAGAAATTTTACCGGAGCATCATAAACTGCTTCAGGATTTGCTAATTTATTTTCATTGATCTGAACGGTCAATTTTGCTTTATCTCCATGACAATTTGCTACGATATACACCTTTTTCCCGATTGTTGCTTTTGGGATTTTCACCATTTCAAATCCATCTTCTTCCTGTTCTTCCCATGTCATTTTTATTTGATCATTCGGTTTTAAAGCGGCCGTATGATCAGGATCGGCTGCCAGATTCCGAACGGTCTTTTTTTCAGATTTAAATGTATCTGTGTATTTTTTTTTGACATCGGCAATTTTTCCGCCACTCTTTACTGTATAGGTTTCTTCCTTTGGCGTCCATTTGAATTTTTTCTTTTTTTCGGCAAAATAAATGGCAATAACATCCACTAAATGATCTACAACATGTGGCGTATCATATACTTTTTGATTCGGATTTGCTGAATACGATTCGTTATTTTGTTCTTCACTTTGTGCCATTGCAATTTGGTTTTTTAGTTGAAGTCACTTCCTTTTTTATAGTGGGATTTTATTTTCTTTATGAGTTCCGTCCTTATTTTAGGATTCAAATCACTCATGGACTTATTTAAATCTGCGTTCAAAACACAATCATCGTCTTCTGTGCATTTAAAAGGAATGTGATACAAATATTTTTTGTCGTTATATAAAATAATATAAGAGAGCTTTTTCTCTGAGTCTGAATTACTGCAATAAGAGAACGGAATAAAAACTACCTGAGCTTTTTTTAAGCTATAAAACCAAATATTTTTTTCACTAAAAGAAATCATTTCCATTTGGTAATCAGGATCATCAAATTGTATGCTTAAAGAATGTTTTTTGTTTTTTAAACTTACATCAATCATTGTTTTATGACCATCAAAAGGAGGCTCATCCGGATTGCATAATGCATTTACGTTAACAGTCAGCTTGTTCGTTCCATTGCAATCTTTCCATTCTTTTGAAATTGAAATTGAATCAACTTGTACGACCTGTGATACGACTTCATTTGGAAAAAAAGCAATTAGAAATAAAAAACTAAGTAACGCTCTCACTCTTAAGCTCTCTATAATAGATTGGTAATTCATAATCGTCTTCGGTTATTGTATATTCTGTTGGATAAACACTTGAATTTCTTGCACTGTAGGCACTCACTTTAACAGCATCTCCCTGGTTTCCACCCAATCCAAACAAATGGGTTCCTTCTTTATTTTTGGCTACAGCAAAAGTGACGTGCTTTTTATTGTTTACTACACATATCGAGCCTAAAGCTAATTTGCCGCCATTAGTGGTTTTGGCCCAAACCGGATCATCAAAATGGTCAGGTAATGTAACTGTTTTTCCGTCTTTTACAACTTTCTTATTTCGATATCTTGTATTGGTATGTCCATAACTGTAAGCTCCGGGATCGCATTGAGCTGAAAAATTGTTTTGGGTTAAACACCAGCCAACAAATGAAGCACACCATGCATTAGTAATCGTTGCACAGCCGGAAGGCTTGTGTTCTCTATTTACCTGATGGTAATCGTTAATAATGGTATTACAGTGAGTAGCTTCTGTTACTCCTTTTTCCATTTCTTTTCTGGCTGTTGTTAGCCATGCCTGTTCTTTGTTTTTTATTTTGAAATACTTGCCATCTTCTTTTAAGAAGGCATTCTTGATACCTGAACCGCCATCAACTCCCATGTATTCTACCTCAGGTTCTGAACAAGTTACTTCTACATAAACCAATGCTTCTTTACTGGCATCTGCTGCAATGAGTTTTGCCAGATCAAACGACAGGTCATCCGGTTTTTGGTTTAACATCAATTTCAAAACAGCCTTGTCTTTAAAGCTGTCTTTATTTGATAATGTAGCATCTGACGCTAATTTCCCTACCTCAACTTCAAATTCATTTTTGGCTGTTACACTCTTATAATTCTCGGGTTTTGTAATGGCATCAATGTCTTTTAAATCAATAAAGCTAATTGCGGTATCCACATCTGAAAGCACTTTTCTGACACCGCTTTTTATTTTTACTTTTACTTTTTTTCCGGATAGTCCAACGGTTTCAATGACTAATGCAACACCATAACTTAGTCCGCGTTCTTCAACCTTTGTTAAATTGAAAGTGGTGACATTTTTTTCTGTTTTTAATTCAAATTTGGCGAAATAGGCATTTATAATTAGTGGAGATGGCTTGATTGCGATACTATCAACATTGGGTATTGGGCTTGCTACTGCGGTATTAAATTCAGGATTACAGGTTATTGTTGATTCTTTAACCAGAACTTTCTGTTCCTGTACTGTTGTGGTTCCTAATTTTTCCCACGGACTTAATTTTATGACGCTCATACAAGGTGGCGGCTGCATGTTTTTTGCAGGCCATTTGGGATGACCGCAAGTTCCCTTAAACTGAAGGTTGATCATATTGTTGCCATCGCCTTGTGTAGCCCATAATTGGTCCTGGAGCCTCAACTCGTTCGAAGTAACCTTTAACTCGCCCAACTGTTGTGCATATTCACATTTTAGCTTGGCGCCATGCATGACTACTTCTCGCTTTTCTGAAGGAGAATCTCCGGAATCTTTTTCTTTTCGTTCCGCTCTTTTCTGTTCTAGTTGAGCCTTGTGTTGTTCTGTAGCCATAACTTATACTATAAAACAAGATTATCCTTTACTAACTTTCACATCTTTACCGCCCTGGATTACCGTTAGCGTGGTTCCTCTCAACTTTAAATCGCCTTTAGAAGTCTGTATATCCGAATTTCCTGTAATCTGTCTGTAGCTTTCCCCAACATTATCGGTCTTGTCGTTTTTAACCGTGACATTTTTATTTTCAGAAGATTGAACGTAATTTTTCCCGATAGTTTCTGTCTTATTGCTACCGATAGAGATATTTTCGTTGGCTCCAATTGTGGTAGCCATGTTTTCTCCAACATTGATATCCAGATTTTTCCCTACGGTTATTTTCATGTTATTTGGCGCATTGACATCAATATTGCCTTTCCCATCCATAAGCCATGTATTGCCACTCGGATCTTCTATAAAAACGCTTCCGGCCGCATCATCCATGATAATTTTTGTTCCGGAACGGGTCTGGATTACTTTTTTATCATTGCCAGACGTACTGTATCCGCTGGATGCGCCTCCATTGTACATCGCACCCAATACAAAAGGTTTTTCGGCATTGCCGCCTTCAAAGGCAACCAATACCTCTTCTCCTACTTCCGGCACAAAATAAAATCCTTTGCCACCACCGGAATGCGAATTCACCATTCGGATCCAGGGTGTGCTTTTTCCGCCCTCTTTCTGCCAGGCAAAGGCAACCTGAACACGCCCGAGTCCGGCAGGATCGGCATTAGAAGTTACGGTTGCCGGTTGTGATTCTGCCGTTGGAAAACTATGAACGTTCCCATAAGGCGGAGCAACAACGGTGTCCGGAACAGCATCAAAAGTATTATGATAGGTCCCTGACTCATCGCATACGTGCATAATGTCGGTAATAATATAATTTCCAAAATTTTGCTCCTGAAGTCCGTCAAGGATATTTCCTGTCAGGGAAAAAGCAGGTTCTTTAATGGAAATTACGTCTCCAACACGAAGTCCTGTTTCGTCAGAATCGCCTTTGGCTGTAACCATATCTGCAGTTCTTGACTGGAGTTGGGTAGTCACCCTATCGATAAGATGTGTTCTGGAATTTCCTTCTTCAAGAGAATGGGAATACAGCATTGTGGAGCTGTTTGTAAACAGTTTTTTAGACGATTCAAAAATTGTTTTTGAATAGCCATCTTTCGGTTGGTAATTCACCTCCATAGAGCTGGCTTTCTGGGTTTCACCATTTGACGGATCATAACCCAGATATTCGAATCCTAGCGATTTTGCCCTCATTTCGATATTGAACGAATGCAGACTTCTTCCATATTCCAGAGTAAAATTTTTTGATTTAGGCTTGCCAAATTGAAGTTCTTCACCATTAAAAAAGAACCATTGTCCTTTCTTTTGCGCCATCCTGCGCAAGAACGAGAAATCGCTTTCAGCATACTGGACAGTATAAGGCAGTGCCGTATCTTTTGGAATTTCTATTGTAGGTTTCAGGCTGTCTTCGGAATAGTCTTTCAATACTTCTTTGGCAATTCCTGACAGAGTTTGGTCATTGAAAGAGCGGGTGTTAGGTGGGCCTTCCAATAAAATAGTAGGACTGTATCCATTAATGATAATACCGCCCGAAGCTCCTGAAGTCCTTACCATTTGGGCTTCAGTGATGATTCCGTTAAACACTAACGGAGAGCTTGTCATCATGTTTGAGGGCTTGATATTGATGGTTACCGATTGTCCAACATATTTTTGTGCCTTGTCAATAGCCTGCCCTACAAATTCTTTTGGCAGCGGCTGCAAAATAGAAAAATGATGGTGCGCATGCACTTTCTGGTTGATGACAAGTTTAGAAAAGCGGGTCAGGTTTTCTCCCCCAATCTGTATCTGAATCTGAGTGCTGATCGACATAGCATTAGATTTTAATGGTTAATAGATTTCGAGGGGGAAGTATGTTGAAATATGTATAGTGAATTTACTATTTTTCCTCTTTCAAAGGCATTTCTTTAACATTAAATTAAGTTAAAATAATTTTTAATAGGCTGACTCTAAAATCAATACCGAAACTATTTTGTTTTTGTTTAGATAATACGCTTTTTAAAGGGAGCCGCAATATATTTTTGAATTTCTTTCCACGTAAAAACAACTTCAAATTGCTCATAACCGCTATTCCTATAGCTTTCTGAATCGGTAACAATAAAAGTAATTCCTGTAATCTTATTTTGGGTGTTTGTCATTATCTTAAAATCTTGCAACACTTTTAGCGTTGGCACTAACTTTTCATTCTGGTTTTTTAATTTTGACTTTATACATTTCAAAAGCGCTGTCCTGTTTGTAAAAAGATCAAGACCTATGTTTTTTCCGTTATTTAAATCAAAACAATAATAGCGGGTAGCTTCAAAAGGAGAACCATAGGATTGCAGATGTACCGAAAGATTCAGTAGTTGATTTTTATCGTAAAAAATCTCATAGTGCTCAAAGCCATAATTGGCATGGCGAAGCTCGTCACTGGATATAAGTGCTAAAAGCGTGTCTTTTTTTGCCTGAATTCTTTTTTCAGGGCTATGGAAAGAAGGTTTATTAAATATATCAAACGAGCTTTGAATTTCCTTGTACATGTTGTCTGTAAGGTTACTTTTGTCTGATTTGAACCTTATCTCTTCCAAAACATAATAATTCGATTCAAAAAGTACCGAGTCTTTTAAAATTTCAAAAGTTTGACTTTTAAGGCTTCCTGATAGAAACAACAGAAACAGGGCTACTATTTTAAGCATTTTATTTTTCATCAATTATTTTGCTTGTGGTGGGTTCTTTTTCTCGTATTCTTCCAAAATTTTTGTCGCTTCAGGGTCTTTTGCTGCTTTTTGTTTTTCCAGATAGGCTTTGGCTTCAATTTTTTGAGCTGCGTTTCCGTTTTGAAGCATCAGGTCAAAGTGCCTTATTATATCAAAAACACCTTTTGCTTTTGCTCGCTTGTAATTATCCTTACGCGCTTTTTTCCCACTTGGCCCATCATATTCATTTACACAATTCGTTACCATATCAATATTGTCTTCCTGTGCATGGTCTTTTGCAAATTTTTTACTTTTCTTTGTCCCGTCATTCCAGAAATAAAGGGCAGACTGCGTTGCATACATGGCATTATTTGAAATAAGCAGGTATTTCCCCTGTAGGTCAGCTCCTGGTTTTTCTTCCGTAAAATCAATGGCTCCGGAAGTATCTCCCGGAAATGGGTTTTTATTTCTAAATTTCGTGAAAGAGCCATAATTTCCCCTTCCGGTCAATTGTTTCAGTCCTCGCCCTTTGAATTTCCATCCGTCTCTTGTGAGCTCGTCACCATTTCCTAAACCTCGTCTGTCGCCAGGATATGGCGCATAGGCTCTTGACAAGAGCGGAATTCCAAAAAAGGTATGTGGTTTCAGATAAATATGATAATCGACCGTTTTATCTGCCTTCAGCACTGTCTTTAAGAGCTTATCGACACGTTTCTTTTTATCTTTAGGATCGATTTCTCCGGCATATTTAGGATATAGCTGCTTGTCAACCACACTTGGTTTTTCACTGAGCAGGATTGTACTGAGCTGGTCATTTGTTTTTGCCACTTCTGCCCCTTTGTTATCTACAATCTTAAAGATAGAAGTCAAGTGATCTTTAAGTGATTTTACAATAGTTTCATCGATAGTGATTGCTTTCGAGCTGAAAATTCCCGGTGGATTCGAGTTATCTTCATATTCGGCAAACGTTTTGAAATGGGCGCTCTCAACTCCTATTTGGGCTACAAAATGCGCTTTTCTCAAACAGCTGTCAAGTCCAAAATCTTTTCGATATTGATTCAGATAAGGAAGAATGGAATCTATAATTTCCTTTTGTTTTGCGGTAAGTGTCTTGGCTCCTATTGTATCCTTAATCAGGTCTGAAGTAAATTCTGCTTCACAATGTTCACACTTATAAATCTCATCTTTTTTAGGTAATGGTGCTCCAGGCGGAACTTCTGCCGGTTCGCTTCTTTGCCCGCTATCTGTAATTTCTATAGTGCTCCCTCCATAATTGCATGGGATTGTGCTCTTTTTCAGTAAAGGAAATTGATCCTGAACTTTGAGTGTACCCACATCTTTCCAGTCTCCCAACTGCATAACTGAGGCACAGGGCGCAGCACTGTTTGGACTTTTTGTACAGGTTCCCGTAAAAATCAAACTCCTCATGTCTTTTTCAACAACGGTAGCCGTTAATTTATCCTGCGTTGTGGGCGTGTCAAAATTAACCTTCAGAATTCCCTGAGGATTTGTGCATAGCGTACATTGGATCTTTGCCATATCAATGACAAGCTTTAGGTCTTCAGAAACCTTATCTTCTTTTTCGCGTTCTTCTCGCTTTTCGGCTATTTCTTTTTTATTATTTTCTTTGACATCTTCCATAACTGCATGTTTTATACTTTCTAACCTAGAAAAAGCGTGGCATATTTGACAGATTGCATATCGTTTACAACTTCTATTAAAGCTTCCTGCAATTGATAATCTTTGTATAATAGCTCGCCTTCGTATTTATCTACGTTACTCGACCTACCTTTTATTTTATATCTCACTCCGTCTTTCTTTTCCGGGTGGATTTGCTCTTCGACTTCACTATTTTTAAAATCCTCAACCTTTGTTTTTCTGACTATTGGCATTTCCCATAGAAGATAACTCCCAAAGAGGCCATGAAAATAAAGCCCAAACATTTTATAGGTCGATAAAAACTCAATTAGTCTGGCTTCATCATTCAGAATCATTGAAATCTCACCAAAATAACTCTGAATAAAACTTCCTTCATATTCTACTGAAAGTTTACTGCTTGTGTTATCCCATCTGGAACTCAATTCTTTCATATTAAAGATACGCACAATTTTTCCCGTATAATCTACTCCAGCTTCAATTTCATCAAAGGCGTATCCTATTTGTTTTATCAAATATTCATCAGCTACCGCCACATTGCTTTTTATTGAAATTTTAGCTGTAAAAATCTGATAAACGTCCAAATACCCATCTTTTCCAATCGGCATTATCTGCACATCTCTTATATACGATTTCTGTACCAGACTTTTCTCATTTGAAAAGTCGTCTACTATTGTTTCAAACCGATAGCTATATCGTGCTCCAACCTTAGGCTCGAGATGGTATTCTTTTAATCCGTGAACTATAGAAATCATTCTTCACAATCTTAATATTCGCCTCTAATTCTGTTTTTTGCTGGTTCCATACCAAACCAATCTCTTGATGCCGACCAATGGAAATATTCGTTACGCAATTTTCTCAAAAGTGTTTGCGGATGATAGGCCGTTACCACAACTTCTTCTATATTTATTATGTTTGGATCGGGATCTGGCTCCGGTTCTTCTCCTAATCCCGGCGGCATGGTTGGCCAATACTGTTTCTGTCCTTCGAATACCGGTGAGTTCTGTTGTTGTTGAATCTTTTCTTTCTCTAATTGTTCCAACAGTTTCTCCAAATTTTCTCTGTTGATTCTTTCCTGCTTCCTTTTGGCCAATTCTTCATCACTGACAAAATCCCATTCTGAGATTTCATCGTTCATATAGCCTTCCAGGTATGACTTTGCGCTTATTAACAACGGATGGTCTTCAACACTATACTGAATCGTAAGATCATCAATCAATGCATTGCTTTTCGCCTGAGTTTTCATAATCTCTTTACCAAATTCTTCCATGAAATGCAAGGGCAGATAGCTGTATTCTTTTCTGAGATATCGAGTTCCGCTCAGCTTTCTGTAGACGAGTCCGCTTGTTAAAAAATTCCAGAACTTATTGTTTATTTCTATCTGGTCATCATGAAACCAACCTCCGGCTATTAATTCCTGCCTGTATTTTTCAAGCTGCCATAATGGTTTGTGGTTTGATGTTTCTATCTCATCTTTGTATTCTGTTTCATTTTCATAAGCACCGCCAATGTCGCAATGCACACCCGGAAGATTTTTTTCAATCGCCCTGTCTTTAATTTGTCTGATTCGGGTCAGTGAGAAATTCTTCCTGTGTTCGTCCTTTGCCGTGAAATGCACCATTTTTTGGAAATAACCCAAATTATTCAGCTGCAATTCTTCCACATCATCATCAAAATGAGTAGAAAATACTTCTGTTGCAGCCTTCTTAAAAAAACTGTCATCTTTCAATTCGCCATTGACATCATATTCTCCAAGTCTTCCTCCTCCTTCGCCATAAGAAGAAACCGTATCATAGATTCCTACGAAGCGTACTACAAGAGTAATATCTTCCAATTCTTCGGGAGTTATATCTGTATTTTTAAGTATGCTGTAGCCCAAATGCCCCATTCTTGGAAGTTTTCCTTCTACCAGAACTTCAGAACTTATCTCCAGACCATCTGCATCACCAGTTGTTCTCCTGTATTTTCTTACCGGCATTCCTTCAGAATAAGGATCGATCGGATAATAGCCGTCTGGCATATTAAACGGTTTGGGTTCGTATGCTTTTTTGACATTTACTTCATGTACAAAATTTCTGGCTGAAGCAGCACCACGGCTAAAACCAAAGGCATCGACCGTTATTTTGGTCAATACTTTGTTCCTGTTGTTGCCTTTTCTTTTTTCTTCGTTAATCTTGTTGGCCATGATTTCGCAGGCCTTTCTTACTTTGGCTCTGACCCCTGTCAATCCTGCTCCAAAAGCAAAACCGTCCTGGCTGTCTTTTTGCTTATCATCCGTACCCATTCCTTCCACATAGATACGGTATTCCTTGTCACAATACTTCCACATTCGGGCTACGTTTGTATAGTCATTACTGTAGCTGTTGTCGGTTCCCATCTTGTCCATATAGGTTCTGTGGGAACCGATTAAGTATTGTTCATATTCTGTAGGATTTGCAGGAACGCCCTTCTTCATCAGCTTTTTATATGCCGCTTCATCTCTTTTGACCGATTCAGAAATCTGGTCATCGGTTAGATTTTCAACGCCACCGTTCCTGTATTTCCTTCTAAGTTCCGTGTTTGTTTTATTATTTAAAGTTCCATCGATAAAGACGCCAAAAGTCATTTCCAGCTCTTCTTCAGGACCTTTTGATTCACCGGTGTTATATACAAAACTCTTACCCATGGTCATTGTATTAATTATCGCAATCCAAAAATTTTAAATCTATTTTTTACGAGATTTAAAAATATTGATGTTGTTTTCTTTTAATGCTATTGTTTTATCATCTGCTTTCAATGCAACCGTTATGTAGGTATTTGTCTTATTTACCGTAAGTACCAACGTTACTTTTGCATTAGGGTCACTCTTATAAATAGAATCAAATGCATCGAAGATTTCTTTTTCATTAAAATCGAGAGAACCACCATAAAGCTGTCCTTGCTCGTCGTTCCATCCCAGGCTCAATTGCTTTGGAATAGCTCTTTTGCTATATGCTTTTTCCGGAAGGTTTTCAGGAAAGATCTCCTCCCGCTCTCCGTTAAATAAGGTATAGCTGAAATCGGCTGCTTTCCCACTTTCGCCTACAACAAAATCAATCTTCCATTCATACTGTTTTCTATAGGTATCCCATAATCCGAAGGGAATTGGCTTGTTTTGATTTGCTTTCTGAACTTCGAGCGGTACAAAACTTTCCTTCGACATGATTCTTTTTACGTTGGCTTCATCGAAAAGGAGTTTGTCATGGCTGTCCAACTTGGCAATTTCCTCTTGCGGGATTGTAATTTTCTTAGCCTGATATCTTCCTATTTCTACTTGTTTTCCGGCTCCGGCCAACCAGATTACTACTACTCCACCCGGAGCAAAACCTACAATTATAGTCCTATAGCTTTCTTTTCTTCTGCCCCATTTTTTATTATTCTCTTCGTAACCTTCCTTAAAGAGCTTTACCAACTTATCATGGTCAATTTCAGTGTCAATGTCATAGAAAACATTTTCTGCATAAGAAATCCAGGTCACATTGAGCTGGTTTGGAACAGACTTCTCTCCAGAACTCATTCCGCTACCTAGTTCTCCCCAGTTTCCCGCATCAGGGCCAAGACTTAAACTCACATAGCTGCCGTCTTTCGCTTCAAGTCCGCCTTTATAAACCTCAACCGGATATCCTAACGGGCTATTGATGTTTTCTTCCCAGTAAAATTTTTCTACATTCATTGTTTTTGTACTATTGTCTTTAAGTGCTTTGTCTTTATTGTTCTTATCCGTGTTATTTTCTTTGCAGGAACTACTGCAGGCCAACAACAGCAATAAGAAGAAAAAATAAGGTTTCGATGATTTCATTTTTATGGTTTTGGCCTAAAAGAGTTATCCTTTATTTACTTTAGCATCTATAGCTCCCAATACTTTGGCAACTCCGGCACTTTGAAAAAATATGTCTCCCTGTTCTGCTTTGTGAGTTGTAGTTCCGGTATTTTCTTTCAGATGACCGCTCACTTTGACGGTCTTATTCTGGTCAATTGTTTCAAATGCTTCCTGAGCCTGAAGCTTGTCTTTCAATGTGACATTCGTAGTTCTGTTTTCTCCAATATTTGTAATCATGTCCTTGCCTACAGAAATATTAAAGTTTTCTCCAATTGTAAATGTCATATTTTTTGGAGCATTTACATTGATATTTCCTTTTCCATCCATGAGCCAGGTATTGCCACTCGGATCTTCAATAAAGATACTTCCTTCGGCATCATTCATGATCACTTTTGTACCCGACCGGGTTTGGATTACTTTTTTATCATTTCCTGAAGTATGGTATTCGCTCAAAGCAGAACCATTGTACATGGCACCCAATACGAAAGGTTTTTCAGCATTTCCACCTTCAAAACCAACCAGAACTTCCTCTCCTACTTCCGGAATAAAATAAAATCCTTTTCCTCCACCAGAATGCGGATTGGTCATACGAATCCAAGGCGTGTTGGCGCCTGCATCTTTTTGCCATGCAAAAGCGACCTGAATCCTTCCAAGTCCGGCAGGATCATCGTTTGAAATTACGGTAGCCGGCTGGGATTCTGCAACCGGGAAACTGTGTACGTTTCCATATGGCGGCGAAATAACCGTATCAGGCACGGCATCAAAAGTATTATGATAATTTCCTGATTCATCGCAGATATGCATAATATCAGTAATAATATAGCTTCCAAAGTTTTGTTCTTGCAGTCCGTCCAAAAGATTGCCTGTCAGCGAAAAGGCCGGTTCTTTGATGTCAATCACATCACCTATTCTTAAACCTGTTTCGTCAGAATCACCTTTTGCAGTTACCAAATCTGCAGTACGCGACTGCAATTGGGTCGTTACCCGGTCTGTCAAATGGGTTTTTGAATTCCCTTCTTCCAAAGAATGAAAATATAGCATCGTTGATGAGTTCGGGAAGAGTTTTTTGGAAGATTCAAATACGGATTTTGAATAACCTTCAGGCTGATAATTTGCTTCTGAAGAACTTGCTTTTTGGGTTTCGCCACTGGATGGATCATAACCTACATATTCAAACCCGAGAGACTTGGCACGCATTTCAATATTAAAGGAATGGAGTGATCTTCCGTATTCTAAAGTAAAGTTTTTAGATTTTGGTTTTCCGAATATCAGTTCTTCTCCGTTGAAATAAAACCATTGTCCTTTTTTCTGTGCAATCCTGCATAAAAAAGAAAAATCACTTTCCGAATATTGCACGGTATACGGCAAAGAAGCATCTTTTTGTACAGAAACGGCCGGCTTCAAACTATCCGCAGAATAATTTCCTGTCACTTCCTGAACAATATCTGTAAGCGACTTATCTGTATATGATTTAGTATTTGGTGTACCTTCCAATAGAATGGTCGGACTAAAGCCATTGATGATTATACCACCGGAAGCTCCCGCTGTACGAACCATCTGAGCCTCTGTAATAATACCGTTGAAGGTTAATGGAGAAGCCGTCATCATATTGGACGGATTGATTGTTATTTTTATTGCCTGACCAATGTAGCTTTGGGCCTTATCGATTGCCTGGCTTACAAATTCTTTCGGCAACGGTTGCAATAGTGAAAATCTATGGTGCGTATGCACTTTTTGGTCTATCACTAATTTTGAAAAACGGGTTAGTGTTTCTCCTGCAATTTCTATTTTTATCTGAGTACTGATTGGCATGACTCTACTTTTTTAATAAACTGTTTATTCTTTCTTATTGGAAACCGTCTTTGAAATCGATTTTAACTTCTCCTTCGCTCTTGTATAATCCGGTTGGATTTCCAATGCTTTTTTATAATCTGCAATTGCCTGTTCTTCTCTGCTTAATTCCAAGTAAAAGTCCCCCCTGTTTGTCAGTATCTGAGCACTTGGAGGTGCTGCATTTAGAGCCTGTTCATAAGCTTTCAGGGCTTCATTCTGCTGATTCAGTTCTCTGAATAAGGACGCTTTAAAATTATAGCCGATACTCCAATTTGGAAAGGCAGAATTCAGCTTTTCAATTGTTTTCAGTGCATCTTCAATTTTGTTATTTTCTGCCAAGGCTGTTGCCTTGTTTATATAAAACCATTTGTTACCAGGATTTATAGCCAAGGCTTCATCAAAAAGCAGTACAGCTTCATCGTATTTTGCATCTTTGGTTTTTAGCTTTCCCAGAAAGTTTTTGATATCGGCATTTTTGGGATATTTATTATCCATTTCAATAGCCAATTCCAATGCTTTTGAGGCATTATTTTCACGAATAGCCTGACTAACTTTCTTGTTTAAATCCTGTATTTCCTGAGGAAAGGTTTTTATACGTGCAGATAGCTCAGTATTCTCCGCTTTCATTTCTTGCAGATAAGCGTTGTCAAGATCAGAAACAACATATTTTTTTTCTTGACCATATAATTGCATAGCCAAGAAAAAAAATAGGAATATGTACTTTTCTCTAATTTTCATCTTATTATCTGATTACCAACCGGGCTTCAGACTCTGTAGCCCCGATTTTTCCAAAGGCATAAAAACATAGGTTGCTTTGTAATTGTCTGTGAAATGCTTGTCGTTAAACTTTCCTTTTCCTTCAATAGTTTCACTAACAATTACCAATTTCCCGTTCTCAACATAACCATAGCTGTATACTTCCACATCACGAGGCACAGTAATACGTTCTATTACTATTTTATTGCCTTGCAAGCGATAATACCCTTCCAGATGGGTCATAAACCCAGGCTTGTTGGTTGAAGCAATATGTTCCTCAACACTTGTAAGATAGTCTTGCTCGGTTTTTATTTTCTTGTCTAAATCAACAGTAAGATTTGCCTGTCCGGTATTGTAAAATTTATAGAAAATATGCTCGTCTGCCTTCCGTTCTCCTGTATCTTTACTCCAGATAGATTCAAGAACATACACCCCGTCTGTCCGTAAAAGTCCATCCGAAGCCAGGCTAAAATTTTCCTCAAACAAATGATAGTCTTTCTTGACATATACTGTTTTGGAGCAGGAAAAAAAGAGAGGTACCAGAAGCATCATCCATAAATTACTTTTCATTAAAATCCTGTATTAATATTAGGTCCTGTCTGTACTTCCCAATAATTTGGCCTTTCAGAAGGGATCAGGTGAAAATTTATAAACCGGTGAATCATATCTTGCGAATACATATGGCCCTGGCCAATTCCATTGATTCCTATACTACCCTGAGGTGTTCTTGCATGAAAAGAAGTCCTTCCCTGGTTCAGGTCAAAAGAATGTGCATTTGGATTCCATCCCACTCCGTTTCTTTTGGCATTTAAAAATTCCTGACCCACTTCAGTAGCCGATGTTGGCGTATAATTAAATGCTTTGTCTTTGAATTTTTCGAATCCGCTGCTTCCAAGGTGTCTCTGCTCAAAATCGGCAAGACTTCTTTTAGCAGCTTCGGAATCGGTAACACTTTCAGAATCGGTATCGGCTGTAAAAACATCACTTGCAATAATCATCTGATAATTACTTCTGTTGTTTCCTAAAATTACTTTTCCACCTCCGGTCCACCAGCGATCGTGTCCGTCGGCAATTCCGATTTTCTTAAAACCACCAAAGTCATTGTAAAACTGGAACCCGAAATCACCGGCTCTTAATTGTACAAAACCCACTTGCTGATTTCTGTCATTATTATTCAAGATCAGGCTGGTTCCTACTGAGCCTGAATATTTATAGGTATCTTCCATTCCTGTTCCGCTATCCATATGCAATGGATATACGGACATAGGTGTAGCATTACCTGCACCAACTGTCAGTTTTCCGGTCATGACAACATCAAAATTCATAGCATTACTGCCTGAAAGTGCCCCCATGCCTCCATTATAGGCATTGATGGCAATATTAACACCGGGATCTACCGGACCAAATCTTCTGCTAACGCCGACCCCAGCCGTACCGCTAAAGTACGATTTTGGACCACCGCCGAAATGCCAACTCAACCCTATAAAAAATTTGGTATTAAGTTCGTCCATACGATTTATTTTAGAATTTCAACGGCCAGTTTCTTGCAAATTGAGAACCGTTCATATTAATTTCTTTTGCCGAAATGACGATTTCAATTCTCATGGACATCGTATTATAGGCAACAAAAGCCTCATCATATCGGATGCAATAGGCTTCTTTGAATTGAAGCTCACGCATTTTTGATATGGCGTCACGCCTATAGAAAGTGAGTTTTCCGTTTTTTGTCTGGGAATTGCTTACCATCCAATCAAACAGCATGGTGCTTTTTGTAGATTCTACAACGATACGGATTTTTCCGCCCGCAGGATCAGCAGACGGCTTTCCGCTTTTATCTGTATCTTGACCAAGAGTGCATTGAAATTCTAAAACATTCAATACCTCTCCGTCAATTTCAAGCTTTGCTAAAAATGACATAAGTAGATAGATTTAAATAATTAAAAAAACTGCAAATAGTACGATATAATGATAAAGGGAATGTAACACACAAACCCTTTATCATTAAAAACTTGAAAGTAATTCTAATTGAATTAAACCCATTCGTTAACATGCTCACCGCCACCCATGGAAATTTCTTTTGCAGAAATTGTAAAGGTTTCAGTCAAAGGATTTCCATCCTGAGCATCGAAAGACTCTCTGTATTTTACCAGATATCCTTCCTTGAAGTTCATTTCTTTAAGTTTAGCGTCAGTATCACGCTTAACATACTGGATTGATCCGTCTTTTCTTTCGAAGTTATTGGTCATCCATTCGAAAAAGAATGAATCTCCAGTAGATTCGACAGTTAAATTGATTGTTCCTCCGCGCGTAACAGAAGATGGGCGACCACTAGCATCTACTTCTTGATGCAAATCATACGAAGCGTTCAAAATGTTTAATTCCTTTCCGCCAACTTTTAGTTTTGATTTGAATGACATAATAAAAAAATTTAAAGATTAAAATTTATTAATTGTGATAGAAGTTGGGGGATTATTCTATTCTACTATTCTGATTTTCAGTTACTCTAAGATATTAATTTTTTAAATCACCTGCAATTAATTCGAGGTTAAATTATCAAGAAATTAAAGAAAACATATTGTTTTTTAACACTATAAAACGGTTGTAATCCATTTCTTATTTTGATTCGGCATATTCAGTATCCCAATCATTACCATCGTCACCTTTTTGGCCATCCATTTTGATAAGGAAATTCTTAGCCGGGAAATACGGTTTCAATCGGATGTCCAAAAATATTCTGTCTTTCTGATTTGGATCTTGCTCAAATCTCTTGATCTCAAAATCTTCGATAAGCTTATCAGGTCCGGCAACATTGTCTAAGAATTTGACAATCTGGTTTAGGATTTCTTTTCTTGTTTTGGCATTAAAGTTCTCAAAGGCTCTTCTGTTTAAGAAGTCCATCAATACTTTAGTCACATAATCAAAAACTCGAACCACTGAATAGGTCTGTAAACCAAGATTGTCTCCGTTGAAAAGCGTTTTACCTGAAAAAGCCATAACTTTTCCGTATTCATTAACCATCGGGATCAATCCTAAATTTTCAAGATTGGCGATTTCGCTTTTCTTTAAATCGAATTTCACACCGTCAACTTCGTTGATCCCTCCGTATTTCTTACCGGCTGTTACCTGAGACATGAGCGTGTTGTATACTTTTCCTGCCAATGCAGTCGACGGCGGAATGAACAAATGGTCTTCTTCTTCGATTTCATCGTGTTTTCCACGACCTACCAGCCAGTTGCACGCCATCATTACATTAGAACGATACGTATCACCACCTGTAAGGTTTGCCGATTCGAACATTTCCATTACATCATCCGGTTCATCCAAATGTTGGAAATCCGTAATCAGCATTACTTTATTATCATAAGCAATCTTCGCCCATTTTTCAATAACTTTGTTGGAACCTAAATATCCCGGGATTACCAAAAGCGAGTAGTTTTGGCGTAAGTCCAAACGGTCAAATCCGTTTACTAATTCTTCCTGGATATTATCAATAAAACGAGAATTATCAAGATCTTTCAACTGATCCAGTTCTGCATTCATGATCGCCACGTTCTTGACTTTGCTTTCTTCCGTATTTTTATAAAAAAGAGAAAGTGTTCTGTAGTTTTCTTCTAATTCTTTCGATTCCGCAACAGCAATAGCGAGGTTTTTCTTTAGTGTCTGTTCAGCAACATCTGATTTTTTTGCACTTTCAGAAACCAAATCCAACAGGTTGTCTGTTGTCTTTAATGATTCTGCCCAAAGCTTAAGCACTGTTTTTAGTGCCTGACGTTCAGCTTTTTTACTGCTTTCGCTTAAGAAAATATTTTTACGTGCCTTACGTTCAGGATTTAAATTCTGAACGCCTTCAATAGCACCTTCCAATAAATCGAAGCCTCCGTATTGTATAAAAGATTCAACATTTTGTTCAAGAGTTCTGGTTGAACGTTCCTGATTTGCCAATGTTGTATTTGTTGCTTTAGTGTTTTCTTGATTTGCCATGGCTTAATTATTTATCAGATTGTTCAATTTCTTTTATCAGTGCCTCGATGGTCTCAATAATAGACTGTCGGGCTTCCGGATCTTGAAGCGCTAATTTTAAAACCTTATTGGTTTTTAACTGCTTGATCATTTTTTGATACTGCTCGTTTTTAGTCTTTAAATCGGTCAGGAACGGACTTTGAGCAGTCAGTCCATTAATTGAAAAGTCTCCGATATTTTTAAATCCTAATTCTTCACGAGTAACCTTACCGTCTTCATCTTCAAAAGCCACATTGATTTTTGGATCAAAATGTTCAAAAACCTCATCCATATTTTTTAAACCTGTAACGATTTCTGGACGCACAGGCGTATTAGGCGTTAATTTTTGGGCTATTAAAGTTTTATTTTGTGGGATTTCGAGAATGCTTTCCTGACCTTCCTGTCTGACTTCGTTACCCCCGATTCCATAACTGTTTGAAAATGAATTTGCCATGCTGTCTAGTATTAAATATTAATTTTATTGTATAGAGAAAGAGCTTTAAAAAATTGTTCTGTATCTGTAGTTCAGGTTGATGACGGTTACGCAGCCATCCTGGTCTTTTTGCAATTCGATTTTTTTGATGTTGATATTTCTGTCGCGGATTGCTTCATCCAGTTCTTTCAGGGAAATGGTCTTACCGTTGCGAAGCTTTACCAGTGGCAAATCATCATCGCAGAAATAACGTTTTACATTATCAAAAGAAAGTTTGTCTTCGCAGATACCCATTAATATGGCCTTAAACTTTTCTTCGTTAATGCCTGCAATTTCAGCACTGCGTTTTGGGGCTTCCGGCAATTGCTTAAAATAATCACCTACGATATCGGCTCTCGAACTGCTTCTTCTTGCAAGCCTTTCAGAAACAACATCTTTGGTTTCTTTTTTAGCCGGCAATACCGTTATTTTTTTCTGTTTTACATATTTAATATCACCATTTACAACCAGTGATACTATTTTTTCACCAGGCATTCTATATACATAAGTAGGAATTCTGTCAATTGCGTCAATCTTGATTCCGTCTCCAAATCTCCATTCCCATGATTTCGCATGTGCTGTAGAATCTTTGAATTGCACTTGTTCGCCTTCATAAACTACAGTAGGAGCGAAAAATTTAGGTAATAAACTTTCATCAATCACATCATTCTTTGGAAGAATATTAATCGTTTTTTCTATCGTGCAGCTATTGTCTACCAAAAGCTTTATGGTGTATTTTCCTGGCTTAGAAAATGAGTGCGCTACTTTTGAACGATACGAAATTTTACTTCCATCGCCAAAGTACCATCTCCACTCATAAGAGTTAGGGGTAATGTCTGAAAAAGTGATTAGCTCACCTGCTTTAAAAGTAGGAGCATCGATTTTGAACTCCTTTATGGTGCAAATCGCTTTGTTATTTATTTTAAAGGCCAGCAGCCCACAAGAGGTGACAAAAATTATAAAGAAGAACAATATAATTTTTCCATCAAAGTGGGTCTTTATTTGATTACTCTTATTCATTTTATAATATTAATTATAAATTGCTGGGGGCGATAAATAAGCGAAATTTGTCTTATTCCAAATTTATAAAAATTTCCTTTGGTTTTTCAAGTTAAAATAATTTATCAAAAAATTTATTGTTAAAGTCACAATGATTTAACATACCTTTAAACCCTCAATGCTTGATTTTCCTGCCTTCTTAATTAATGATAATGTTTTGTTAAAATCACTTTACCTAAATGTTAATTGTGATTTTTATGGGTAAAAAGTATTAATTTAACATCATGGAAATGGATATTAAATCCTAAATGTATAAATTAGTTCCCAAAATTTTTATATTTAGATAATCAGCTTCCCCCTTCAAAAGCTCAATATATATTTATCTATCTAGTTAAGAGTTTCAGAACTAAAACGCCATTTAATATGTTTAAAAAGTTTATTTTTTTAAGCCTTGTGAGTGTAAGTTTTGTCTCTTGCCTGCCCAAAAAAGACTTTGTCATTACCGATGATTTTGTTAAATCGCAAGCTGGAAACAATAAGAAAAACTCAAATGCAAAATATTCCTATAGTACAACTTTGAGCGACGACGATCGAAAGTATTTTGCCAAAAAATTAGAAGTAAGTGAAACCGAAATAATAAACGAGAAACTGTACATTTTTATTAAAAGCTGGGAAGGCACGAAATATATTTATGGGGGCGAAACGCGAGGTGGCATCGATTGCTCAGCTTTGATGCAGGAGCTTTATTCGCATGTATACAAAAAAGACCTTCCTAGGACTGCTGCAGAAATGAGCATGGACAACAGGGTTGAATTGTTTAAGTCAGACGAAAAATTACGGGAGGGCGATTTGGTATTCTTCAGGATTACTGAGGAAAAAATAATCTCTCACGTTGGAATTTATCTCAAGAACAATAAGTTTTTTTCAGCTAACCAAGTCGGAGGTGTCGAAATCTCAAGCTTAAAAAAAGCATATTGGAAAAAAAATTTCGTGGCCGCTGGCAGATTTAAGCAATAATTTTAGCTATGACAAAAAATCGATTCTTTGTAGAAAATCACAGGAACTTGACGCCTTTTGACTTAAGGGCTGAGCTGTTATTTGATGCACTTCTGAAAAACAAAACAGACGACCTGGATATTGTCCTGAAATCGAATGGTGTTTTTTACAGAAAATTCAGCAAGGATACGATGAGCATCACAACAGATGTAAATGATTCGGATATTCTGCATATCAATACCAGCCGTGACGGTTTTTATGACATATTGCCGGAAAGCATTACGCATAATTATAGAAATCGCCACCAAAGGAATGACCCTTCTCAAGAATTTAAAATTCGTAAAAAAGAAGAGAAAGAGGCCCGGCATTTCTATAATCCTTTGGAGAATGAGCTGTTCCGGTTTCGCCATCAGACAGAAAGACATGAATCTGATTTTTTCTCCAAATTAAGCACCAACGGAATTGCGGATATCATTCGGATGATTTTAGGTGTCGAAAAGAACATTCCGGATGTGCTGACCGTAAAAATGTTTTATGCTCTTATGAAACTGAAAGGAAACTCCGGGCAAAACATTTCTGACATCAGCAAAATGCTTGAAAGAATATTGGGCGAAGAAGTCACGTACACTTCTAAAAATATCCAATTGGAAAACGGCCATGACATTGAGGAAAATTCAGGCGAAATGATTATGGGCACCACCACCACTTTACAAAGCAATCAGGAAATCTTTCTGAAAAAATACAATTTCATTGTGGGCCCGTTAAAAAATCCGGATAACCTTCCCGATTATTTTGATGACCACGTATTAGAGAATTTTTTGACAACGTTCTTTAACCTTTTCCTTCCATTCCAAATGCAGTACTCTTTTGAAATTCAATTGAATTCTGAAGACGAACTTTTTGCAATGGATGATACAATTTACAAATCAAGACTCGGAATATCAACAGTAATATGAGAAAATACCTAAACCACATCGGCGGAACCGAAACTCTAGTCTATATCTTTTTAGCCATTGCAATCGCAATGATTATCAGCATGTTTATTGGCATGAAAACGCCTAAATTCAGGCAGGAGAAAAAAAGCTATTTTATTTATATTCTTTGTCAGGGATTATTATTCCTGATTTTTGGCGCCATATTATTCAATCTAAAAGACACTACGGTAAACATCCGTTTTATTTCGTTTCAGGTATATTTATTAATCGCCGGAACTATCCATCTGACATTTTTCCACTTGTATTTTAAACAATTTGACGCTAAGGAAATCTATAAGGAAATTTTTATTGCCATAGTAACGGGAATTTTCATGGAAGCCTTTGCTATTATGCTGATTGGACATTTCCAGGAACTGGCCTATATGTATTATTACTTAGGAGCCATGCTCTTTTTCCTGATTCCGACGCTTTGTTTCTGTCTTTTCAGAACCGCCATTTCAATTCCGGCAAAACTTCATAAAAGATGGTTTTATCCTGTGAATTCAAAATATCCTGCACCACATATTTCTGAAATGAGAAATATAATTATCGTAAATTTAGTATTTACAAAAAAGGCAAACGATTCAACGATTATCAATTTTAAAGTAAAAGCACCTCGTGCGTTTGACTTTGGAAAACTGTTTTATTATTTCATAAACGATTACAACGAGAAGAACCCTAACAGCCAGGTCCGCTTTTTGGACGATAAAAACCAGCCTTATGGATGGTATTTCTACACCAAGCCAAAATGGTTCAGCTCATCCGATTACATAGACCCCGAACTAGCAATAGACACTAACAACATCAAAGACGGAGCAACGATAATTTGTCAACGAATATAATTTCATTAGTTATGGCTGAAAATATAAAACACTTTCCGGTAAACTGGATCGATGGAATGAAGATCAACAAAAACCATTTCATCACTTTACAGGACAACATTGAAGATTTGGTTCGGGATGCGCGCAACCTGGGCGTAAATGAGCTGAATTATGGCTTATTGTCGACACATCTGTCAAGACCGTTCCAGTATTCAATTTCAATCGATGCTCACAACGAATTAAGCGTTAGCATTAAACTTCTCAAAGCAGTAACTCCGGGCGGAGGAAGAATTGAGATTACCGATTATACCGGAGAATTTAATGAGAAAATAGAGCTAAAGGATTTCGACCTTAAA
>CAZFGA010000032.1:0-42587 GCA_964518395.1 uncultured Flavobacterium sp.
AAGGAGAACAACGCGAGCAAGGAGTTCAAGGCTCACTTCTCGCTGAAGAGATAATTAATAAAATATTAAAAACAAAAAGGCTTCCAGATTTGGAAGCCTTTTTGTTTTATATAAGAATAGTAAAAACTAAGGGTAATAAAAAAAGCTCCTGAAACAGGAGCTTTTTTATATTATTCTATTCTTATTTATTATTGTATTCCTTTAATGCGTCTTCAAGGATTGCTACTGATCGGATCAGATCTTCTTTTTTAAGTACATAAGCAATTCGTACTTCATCTAATCCTACATTAGGCGTAGAATAGAATCCTGCAGCCGGAGCAACCATAATAGTTTCACCATTTAAATCATACGATTCCAATAACCATTGTGCGAAATCGTCAGCATTTTTTACAGGAAGTTTTGCAATGCAGTAAAAAGCCCCTTTAGGAGTAGCAACTTTAACACCTTCTATTTTTTGCAACCCTGCTATAAGAGTGTCACGTCTGTCTCTGTATTCTGTAATAACATCATCAAAATAACTTTGAGGGGTGTCCAAAGCAGCCTCGCTGGCAATTTGTGCTAAAGTAGGCGGGCTCAAACGCGCTTGTGCAAATTTCATAGCGGTAGCCATTACTTCTTTGTTTTTAGAAACGATACATCCAATACGCGCTCCGCACATACTATATCTTTTGGAAACAGAATCAATCATGATGGCATTTTCTTCTAAGCCTGGAACATTCATGATAGAAAAATGATTTTCACCATCATAAATAAATTCTCTATATACTTCGTCAGCAATCAGAAATAAATCATGTTTTTTTACAATTTCAGCAAGTTGAAGTATTTCTTCTTTTGAATATAGATACCCAGTTGGGTTTCCGGGATTACAGATAAGGATTGCTTTAGTCCTAGGTGTGATTAACTTTTCGAAAGCGGCAATTGGTGGTAATGCAAAACCTTCATCAATTGTCGATATTACAGGAACAACAGTAACTCCTGAAGCAGTAGAAAATCCATTATAATTTGCGTAGAATGGCTCAGGAATGATAATTTCATCGCCTTGATCCATTGTGCTTCCCATTGCAAAAAGCAATGCTTCAGATCCTCCGGTTGTGATGATTATATCAGATGTATTGATAGGCAATTCATGAGTCTGATAATATTGCGAAAGCTTGTTTCTATAGCTTTCAAAACCGGCAGAATGGCTATATTCTAAAACTGTAATGTTTGTGTTCTTTACTGCGTTTAGAGCAACTTCTGGAGTTTTGATATCAGGTTGGCCTATATTTAGATGATAGACTTTATGGCCTTTCTTTTTTGCTATTTCTGAATAGGGAACCAATTTTCGTATTGGTGATTCGGGCATGTGTTGTCCTTTAGTAGAAATTTTTGGCATGACTTATTGTTTTATGTGCAAATTTGCGACTTTTTTTCAAGAAATTTAGAAAAAAACGTGTCCAAAATTGGGTTGAAATGATATCAATTCACTAAAATTTTCTACATTTAATATAAAAAAGGTGCGTATGAAATTAAGATTACTTGTTCTTTGTTTATTGGTAGTGCCCTGTTCGTTTTTTGCCCAAGAAGGGTTTCAATGGAATTCAAATAAAAACAAGATTGAAATTCCTTTTCAACATATTTATAATCTGATTATTATTCCTGTCGAGATTAATAATGTCAAATTAAATATGCTATTAGATACTGGAGCAGATAGTTCAATGATTTTCAGTCTTCCTGAGAATGATTCTATTCAATTTAAAAATTATAAAAAAATAAAAATCAGAGGTATAGGGTCGGAAGAAATTATTGAAGCTTTACTCTCTGTTGATAACAAAATTAAAATTTCTTCGTATGAAGATGACAGGTTTCCCTTAATGATAGTACTGGATCAGGATGTGAATTTTTCATCTAGGTTGGGCATACCTGTGAATGGGGTCATTGGATATTCTTTTTTTAAGGAATATCCAATTGAAATTAATTATCACAAAAAGATGGTGACGATTCATAGAACCAGGGAATTTCTTGAAAATAAAAAATTCAAAAAATATCTGAAACATCCTATAAAAGTTATAGATAAGAGGCCTTATATTGATGTGGTTACTAAGATTGAAGAAGATACATTAGACTTAAAACTTTTAATAGATATTGGTCTTGGTGATGGTTTATGGCTGTTTGAAAACAAGAAGATAAGAGCCGGAAAGAATTATTTTGAAGATATTTTAGGAAGCGGGCTTAACGGGCTTATTATTGGAAAAAAATCAAGAGTGAAGACTGTAAAGATTGCAGATTTTACTTTAGATGGAGCTTTGGTTTCATATCCTGAAGAAGTATATTTTCCTAAGATTGGAATTATTGAAGGGAGAAACGGTTCAGTTGGAGGTGAAATTTTGCATAGGTTTAATGTTGTTTTGGATTATCAGGAACAATTTATATATCTGAAAAAGAATTCAAGGTTCAAAAAGCCTTTCAATTACAATATGAGTGGTATTGTGATACAGCATAATGGTGTTGAATTTGTTCAGGAGGCAATAAGGCTTGAAACAAAATCCAATAATTATGGAGTAAAGGTTGATGGTGGTTTGGATAATTTTAATGACAGCAATTTTAGATATAAATTTTCATTAAAACCAGTTTTTGAAATTGCCAGTGTAAGAAGCGGTTCTCCTGCTGATCTTGCAGGCATATTGCCAGGAGATAAAATTATCAGGATAAACAAAAAAAAAACACATGGTTATACAATCCAAAAAATAAGTGATCTGTTGCAGTCAGAGGAAGGTAAATGGATTTACTTGGATATTGAAAGGAATTCAAAAATTATTGCATTTAAGTTTCAGCTTAAAAAGATATTATAAAAAAAAATCCCGCATCAGCGGGATTTTTTATGAACTCGGAAGTGTTTTCTTTTTCTCCATCAGGTTGACTTCTTCTTTAACAATGACATTTCCTTTAATTCGTAATGGAATAATGCCGCTGTCTTTATTGACAGCATTTGATTGTACAGTAATGGTCTTGCTGATAGGGCCAGGATTCATATTATATTGTACTTCAATCTTGCCAGTTTTTCCAGGCATGATTGGTTCTTGAGGTTTTGTAGGTACGGTACATCCGCATGATGATTTTACATCATTAATGATTAAAGGCGCATCACCGATGTTCTTAAATTCGAAAACTCTCAATCCGGTATCTTCTCCTTTAGTAACAGTGCCATAATCTATCGTTTCTTCCTTAAATTCGATTTTTGGGCCGGTTTGTGCCATGGCTGAAACGCCAAACATCATGACTGCAAATAGACTTAGTATTTTTTTCATCATAAAAAATTTTGTTAGTGTTCAGTAAAATTACTTAGTTTTGATTAAAGTGCAAATTATTAAATCTTAATTTTTTATACTGCACATACTTAATTACTTTTGTGGCTTAATATTCGCAAATTTCATACCAAGCTTATTTTTTGTTTTTAAAGAGAAGAACAATAGGTTGAAATTATTGATAATTGTGAATTTTTAGCTAGCACATAAAAACAATATAGAAAAAATAACGAAGACGAAAAGATGACAATTCCAGCTCAATTCGATGCCAAATCAGTAGAACAAAAATGGTACAGCTACTGGATGGAGAACAACTATTTCCATTCTGAACCTGACCACAGAACACCTTATACGATTACAATCCCACCACCAAACGTGACAGGTGTCTTGCATATGGGACACATGTTAAATAACACCATACAGGATGTTCTGATTCGTCGTGCGCGTCTGAAAGGTTTCAATGCTTGCTGGGTTCCGGGTACAGATCACGCATCGATTGCAACCGAAGCTAAAGTTGTGGCAAAATTAAAGGCGGAAGGAATCAATAAAAATGATTTGTCTCGTGAAGAATTTTTAGAACATGCCTGGGATTGGACCCATAAATACGGCGGTGTTATTCTTGACCAGTTAAAAAAGCTAGGAGCTTCTTGCGATTGGGAAAGAACAAAATTCACAATGGATCCAGATATGTCAGCTTCTGTAATCAAATCTTTTGTTGATTTATATAACAAAGGAATGATCTATCGTGGCTATAGAATGGTCAATTGGGATCCGGAAGCAAAGACAACCCTATCGGATGAAGAAGTAATTTTTGAAGAAAGACAAGGAAAGTTATATTTTCTAAAATATCAAATTGAAGGGAGCAATGACTTCCTGACAATTGCAACGACACGCCCTGAGACTATTTTTGGTGATACTGCTATTTGTATTAATCCGAATGACGAGCGTTTTACGCATCTGAAAGGTAAAAAAGCAATTGTTCCTATTGCAGGGAGAGTAATTCCTATCATTGAAGATGAATATGTTGATGTTGAATTCGGAACAGGATGTTTGAAAGTAACTCCTGCTCACGATATGAATGATAAGACTTTAGGAGATAAACATAATCTTGAAGTAATCGATATTTTCAATGAAGATGCAACCTTAAATTCATTTGGATTGCACTATGCAGGAAAAGATCGTTTTGTAGTTCGTGAAGAAATTGCGAAAGAATTAGAAGCAAACGGAAGCCTGGCAAAAACAGAAACGCATCTTAATAAAGTTGGAACATCAGAAAGAACGAAAGCGGTAATTGAGCCTCGTTTATCTGATCAGTGGTTCCTGAAAATGGATGAATTGGTAAAACCTGCCATCAAAGCCGTTCTTGAAACCGAAGAAATCAAATTGTATCCAAAACGTTTTGAAAATACGTACCGTCATTGGCTTGAAAATATCCGTGATTGGAATATTTCTCGTCAGCTTTGGTGGGGACATAGAATTCCAGCGTTTTTCTATGGTGATGGCAAAGAAGATTTTGTTGTAGCCGAAACAATTGAAGATGCCGTGATTCTTGCCCAAAAAACAACAGGAAAAGCAGATTTGAAAGCAGAAGACCTACGTCAGGATGTTGATGCCTTAGATACATGGTTTTCAGCCTGGTTATGGCCAATGTCGGTTTTTGGAGGTATTATGGAGCCTGAAAACAAAGACTTTAAATATTACTATCCAACAAATGACCTGGTTACCGGTCCGGATATCTTATTTTTCTGGGTAGCAAGAATGATTATTGCCGGGTATGAATATACTGGTGAAAAACCATTTACAAATGTTTACCTGACAGGTTTGGTTCGTGATAAACAACGTCGCAAGATGTCAAAATCATTAGGAAACTCTCCTGATCCATTGGATTTGATTGATGAATTTAGTGCAGACGGTGTTCGTGTTGGTTTGTTGTTAAGTGCATCGGCAGGAAATGATATTCTGTTTGATGAAGAAATGTGTAATCAGGGTAAATCATTTACCAATAAGATATGGAATGCCTTCCGATTGATAAAAGGGTGGGAGGTAAGCGATACAATTCCACAACCTGAATCTTCAAAAGTAGCTATCGAATGGTTTGAAGCAAAATTGCAACACACTTTAATTGAAATTGAAGACCATTTTGAAAAATACAGAATTTCTGATGCCCTGATGGCTATCTATAAGTTAGTTTGGGATGATTTCTGTTCCTGGTTCCTTGAAATGATCAAGCCGGCTTACCAAGCACCAATTGACAGAAAAACGTTTGATAAAGCGATTGAAATGCTGGAAAGCAATTTGAAATTGTTGCATCCGTTCATGCCTTTCCTTACAGAAGAAATCTGGCAACGTATTGCAGAAAGAAATCCTGAACAAGCCTTAATCATTTCGACTTGGCCGGAATCAAAATCATTTGATGCGAAGCTGATTACCGATTTTGACTTTGCTTCAGAAGTTATTTCGGGAATAAGAACAATCAGAAAAGAAAAAAATATTCCTTTCAAAGATGCAATCGAATTGAAAGCTATTAACAATGATAATTCGTCGACGTATTTTGATGCTGTTATTACAAAATTAGGTAATATCAGTTCTCTGGAGTATGTTTCTGAAGCTGTAACAGGTGCTCTGACGTTCCGTGCAAAATCAAATGAGTATTTTGTACCAATCAGCGGATCGGTTGATATAGAAGAAGAAATTGCTAAACTTTCTGAAGAATTGAAATATACTCAAGGTTTCTTGAAATCAGTTCGGGTAAAATTGTCAAATGAAAAATTTGTAAACAATGCTCCTGAAAAGGTTTTGGAAATAGAAAGAAAGAAAGAAGCTGATGCTTTGGCTAAGATTGCTACTATAGAGCAAAGCTTAGCTAGCTTAAAATAATAGATAACATATACCAATAAAAAAAGCCCCAAATTAATGGGGCTTTTTTTATTATTTGAACACTTTTAAACTTTAGGAGCCGGAGCAGCTGAAGTTTTTGCAGCTTCGTATTTTTTAGCAACAGCATCCCAATTAATCAGGTTGAAAAACGCCGTGATATAATCAGGTCTCTTGTTTTGGTATTTTAGGTAGTAAGCGTGTTCCCAAACATCCAAACCTAGGATTGGTGTACCAGAAATTGACATATTTGGCATTAAAGGATTGTCTTGGTTTGGTGTGCTGCCAATAACAAGTTTTCCTGTTTTGTCAACTACTAACCATGCCCATCCTGAACCGAATTGCTTTGTAGCAGCTTCTGTCAATTGAGTTTTGAAGTTTTCAAAAGAACCAAGGTCTTTTTTGATAGCTTCAGCAAGTGCGCCTGTTGGTTCACCACCTTTTTTAGGTCCCATGATTTCCCAGTAAAGGTTATGGTTGTAATATCCTCCGGCATTATTACGAACCACTTTGTTTTCCATATCTAATTTTGATAGGATTTCTTCAATAGTTTGTTTTTCTAATGCAGTTCCGGCGATAGCTTTGTTCAGATTGTTTACATATCCTACATGGTGTTTAGAATAGTGGATTTCGACTGTTCTGGCATCGATATGTGGTTCCAAAGCATCATAAGCATAAGGAAGTTTCATCATTTTGAAAGCACCTGGCTCAGCAGCTACATCATCAGGATTACCCATAGGAGCTTTTTCTTCAGTTGCTGTAGGAAGCGGTACCTCTACTTCTTCTAATTTTTTTTCGTTATTGCAAGATTGCAATACGAATGCCAATACAAGGCTCGAAAGAAATAATTGCGTTTTTTTCATAATTATTTTTTAATAAGTGAATTAATAGTTTCTATATAAAGTCGTTTTGCTTCATCACTTGACAAATGGCTGATTTGCATCCAGGCATTAGTTTTAAAAGCATCCCTTAAATCGACACTGGTAAGTCTTTTTGATTTAGCAGTGCCTTGAGTTGCCTGTTTGTAATAGGCATAAATTCGTAGCATGACATCCTGCGGTAGAGGTTCTGTCATGTTTGAAGCCAGTTCATAGGCTTCTTCAAACAGAGTATCTAAATCTTTTTCCGACATTAAGGTTTTGTTGCAATTACTGTTATACCTCCAACTGCTTTTTGATTCAGTTTTACATTAATTTCCGTTCCAAGAGGCAGGTATAAATCTACTCTCGACCCGAATTTGATAAATCCGGCATCTTCGCCCTGAACTACCTGCATTCCTTCTTTAGCATAATTCACAATTCTTCTTGCTAAAGCTCCGGCAATCTGGCGGTATAATATTTCTCCGAAAGTAGTGTTTTCGATAACTACTGTCGTTCTTTCATTTTCTTCACTTGCTTTTGGATGCCAGGCCACAAGATATTTGCCCGGATGATATTTGCTGAATTTTATGATTCCATTCATGGCATAACGAGTTACATGCACGTTAATAGGCGACATGAAAATAGAAACCATAAGTCTTTTATCTTTGAAATACTCGCTTTCATAAACTTCTTCAATCACGACAACTTTTCCATCTACCGGAGCAATAATCTGATTTTCGTTTATCTGTGTATATCTTCTTGGATTTCTAAAGAACTGAAGTACTAATATAAGAAATACTAATGAGATAATCTGTATGGTTTTTAAAACCCAGAAATTAGGAATCAATGAATCAGTTAACAAAACTATTGCTACGACTACTGCGCAGGTGATAAGAATAATTTTTGCTCCTTCTTTATGAAATTTGAACATAATCTAAAATTTGATAAAACAAAAAAATGAATGGTGATACAAATATAATACTATCTAGCCGATCTAGTATGCCTCCATGTCCGGGCATAATCTTACCGCTATCTTTAACTCCGGCAATTCTTTTAAATTTTGATTCTACTAAGTCGCCAATTGTTCCAAAGATTCCGGCAATCAGGGCAAAGATAATCCAAATAAATAAGGGTTGCTTGGTAAAATAAATAGCGATGATGATACTGGCAATTATTGCAAAAATTAATCCTCCCAAAAAGCCTTCTATGGTTTTTTTAGGGGATATTTTTTCGTAAAGTTTTCTTTTCCCAATGGATTTTCCAACAATATAAGCGAATGTGTCGTTAGTCCAGATCAGTATGAATAATCCAATCAGAATTTTTGGATTGAATACGTTTGCTTCGTATGGAATTTTGGTTAATAGGATAATAGGAAGTATGATGTAGCCTATTAAATAAACATATTTTGACGGCAGGTCTACTTTTTGTCTTTTTTCACTGAATAAGAATAAAATAAGTCTTATGGATACAAAAAGTGCTGCTCCGGTTAAAAGCCAATCGTTGGTTTTATTGAAAGTATTGAAATACGCAAATAAAGCATAGGCTCCAAAGGCAAGCAATAGCGGGATGGTTTTCTTCAGATTTACTAAATCACAGAATTCGGCCGTGCATACTGCCAGAAATAATCCAAAAAGCAGAAGAAAGCTGTCAAGGGAATAAAGAGTCGCCCCGATCAGGAGAAGAATGTAGACCAGTCCAGATAATGATCTCGTTAGGGTTTCGCGCATTTTAAAGGTCTTCTAAAAGCAGCAGATAGAGATTTTTAGCTACGCTTCCGTATTGAAGGAAGTCTTCATCTTTTGCCTTTTCGAAATATTTTATTGTGGTAATATTGGTAGGATAATCCTTTTCGTATTTTCTTTTGATTTCACGAAGCCCATCGCTTTTACTGGCCAGAATTTGGCTTGTTGTGGCAAGGATAACAATGTTGCTAGGCAATTCGTTAGGCTTATACTGTTTTATCTGATTGGATGAAAATAAAACAGAACCTTCATCAGCAATCAGGTTTTCACAACCAGCTAAAAGAAATCTAGGATTTGTAGGTTTGGTATAAGCAAGCTTGTTCTCTTCAAGAAGGCTGAAAAGTTTAGGCTCAAAACAAAGTGCTTCAGACTCAAACCAATCGTTTTCTTCAAGAATGTGTTCGAAATGATCTTTTGCTTCTTCAAGATTTTCGCAATACAAGAATTTGCCTCCGTTCTTTTTAAAGTTCAGGGTAAATAATTCATCCGCCGGAATTACAGTTTCGGGATTGAATGGACTTAAGTTGCCATCTTTATCGTCATCAGAAGATTCGCTGGCGCCAAAAAGTTTTTTAAACAGACTCATAAATTGGCCAAATTCTTTGTTTGCAATTTCAAAACAATCAAAGATAAAAAAATCTTAATTCAAAACTGCTTTCGAATTAAGATTTTTGTAAAAATTCTTAAAAAGTGTGATTTATTCTTCGAAGACTTCTTCAACTGCTTCACCAAAAGCACGTTTGCCGAAAATAGCCTCTAAGTCATCTTTGAAAATTACTTCTTTTTCGATTAAAATATCGGCCAACTGGTTCAATTTGTCCTTGTTTTCCTCAAGAATCTGGATTGCTCTTTGGTATTGACCTTCGATTAAGTCTGAAATTTCCTTGTCAATAATCTTTGCCGTGTCTTCAGAATACGGTTTCGAGAAGTTATATTCGGCCTGTCCCGATGAATCGTAATAGGTGACATTTCCTAACTTATCGTTCAAACCATACACCGTAATCATCGCTCTGGCTTGTTTTGTAACCTTTTCAAGATCGCTTAATGCACCGGTAGAAATTCTATTGAAAGTTACTTTTTCTGCTGCACGTCCTCCCATAGTGGCACACATTTCGTCCAACATTTGGTCAGTTCTTACGATCTGTCTTTCTTCCGGAAGATACCAAGCGGCCCCCAAACTTTGCCCTCTAGGAACAATTGTCACTTTAATCAGTGGTGCGGCATGCTCCAACATCCAGCTTACGGTAGCGTGACCGGCTTCGTGGATAGCGATAGCGCGTTTTTCCTCTGGTGTAATAATCTTGTTTTTCTTTTCAAGACCACCAATGATTCTGTCAACGGCATCCAGGAAGTCTTGCTTGTCAACTGCTTTTTTGTCTTTTCTGGCAGCAATCAAAGCGGCCTCGTTACATACGTTTGCAATATCAGCTCCTGAAAAACCAGGTGTCTGTTTGGCTAAGAAATCAGTATCCAAACCTTCTACTTTTTTCAAAGGAGCCAGGTGTACTTCAAAAATTTCCTTACGTTCTCTGATGTCCGGTAAGTCTACATAAATTTGTCTGTCAAAACGACCGGCTCTCATAAGCGCCTTGTCTAAAACATCCGCACGGTTGGTTGCTGCCAAAACGATTACGTTTGTATTGGTGCCAAAACCGTCCATTTCTGTAAGTAACTGGTTCAGTGTGTTCTCACGCTCGTCGTTTGAGCCTGACATGTTGTTTTTACCTCTGGCACGTCCAACAGCATCAATCTCATCGATGAATATAATGGCAGGAGATTTTTCTTTAGCCTGTTTGAATAGATCTCTTACTCGAGAAGCACCCACACCTACAAACATTTCAACGAAATCAGAACCTGAAAGCGAAAAGAATGGCACTTTTGCTTCGCCGGCAACTGCTTTTGCCAATAAGGTTTTTCCGGTTCCGGGAGGTCCTACCAAAAGAGCTCCTTTTGGGATTTTCCCACCAAGATTGGTATATTTTTCAGGGTTTTTCAGGAATTCTACGATTTCCTGTACTTCTTCTTTTGCTCCTTCAAGTCCGGCAACATCTTTAAATGTCACTTTTACATCGGTCTTTTCGTCAAATAATTTGGCTTTTGATTTTCCAATATTGAATATCTGTCCGCCACCGCCGGCAGCACCGCCACCAGACATTCTTCTCATGATGAAAAGCCAGATTCCAACGATAATCAGGATTGGCAATAAGGTGATAAAGATTTCGCTCCAATTGCTTTTTGGCAAAAAGTTATAGTCTTTTAGTTTTCCTTCCAGTTGAGCCGTTTCCAGTTTCTTTTGGAAAAGCTCGTCGTTTCCAATATTGTCAAGAATATAGTGAGGGCCAGGGTTTGGCTTGTCAAAAATATCTTTAGTTACTTTTTTATTAGCCGGATCAGCGAGTCCTGTTTTGTTCAGGAAGATTTCAGCTTCGTTCTTGTTGTATACAACGACTTTCTCAATCTGCCCTTTTTCAAGCAGTTTGTTGAAGTCAGAAGCAGATGCTTTGCTGGTTTCCCCCCAACTTGAGCCTCCGGAAGCCCAATTCAGGATAAAGAAAAACAAGATCAAGCCACCGTAAATCCACCACGGGCTTAACCTGAATTTTTTAGGATTAGGATTTGTATTGTTATCTTTAGCCATTGCTGTCTTTTCTTTTAATATTTGTTTTGGATTGTAGTGATTTTGGCATCACCCCACAAGCTCTCGATGTTGTAGTACTCACGGATATGCTTTTGGAAAACATGAACAACAATGTTCACATAGTCCATCAACACCCATTCGCCGTTTTCAGTACCTTCAACGTGCCAGGGCTTGTCTTTTAATTCTTTTGAAACTGTTTTTTGGACAGAGTTAACTATGGAGTTAACCTGAGTATTTGAAGTACCGTTGCAGATTACAAAATAATCACAAACAGTGTTGTCGATTGCTCTTAAATCTAAAATATCAATGTCATTGCCTTTTACTTCTTCAATCCCTTTGATGATGTGGGCTAACAGATCGTCATTGCTTATATTTTTTTTCGCCATTTAAAATTTTTATGTTTTCGCAAAGTTATCATTTTTTGTCGTTATTTTTGAACCTTAACATAAGATTAAAAACGATAAACTTCAATTATTTTCTATGAATATCATCAAACTCGATGCCATTAACTCTACCAACGATTATCTTAAGGGATTATTGCAACAACAATTCGTGGAAAACTTCACGATTGTTACTGCCGAAAACCAAACAGATGGCAAGGGTCAGATGGGATCGAAATGGAATGTTGAGTCTGGTAAAAACCTGACTTTTAGTGTCTTGGTTAAAGACTTGCTTTTAGAAGTCAATCAGATTTTTCATTTGAATGTGGCAGTTGCTGTCAGTATTATTGAAGCCTTATCTTTTTTAGAAATTAAGGATTTGGCTATAAAATGGCCAAACGACATTTTGGCAGAAGGCAAAAAGATAGGTGGCATATTGATTGAAAATAGTATTAAAAGCAATGGCGAAATCTTTTCAATTATTGGCATTGGACTTAACGTCAACCAAAAAGATTTTGAAAATCTTCCAAAAGCTTCCTCTTTGTCACTTTTGCTGGGCAGAGATATTGACAAGGAAACTATTTTGATCCCAATTATTGAATGCCTGACACGAAATGTTTCTTTAATCTTGAATAAAAACACAAAGTCCATCTGGGAAAAATATCATGCGTGTCTTTACAAAAAAGGAATTCCGATGCCTTTTGAAAATGCAAAAGGAAGTAAATTTATGGGGATTATTAACGGTGTTGACCAATCGGGCAAACTTCAGCTGACATTAGAAGATGATTTTGTAAAATCGTATGAAATAAAAGAAATCAGGATGTTATACTAAAACAAAAAAGCCTTTCAAATGAAAGGCTTTTTTTATGCGTGTTTTGCTTTTTACAGCTTATGCATGTTTCCTGATAAGGTTTCAATGAATTTGCTGATAGGTCCTTTGACCATCATTGCCATCATGGCATTAAATTCACCTTCAAAAAATAACTGAACATCGCTCGAATCATCTGAAGTAGGTGTTATGTTACCTGTCAGTGTAAAAGGAAGCTTGTCGCTAGCCGCACCTAAAATTACTTTTGTAGGCGCTGTTTTGTCTTTCATCTTTAATTTGATTTCCGGCATTCCCTTTAATCCAAAAATAAAAGAATCTTCGCCCGTAACTTCAAACTTTGCAATATTATCAGGCATCAATTTTTCAAAATTCTTTACGTCTGTCAATTGGTCAAACATATATTGAGCTGATTTTTGGACGCTCGCTTTTGGACTTTCTAAATTCATGTTGCTGCGATTAATGTTATTTTACGGATGCGTTGTCACTTTCAACATTCCAAGTTGATGGACTCTTGCTCCAGATTTTTAATGTTTCTTGTTCTTCTTCTGTAATGTATTTTTTAGCAACGGCCAATTCCAAAAGGTTTTCGTAATTGCTCAAAGTGAACAGGTCGATGTTTGCTTTTTTGAAATTTTCAACAGAAACATCAAAGCCATAAGTAAAGATGGCTGCCATTCCTTTTACGTTAGCCCCGGCTTCTCTTAATGCTTCCACAGCCATAAGGCTACTGTTTCCGGTGCTGATCAGGTCTTCAATAACAACAACATTTTGTCCTTTTTGCAAAAAGCCTTCAATTTGGTTTTGCCTTCCGTGCTTTTTAGGTTCCGGACGTACATAAACGAACGGGAGTCCCATATATTCAGCAACAAGCATCCCAATTCCAATAGCTCCGGTAGCTACACCGGCAATCACATCAGGCTTTCCGAACTGTTTTTCCAGGTTTTTAGAAAATTCTTCACGGATGTAATTTCTGATAGGTGGAAATGAGAGCGTTATCCTGTTATCACAATAAATGGGAGATTTCCATCCGGAAGCCCATGTAAAAGGATTTTTAGGATTCAATTTAATTGCATTTATTTGTAAAAGCAATTCGGCTGTTTTTTGGGCGGTGTCTTTATTAAAAATCATACTACAAATGTATAAAGTTTTTGTCAACGATAAACCACTTTTTTTAACTAATGAGATAGTTAAAGAAACCGATTTTCAATTTTTTCTTTTAGAAAGTGTTGATATCCATCAGCTTATAGTGAAAATGTTTCAGAATAAAATCCAAAAGGCTTATCTGTATCATCCTGACGAAAAGGAGATTATGAAAAAGCTGAAAGAAAAGATTCCGGTGAACAAGGCTGGCGGTGGACTGGTTTATAATAAAAAGGGCGAGGTACTTTTTATTTTTCGAAACGGGAAATGGGACCTGCCAAAAGGTGGTATCGAAAAAGGCGAAGAGATAGAAAATACGGCAATTCGTGAAGTCAGTGAAGAAACGGGAGTATCAGGATTATCAATCACAAAGAAATTACAGAAGACCTATCATGTTTTTATAAGAAACGGAAGGTATAAGCTAAAAATTACGCACTGGTTTGAGATGAAAACTGATTTTGAAGGAACTCCCAAACCTCAGGAAGAAGAAGGAATCGAAAAAGTGGCGTGGCTTAATCCGGAACAAATCCAGGAAGCATTAAAAAACTCATACGAAAATATCAAGTTGTTATTTGAAACAGAAAAGCTCCAGAAATAGGAGCTTTTTTTATGTACGGAGCTTATGTTAAATAGCTTTGGTGTTTAATTTTTCAGAACAAGGAAAAGAGGAATTTTATTCCCACTCTTTATTCAACCGATAAACAAAATGTGCCCCACAAAATAATATAGAGACAGCCCATAAAAGAGAGTGGCACAATGAGTGGCGAAGCCACAAATACTGCAACTTTTAAAAAGATTTTCCTTTGGGCGTGACCCTACGGGTCGGGCTATACGCTACAAGTCCTCGCTCGTGCCTCGCTGTGGGCTTTTCGCTTCTATCCCTCACGCAAGTTCTGCATAAAATAGAGCTGATTTTTCAAAATTACAATGTATATATACTATAAAAAATATTCAATCTTGAAAATTGAGAATTTAAGAAAATTGTAGAACGGAGGTCGTTTAAAACATCATGTGATGGATGACCATATCTATTTCCATAACCAAAATTACAAACAGCAGTAACATGATTTTGCCAACGAGAAATATTATTGCCAATGTTTAATGCTTTAAACTCATCAAAATCCCAATTTTCAGAAGAACCATGATGTGGAACCTGAACTACCTGAACATTTACTAATTTGTCTTTAAATGGCAATGGAAAACTAACGGGATTATTACTAGGCTTTATGGAAGTATCTCCAAATAAAAGTGTACCTAAGAATAATTGGTTTTCATTTCTAAAATGTCTGTAAATTTCGCTATGATGATATTCATTATAATTATGGTCACAATCAGAATCGATTCTACCAAACAAAAACTCAAAACGAATTGGGCCGTGTAATAATACGAGCCCGTGAGAATTAATTTCCCCAATACAGGTTGTATAACATATGTGAGCTTTCTTCCTTTTTGTTGTTACAATTTCTTTTAAATCATCAAGAAGCAAATTCTCATCATCTCTTTTTCCTAATATTCTCTTTAAACAACGATGCAAGTTACTAATAGCCGTCTGATTTACATTTTTAACGTAGGTTGTAAATTCCCAATCTTGTTTAATAAAAAACTGTAAATCATTTTTGTAAAAGTAGACATTTGTTAGGTTATCAAATTCTTCTGTGTCCTCTATACGAGTTCCACGCGGATAAGCAGAATCGGATTGACTGTCATTATTATCATAACCTTGATAATCTATTTTTTCTAAACCATCAGATTTAACAAAGTAGATTTTAATATCTTGGTTGTTATCGCTTCTTTGTATTATAAATTTGGCTGGGTTTTCAAGGAAAAAAATATAATCGTCTAAAGATAAATCATTATCAGGGTCATCAGTATCAGAAAATGAAGCTAAAAAGAATTTTCGATATTGTTCTTCAATATATGGAAGAATAATATTTTTTACTCTAAATTCTCTTAATAACCGTTTCAATCCAGAAACATGGTCAAAGTCTAAGTGAGAAATAAACAACAATTCGATTTCATTATTATTTGTAGGAAAGTATGAATTTTTAAAGTTGTTTATTTCACTATTTAAGGATTGACTATTTCCTCTAATAAATGTACTTGTTCCACAATCATAAACAACTGTAAATACCTGGTTGGTTTCAGGATAATGTATTCGTCCACCATAAAATGAACCTTGCCCGGCTTTAAAAAAAGAAAATTCTGCTTCAATTTTTCTCATTAATTTTTCAATATTAAATTTCGTGAAATGATTATTAATAAAGATTAATGTATTTTGGCATTAATGGAATCTATATTTTTTCTCTCTCATGATAAAGGCTTCTTTTCCTCCTTCAACTATGTCGGCAATATGTTGACGAATTCCCATTGATTTTAAAATATCAGTTTCTCCTGCTTTTTTCTCAAATGAATTTTCTATCGCTCCATTGATATAATCAAACTTGAAAATACTTGTAGAGCTTTCATCACTTTGTCCTTTTTGATTAGCGACAATTACATTTTCCGCATCAGCATTTACAACAATATTCGCATTGTGTGTTACAATAATTATTTGCCTTTCAAGTTTTTTATTGCGTAAATAATTTACCAAATCAGTAGTTATTGATCTATTGTCAAGGTTATCTTCTGGTTGGTCTATTAATATAGGAGATTTAGACTTGCTTAATCCTATGATTAACATTAAGATGACAAAACTAGCCTTACCAGTTGACATTTGCCCTAATTTGTCTTTTTTATAAGTTATTTCCCAATAATCAAAGAAGTGGTCGTCTAATACAAGTTTAACTACTTCAGAAACTGAAGCTTTACTTGTTAGAACGTATTGCCCGGAAATAACATCCTCAAAGAGTTTTTCTATTTGATCAAATATTTCTTGGTATACTACTTTATCCGTAGCTTTTTTAGTTTTTTCTAAGATGGAATAGTGATTATAAGAAGCCGATCTGCCATCGCTAACATTCCATATGCTCTCTCTCAATTTTTTGAAATTATATTGAGCCTTTCCTACGATTTTTAAACCATCTTTCTCTAATTCAAACGTTCTTACTTTTAGATTATCAATAATCGAAATATATTCTTTATAACTCGCTTCGTAAATTTTTAGAATACTGTCTTTAGTTTCTTGTAGGTTTTTTTTCTTTTCCTTTATTTTTTTGTTTATAGCATCTATATCCGCAATCGCATTTTTATCATTTGTTATTGATTTGTTAAGTTCAACAATTGCTTGTTTTACTTTATCGTCTTGCAAATAAGGTTGTATGGAAGCGCTTAGTTCTGTTTTTTCTTTTTTTATTTGATCATTTAGGTCTTTAAATAAGTTATCATTTATAAAATGTCTTTTACCATCTTCTTTTTGCTCCATTTTAAATGAATTCTCAATAGCCTTTGATTTTTCAAATAAAGTATCAATAGCAGAGTATTCTGTTTGATAAAATTCTTTTACTTCAGCAAACAGTATTGTTTCAAAAAGAGAATCCTTTTTTTGTTTTAAATTAGTTAGAGTTTGTATCAGTTCATTATTAAATGCATTAATAGCTACTAAATCATTCCCTAAACTTTGACGTTTGGCATTATTATTATCTAATTGCTCTTGAAGTTTTTTATATTCTTTTACTTGCGTTTCATCAAGTCCAGTGCTTTTGTTTAATTCCTCAACTTTTTCTGAATTGGTTTTTATGTTATGTTCTAACACATCTCTTTTTGATTTAGTTTTCAGCTCATTTTCTAAATCTTCAATTTCTTTGCGAGTTTCAAAAAATAAGTCAACTTGTGCATTTCTTAGTTTATCATTTTGTTGGACTTTATTTATGAAATTCTTATAAGATTCTTTAGAAACATCATCCTCCTTAATCAGATCACGAACTAGTTTATTAAGTGATTTTCCTTTCTTATTTAATTCAGGTTCTGCAAGTTTAACTAAATAGCTTTGAGGTATATATTTAATTTCTGGTAAAATAGAATTTTCATCTTTATCCCGATTTAACTTTTGGTTGAAACCTCCTTTAGTAGTTATTTCAAAGTCAAAACCATTTTCTATTTCATTAAAATCGTATTTAAAACTACCATCATCATTTTTTAATACGGTTTCGTCTGTAGATAGTGTTTTAGCTATTGCATATAGTAATATAGATTTTCCAGAAGATTTTCCACCAATAATAACATTCAAGTTAGGATTAAGGTAAATTGGAACAGTTGAAAACACATTATTAGGAGATATGAATTGTACTTTATCAATTAAAAGTTTTTCTTCTTTAAAATCTGGTTTGTCATTATCAATCTTCACTCTATGTTCTGGCTCTAAACAAATTTGTCGAAGGCCTTCAAAATTTAGTTCTGCTTTTACCCACGTGAATTTAGTGAACAGATCTTTTTCAGTATGAGAATCACAACCTATAATACACGGTTTTAAAGATCCAGCATGACCTTCAACTTCTTCAATACTAGTTTTTTTACCTATAAAATATTCTTTGTCAGAAGGAGCACCAGAAAAAATAATTTGTGTAAGCTTATAGATACTTTTAATTGTCCCTAAAAGACTTCCTCCTTCACTTTCAAATTCACTATAATAATCTTTTAGTCCTGAAACACCATCGTTGGATTTGCTGCTTACAGCAACTATCGAATTTTCTCGTAATTCTTTACTGTCATTTATCAATTTTTTAATTGTACCAACTTCTATGTTATAATTGTCTATACCAAATTTATATTGAGAATTTTGAGGTGTCTGTGGATCAAGATGTTTAGCATAATCAATAAAGCCTTGTCTATTCATTAAATAACCTTCAATATTATGAAGTTTATTGAAGAAACTATTATCTAACGCCTGAACGTAATCAGGATTAAATATGAAATGTAAATTGATAAACTTTCCTTTTTTTGTAGCAGGAGATATCCTAAGTTCTACATTGGGAAATAAAAAAATACTTTTTATAAACTTAATTTCTTCATCTCCAAAAAGTGGTTCTCCTGTATCGTCTACCTTTTTATCAATTTCTTCTCTATATTTTACTGCATCAAGATACCTATCTATTGAGAAGTAATCTGTTACTCCTATTGCAGAAACTTCATTGTCATAAGCACCTTTAAAAAAAGTATAAAAGAAATCATCCATTGTTGCGGATGTAAACTGATCGTTTTTATTAGTGCCTTTTGTATGCACATGGAAATTCCATTTTCTCCACTCAGAACCTTTATTCATTGTAGGCATTGTACTTGGAGCATCAATCTTTTTGGGAGTTTTGAGAGTTTCAGTTTTCTTTAATATTCTAAGGTTTTTATCACGCCTTTCAATATTCGAGTCTTCAATAAACTTAATAGCTTCAAGTTTTTCAATATATTCTTTAGGAAGATTATTCTCTTTAGCCCCTGAAACTATATATTCTTTATACCAATCATAAGGAAGAAGTTCCTCATTAACGGCACTCTCGTCAGCTATATAGACTTGTGCTTCATGTGGATTATTTTCTGAATCCAAAAAGGATAATATACTATCATTATATCCTTGTTCATATTCATCTAAATTGGACTTTTCACTATCATCAATTTCAAAAATTATTCCCCAAACAATATCATCGTCGTTGCCTGTTTCAACAATATTAGCTTTAGAAGATCCATCTGTACTAATCTTATTGCATTTTATGGTATAACCTTTTATAAATACGTTAAGCAATTTATTTACTGATGGAACTCTCTTTTTCAGTCGGTCGAGATTCATATTTGAACCGTAAGCGAATATTTTCATAATAGACAACGTTCTTAATTGTTATTTAGTTTTAATAGAGAAAAAGACGGTTTTACTAATGAGTGTGACCCAAAGTAAAATTTTTAACCAACAGACTAATTAGTAGGAATTAGATAATAGGGGAGTATTATTGTTTTTTTATAAGTTGTTCCAACTTCTCAATCATTTCTTTTTGCTGTTCAAGCATACGTTCATAAAGGTCAACCATTTTATCAATTGGGTTAAAAGATGGTTGATAACTAAACCCTGATGCAACAGCATTATCCTTAAAATCTTGGAAAGAATAAGTATTTGCGATAACGTTTACAGCCTGTTCCTCATCAAAATTCTCAATAGCCTCGGTAGGCACTTTCAGGATTTTAGCGACTTGTTCTAAAATATCCTTTTCTACGGATTCTTTTTGTTCCAGGAGAGAGATTTTCTTTTGGTTCCAGTCTTCGCCCAATTCGTAGGCTAGGGCATCTTGCTTGATGCCCAGCATTTCACGGAAACGCTTTATATTTCGACCTTGGTGTATTTTCTTGTTTGGCATATCGGTATGTATCATAAATCTCAAATATACTATTTTTAGTTAAAATTATTAAAAACTATTAGTGAATGAAGTTTCTAAATTATGCTTTTCTGGAATAAAACATTCTGAAACGGAATTGATTATCCAGTAAGTCTTGTCTTATTTCACGGCATAAAAGCACAATGATATGAAAAACGCCGAGAGTAACAAAGATAAGCTATTGGAAATACGCAAAATTACGGTTTGCCGTAAAGTGTTCAGCTACTATAACTATCATCCCATAATTACGATATGCGGTAAATGGTTAAAGAAAAGCGGATTCAGGGCAGGCGATAAGCTGGCTCTGAAAGTTTATGAAAAGAAAATCATCGTAGAAATCGAAATGCCTAGAGAAGAATTTTACAAGGAAAAGCTCATCGAATATTAATAGAGTAGTGTCATGTATTACATAAGGCACTGACTTACTGTAAAATAAAACTGTTATATAAAGCAGGATTGTTTTTATGTAAAACGATTTACTTCATAATTCTATAAACCGGATATTCCATATGTGATTTTTCGTAATAATCAGAATGGCGGTAAATCCAGTCCAACTGGGCTTCGCCTGAATCTGCAAATTTTGAATCTTCTGATTTTTTCTTTTCAAATTCAGCCTTCATTTCCGGATTTTTATCCAGCAATTGTTTGGCAAGGTCTTCAAAAACATAGGCAGAGAAATATTCTTTCTGCTGTAATATTGAATCGAAAAAGTTCCATGCAAAATAAGAGTCATTTCCTTGAGGTTCTAATGTTTCCAATAAATATTTAACACCGGGTTGCCGGGTTTTGATTAAAAAATCGCCCTTATGGAATAGTATTTTTTTCTTTGTTGGAACAACATTAACAGTATGGTGCGGATAATGGCCCTCATAAGCAGAAGTACCGGTCTTGTAATCTTTAATGCGATAGCTTTCTACTTCAAATTCAGTATCTTTTTCAAGTGGTGTCATTTCAATAGCGTTGATTTTTAATAGTTCGATAATAGTCCACCATGATTTTGGAACAACATAAGCTTCGGGAATAATGACTTGTAAGGAAGGTTTGTATTCTTTATGATAGGGTATGGTTTTGCTGAAAGGTTTGGAACGGTCATAAAACAATCTCGGTTTGCCTGAAATTTCGCTTGGCTTGTAACCGCCTTCATACCCTAAAAAGGGGATGCTGGAAATTTTGTCAGGATCTGTTTTCCAAAGCAGCGTGTATTTTTGGCCCGGAAGATAATTTTGCAGATTTTCCTTTCGCAGTTTCTTGATTTTTGCATGATTTTTATCGGCATATTCTATAGTAGAAATCATATAATCATAAGTTACTTTTACTCTTGACGCATAGTCTTTCAACATATGCGTTTCGGGCATAGAGCCAATAGTGTTGAACATCGCGGTAAAACCGGTTGAATATCTTGGGTAATCCATAAATGCATCAAAGCCGCCATCTGGTTTCTGGTCGTGAATATTCACATAGGGTACTGATTCTATTTTTTTCTTTTTCAGGTCAGATAATAAAGCGGGAAGCATATCTGAATCCCAAAATTTCCCAAGATTCCCGCCTAGTTTTTGATAATGTGTGGCAATGTAAGTGAAGGTATATTGGTAATCGGCACCATTACTGACATGATTGTCGATAAAGATATCGGGATTGGCAAGATGGAAAATCTGTGCAAAACTTCTGGCGTTGCGGGTATCTGATTTTATGAAATCGCGGTTTAGGTCGTAGTTTCTTGCATTTCCTCTAAAACCATAACTTTCCGGTCCGTTTTGATTGGCTCTCGAGAATGAATTTCGGTTCAGGGCACCGCCAATATTGTAAACCGGAATAGTAACAATAGCCAAATTCTTAGGGATTTTGATTTTTCCTAATGCCAGGTCTCTAAAGAGCATCATTGTGGCATCAATTCCGTCAGGCTCTCCCGGATGAATTCCGTTGTTGATTAAAAGCACGGCCTTGTCTTTTTGGATTTTTTTAAAATCAAAGCCTTTGTCATTATTGTAGGTAACCATGTGCAAGGGTTCGCCTGAATCTGTAAGTCCCATTTCCTGCATGGAAATCGTTTCGAAGTTTTTGTCCAAAAGTTGGAAATAGGCTATTGTTTCTTCATAAGTAGCAGTCTGATTCCTGTTTCCTTTTTCATAAGGAGTCAGGAAGTCTGTATTTTGAGCATTTGCCATAATGGGAAGTAAGAAGAGTGAAAGAAGGTATTTCATAGGTTGATTTGAAAATATCAAAATTACGAATTTGTGTGGGTCGTAATTCATAATTCGTAATTCATCATTAAAAAATTACCTTTGCAGCATGAACAATCATCATTCCAACAATCTGCTCCTGAATTTAGGTATTGAAAGCCTGAATGAAATGCAGCTCGCGGCGCAAGAAGCCATTTTAGAGAACAATTCGGTTTTATTACTGTCACCAACAGGTTCGGGTAAGACTTTGGCTTTCTTATTGCCTGTTTTTGAAATTCTCCAACCTGAAATCCTTTCGGTACAATGCTTAATTATCGTGCCGTCGAGAGAATTAGGTCTGCAGATTGAGCAGGTTTGGAAAAAAATGGGCACGGGTTATAAGGTCAATACGTGCTATGGCGGCCATTCTATGGAAACAGAAATCAAAAATTTGAGCAATCCGCCGGCTGTATTGATTGGAACTCCGGGAAGAATTGCCGATCATATTGACAGGGAAACTTTCAGGACAGATAAGATTCGTACGGTGGTTTTGGATGAATTCGACAAGTCATTGCAATTTGGTTTCCACGAAGAAATGTCTTTTATCTTGTCCCGACTGCCAAAAGTTGATAAGCGTATTTTGGTTTCTGCCACTTCCGATATTGAGATTCCTAAATACACCCGAGTGGTGAATCCAGAAATTTTAGATTTTATTCCTGAGAATGAAGAAAAGTCTAATCTTTTCATAAAGAGGGTCGTTTCTGAAGAAAAGGATAAAATCAATACCTTATTCCGACTGATTTGCTCTTTAGGCTCTGAATCGGCATTGATTTTCTGCAACCATCGTGATGCTGCGGAACGAATCAGCGATTTGCTAAATGAAAAAGGAATTTATTCGACCTATTATCACGGAAGAATGGATCAGGAAGAGAGAGAACGTGCTTTAATCCAATTCAGGAATGGAAGTGTCAGCTATCTGGTTACGACAGATTTAGCGGCAAGAGGATTGGATATTCCAGAAATGAAGTATGTTATCCATTATCATTTGCCAATGAAAGAAGATGAATTTACACACAGGAATGGACGTACGGCCAGGATGATGGCTTCGGGAACAGCCTATGTGATTGTGCATGAAAGCGAAAAGAAGCTGGAATATATCGATTATGGTATGGAAGTTTTTGATGTCACAACTACGGCTTCATTACCACAACCTCCAAAATTCCAGACAGTATATATTTCCGGTGGAAAGAAAAATAAATTGAATAAGATTGATATTGTTGGATTCTTTTCCCAGAAAGGGAAATTGGAAAAAGGCGATTTGGGTCTGATTGAAGTGAAAGATTTTGTTTCTTTCGCAGCGGTCAAATCAAAAAAGATAAAAGAACTTCTTAAAAATATCAAAGATGAAAAGATGAAAGGAAAGAAGTTTAAGATTGAAATCGCTAGGCAAGTGATTAAATAGTTGATAGTTGGTAGTGGATAATGGATAGTTGGGATTTCGGATTTCAGATTTCAGATTTCAGATTTCAGATTAAGAATGTTAAACATCTCTCTACTTTCTGCTGTCTCAAATCTGAAATCTGCTATCTAAAAGTTATATCTTTTTCACGTATTGTGTAATAATAACAATCGTCTGTCCATCCACTTTTCCTTCAATATATTCTGCGTTTTCGTGGTCAAGACGGATGTTTCGGACCGCAGTTCCTTGTTTGGCAACCATGCTGGAACCTTTTACTTTAAGGTCTTTGATCAAAACAACGGAGTCTCCTGTTTGTAAGGTTACGCCATTGCTGTCTTTGTGAACGATTTTGTTTTCGTCGTCGTCGCCTTCTCCGGTTGCTTTGGCCCAGGCTAAATCGTCTTCTTCCAGATACATTTGCTCCAAAAGATCTTGTTTGCCCAAACGGCTCAACATTCTCCAGGATACAATCTGCACAGGCAGGTGCTCACTCCACATACTGTCATTAAGGCATCGCCAAAGATTCGGGTCGGTTGTTTCGGGATTTTCAATCTGATCAATGCAAGTGGCACTGGCAAGGATGCTTTCTTCGATGCCTCCTTTTCGGGTTGGAAGTATTTGGTAAACCTTTAGGTTTTCTGTGGCTCCGGAAAGTTCGCATTTTCCGCCACTACGTTTCATTAAATCTCTTTCTAAACTCATTTTTAATGGATTTTATTTTTGGCGAAAGTACAGTTAATTAAAATGAATTTGAAATATATCACAGATTAAAATGATTTTAATTGTCAGAAATCTGTGAAAATCCGTTAATCTGTGGAAAAAAAACAACAGTGCCTCCAAACTATTTTACCCTAACAGAATCCGGAACTAATAATTCGTATTCTCCTCCGTTTCGAATCACATCCCTAACAATGCTTGAACTGATATAAGAAGTATTGGCAGCAGTAAGCAAAAACACGGTTTCGATTTTTGAAAGTTTTCGATTGGTATGCGCGATAGCCTTTTCAAATTCAAAGTCGGCAGGGTTTCTCAAACCTCTCAAAATGAATTTAGCATTTACTTTTTTGCAAAAATCTATTGTCAGACCTTCATAAGTAGTAACAGAAACAGAAGGATGGTTTTCAAAACATTCCTCAATGAAACGTTTTCTTTCCTCTAAAGAAAACATATATTTTTTATCAGCATTGACACCAATCGCAACGATAATCTTATCAAAAAGAGGAATACTTCTCTTGATAATATCATAATGCCCCAAGGTTATCGGGTCAAATGATCCCGGAAATACGGCTATTTTCTCCATAATAGTTTTCTTTTTAAAGCCAATTCGATTTCATTGTCCAGCAAGTCAGAAAAGGCAATTTTTGCATATTCGGCCTGTTGCGGAAAAATACTTTGCCCGGATAAGCCCGGATTGGTATTGATTTCAATAAAGTGTGGAACGTTGTCCATCACAATAAAGTCGGTTCTGGAAAAACCAGACATGCCCAGTGCCTCATATACTTTTGCAGCTGTTTCCCTTACTTTTTGTTCCACTTCTGCGGACAATCGAGCCGGAGTAATTTCTTCCGATTTGCCTAAATACTTTGCCTCGTAATCGAAAAAGTCATTATGAGAAACAATTTCTGTCAAGCCCAAAACTTTTGTTTCGCCTTTATAGTGGAGAACGCCAACAGATACTTCAGTTCCTTTTAAATAGGATTCGATTAATATGTCGCTGTCTTCGGCAAAAGCAAATTCCAAAGCTTTATCAAATTCTGAAAGGTCGTTTACTTTTGAAACCCCGAGACTGCTTCCGGATTGGTTTGGTTTTACAAAAAAAGGCAGACCAAGTTCGGCTTTGATTTCTTCAGCATTAATTGTATCTCCTTTAGAGAGATAAATGGATTTTGCCTTTGGAATGTTAAATTTTGAAAGTACAGATAAGGTATCTCTTTTGTTGAATGTCAGGGCTGACTGATAGAAGTTACATCCGGAATACGGAATTTCCAAAAGTTCCCAATACGCCTGCATATGGCCGTCTTCGCCCGGTGTTCCGTGAATGGTATTGACTATAACATCAAATTTTGTCTTTACTCCATTTTGGGTAAAAGTAAAATCAGATTTGTCAACCGGAAATTTTTCTTCTCCCAGTATTACGTTCCACCCATCCAATAAAATATGGACTTCAAACGTTTTGTATTTATTCTTGTCGAGATTGTTAAGGATTAGCTGACCACTACGGAGCGATATAACTGATTCGTCAGAATATCCACCCATTACAACGGCTATGTTCATATAAGATTTTGGATTTAAGATTGCAGATTTCAGACTTGTTTGTCGTTAAAAGTTTAGTCAGGAGACTGTAAACCGCTATCTGCTAACTGCCGAAACCTCTCACAAAAATATCACTAATTATTGAAACTAAAAACCTTTAGTATTTTTATATCTTTGCACGAAATGTAATTTTTATGACCTTAGGAAAATATCTTACCAGCAAATCTTTTTTCATACAGCTTTTACTTGCTTTTGGGATAATAGTCGTATTGGCTTTTATAGTCCTGCAATGGTTGAGCTATGCTACTGACCACGGAAACGAAATCACGGTTCCGGATTTGAGAAAGCTGACAGAACAGCAAGTAGAAGAAAAACTTGACGAACTTGATTTAGGATATGTTTTGCTGGATACGGTTGATTATAATAAAGATTTTCCAAAATATACGGTGGTACAGCAAGATCCGTTACCGGGTGCAAAAGTAAAAGACGGCAGAAAAATCTATATAAAAGTAAATTCTGCTGATTTTGGAATGGTAACTATTCCAGATATGATTGAAAAAACATTGCGTCAGGCAGAACCGTCTCTTGTGGCTTTGGGTCTTGAGATTGGGAAGAAAACATATAAGCCTTATTTGGGTAAAGATATGGTTTTGGAAATGTATTCTAATGGCAAGAAACTAAAGGCTGGAGACAAAGTGAAAAAAGCATCCAAAATTGATTTGGTTTTGGGTGATGGAAAAGTAGGATTTGAAGAGTCTGAAACGGATACGATTAAAAATACAGATACACAAACGGCAGAATGATAGACAATCCGATTGCAGACGAGACGTTAGATGACGAATTGTTTGAGCATTACAGATTTGAGGCAGCAAAAGGGCAGTCGCCTTTGCGTGTAGATAAATTTTTAATGAATCTTGTAGAAAACGCTACAAGAAACAAAATACAGCAGGCAGCTACAGCAGGAAATATTTATGTAAACGATGTTCCTGTAAAGTCGAACTATAAAGTAAAAGCTTTTGATGTTGTGAGGGTTTTGCTATCGCATCCGCCTTTTGAAAATCTTATACTGCCTGAGAATATTCCACTTGATATTGTGTATGAGGACGATGCCTTATTGGTAATCAATAAGCCAGCGGGCTTGGTTGTGCACCCAGGTCATGGAAACTATACAGGAACCTTAGTAAACGCTTTGGCTTATCATTTTGAAAACCTGCCGTTAAACAGCAGCGAACGTCCGGGATTGGTTCACAGAATTGACAAGGACACTTCAGGGCTTTTGGTGGTTGCCAAAACAGATCAGGCAATGGCCATGTTGGCCAAGCAGTTTGAAGAAAAAACTTCGGAGAGAGAGTATGTAGCCCTGGTTTGGGGAAATGTAGTTGAAGACGAAGGTACGGTTACCGGAGATATTGCAAGACATGCTAAAGATAGAATGCAAATGGCTGTTGTTCCTGATGGTGAAGGAAAGCACGCCGTAACTCATTATAAGGTTCTGGAACGTTTTGGATACGTAACTTTGGTTTCATGTAAATTGGAAACCGGAAGAACGCACCAAATCCGTGTCCATATGAAACATATAGGACATACGCTTTTTAATGATGAGCGTTATGGTGGTAACCTAATATTAAAAGGAACTACATTCACAAAATACAAACAGTTTATAGACAACTGTTTTAAAATACTACCAAGACAGGCACTGCATGCAAAAACATTAGGTTTTATGCATCCAACAACAAAAGAATTTATGAGCTTTAATACAGAACTTCCGGAAGATATGAAGGAATGTATCACAAAATGGCGGGTCTATTCTAATTCGCATACTGTTGAAGAAGAAGATTAAAAAGAAAAAGCAACGTTTTAGCGTTGCTTTTTTATTTATGAGAATGTCTGAAAGAGAAATTAATTCTTAAAAAGATAATTTATATGCTTAAATATTAGTAATTTAGATAGGTAATTCTAAATTATTTCGTCATGGAAACGATAAAAATTAAAAAGCTGAACAAATGGGCCAATTCACATACTTCTTATCCAATTGACATTTTAAGGATTGCTTTGGGAGTATTCCTGTTTCTCAAAGGTGTATCATTTATCAAAGAAAGTCACAGGCTTATTGATTTGCTTGCTCCTTTAGGAAATTTTGATGGAGGTATGTTTGTTTATCACTATGTTGCCGCTGCCCATATCATGGGAGGTATTATGATTGTTTTTGGGCTTCTGACGCGATGGGCCATCTGGGCACAGCTACCCATATTGATTGGAGCGGTATTAATTAATTTCGTAGGTCCGTTAGTCTTGACGAATCTGATAGTATCATTTATCACGCTTATCGTTTGTGTGTTTTTCTTGATGTACGGTGGCGGAAAGCACTCGCTGGATTACTATTTTAAAATGCAGAAGTAAAGAAATAATAAACTTAAATTTAAGAAAAGAGTGGCTAATATGTTCACTCTTTTTTTATTTGGTAGATTATTTAATCATCTCTTAAGTTAAAATTAGCATAGCTGCCAATAAAATGTTGTATCTTGTAGAAGTAAAAAAACACACCACTAACCTTGAAATTGCTATATAATGGAAACGAAAATTACTTTTGGAACAGCGGAAAGACACCTATTCCAAAAACCAAGTTTTACTGAGGAACTAATCAGTAAGAAGGAGGAGCTTAAGAAAAAGATGAAGGACAAGAATTTGCAATTGAGGAATCTCTTAAAAACGAATTTTGAGCTATTGAAAAGCAACGACATCAATATGATGCTGTTTTAATACTACATATGACGAAAAGAAAACCCTTACATGATAGATGGAAAAAAAGAACCCTGCTTTTTGCAGGGTTCTTTTTTTATGCAGTAGTATAATTTTCAGGTTTTTGATTGCGTTTCAGAATTAAGGCACTTATCAGTGCAACTACAAGTCCTATTGGAAGTATTTCCGCATAGGTCATAACAATAACCATAATAGGATTCTTATACCATTCCTTATACGTTTCCATTTCATTAGTCTGGGCCTGGATTTCAGCTACAGTAGCGCCGCTTTCAGCTGCCTTTTTGAGAACATGAGCGGAGTATTTCTCCATAAAATCAGGGATAAAGAGATAGTATTCAACCAGCCATACCGCCACATATACGGTAGAGGCTATAAGCGTTATAAGCAACCCTATCTTAAATGCTTTTCCAAAAGTAATCAGTCCTGAATTGTGTTTGTCACGGTAGCTTTTGATACCCACAAATATAAAAGAAAAAGCAAGCAGCATTCCCAAATAACCGAGAACCATGCTGCCTTCGAAATTCGGATCATTATAGCATAATAGGGAAGAGGCTACCATCATTGCCGTGACTACAAATCCGGCAATAAGTCCATTAATTAAAATCGTTTTTTTCATCTTTTTAATTTTTTTAGTTGATTTTTAATGATGCAAAATTGAACGTTTTTTGATGGTTGGAAGTCATACTTAAGGATGATTTTGCTTTAAAATAGGCACTTTACGACTTAAGTATGAGTATTTATGGAATTAATTTCAGACGTTTTGCTTTTTCGACAGCTTGTGTTCTGCGATTGACATCTAGCTTTTCAAAAAGTTTTGAAGAATGTGATTTGATAGTGGGTAATGAAACAAAAAGCTGTGATGCGATTTCCTGATTACTGCAGCCTTGCGCAATCAGCTCAAGAACCTCCATTTCGCGTTTGCTCAGGTTTAATTTTTCAATCTGGTTTCTGTCTTGTATAAATCCGACATCATTGACATAGATTTCTTTTTCGACTATTATCGTTTCCTTTTTTGGTTTTGTAAGCTTTAAGGCAAGCCAGATTCCAAGAGCGGTAAATATCACTGCAATGGAACCGATGTATATTTCCATAGCATGGTCAATAACAATAAGTCGGAATTCCAGCCATTTCATCAAAAACAGCAACACGGCAAGTGAAAAACCGTATAAAATGGTAGACTTATATTTCTGGAAAAACTCCCGCATAGATGATTTTTATATCCAAAGATAGAAAATGTATCCTTAAAATGTTTTCCATAATTTCTATGTTGGGAGTGAAACTAGGAAATATAAAAAAATAAAACCGCTTCTTTTCGGGAAGCGGTTTAAGGCAAATTATGTTCTTTATTATTTAACCAATTTGGCATTCAGAATGATTTCAGCATTTAGAAGCTGCGATACCGGGCAATTTTCTTTTGCGTTTTTGGCGGCCTCCTGAAACTGTTCTTCCGAAATATTGCTTACCGTTGCCGTAAGGTCTAAAGTTATGGTAGTTATCTTTCCGTCTTCAAAAGTTACTTTGGCAACCGTATCCAGATTTTCAGGTGTAAATCCAAGTTCTGATAATACAAAGCTAAGTTTCATCGTAAAACAGCCGGCATGTGCCGCTCCAATTAATTCTTCCGGATTTGTGCCAACTCCGTCTGCAAAACGGGTTTTGAATGATAATTGTGCTTTATCTAAAGTAGTGCTTTGCGTAGAAATGGTTCCTTTTCCTTCCATTCCTGTTCCTTGCCAATTGGCACTAGCGTTTCTGGTAAATTTCATGTGTGTTATTTTAGGTTGATTAATAGGCATAAAGTTAGAGAAAAATAAAGCTCCAAAACCTTAAACCATGTTATGATTTTCTAAAGCCATGAGTATTTCATTGGTAAGCAATCCGCTTCCGCCACCATAATGCTGTACAATTGTACAATTTGGATTCGTTTTTTTGAAGAAAGTACGTAGTTTTTCCTCGCTTTCAGGTTCAATGCCGCAACCCAGCAAGACAATGTGGAAATTGATAGTCTCAAACAATTTCATTGCGCTCTCATCTGTTTCTGCTCCGGCACCAAACCAATCTTCATTATTATTTATAAGCCTTACTACGGTTCCTAATATTTCCGGATGCCTTCCTATATATAAAATGTTTTTCATGACTTAGCTAAAAAAAAACAAGCCTTTCAATAAAGAAAGGCTTGCTGATAATTATTGTTTGATAAATTGAAGTTCAATTTGAAGTTTTACTTCTTCACCGACTAAAACGCCTCCGGTTTCCAAAGCAGAATTCCAATTTAGTCCCCAATCTTTTCGGTTGATTTTTCCGGATACGGACAATCCTGTTTTAGTGTTTCCCCATGGATCTTTTGCTAATCCTCCAAATTCAACATCTAGTGTCACAGGTTTTGTTATTCCGTGCAATGTCAGATCTCCTACCAATTTGTATTCTCCTTCGTTTAGTTTTTTAAATGAGGTAGATTGGAAACTGATTTTTGGAAATTGAGCAGCATCAAAAAAGTCAGCGCTTAGCAAATGAGAATCACGGTCTTTGTTTCCGGTAGAAATAGAATCGATGTCGCCTGTAAATTCAAATTGTGCAGTTTCGAAATTATCGCCATCGGTTTCAATTGAAGCGTCAAATTTTCCAAAATTTCCAGATACGTTGGTAAACATCATGTGTTTTACTTTGAATCCAATTTCTGAGTGGGCTGGGTCTATTGACCATTTTGTTGTTGTCATAATCTTGTTTTTTAATAGTTGTTTTTATTTTAAATTTAATGAATTATAAAACCATCGGTACTTCCATCAATAAGATTTCCGCATTTTCTGATAGTGATTCTATGGCTATTGCCGAAGTATTCCAGATTCCTAATCCGTCTCTTTCGTTTAGGCCGATATTTCCAATTTTGAAATCGCCTTTGATGACAAACGCATAAATTCCGTTACCTTCTTTTTTTAATTTGTATTCGGTTGCAAAGCCGTTGTCAAATTTGCCTAAATGGAACCAGGCATCCTGATGAATCCAAACTCCGGCATCATCCTGATTTGGAGAAAGTATCTGCTGCAACTTGTTATGACGGTCGTTTTCGTCTAAAGAAATCTGATCGTATCTTGGCGTTACATTTTTCTTATTCGGATATACCCAGATTTGAAGGAATTTGGTCAGCCTGTCTTTGTTTTTATTGTATTCGCTGTGATAAATTCCGGTTCCGGCACTCATAACCTGGATGTCGCCTTTTTTGATTACGGCAGTATTGCCCATGCTGTCCTGGTGTTCCAAATCGCCTTCCAGCGGAATTGAAATGATTTCCATATTGTCATGCGGATGTTTTCCAAAACCCATACCGGCATCTACCCGGTCATCATTCAAGACTCTTAATACGCCAAAATGCATTCTGTCCGGATTATGATAATTTGCAAAACTAAAAGTATGATGAGAGTCCAGCCATCCGTGATTGGCATGTCCACGTGTAGCTGCTTTATGCAATACAGTATTTTCCATAACGAAAGACTCCGGATTTGGAAGGTGATTGAATCCAAGCGGTTCTAATTCTTTGATTTCGTCAATGTCGTTTTTAATTACATCGCCAACGGCAGCAGAAGTGATAAACATTCCAGTGCCCATTAATCCTTTTTTTATAAAATCTTTGCGGTCCATATCAATGCTTTTTAATTACATGACAAATTTCCGGCAGAAAATTTTGCTGGGCATTGAACTAGGACAAGAAAGTTGATAAGGGATAGTTTTTAGTTGATAGTTGGGGTGTGTAGATTTTAGACGGCAGATTTGAGGGAGGGTATTAAGATTTTAGATTGCAGATTTTAGATTTAAGTAGGGATATTCGAATGGTAATATGCATTTATAATAAACAAATTCTTTTTAGTTCTGACTTCTGCTGCTATCTTAAATCTGCCGTCTAAAGTCTAAAATGAATCTGCCATCTAAAATCCTAAATCAAAAATATTCTAATTGCAGTCTAACAACTAAAAACTATCCACTATCCCTTATCCACTATCCTTTATCCACTATCCTTTATCCACTATAATTAGCTTTTCGCCAATCTCGCTCTGACTTTGCTCAAAAATTCAGGTGAGATTCCTAAATAAGAAGCTATGTAATGTTGTGGTACACGTTGTGGGATGGTAGGATATAATTCCAGAAATTCCAGGTATTTTTCTGTTGCGGTTTGGGAAATCGTATGGAATAGTCTGTTTTGTGTCACGGCAAGGTTTCTTTGCATCAAAATTCGGAAGGCTCTTTCAAATCGGGGTGCTTTTGCAAAAAGTTCTTCTTTTGATTCAGGTGTAAACATGAAAAATTCGCAGTCTTCAAGAGTTTCGATATAAACCTGACTCGGTTTTGTTTCATAAATACTAAAAGAAATGTCGCTGACCCATGCGTTTTCAATGGCAAATTGCAGTATGACTTCAAAGCCATTGGCATCGATATAATATTTCCTTACGCAGCCTTTGATTACAAAAGCCTCAAAATTGCACATTTCTCCTTCATGGAGCATAATGGTTTTTTTTGGTACTTTTTTGTGTTCCAGAAAAGAGTCGAATGTTGTGAGTTCTTCTTCCGAAAAAGAAACATAGCGGCTTATGTTGTTGTTGATTTGCGAATACAAGGTGTAAGGATTTTGAGGTTTCAGACAAATATACTAAAAAGAGGCTAATTGGTTTGGGATTTGGAAAATCAAGATTGGCTATAAAAAATGACAATTGCTCTAAAATAGCTGTTATTGATTTTGTATTTTTGAAATCAAATATCAGAAAATGAAAATTGTTATTTCTCCAGCCAAATCGTTAGATTTTGAAACCGCAGTACCAACAGACCGACATACGGAATCGGTTTTCCTGAAAGAATCCAATACCGTACACAAAGTATTGAAGAAACTGAAGCCTAAAAAACTTTCAGAGCTGATGGATATTTCAGAAAAGCTGGCCGATTTGAACTGGCATAGAAATCAGGAATGGGCAACTCCGTTTACGTTGGAGAATTCACGTCAGGCAGTATATGCTTTTAATGGTGATGTGTATATTGGTTTGGATGCTTATTCATTGCCATTGGAGAAATTAGACGATTTGCAGGACAAACTCCGAATTTTATCAGGATTATATGGCTTGCTGAAACCTTTGGATTTAATGCAGCCTTATCGTTTGGAAATGGGAACAAAGCTTCCGGTTGGAAAAAATAAAAACCTTTACGAATTCTGGAAAAAGAAAATTACCAAATCGCTGAATGACGAGTTGAAAAAAGGCGAATTGTTTGTGAATCTTGCGAGCAATGAATATTTTGATTCGGTAGATGTAAAAACGCTAAAAGTTCCTGTGATTACTCCGGAGTTTAAAGACTACAAAGAGGGCAAGCTAAAAATGATCAGCTTTTTCGCTAAAAAGGCGCGGGGTATGATGGTACGTTATATCATCGATACCAATGCCGAAACCGTAGATGATTTAAAAGGCTTTAATTACGAAGGATATCAATTTGATGCTAACTTGTCAAAAGGGAATAAGTTGGTTTTTACTAGATAATTTTTTTTGAAGGTACTAAGGTTCTGAGGTGCTAAGTTTATGCTTTTTGTATATAAGAGAGTAAGTTATTGAAAGTGAATTTTTTGTATATGTTTTATTTGGTGTAAAACTTCATAATAGTGACTTGCCACTATCTACTTACCATTATCAACTATAGAGGTTCTGAGGTTCTAAGTTTAATAGATTTCTAAATCCAGGGAATTATTCTAATCTGTAGCTAAAATCAAAAATTATTATGATTCCACAAATTCGTTGAATTCACGAATGGCTTCACGGGTTGTTTTGCGCTGATTTCTTGAAAGCTCAGCTACTGCGCTGACACTTTTCTTGGCACATTTTTTTATCTGGACTATTTTTTTGGAAAGTTCCTCAAGCTTTTCAGATTCCTCGAAAGAAATTTTAGCCTTGATGGATTCGATGAGGTTGATGAATTCCGGAATCGCAAATCGATTTTCCGAATAGCTCTCCTGAAGTTCTTCCAAAAGTTCATCGGTGTCCTTGTTAATATCTGTCAGGTATTCTACGCTTTTTTTGCTGAATTCCTTGAATATTTTCTTTTCTTTTTTTCCGAATAGTCCCATGGTAATTAGTTTTAATTAATTGCAACTATCTTAAATTCAATCAAATATATGAAATAAAAAGATTCGTTGTTTCTTAAAGGCCTTTATTTTGATGGCGGGACTAAAGTAGGCGGAAATTCATGGAAGAAAATTAAGCGGATATTAAATAAACGCTAATTAAAAAGCAGAAAGCTCCGGAGTTCCCGAAGCTTTCTTAAATAATAACCTTGAAAATATTAATGCATGGCATCTGCCGGATTAATCTTGTTTTTGCCCTTTTTAATGAGCAGGATAATCGGGATACAGCATAAGAACATGATTCCCAGATATAGGAAGATATCCATATATGACAAGACTGTTGCCTGTTTCATAACCGAAACATCCAATACCTGATAGGCCTTGTTAAGCGCTTCGCTGGCACTGAATCCTTTAGCCATAAATCCTTGTTGCAGTTGTTGGACTCTATTTTGTACTTCCAGTTTGTCTGCACTAAGATGAGAAACCAAATCTACACGGTGGTTCTGGCTGAATCGTGTAATAAATGTCGTGATAATCGCAATACCGAAAGAACCTCCTAATTGTCTCATCATTCCTGTAAAAGCGGCTCCTTCACCAATTTGTTTTCCTTTTAAAGTCGATAAGGCCAACGTGGTAATAGGAACGAATAGTAAGCCCAGTCCGATTCCTCTCAATATCAATGGCCAGAACATATGTTCTACTCCGGTATCTGGCGTAATGACATTATGCATCCAGAACGTAAAGAAAAAGAATATTAGGAATCCAACGCCAACCATATAGCCTTGCGGTACGCCTTTTTGGATTAAGGTTCCCACAATAGGCATCATGAATGCTGTAGTGATGGAACCCGGAATTAACAATAATCCCGCGTCTAATGCTGTCCAGCCTAAAACGGATTGGGTGTAGATAGGCAAAATAAGTGTTGAGCCATATAATCCGAATCCGAGTATAAAACACATTACGGTTCCTATCCTAAGGTTTCCGTCTTTTAATACGCTGAGGTTTACAATAGGATGTTTATAGGTAAGCTCCCGCCAAATGAACAGTATCAATCCTACAACGCTCACAATACTTAGGGTAGTGATCATTTTATCGTCAAACCAATCATCTTGTTGTCCGTGTTCCAAAACAAATTGCAGTGAGCCAATAAACATAGCGAGCAGCAGGATTCCCCACCAGTCGACCTGGCTTGCTTTCAGCTTTTCGCCATATTTAGGGCTTTTGATATAGGATAAAGTCAATATGGTAGCGATAATACCCAAAGGGATATTGATATAAAATATATAAGGCCAGGAATAATTCTCTACGATATAACCTCCTAGTGGCGGACCAAGTGTTGGACCAACGATCACACCCAAACCGTAAATAGCCTGTGCCATTCCTCGTTTTGCAACGGGATAACTTTCTGTAATAATTGTCTGTGCGGTTACCAATAAGGCACCTCCGCCAAGTCCCTGGACAAAACGGAAAACAACAAGTTCCCATATGTTAGTGGCATTACCGCAGAGAAATGATGAAACGGTAAATATGATGATGGATACGGCAAAATAGTTTCTTCTGCCGAATTGTTGCGATAGCCAGCTGGTCATCGGGATTACGATTACGTTGGCAATAGCATAGGCGGTAATGACCCACGCAACGTCGGTCAGGGTAGCGCCAAGGCTTCCTCGCATATCAGTCAGGGCCACGTTCACGATGGTCGTATCTACAATTTCCAGCAAGGCACAAAGCACTGCGGTAATCGTAATGATAACCCTCCTGAAGCCGTATTCAACTAAGCTGTCTTCTCCTGAAGTTGCTTCCATTGTTATTTAGGTTTTATATTGATGATTTCAGAAACCGGAATCCAATCCTGAAATCATCAATAGGTAAGAGGTTTATTTTAAATGCACATCAACGTCAACGTTCATACCGGGACGCAGATTTTTTACTTTTTCAGGAGCATTTTCCGGATCAAGAGTGATTTTAACAGGAAGCCTTTGTACGGTTTTAACGAAGTTTCCGGTTGCGTTGTCTGGTGGCAGTAGTGAAAAACGGGCTCCCGTTGCAGGAGAAAACGAGGTAATAGTACCTTTGAATTCATAATCCGGATAAGCGTCAACACGAATGCTTACTTTTTGTCCGGCTACCATTTTGCTCAATTGCGTTTCCTTAAAGTTAGCGATGACCCAGGCTTCAGTATTATTGATAATGTAAAATAATGACTGTCCCGGTTGTACAAATTGTCCCGGTTGTATGTTTATTTTAGAAACTTGTCCATCAATAGAAGCCGTAACTACTGTATAATTCAGGTTCAGTTTGGCAGCATCTAATACGGCTTGTGCTTTTTTAATATTAGCAGCAGCGATTTCAGCCTGCTTGCTGGTTACGTTTGAACGTGAAGCGGCAACCGATTTTTGGTAAGTGCTTGCTCTTTGCTGTTGTTGCAAAATTTTCAATTCGCTTTCTGCTTCCAGTTTTGCGGCTTCGGCCTGTTCGAATTGTTGTTTTGTGATGGATCTGTTTTTGTAAAGATTCTGATAACGTACAAAATCGTTAGTGGCTCTTGTTAGTCTGATTTTAGCAGTTTCGATATTACCGCCGGCAGAAGAGATATTTGCTTCTGAGATTGAAACGCTTGCCATGGCACCGCCTATATCCGCTTTTGAAGCTTCTAAATTACCCTGTGAGGCTATCAAAGCAGCATTAGCTTCTTCTACCTTAACCAGATAATCTTTATTATCAATCACAAAAAGGGTATCGCCCTTTTTTACGAAGTCGTTGTCTTTGACGTATACTTTTGTAACATAACCTGAAACTCGGGGGATAATCGGATTCATGTTTTTCTCAATCTGAGCATCGTCTGTCGTTTCATGTGAAAGCGAGTGGATGTATTTGTATATTCCATAGGTTGCGCCAATTGCCACGAGCGCAATAAGTATGTAAGTAAACTTTTTATTTGTTTTTTTCTTTTCCATCGTGAAAGAATTTAGTTTTTAGTGATGTTGAATGAATCGGTTAGTTTGCCGGAAACATTTAGCAGGTCGTAATAACTCTGTGCGATATCGGCCTTCGAAAATGCTTCGTTTAGTTTTGCCTGAAGTTCCTGTACGTCGGCTTCTAATAAGTCGTTGGTGTCAGAAAGTCCGTTGTCGTATTTGTCTTTTACGATTCTGAAATTTTCTGAGGCCTGCGTAACAGCTTCCTGATACACTTTGTATTGTTTTAGGGAAAGGGCATAGTTTTCCTGAGCATCGTGTACTTCTACCTTGATACGATCTGTCAAAATATCAGTTGATTGTTGGGTTTCAGAAGCCTGGCTTTTTGCCAGCTTAACATCTTTCCCATTTTTAAATATGGAGGAGAGGTCATAGGAAACACCCACACCGAAATTGATGGCATTGTTTACTTCCAAGACGTTTTTCAGGTCAAAAGCTACATAACCGCCAATAAGTGACACAGACGGATAATAATTTCCTTCGGCAGCTTTTATATTGGCCTCAGAAGCTTTTTGCATCCATTGTAAGGCTCCCAAATCGCTTCGGCTAGATAATGCGTCATTTTCATTCAAAGTGCCTTCTGAGAAGCCTAATTTCGAAAAAACAGCTTCATCCGGCATAATTTGGGTTCCTTCCGGAAGTTTGAGCAGGTTTACCAGTTGATAATTTATCGTAGTGACATTCTTTTTGGCATCTTCCAATGACAATTCAACATTGGAAGATTGCAGTTGTGATTTCAGAAGGTCGTTTCTGGCAATCAGCCCGTTTTCTTCCATGGCCGTAAAGTCTTTTACACGCTGCTGTGAACTTTTCAGGTTTTCCTGGATCAGTTTTACAGATTGTTGCGCCTTGTAGAGATTCACATACAGGATGATGGTGTTCATTGCCAATTGTTCTTTGGTGTTTTTGGCATTGAGCAGTTCTGCCTGGTATCTGTTCTCTGAGGCTTTTACGCTGTTTTTTAATTTGAATCCGGAAAACAGGGGCATGGATAGACTTGCCTGTCCTAAAATCAGCTGATTTACTTTTGGCGATGAAGTAGCTCCGCCTTCTGCAGGCTCTGAACCTCCCATTGAAATCTTTGAGTTGATGTTGGCCTCGGTCAGTCGCTGGTACTGGCCGGAAATTTTCAGGCTAGGGTAGCGGTTGTTTTTTACGGTCTCTAACTCATACTTCGAAGTTTGGGCTTTGGTGTCTGCCAATCCAGCTTCATTGCTTTGTGTGACGGCCAGGCTAATGGCGTCATTGAGTGTCAGGGGCTTTTTTTCCTGGGCTGCGACTTCTGCAAATCCCAAAACCAAAAGCATTCCCAACAACAGTGGATTAGTTTTCATAAACTAAAAAGGCTTTAATTGTTTGCTTAATGTGATTAATTATTTCTGTTTTGATGAAATTGTCGTAAGCTTCATCTGTTTTCAGGTCGAAGAGTTCTTCATAAAAAGGCCTGTTGGTATGGAAGTGAAAAAAGGTGCCCATTATGGTTGGAGGCAAAAGTGCCGAATTGATGTTTTTGCGGAATACTCCTTTTTCCTGTCCTTCGGAAATTATTTTTTGAAGGGAGAGCAGGTTCTGTTTTTTTACATCAGTAAAAACCTTAAAATCCATGATTCTCTTTTTTGAAGAAAATTCAAAATGGAGAATTTGGTAGAGACATCTGTTTTTGTTTAGGCGATTAATATAAAGTTCGATGAGCTTTTCAATTTTTTCGATAGGAGTGAGGTCTTCACTAAAAAGACTTTCCAGTTTCAATCTCAAATCGGAGGTACGGAAGATGATGAGAGATTCGAGTAATTTTTCTTTGGAGCCAAAATAATAAGAGATCATTGCGATATTGATATTGGCTTTTTTTGCGATGTCGCGAATCGAAGTTCCGTCAAAACCTTTTTCTGCAAAAAGCTCTTCGGCAACCTGAAGGATTTCTAATTGTTTTTCATTGAAATCTGCCGTCATTTTTTTGTCATTTAAAAACGGGTACAAAATTAAACAGATGTTTAAATTAAACGATTGTTTAATTTGTTTTTAACTGTTTTTTAACAAAAAACGTTTGCGAAAATGGCAATAGATAATTTCTATTATGATTATTTAATTTATTTTATTCCAATTGTTTGAATTAGTTTATATAAATAATAAGATTAGTATTGGTTAATTAGAGATCCAATTTTTTAAAATTTGTTTTCCGTGTGGTGTCAGGATGGATTCCGGATGAAATTGTACGCCTCTTACATCAAAAAATTTGTGTCTGAGTGACATGATTTCTCCGTTTTCATCGACTGAAGTTACTTCCAAATCAGGACTCAAATCTGACTTTTCTACCACCCAGGAATGGTATCTCCCTACCCAAAATTCAGTCGGAATATTTTTAAAAAGCGGTTCGTTGTCCACCAAAATTTTAGCTTTTGTAGCGGTTCCGTGATATACTTTTTCAAGATTTTTTAGGGTCGAACCGAAGACTTCTCCAATGGCCTGTTGCCCTAAACAGATGCCTAAAATGCTTTTTGAGGAAGCATATTCTTTGATGATTTTGTTTAATAAACCTGCTTCAGAAGGCAATCCCGGACCCGGAGAAAGCAGAATTTTGTCGTAGTTTTTGACTTCTTCAAGCTCAATTTCGTCGTTTCTGAGCACCGTAACTTTACAGTCTAACGCCTCTAAATAATGAACCAGATTGTAAGTGAAGCTATCGTAATTGTCTACTACTAGTATGTTTTTCATGGGATGTTTTAGTGTTATGATAAGGCAAAGTTACGGAAGTTTTTTGGCTGTAATACACTGCGAAAAGGATAGCAGCGGCATCCTTTTGCGGAATAAAATGGAGCAAAAGATAGAGCGTATAGCCTGACCCGGAGGGATTCGCCCAAAAGAAAAATCCCTGTCAGGTTAGTTCTGACAGGGATTTGGGAAAAATAATTGTTTTGGAATTAGAATTTCAAATCTACATTCAATTCGAATTCGTCGTAGATTGCTTTGTCTCCTAAGCCGTCAAAGAAGCTTCCAGAACCGTATTTAATACCGTATTTTGTTCTGTCTACTTTAAGAGCAGCTGTTGCGTTGTTTTTGTTAACTGTAATCTCAAATTTCACAGGATTTGTAACGTCTTTGATAGTCAAATCTGCTGTTACAGTGTAAACATTAGCTGATTTTTTACCGATTGATTTGAAAACCAATTTAGCTGTTGGGTATTTTTCAGTACCAAAGAAATCGTCAGCTTTTAAGTGTCCGTCCAGTTTTTCTTTACCTTGCCCTGCCTTTAGGTCAGTAGTTGAGATAGAGTTCATGTCTACTGTAAAGTTTCCACCAACCAATTTGTTGCTTTTGAAGATAAGAACACCGCTGCTTAGGTCAATTGTACCTTCGTGCTGTCCTGTTACTTTTTTACCAACCCAATTGATTTTGCTAGCTTTAACATCAACTTTTTTCTCCTGAGCTGTTGCTGAGAATGACCCGACTGCTACTAAAAGAGCGATTGCAATAGTTTTGAAATTTTTCATTGTTTTTAATTTGAATTTAGGTTATTATTATAAATTGATAAATAATTCTTCGTTAGATTTTCTTACTTTTTTGAAGTGCTGTGTAGCATCTTCTTCATGGCGATAGCCTAAGGTAGCTATTAGAGAAGTGTTTAACCCTAATTTGTCTAGTCCTAAGATTTCGTTCACTTTTTCAGCTTCAAAACCTTCCATTGGAGTCGCATCGATTTTTAATTCGGCAGCAGCGCTCAAAAGGTTTGCCAGGGCAATATAGGTCTGTTTTGAAGTCCAGTGGTTTTTTGTTTCTGCAGGTAATGTGGTGATTTTTGATTTCATGAAATCAACATAACCTTGGATGCTTTCTGCTGGAATTCCTCTCGTCGCAACAATATTATTAGCAAAAGAATCGATTCCTGCATCGCCAAAGTTAGTTTCGTTTGCAAAAATAATCAAGTGCGATGCATCGACTATTTGTGATTGACCCCATGCCACCGGCTGTATTTTAGCCCTAAGCTCAGGATTTTCGACAATCAGGATTTTATAAGGTTGAAGTCCGTATGAAGAAGCGCTTAGTCTTACCGCTTCTTTAATTTTATCAAGATCTTCATTTGATATTTTTTTGGATGCATCATATTTTTTGGTTGCATATCTCCAATTCAAGTTATTTATGATAGTACTCATTTTAATATTTATTGATTAATTGTTCTAAATTTTTCGAGTAGGTAGTTCAGCTGTTCCAATTCGTCTGTTGTAAGGTTTTGAGTCAGGACAGATTCGTGACATTCCACTTTTGGATTGAGTTCGGCTAATAGTTCCAGTCCTTTTTCGGTTATGGCAATTTCCATTTTTCTCCTGTTATCAGGGCAGATTTCACGGGTAACCAGCTCTTTTAAAAGTAATTTGTCGACAAGTCGTGTCGTGTTGCTGGTTTTGGCAATCATTCGTTCCTGAATTACGCACATATTGGTTGACTTTCCATTTTGTCCTTTCAGAATTCGTAAGACATTAAATTGCTCTGGCGATAAATCGTAGGCTTTTAGGATCTCATTAAATCTTTCTGATAAGACGTTTTGCGTATACATAATGTTCAGCACCGTTCTTTTACCGATTGCCATAGGAGAGGTTGCTTTGATAATATCTTCTATTTTCATTATTGTAATTACAAAATTTGTATGTACAAATGTAGTGCTATTTTTAATTGTATATACAAATGTTGATTAAATTTTTGTTAAAATAATTATGTGATAAGTAGAATGCTTATTTTTATTGGGTTTAAAGAAAAAATACCTTTTTATAAAATGAAGAAAATTATCGCTCTGGGCATTGTTTTTTTGCTGTTTTCCTGCAAAAATGACGAAAAGAAAGAGGCAGTTCCCGAACTAA
>CAZFGA010000033.1:0-2322 GCA_964518395.1 uncultured Flavobacterium sp.
ATCTGTAGGTCCTATCCTGTCATTTACAAATGACAATCCCATTCCAATATTAGTCCCGCTGATAGGTGTGTTAATAGAAACAGTATTGGTTACCGGAGCTCCATCCAAACCAACCCACTGCGTTCTGTGAAGTCCGAAAACGCTTAATACGCCTCGTGAACCTGCATAAGCGGGATTGATATTGATGGTATTATACATATACTGCGTGTATTGCGCATCCTGTTGTGCAAATGCACTTGCACCTACAAGAATCCAGACGAAAAGTATGATTATTTTTTTCATTGGTTTAATTTGTTTATCCTGAGAACCCATTCCGATTCCCAGGAATTTAACTTTATCTGCTTAAGTATAAATAGCCGCTTTTCTCTCTTACAGTACCATCTTGTTTTTTATATTTCAAGATGTAGAAATAAGTACCATCAGGTAATCCTTCTGATTTGTTTACTGTAACCCTTCCTTCAGAGTATCCTCTAAAGGCTTTGTCATTGTTGTTATAGCCACTTGTTTCGTAAACTACAACACCCCAGCGGTTAAAGATCTCTACTTTGTTGTCTGGATAGCATGCTAATCCTCCTATGTAGAAAAATTCGTTGCTGCCATCGTTATTTGGAGTAACTGCATTAAATACATTGATAGTACATCCGTCAATTTCGACAATCGTAGGATTGTTTCCTGTATTGTCTGTGTGGTCAGAAGCATCTGTAGCCTCTTCATCCAATGGGCTCTTTCCTGAAACGAACGCCTGATTGGAAACACTTCCTGCATTGATATCAGCTTGCGTGATGGTATAGATAGCCGTAAACGTCGTGCTGTCGCTTTCACCAACAGCAAGGGTTATCGGACCTCCACTTACAACAACTCCCGGTAGCGGATCAGTAACAGTTACATCGCTCAAGCTTACGTTTCCTGTATTGGTTACCGTGAAGTTATACGTAATGGTCTCTCCTACTTCTGCAATTCCGTTGTTATTGCTATCATTGAACGTTGCTGTCTTAATCAACGCAATACCTGGATTTTGCTCAATAACTGTAACTGTACAATCCGGACAAGTTGGTTCGTATAACGGATCGTTAGGATCTATCGGAGATGGATCTTGCGATTCCACATCGATTGGATTTCCTGTCGGATCTGTACCTTCTGCCAATGCCAGGTTATAAACTGCTCCTAATTCAATATCAGCTTGTGATATTGTGTAAGTTGCCGTGAACGTTGTTGAATCAGTGGCTTGCGGTGCTAAAGAAGCGATCGGTCCACCTGAAACTGCAACAATAGGATCGGTTACAGTAATGTTTGTAATTGTTACGTTTCCTGTATTTCTAACTGTAAAGCTATATTGGATAACATCTCCAACATTTACAATTCCGTCATTGTTTGCATCCTGATATACTCCTTCTTTGAATAATTCAAACTTAGGATTTTGAGGCAACACGGTTACAGTTGGATCATCATTTCCTGGCAATGTAGGATCATTACTGTCTGAATCATCTGTAATTGGTGTTCCTACTACCGGAGTAGCAGTTACCAATGCCTGGTTGTTAACCAATCCTGCATCAATATCCGCTTGTGTAAACGTATAGACTGCAGTAAATGTAGTGGAATCAGTAGCACCTGCAGCTAAAGTTGCAAGAGGTCCGCCAGTTACAGCTACCAAAGGATCGGTTACCGTAATGTTTGTCAATTCCATAGTTCCTGTATTGGTTACCGTGAAATTATAAGTAATGGTTTCTCCTACCTGAGCAAATCCGTCTCCGTTTGCATCATTGAAAGTTCCTTGCTTGATAATTTCAACACCTGGTACCTGAACCAAAATTGTTACTATAGCCGTATCGCAATTGGTTGGGTTTAATACTTCACAAATACTGTATTCTAATGTATATGTTCCAGCTGGTGTTCCAGGCGCAACAGTTATTGTTCCGTCAGGATTTAATGTCAACGGAGCATCTGCATTTACAGTTGTTAACGTTACTTCTGATGGAATAACCGCTACACCATTAAGCGTATCGTTAGTAAATACGTTTCCGGCATTTGCCATTCCTTCATTTCCGTTTACAATCGTACCGCTGAAATCATCATTTACGGCATCAATTGGAGCCGGGTTAACAATTATAGTTACAGTAGCCGATTCACAATTTGTAGGATTTAATATCTCACATAATTGGTATATGATAGTATATGTTCCAGCAGGTGTCTGTGGATTTACGCTTACTGTTCCAGTCGCAGGATCTAGTTCCACACCTGGGTTTGTTGATGGAGTTGTTACCGTGATCGTTACTTGTGATGGGATAACAGGAACACCGTTTAAGGTATCGTTATCCAATACGT
>CAZFGA010000033.1:2422-3814 GCA_964518395.1 uncultured Flavobacterium sp.
CTTCCACTACTACGGTTACTGTTGCAGAATCGCAGTTGGTTGGGTTTAAAATCTCGCACAATTGGTAAACGATAGTATACGTTCCAGCAGGTGTCTGAGGATCTACGCTTACCGTTCCCGTTGCAGGATCCAATTCTACGCCTGGGTTAGTCGATGGAGTCGTTACTGTGATAACAACTTCAGCCGGTACTACAGGAACACCGTTTAGGGTGTCGTTATCCAATACATTTACAACATCTGTATTACCTGTATATCCATTTACTGGCGTTGCCGGAGTATCATTATTAGCTACGATCGGCGCTGGAGCTACCACAACTGTTACTGTTGCAGTATCACAGTTTGTTGGGTTTAGTATTTCGCAAATTGTATAATCAAAAGTGTAATTTCCTGCCGGTGTATCTGCCAAAACATCAACAGCACCTGTGGTGGTATTGAATGTTATTCCTGCAGGAACACTTCCTGGCACAACACTAACAGTTACTTCACTTGGAATTACTGCTACTCCATTTAAAGTATCGTTTGCTAAAACATTTGGAATTGCATTTCCACCTACATAACCATTTACCGGAGTGGAATTAGTATCATTAAGAGCATCTATAGGTGCAGCTGATACGACAATAGTTACCGTAGCAGGATCGCAATTTGTTGGGTTTAGTATCTCGCATAATTGGTATATGATAGTATATGTTCCAGCAGGAGTCTGTGGGTCTACGCTTACCGTTCCTGTTACCGGGTCAAGCTCTACGCCTGGGTTTGTTGAAGGAGTAGTTATTGTAATAACAACTTCTGATGGTACTACTGGAACACCATTTAAAGTATCATTCGTTAAAACATTTACTACATCAGTATCCCCTTCGTATCCATTAACCGGAGTTGGATTATCATTATTCGCTACAATTGGAGCTGCCGCCACATTTACTGTAACTTGTGCAGTGTCACAGTTCGTAGAGTTTAACACCTCGCAGATCGTATAGTCGAAAGTATACGTTCCTGCAGGAGTTCCGGCATTTACGCTTACAGATCCAGTAGTCGTATTGAACGAAAGTCCAGCCGGTACAGCTCCAGGTAAGGTTGAAATCGTAACCGATCCTGCCGTGATGGCCGCACCATTCAGGGTGTCGTTTGTCAATACGTTAGGTATAGCCGTACCACCTGTCATACCGTTTACCGGTGTTGCCGTAGTATCGTTATTCGCCACGATTGGCGCCGCTGCCACATTTACCGTAACTTGTGCAGTGTCACAGTTCGTAGGGTTTAGCACTTCGCAGATCGTATAGTCGAAAGTATACGTTCCTACAGGGGTTCCCGCATTTACGCTTACAGATCCAGTAGTCGTATTGAACGAAAGTCCAGCCGGTACAGCTCCAGGTAAGGTTGAAATCGTAACCGATC
>CAZFGA010000033.1:3914-40919 GCA_964518395.1 uncultured Flavobacterium sp.
TTGAACGAAAGTCCAGCCGGTACAGCTCCAGGTAAGGTTGAAATCGTAACCGATCCTGCCGTGATGGCCGCACCGTTCAGCGTATCGTTCGAAACTACATTGGCGATAGCCGGACCTCCAGCGAGACCGTTCACAGGAGTTGCCGTAGTATCGTTATTGGCTACTATTGGTGCCGCTCCCACGTTTACCGTAACTTGTGCAGTGTCACAGTTCGTAGGGTTTAGCACCTCGCAGATAGTGTAATCAAAAGTATACGTTCCTGCAGGGGTTCCCGCATTTACGCTTACTGCTCCAGTAGTTGTGTTGAACGAAAGTCCAGCCGGTACAGCTCCAGGTAAGGTTGAAATCGTAACCGATCCTGCCGTGATGGCCGCACCGTTCAGCGTATCGTTCGAAACTACATTGGCGATAGCCGGACCTCCAGCGAGACCGTTCACAGGAGTTGCCGTAGTATCGTTATTGGCTACTATTGGTGCCGCTCCCACGTTTACCGTAACTTGTGCAGTGTCACAGTTCGTAGGGTTTAGCACCTCGCAGATAGTGTAATCAAAAGTATACGTTCCTGCAGGGGTTCCCGCATTTACGCTTACTGCTCCAGTAGTTGTGTTGAACGAAAGTCCAGCCGGTACAGCTCCAGGTAAGGTTGAAATCGTAACCGATCCTGCCGTGATGGCCGCACCGTTCAGCGTATCGTTCGAAACTACATTGGCGATAGCCGGACCTCCAGCGAGACCGTTCACAGGAGTTGCCGTAGTATCGTTATTGGCTACGATAACATTCACAGGAGTTGTTGTTGTCGAATCCGTGTTGTCTGTTGTATCAGGATCATTTTCGTCTCCGTCAACAGTAGCAGTATTAGTATGGTTTCCTGTAGCATTTACTGTAGCAGTGATTACCAAAGTTTGGCTTGCTCCATTAGCTAAGTTACCTACTGTCCAAATTCCTGTTCCAGAAACATAAGACTGCCCTGCCGTGTGTGACACATAAGTGTATCCCGTAGGAATCTGGTCTGTCACCAATACGTTAGTTGCATTACCTGGTCCGTTATTGGTTACAACCAAAGTAAACTCTACTTGAGCCCCAACATTTGGTGTTGCGTTATTTACAGTCTTGACAATTTCCAAATTGGAATTTGCATTTGGGGCAACCGTCACTTCATCCGTATTATCACCCGGAACCGGATCATTTTCTGTACCTGTTACGGTAGCTACGTTTGTATAGTTTCCTGCAGCGTTTACCGTTGCAGTAACAGTCATTGTTCGTGTAATTCCATTGGCTATGTTTCCTATTGTCCAAATTCCTGTACCACTGTTGTAAGTACCCGCTGTGACAGTTGAAGACACATAAGTATAACCTGTTGGCAACTGATCAGTAACTACAACTCCGGTAGCCGTATTTGGGCCATTGTTTGTTACAGCAATCGTAAAAATCACCTGCTGCCCAATTGTAGGTACGGTAGCATTAGCTGTTTTTACAATACTAAGATCTGCAATAGCAGCAACGTTTAGGTTGTTGTATTTAATATTGTTACAGTTTTCTACCGCTGTTCCGTTTCTACATTCCAAATGCGGATCAGTAGGCGGTGTTGAACCTGGGTGAGTTGCATCAATATCTGTTACGTCTGCCGGACGGATAATAGATGCCTCTACATTTAAAGGCTGGCCTGCTAACGACGAACCAACAGTTCCTGTAATCGTAAACACGATTTCAGAGCCATTCGTCATATTTAAATCAGCTATATAATTTCCTGAAACCGGATCAACAGCTCCACTTACTACTACAACTGTTCCCTGACTGTTTACATAAGTAACTCCTGTTATTGTAAATCCAGTTGGAACGACGAAGGCAAAACCTGAACCTGTTACATCGCTTGGTCCATTATTTTTTACAACAACGCCATAAGAAACTGATTGGCCTACCGCTACAGTAGTAGTTGAAGGCGTAACGCTTACCACTTCTAAATCGGCAACAGCTACAATAATATCTAGTGTTTTGACAATTACTTCTCCGGGAACGAAACTCCATGTATCCAATGATTTTTCGTTACCAAAACTGGATCCTCCATCTCCGTTATTTCCGGAACCTGAACTACCTGAGGTATATCTTCCCCATTTGTGTCCGTTACTGTTACTTGAAATACCAGCTATTCCGGAAGCTGTAGGGTTTGATTGTGTATTTGCGTTTCCGCCCTGAACATTTGAATCATCCCAATATACCAAATCCTTATTTGGTGTATAAAGGTTATAACTGGCGTTTAGCTGTTCAATAATAATCCCTCCCGGATTAATCTCCATATCTATAAAAGGGAAATGCACCTCAGCACCAAACAGCTGTACCCTGATTTCTCCAATATTAGTATTGGCAGGCAGCGTATTTCCTGCACCATCTCGTCCATCCCAGAAAACAGTATTGGTACCCATATTACAGTTTCCTGTTATGGTTCTGGTAGGGAAAGCTCCCAATATTTCAATTCTGTATGTTCCTGAAAGGTTAGAGTCAAATCCAATATAAGCTCCCTTGTTACCGGAACGGTTTGGAGTTCCTTCGGCTCCGGTATAAGTGATGTTTGTAGCCGTAGGCGTAATCACACTGTTTTTTAACCAGGTTGTTACGTTTGTGGTAGTACTTACCGCCTGAGTTGCACTCGAAGGCAGATCAGAAGCCGGCGTTGTATAAAATATTTTGTGTGTTACATTATTTGCATCATCAACGCTCCTAGGGTCATGAACTCTAAAATCAGTACTTGAAGGACTTGATAAGTTCAAACTCTTATAAGAAGGGTTTCCTGAAGCATCCAAAAAACCTTTATTATTTACAAAAAAAGTAAAACCAACTCCATTTGAGCCATTGTTCGTTACTCTATAAGCAATCCCGTCACGTGTTAAAACAGTAAATTTGCCATAAAAGGCTTTAGCTTCTAAAAATGAAGACCCTTGTATGTGCAAATTAAATACGTTAGAATATACACGTCCGGAAATCCAATTAGAATTAGCTGCATTTCTTACGGAAATATCCCAGGCAGCAATTAGTTCTGTATTGGTTCCTTGTGTCCAGTTAGCATCTCCGGCAACATCTGTAACTGACGGCGTAGAGCTACTGGTTTCTGATCCTGTAGGTAAAAACTCTACTTTCCAGATTCCTGCCTGTCCAGCACCAACGGTAACTGAATAAGGAAGATATCTGTTTCCGCCCGCTCCCTGACCAGGATATTGTGGCCCGGCTAATTCGCCTGTACGGTTAGGAATTTGTCCTGTCGCATTGGCAGCCGATAAATATTCGGTTCCATTTGGCGCTATAAGCCTAATACGGCCATTCCCGACATTCTGGGCACTCGATGCGGTCGCAATAGTTTCTCCCACCTGGGCATAGACATAATGCGTTCCTAAAGTTTTAAAAGGCCAGGAATTGATGGTGGTTCCTCCGGCTGTATAGCTGTTACTATACAAGAAAGCACGGTTACCCACAACCCCTGAAGGATAAAGGTCCTTACTTCCGTCTGCATAAGCAGCGTTCCAGAAGCTGGCCATCGTAAGCAGGAAAATAAGCATTAAGAAACTTTTCATTCCTAAGGCAGCATTCCTAAACATGACATTTACCTGTCGATAGGGCAAAGATCTGCCTTGACAACTGTAGTTTTTGTTCATCGTTATGGTTTTAATTGTTTAATTGAAAATCGGGGAAAACAGTTTTTTGGTGGTGGCAAACGGTTTATTAAGAGCGATTTAAAGAATATAGTTTTTACACATACACAGATTTGGTTTGATTAATAAATGGTTACACACTATTGATCGGGTTGACGGACAACCTGATTGTGCAAATTTCTTTACTATACTGCGTAGGCCGTGTAGACAATGCATACAGCATTTGTAGAATAAATTCTACAAATTGGCTCGTTATTTCAGGTAATGATTTTTAATTAATCGGCCTGATGAAAGTAATATAGTAGATAATTCCTGCCAGGCCAGCACCGGCAAAAGGCGACAACCATAAAGACAATGCCTCTATAGCTTCATGGTTCCCAAACACCAACAATTCTGCGGCGGTCATTGCCGGATTCAACGGATAATTGGTTATGGATAGGTTTACAAAATTGGCCATAAACACAGTGACTCCCATAACAGAAGCTACATATAACTTACTCTTTTTCAAATAGGTCAATCCCAAAAAGAGCAATAAAACAATAAACATCAATACGCTTTGGCATATTGTTGAAAGCATAAGTCCTTCCTGATGGATTAAGATTGTTGGTTTGGCAAACATTCCGGAAAGTGCTTCATTTTTTTGAGAAAACAAATAAGACACAAGGAGAACTGCCAAAATTCCACCTATTAAATGGGAACTGACGTAAGCCATAAGCCGATTAAACCCTATTCTATTGGCAATAAAAAATCCGACCGAAATGGCAGGATTGTAATGTGAACCGGATATTGGGTACGAAAAAAAAGTAGCAAAAAAAGTAATGCCACCAATAAACAGACACACCAAAATCTGATTGAAAAAAATATCTTGAAAAAGAAGGGCAACTGTTCCTATCATGGCAAAAAAAGTCAATAGAAATGTCACCGTAAATTCTGCAAAAATGCTTCCTAATTGCACTTTAGAAAATATCTTTGTATGCCCTAAGGCAGATGCTGGTAAACTCATAAAATTTAGTGGAAATAATAGGCAAGGGAAAGAGATTCTTTTCCTTGCCTTGTAATCAAAACCTAGTAAAAATCAATCGGGTTAAATCATTTACTAAATTCTATATTGACATTGAAAAAAGTTGTGGCTCATACAAACAGTCGTTGTAGAATTAATTCTACAAAACCAATCGGTATTTTTCATATTGAACTTTGTAATATTGGAACATGGATTTCCCCTTCCTGACAGCTATTGTTAAGCCACTGATTACCATCTGCTAAAAATGCAAATTTCGAAACCACTATATCTATTTTTTGCTGTTTTTTTTAGCATCACTCCTTTATTTTCCCAACAAGAAAATAAGGATTATGATATTATATGGCATTCTGCAGATGATAATAGCCTTCCACAAAATAGCGTCAAGTCAATTATCCAGGATAAATATGGTTTTATGTGGCTTTCCACAGAAAACGGATTGGTGCGTTATGATGGCAACAAATTCAAAGTTTTCAATATTGAGAACCTTAAAGGACTCGGAACAAACAGGATCAGTTATTTTAGGGGCACTACTTCTACCGACAGTATTTATGTTTTTAGCGACTTCTCTAACCTAATATTGATAAAAAATAACAGGCCTAAGGTTATTCCTGAAAATAAAGCGCCCGAGTCATTCCACCTTACAAACCATCTACACAAAGGCAAAAGAGTTTATATCAATAAAATTCATAAAAGAGACAATAGCTATTTCAGTATAAAGAACGGCACAATAGCCGCTTATACCAAAAACAACAGGCAGCTTTGGGAAGTTGCCTATGATTTTGATGACAATACTATTTTTTTCCTTCTCGACGATATTCTATATTCCTATAAGAACGAAAAGTTTGTACGTTTTGAAAACGGGAAAATTTATTTTACCAACATAGAAAACGTGCCTGCCAAAGGGATTATTGTTTTTCCTAATACGGTTGCTCAGCAGACCTTTATTGCTTTTAATAACACAGTATATCTGCTTGAAAAAAACGAGGAAAAATTAAAACTTAGAGTATTGCTAACCAATTTTGATATTGCCAAAAACAATATCATTTCCTATTACTATGATACCCAAAATGATATACTGTATATGGGGAGCAGTACCAACGGATTACTAATTGTCAAGAAGAAAAAATTCAACAGTATTGTTGGCAATAATAAAAACGGGGTATATTATGCCCAGATTCCTCATGGACCGGACAGCTTTCTTACTACATCCGGAGAAATATTCAGCAACGAAGGCGTAGAGAAAAAACGTGTCTTTACAAAAGACAATGACAATTATGTACTTCTCAAGGACCGAAATGGTGATCTTTGGACCAAAGAAGACAATAAAATTTACCACCTTAAGAAGAGCACTAATTTTACAACTTGCGATACCTGGTTTTTTGAAGACCGTGTCATATTACTTTTTGAAACACGGGCAGGAGAAATTCTGGCCGGAACAGCTATGACTGGTGCTCCGGAAGGGATGATCTACCAATTAAAAAAAAACGAACCGTCAAAAAAACCAAGTTTTAAGCTTTACATGAGGCTGCCTTTTAATCCTACTTATATGCAGGAGATTGAGGATAATATCTTATGGACAGGCTCGCATATCGGCTTTCATAAAATTGATTACAAAGAAAAAAAGATTGAGAATATCCCGCAGATCTCAAATACTTACGTAAGGAGTATTTATATTGAAAATCCAGCCGAAATATGGGTAACCACCTATGAAAAAGGTTTCTTCCTGTACAATCAATTTACTAAAAAAACCACCCATTTTCCAATAGACAAAAACAGATATCTTCTTTCCTCTCACTGTATTATTGAAGATGAGAGTGGCTATTTATGGATTTCTACAAATAAAGGACTTTTCCAGGCTTCAAAGAAAAATCTGCTTAATTATTCCAAAGGAAAGACAGATCATGTGTATTATCAGTATTATGATAAATCAGATGGGTTTTATACCAACGAATTTAATGGTGGATGCCAGCCGTGTGGATTAAAATTAGGAAACAATGCCCTCTCCTTCCCTTCAATGAGAGGAAATGTATTGTTTTTTCCGGAAAAAATAAAATTGCTGCTTCCTAACAATGAAATCTATTTCCAAGAAGCCGAAATCGATAACCACACTCAGGAAATCAGCAACGATACGTTATTATTAAAAAATAATTTTGGACGGGTCAGACTTTTCATCAACAGTCCTTATTATGGCAATCCAAACAATCTCAATATTGAAATCCGATTACAGGGACCAATTTCGCAAAAATGGACCGTACTAAAAGAAGACGAGATTTCATATACTTCCCTACCGCATGGGACTTACTATCTTACAGCACGAAAACTCACCGGTTTTGATTCGGGTTATAAATACAAGACGCTTACCATAATTGTACCACCGGCATTTTATCAAACCATCTGGTTCACCATTTTTATGCTGTTGTGTGGTGTGACTCTTATTTTTTATACCATCAAAATGAGGATCCGATACATCAGAAGAAAAAATGTCCTTTTGGAGAAAAAGATTGCAGAGCAGACTTCCCAATTACGCCATACAATCAGTACATTAAGGAACACAAAGGAAAAACTGAGCGAGGAAATTATCAATCATAAAAAATTGATTCGGACGATAACCCACGACATCAAGAGTCCACTCCGGTTTTTGGCCCTGACCGGTAAACATGCTTATCAAAACAGTAACGATACGGTAGCTGTTGAAGAGGATTTGAAATCCATCTATACGTCCTCTTTCCAGCTTTATCATTTTGTCGACAATCTATTGGAATATACCAAAGTGAGCAAACAGGAAAATTCTTCGGAACCTTATAGCCTTTACAGTCTTGCTGAAGAAAAAATAAAAATATTTTTAAATATTGCTTCTTCCCAAAAAACGGAAATAATCAACCGATTAGATTATTCCATTATGCTGTCAACCAACAAAATGCTATTATCTATCATTATCCATAACCTGCTTGATAATGCCATCAAAAACACTTTTAACGGCAAAATTGTTTTCACTTCCGGAAAAAGAGAGGAAAACATCTATATACGGATTACAGATACCGGAAAAGGAATGTCGCCTAAGCTTGTTGATTTTTACAACAATCCAAAAAACATCAAGAGCCAGGAAAACAGCCTGAAAAAAGGTATGGGACTACCAATGATTGCAGAACTTTTGATTATATTAAACGGCAGTATGCATATTGAGAGTAGTTTACATCAGGGAACCGAAATAACCATTTCGCTACAGGAAGAAAAAAGCAGCTAGTTTTCGTAAATCTTCAGAATTTCTACCAAACTGACAACATTATTAATTCTTAGCTTTTCAAAAATCCTGTTTTTGTATGTGCTAACTGTTGTCATCTGAATATTCAATTGGTTTGCAATTTCCAGATTACCTTCTCCTCTTGCCAAAAGTCCGGCTACTTCAATTTCTCTGTCAGAAAGACTTTCGAGAGGATTGATTGGCGTTTTGTGCAATACGTTCTCTAGTATCTTCTCCTTGACCGTTGCACTGATATATTTCCCAGTTTCCATAACCGACACTACAGCGTTGATAATCTCGCTTTCGGAACTGTGTTTGTTTAAGAATCCATTAGCACCCGCATGAATATAACGAAGCGCATATTGTTCTTCATCATAGGCTGAAAACATCAATATTTTTAGGTCAGGATGCGATAGCCTGAGTTTTTCAATCATCTTGGTGCTATTGCCTCCCGGAAGATTGATGTCTAAAAAAAGTAAATCCGGAATACTTGTCTTAAGCATGGTCAATACAGAAGTAAAACTTTCAGCATGATCAACCAAAATTCCTTGGAAAGATTCCTTCAAAATCAATGAAATCCCGTGCCGGACTACACTATGATCGTCAGCCAATAGTATTTTTTTCAACTCTGTTGCCATTTAGGGGTATATTTGCAAATCAAAAATACGATTATTTCATTGATTGACAAATCTTACAGAATAACTTATCAAAATTTTCCTAAATAAAAATGGTTCATAAAAAAGTTCAATTTGTATAAAAACTGTCGTCAACCTGAAGTATCTTGCATTAAAATAAATAGTACACCCACACAATCCGACCTAGATGAATACACACACTGAAACGGCTATCAAAACCACCTATTTCAGCATTATAGGAAATACTGCACTTGCATTGATAAAAGGAGTGACAGGATATTTTGGGAATTCCTATGCGCTAATAGCCGATGCTATTGAATCTACAACGGATATTTTTTCATCAACTTTAGTATTATTCGGATTGAAATATTCCAGCCGTCCGGCGGATGAAAACCATCCATACGGACATGGCAGGGCCGAACCACTGATTACATTTTTGGTTGTAGGCTTTCTGATTACTTCGGCCACAATTATAGCCTATGAAAGTATTATGAACATTGGAACGCCGCATGACCTCCCAAAACCTTACACCCTGATTGTCTTAGGCGCTATTATTATCTGGAAAGAGATTTCCTTCCGTCTCGTTATTAAAAAAAGTAAGGAAACAAACAGTTCTTCCCTAAAAGCAGATGCCTGGCACCATAGAAGCGATGCAATAACATCTGTAGCTGCATTTATTGGAATTTCAATCGCCTTGTTTTTTGGAAAAGGATATGAATCTGCTGATGATTGGGCTGCTCTTATGGCATCAGGATTTATACTTTACAACAGCTACCTGATTTTTAGGCCGGCTCTTGGCGAAATTATGGACGAACATCTTTATGATGATCTGGTTATAGAAATCAGGAAAGTGTCCCTAACTTCCAAAGGAATTGTTGGAACCGAAAAATGTTACGTCCGAAAAGCGGGAATGAAATATCATGTGGATCTTCATGCCATTGTAGATGCCAACATAACCGTAAAAGAGGGTCATGATCTGGCACACCAATTAAGCGACACATTGCATCGGGAAATTCCTCAACTTGGACATATCCTAATCCACATCGAGCCTAATAGCTAATTTATAAACTCGTTCAAAATTCATTTTAAGTCAAACGAGAAAACTCCCAAATTTTAATCTGAGAGTTTTAGAATTTTATAGATGATAGTCTGATAAGATTAGATGCTATTTTCTAGTTCTAATTCATTTACGCTAAAAATCAATGCTTTTACACGCAACAAGAAATCTTCAATTTCGATCTCCTGTTCTCTGACCTGGCAAAACAACGCTGCATATTCATCATGCAGTTCACTTCTTTTATCATCACCAAGGCTTTCATATTGCTCCAGGTTCGCACCTAAAATAATGAAGTCGATAATAAACGGCACATCAAAATTATTGTCTGTGTCTGTTAACTTGTGCGTGATGCTCGTAAAATGCTCTAGCTTTTGCTGTGCCAAATAATACCTTTCCAGTTGCTGGTCATTAAAGTGTCTTGCATTCAGGATGCAATCAATAATTTCATAAAAAATCTCAGTTTCAATATGCAGGTCGGATTTCAGATCTCTGTATAATTTATTAATCCATGTAATGGAATTAATCACATTCAATACTTCAACAGAATAACCAAATTTCTCTACATCACTGAAATATTGGAAATGTTTTGTGTTCAAAATCATAAAAGGGCTATGCTCTTCAAGGCTAAAGTCCTTATTCTCTTTTAGGTCTTCTTTTTTGATTATCATCTTTATTCTTTTTAAATTATTACTCTTCAACTGTGAGTTCCCAGGTATTTCCTTTTTCGTCTTTCGCTTTCATTGTTCCATTATCTGCCCACTCAACATCAATCTCAATCTCCTTCCCCATTTCGTCTTCAATAACGCCTTTTCCATATTTGCTTTTACTTTCAATATCTGCATAACCTGTCACTTCATTACCTTCCTTATCCAGGCCAATAACATCGTAATGGGATTCAAAATTTTCGATTTCTGTCGTATAAAAATCCTGATGTTGGGAAATGAGTCGGCAAATCACTGAATCTTTTGGAATATTCTGAAAGTCTTCTATATGGGATACGTCAAGATTGTTATAGGTAACAATTACCTTATCTTCTTCGCAACCCAAAAAAATAAAAAACAATAGCGTCAAGTATGCTAGAGCAGATGGGGAAATCTTGGTCATACAATAATTAAGTCATTAATATTATATAGCACGGTAATCATATTTCTTTTTTCCGGATCTCATCACTATTAGTGGTGGTTGATGATCAGACACGGATACTCTGCGTATATGCTGCTTCAAAATAGGCTTGGATATGTTTCCGGCTTTCCTTCCAAATATAATGAGCAGAAAAAACGCTTCCTTACGGTTTTCCGTAAGCGAGGTTAAATTTTTAAAAAAAAATTTGTTATGATTTCTTTCTCTCTATCTAAATCAGGGAATCATCCTATCAACTATCAACTAAAAACTATCAACTAAAAACTATCAACTAAAAACTACCAACCTTTCTTGTCCTGGTTCAATGCAGGCATGCTCCAACGACCCTAAATTTGTAGTATAAATTAGTAATCAGCTTAAAAACAAAATACAATGGAAAATAAAATTTTAGGCATACACCATATCACAGCCATAGCCGGCAATGCCAAACGCAACTTTGACTTTTACTCAAAAGTTTTAGGATTGAGATTTATTAAAAAAACAGTTAATTTTGATGATCCGGGAACCTATCATTTTTATTTTGGTGATGAGACAGGAAATGCCGGAACCATACTTACATTTTTTCCGTGGGGAGACGAAATTCAACAAGGAAGAAAAGGCTCTGGAATGGCGACAGAAATTGGATATTCTGTACCAAAAGGAAGTTTGGATTTTTGGGTAAAACGCTTTGAAGAATACAATGTGATTTACAATAAGCCATCTGTCAAATTCGGAGAAAGATACCTTACTTTTCTTGATCCGGACGGTTTAAAATTAGAACTGATCGAATCAAAAAATCCTGACAACAGAAAGGCGTGGCAAACGGATGAAGTGAAAGCCGATGTTGCCACAAAAGGATTCCATAATATTACACTGACATTGAATACTATCAAGCCAACTGCTGCTATACTCACGGAAGTTTTTGACTACAAACTGGTTGAACAAGAAGCCAACCGTTACCGTTATGCAACTGATGCCGTTGAAGGCGCAGCTATTGTTGACCTGGTTGAACTGGCCGACGAAAAAAGAGGTCATGTTGCCAATGGAAGTGTCCATCATGTTGCATTTAGGGTAAAAAATGATGAAATCCTGATGCATTTCCGTGAAAAGATAGAAAAACGCGGTTTATCAATTACACCGCAGATTGACAGACAGTATTTCCATTCTCTTTACTTTAGAGAACCGGGTGGTGTTTTGTTTGAAATCGCAACCGATAATCCGGGCTTTACAGTTGACGAGACATTGGAAAATTTGGGCAAAGATTTAAAACTCCCACCACAGTACGAATCTCGTCGTGACCAGATTGAATCACATTTAGTAAAAATTAATTAAGTAATCATGGACTTTCAACCTTTGCATTATATCTATATACCGTCACAAACCCAAAACACAAGAACCCTGCTGCTTTTGCATGGAACTGGCGGAGACGAAAGAGACCTATTGCCTATTGCTCAAAATTTGGGTAAAGACTATAATATATTGAGTCTTCGCGGCAATGTGTTGGAAAATGGAATGCCTCGTTTTTTCAAAAGGATTGGCATGGGAATTTTTGACGAGAAAGACCTTGAATTCAGGACACTCGAAATGATTTCATTTATACGGGAAATCTCAAAAAAAGAAAATTTCGATGCATCCAAAATTATCGCTTTGGGCTACTCTAACGGAGCCAATATTGCCGGAGCTTCTTTGTTTTTGGAACCCGAATTTTTAGATGGCGCTATTCTTTTTCGACCAATGCAACCTTTTAAAAATAAGTTCCCGCTTTCCAACCAAAAGAATACACCCGTACTTCTTACCTCAGGAAAAAATGATCCTACAGTAAATGCAAAAGCTACGGAGAATTATATTGGTCTATTGGAAAAAGCAGGATTTGAAACTGCTCCTTTTGATTTGAACACCAGCCACAACCTTACGCAGCAGGATATACAGATTGCTGCAGAATGGCTGGACAAACATTTTGGATAATGGAGTCCTTTGGCATAACCCGGATTTTTTCGGATACAAATGGCGATAGCCAATTTGAAGACCTATTGTTGCCCTTGCAAGAAAGTGGCTCAATTGGTTTCTTATCGGAAGCTCAAAAGGTAGGAACCATTACTTTCAGGAAAGTGGCAGAAAGTTATGATTATGATTTTCACAACGCACCGGCTAGACAATACATCGTGCTTTTGGATGGCATTATCGAAATAGAAACTTCTCTTGGTGACAAGCGTATTTTTAAAAGCGGAGAAGTGCTTTTAGTTGAAGATATTTCGGGAAAAGGCCATAAAACCAAAAACATTTTGCCACAAACCCGATCCTCTATATTTATTACTTTAGAATAAAAAAACGCTTATCAGAAATGGTAAGCGTTTTTTCTATTAATTTTCCTGCTTTTACAGCCAATTATTTTTAATGCTTTTTATTTAGGTGTGCGATTATTCTTTATTTTTGAGAACATCTTAATCTCTTAAGCCATGCCTTGGATTTATCTTGAAAAACTTTGGAAACGAACAATTGAACCAAATACCGGAGCAAATGTCGATACTGGTTCTTGGGACAAAGAAATTGAAATATTGTACCGATTCGGAATCAGTATGGAAGACACGCTGCAATTTCTCTATTTTGAAAAGCCAAATTTTGAAGACTTTAAATCCTGGATAATTGCCAATCAAAAAGAAACAGGAGCTCAAACAGATTATGAAGAAGTACTCTCCAAAGAGGACCTTGAATTTTGGGACAAAAACGGATATGTCGTTGTAAAAGGAGCTATTTCAAAAGAAGATTGTAAAGCCACCGAAAATGCCATCTGGAATTTTTTAGGGATGAACCCTGAAAAGAAAGACAGCTGGTACAACCAACATGCCGAGCAGAAAGGATTAATGCTCGGTTTTTCAAATCACGAGACATTAAATAAGAACAGGCTTTCAGAACGAATTCGGAAAGCTTATGTTCAGCTTTATAAAACCGAAAAGATTTATCATACAGTTGACAAGGTTAGTTTTAATCCTCCGGAAACGGACAACTTTAAATTTATGGGCAGTTCGTTGCATTGGGATGTGAGCCTGAAAACACCCATCCCTTTTGGATTACAAGGACTTCTTTATTTAACCGATTGCGGCCCTGATGATGGTGCCTTTCATTGTGTCACAGGATTTCATAAAGAAATAAATTCGTGGCTTGAACAACTGCATCCTAATGAAAACCCTAGAGAAACGGCATTGGAAACATTAAATCCTACCCCAATCACAGGTAGTTCAGGTGACTTTATTATCTGGCAAAATACTTTGCCACATTGCGCAACAGCCAATCGTGGTAAAAATCCAAGGATGGTACAATATCTTACCTACTTTCCTGATGATTACCGTTCTGCTTCGGAATGGATTTAAAATTTATGATTTGTTGATAATGCTCCATCTCGGGATTTTGGCATTGTCTCCTTCTTTAAGTATAAAGCGGTAGCCATGATTCGCATCTACTATTTCACGTGATGTGGGATCAGTAATCGTATATTCGATATGGGCTTTTTGCTTGAAATATTTTTTCCACGCCGGAAATACATCAAGATATTTTCCTCTAATCGATTGAAATTTCAAAGCCTTTGAAGTTTCTTTATTTTCCAGTTTAAAATCGACATACAAACATTCATCCCATTCGCTTTTGCTTTCCAGATCGGCATCAGAAAGGGAAACAGGGGCATAGATAAGCGTATAGGTGGAGTCAGATGCTTTCTCCATAACCTTATAAAACCGATACGACAGTGTTGTTAGCGAAACAATTTTATCGGAAGCCTGTCGGGCATTCCCTTTATCTGTTTTTGAAATAGAACCGATAAAAGCCATATCCTGCCCCATGCTGATGGTGCACATAAAAAACACGGCCGATGACAGAATTATTTTCATAACGTTGCTGTTGTATAGTACAAAGATATTGCAAAAAGAACATCACTTTTTTCACATCTGCAACTTATTTTAAACAAAAACATTTTTTTCGCAGACTACAATTTTTCTTTATTACACGCTATAGAAAAAATTCTTCCTATCCATGCCGGATCCATAATATTGCCAATTAATGTTGAGTACATTTTTTATGGTCTTTTTCAATATTGAAAAATCATTTGGCTTTGTAATATAAATATTGGCCCCGTTGACAAAGGTTTCTTCAATATCTTTTTCTAAAGAAGAAGTCGAATAGATCGCTATGGATATATCCATAAATCGCGGATTGGATCTTATCTGCTTCAGACTTTCTGTTCCCGAGATAAGCGGCATATTCAAATCAAGGAAAATAATCTGTGGCAGGACGATATCCTTTTTATCGAGATATTCCATCAGTTCTAAAGCATCCTTGAATAGCAGCAAATTAATAGAATCATCGATTCCTTTTATCACTTCTGCAAATAATTCGCGATCATCCTGGTCATCATCGACGAGGAAAACATACATATATGAATCCATTTAATAAATTTAGGTAATGGTTAAAAAAACAATGGCATGATTTTACTGCGTATGGCTAAAATTTGGGTTCTCCCCCATGCTGTTTACTAAAAGAGGCACCATAAGAACCAGGCATGCACATTATTCTGCTTTCTTATTACCTAAGATTAACATGTAGATATCATGTTTTAAAAAAAGGGTAAGGAAGTCTTTTCCTGAATTCCACGTCATGAAGATTTTCGATTCTTCTTCTTTAACGGAACTATGCAATTCTTCATAACTGTGGTCAGAATCAAGGCTGGGATGAAAAGAAGACATATTGCTGATGGTTTCATCAAATTTAAGATTATTCTCTGCCAACAATCGTCTTACTTCTTTAAAGGCCGTAGTAAATCCATTAATATCTCTCTCAAAATTAATGATGTAAATATTATCTTCCTCAGGATGATTATACCATTTATAGTATATCATATCTTTTTCGCTTAATGGAGCCGGATATATAGAAATAGGAGTTTTTCCAAAGGTCTGCGAAAGACCTTTAGAACAGATAAGTAACAATAAGAAATAAATCAATTTCACAGTTCCCATAAATTATGAAAACAAAATTATTTATATTATTTCTAAAAAAGTTACATAATTATAAGGCAGACTTATCTAATTGCACAGAAGTTTATCGTTTCCGGCATAAAAATGCAATGCTTTATCAAAAATCATAAAACAGAAAGAACTCTTCACATAAAGAATCCTTTCTATTTTATGAACACCTTACTTGACTTTTGCGTCGTCAAGGAATTTGTTTATCTTTTTGATGCTTTCATTTATGAATTTGAATTTATTCGCATTATTGACATCATACGACACAATGCCCCGTACGACCCATGCTTCTGAAATTTCCGAAACGTTCAATTTAGTAGTAGAATAGAACTCATTCTCGTTGCTCAGAACGAAAATCGCATCATCATATGTACTTTTTGCCACGCGATTGACAAATAGTCCTTTTTCACTGCTTACAAAAACAATGATAGAATCATTCTCAATCTGGTCGATGTCAATTTTTTCGCAAATTATGAATGAATTTTCATCGATGACCGGAAACATATTATTACTTACAACCTGAAATATTCTCGAATCCTCAGCTGTTATAAAGGGAAAGCTGTATTTAGGAAGTATATCAAGCAAAGAAATATTGTCATTTCCTTTGGCGTATTGAAACTGAACTTCCCGTGAAATTAAAGGAGTATGATTGGTATAAGCTCCTATTTTTTTCTTATTTAAGAATATTTCATTCAAATCAAGCTCATAAAGCTCGCAAATTGTGATTATAGAATCAAAATCTACACTATTTCTTTTTTTCCAAGTAGAAATCGTATTTGGCTTGATGTTCAAAAATTCAGATAATTCTATATCTGTTTTGATTTTCAGCGCTTTCTTCAATCTACCAATAACACTAATCGCGTTTTGTGATTTATTTTCTTGCATATTCGCAAAATGTGTTGTAACTTTATCCAAGGATAAAATTAAATTCATGAAATCCGTTAAAAAATCCACTTTACGAAATTGTCTGCACAATCAATTTCATAAGTCTTTTTTAAAAAATATTCACAAGTACGTGGTATTTTTTAAACACCAAGCATAAAGTCATATCACAGAATGAATCTATGATGGGTGGTTTTGGAAATTTGGGTTTTTTTGCGAACTATTAATTTAATAACAATTCTTAACAAATATATACTTTTTCTAAAAATACCACTAAAAACATAGTATAAATTATTCACAATTACCCAATTACAATACATATGTAAGAAAAAGGCTAAAAAAACTATTAATTTCCCGTTAAAATAAAGGTTCCCAAATCTATCTATTAACCAAATGCAGTGCTTATGAAAATTAATTTTACTTTTCAAAGGGCGTATTATCATTTTCTATACTCCCCAATCATTATCTTATTGCTTTTTTACCATAATCCTCTCAGTGCGCAATCCACTAGAGTTTATGCATCCGTGATTTCGGGTGAAAGCAATACCGACCTTTCTGCCAATGCAATCGACGGAAATCTTGCCACAAAAGCTAACGTGAGGGCAAGTTCAGGACTAGCATTGGGCATTGGTGCCTATTCCGGTTATATCGAACTGGAATATGCCACACCTTTGCCAGCCAATACTACTTCTTACATTAAGATTCAGACCGATGAAAATCTCCTTCCGGCTTTACTGGGAGGAAGTCTTGGAGGTTTGCTATCTAATGTATTAGGTGCCGTATTGATCGGAAACCAAGAGTTCACTGTTCAAGCCAAAGACGGAAACAATGTCCTCTTGCAAGGCGACAGCCAGGATATAGGCGAGTTCGCTACAGAAAGGCTTAGAATCGTTACTGATGAAACTGGCGATTATTTTGTCGCCATAACTCCTGCCCAATCTTATAACAGAATTCGTTTGAGAAACAGGATAGGAAGTCTCTTAGGGTTATTCAACACAAAACAGTTAGGTGTATTTGATGCTTTTTATATTTCAGACCCTGATGATTGTGGTTATGCTTCCTACACCTCTTATAGTGGTGAAGGTATTAGCCTCGACCTATTGAACCTTGGAGGAGCCGGAGTAACCAATCCAAAAAATGTATTAGATTCTGACCCTGACAGTTTTTCCCGATTGAGTTTGGGTGTGTTGGGAGTGGCAGCATCTATTGAACAAACCGTCTATTTTGACGGCTTATCACGAACAACAGACGAGTTCGATATCCGATTAAAAGTCGATCCGTCTTTACTAGCTTTAGGTGTCGCGAACAATATCCAGATTATTGCGTATAACGGCCCTGCAATTGTAGATTCACGATCTTTAAGCTCTTTATTGAACTTAGATCTATTGACATTGTTACAAGGAAATCAAGTCGCTACTATCCCTTTTGCCCCAAATGCACCAGCCGATAGAATTACAATCCGCTACACTTCCTTGCTCAATTTGCAGTTGACACAGCGCCTTGATCTTTATGATATTGTTCGCGTTCCTAAAATGCCTACTATCACCGATCCGGCTACCTTAAATGCAATTGTATGCTCCGGAAGCACCGCTTCACTAATTGCGACAACCGCAGCCGGAAACGAAATCAGATGGTATGGTACTGCTACAGGCGGACCAATTATAGGAACTGTTGCATCGGGAGCTCCATTCCAGACAACACAATTAAGCGCAGATACTGTGTTTTATGTGGCTGCTGCAAAGATTGGATGTACAGAAGAATCCCGAAGGGTAGCTGTTCCTGTTAAGGTAATCAGCCTGCCTACAGCTGCCGATATCAATATTCAGAGTTCACTTGTAGCCTGCCAGGGAAACATCACCCTTACGCCAACCACCACATTAGGCGGTGCCTTAATCCGATATTACACAGATCAGAATAAGACACAAGAAATTACTTCCGGATTTGCCGGACATGCGGGTGTAACCTACGTAAAAAATCCTGCCACGGGAGCACTAACCATTAGCGGACTAAGCGAGGCCAATTCGCCTTACTCCTATTTTGTATCCCTAACTTCGGGCGGGCTTTGCGAAAATGCCGTCAACAACCTGAAGGAAGTAACGGTAAATGTATCTTCTGTGCTTAACTTACAAGTACAGTCTGCGATATCCGGATGCGGCTCGGTAAATCTTGCCAATGCTATCATAAACCTCAACCCTACAACAACCTATTTGTTTTTTAATGCTTCCAACACTCCTATTACGGCAGAAGCAGCTTCAAACATAACTACAAGCGGAACGTATTATATACAAGCACAGGGTGCCAACGCTACCTGTTCTTCGGATATACTTCCGGTTGCAGTAACGGTAAATGCGCAACCAAACCTGTCAATTACTAATACGGCTTTGGTTACTCAAATAGGAAGTACGGTTACTTTAGATGCCGTTTCAACAGGAAACATTACATGGTACTCATCTAACGGGATAGCGCTTCCGTCAAATATTGCCGGTCCGTTTGCGACTGCAGGAATGTACACTTTTACGGCCATTGCGAGTGACGGTATTTGTTCCATAAGCGGTTCTGTTACCATAACAGTATTGAATCCAAACGAGTGTCCGCCTTTATCCGAAAGAAAATATGCCAACTCACAACGTTGGAATACTATATTGACTGGAGGCGTAATCAATGCCGGAAGTGCAGTTGACGGAAATATACAAACTTTCTCAACAATCACAACAGGAATCGGATTACTAGGTATTGGTACAACTTCACAAATTTTAGAATGGAGTGAAACAATCCCAGCTGGTACTGCCGTAACCTTAAAATTAGGTTCAGAATATAGCGGAGTTACTCTTGCAGGTGGTTTTTCAGTAGTTGGAACAAAAAGAAATGGTTCAGGAACACCTGTAGATATTGGAACACTCCAGCCAGTTTCAGGATCACTACTAAACCTATTATCCGGGCAAAACAACTTTGAGTATACTTTTGTTCCGGCAAATAATGCTGGTCCGCAAGCATACGATGGTGTAAGAATTGAAATTACTTCTCTGCTTAGTGTCGCCCAAAGTGCAAAAGTTTACGAAGCCTATTATAAAAATCCAGTTGCCCAAATTGCCTGCCAGGCCGGTGACGTAGAAGATGTCCTGTATGGAGCAATTGATTTGGGAGTTGGAGCTGCCACATCTTTAGTAGGTGTAACAACTCCGCGGAATGCGATTGACAATAGTGAGACTTCGTTTGCTACTATGCATAGCAGCGTAGGAATTTTAGCGGCAGCAGAACTTACTGCTGTTTTTAGAACTCCTTCAGTAGTTGGCGATACTTTAAAAATAAGAATCTCAAGACCGGGTTCTCTTTTGAACTTAAACCTTCTTGCAGGTATCACTATCCAGCCACTTTTAAACGAAGCACTGGCAGGTCCTGTTATTGGCAATGCAAGCGTATTGCTTAATCTGCAATTACTTCCAAATGACCAAGGTGCAATTCTTACCGTTGTTCCTCAACATTCATTTGACAGAATCAGAATCCGTTTTGGCGGTGTTGCCAATGTATTAGATCAGTTGAGAATTCACAATATTGAAAGAGTTGCCAATACTAAAATCGAAGGCGGAGACGAAAATAATGCTGTTGAAGCATGTCAGGGAGAAACAATTAGACTGGAAGAAGATTCGGTAGCCTGTACTTCCTTTATATGGTATGATGCGAAGGTTGGCGGAAATGTTGTTTCTACCGGAAATTCCTTCACACTCCCGAATAACTTATCAGCCGGAACACATATTTATTATATACAACCGGTTCGATTTGGATGTGAATTCATGGCTCGGGGAAAGGTTACTGTTTTAGTAACACAAACGGCTCCTGCAGATGCGATTGCTTCTGTTCAGATTAACGGAGGAAATACGACTTCATTTTGTACAGCCACCGGAAATGTGGTACTTGATGCTGTTCTGAGCTCAACCATTACGCTTACCAATCCGGTTTATTATTGGTACAAATTAGACGGTACCACTCAAACTCTGATTCCGTCAGAAACAGATTCCAGTCTTGCTTTGACTGGACTTACTCCGGGAACTTATACCTATTTCGTGGGAGTTAGTTCTGATGAATATTGCCAAACTGCAGCGGCAGACAGAAAACAGGTTACATTTACAATACTGCCTCCTTCAACTGCCGGAGACGTAACGATAGATAACAAAACTGTTTGTCTTAACAGTACGGTTACACTAACCCCTACAAGCACATTGGCAAGTCCTCAGTTTACCTACTATTTTACAAACGATACGACACAGCCAATTACCAACAGTACGGTTGGCGGCATTACGTATGCGCTTGGAACCAACGGGACTCTTTCTATAACCGGACTTGTTACAGCCGGCAGCCCCTATACCTATTATATTGCGGTTACCAGTAGCACTACCTGCTTAAACACGGCAGGAAACTTAAAAGCGGTTACGGTCACTGTTGGAAACCCACCTGCGCCAACAACAAATAGTGCTATACAAAACTTCTGTAGTACTAACAATCCAACTGTTGCCGACTTACAGGTTAACGAAACCAACATTGTATTTTACAATCTGCCATTAGGAGGCGTTCCGCTCCTTGCTACAACACCTCTTGTTGCCGGAATTTATTATGTCGCTCAAATTGACGGTAGTTGCGAAAGCGATACCAGACTAGCTATTACGGTTACCATAGGAAATCCGCCAACACCAACAACGGCCAATCCTATTCAAAATTTCTGCCAGCTCGACAATCCGACTATAGCCTCTATACAGGTCAACGAACCGAATGTTGTCTTCTATGATGCGGCAATTAACGGAACCCTATTGCCTCCTACGACTCCTTTAACAGCGGGAATTTATTTCGCAGCCATCCTGGACGGAACCTGCGAAAGCGAAGACAGATTGGCAATTACAGTAACAATTACTGACCCTGGAACGCCTACAACTTCTGCAACCACGCAAAATTTCTGCCAGGGCGACAGTCCTACCGTAGCTGATTTGGATGTGAACCAGACCAATGTGGTATTCTACAGCACGCCAACAGGCGGTACGCCTTTGGCTCCAACCGAAGCTTTGGTTAACGGAACCTATTACGCAAGCCTTATTGATCCAACAGGTTGCGAAAGCGTGACACGTCTTGAAATTACGGTTAATATCACGGTTGTAGGTTCGCCAACAACAAATGATACTACACAGGATTTCTGTCTGGAAGACAATCCGACTATTGCCAGCATACAGGTCAATGAAACCAATGTTGTTTTCTATAATGCTCCTACCGGAGGAAGTCAATATGCTCCTACGGCTCCATTGACTAGCGGAATTTATTATGCTTCATTGGTAAACGGCCTTTGTTATAGCGAAACACGTCTGGCCATTACCGTTACGGTTGCCAATCCGAATACTCCTATAACCAAATTTGCAACTCAGAATTTCTGTCAGGCAAATAACCCTACAGTTGCGGATATTGATGTTAATGAAACCAATGTCGTATTTTATGATGCGCCAACCGGTGGCAATCTTTTGGCACCGACAACACCATTGGTTGCCGGAATTTATTATGCGGCGCTTCAGGTAGGCGATTGTGAAAGTGCTACTAGGCTTGCTATCACAGTTACTATTAGCAATCCTGCTACACCAACAACAAATGATGATACGCAGGAATTTTGTAGTGCACAAAATCCAACAATTGCAAATCTTCAGGTAAATGAACCGAATGTCGTATTCTATACCTTACCTGCTGGAGGTACACCCCTGGCTTCAACGGATGCTTTGACCAATGGAACTTATTATGCCAGCTTAAGAGACGGAACTGGTTGTGAAAGTGTTACACGCTTACAAATTACGGTAAGTATAACAGTAGTAGGAATTCCAACAACTACCAGCACAACTCAGAACTTCTGTCTGGCAAGCAATCCGACAGTTGCTAACATACAGGTAAACGAACCGGGTGTCGTATTTTTTGATGCGCCAACAGGCGGTAATGTTATTGCAACTACCAGCGTATTGACTGCTGGAGTGTATTATGCTTCTCTATTTAACGGAATTTGTGAAAGCGAAGCAAGACTGGCTATTACTGTAACAATAGGTAATCCTTCTACTCCAACAACCAATAATACTTCTCAAAGTTTCTGTTTATCAGATAATCCAACAGTTAGCAATATTCAGGTAAATGGTGCAAATATCATTTTCTACAATGCTCCAAACGGAGGCACTGCATTAGCTCCAACTACTGCACTGACAAATGGTATCTATTACGCCTCTGCTACTGACGGTGTTTGTGAAAGCATCAACAGATTGGCTATTACGGTTACGATAAACAATCCTAACACGCCTACAACCGCTAATGCTACTCAGAGATTCTGTCAGGCAGATGGGCCAACAATTGCAAATCTTCAGGTAAATGAAACCAATGTGGTATTCTATAATACGCCAACTGGAGGAACAGCCTTGGCCACAACTACTCCATTGGTTGCAGGAATATACTATGTTGCCTTAAGCGATGGTACTTGTCAAAGCGCGACAAGACTGGCAATCACAGTACAATTCCTAACAGATGGCTTAGCCTTGATTACCGGAGGAAGTAATCAGGCTTGTACTTCTGAAATAGTGACCTATACTACTGCATCCGGGATGACAGATTATATCTGGGATGTAGTTGGCGGTACGATTACAGGCGGCGGACAGGCATCAGACAATTTTGCTACTGTAACCTGGAATACTGTAGGAACAGGAACCGTAAGTGTTATGTTTACGAACACCACAGGTTGTTCAAGCGATAATTTTGCTACTCGAGATATTGCTATCAATGTCTGCTCGGATATCACGATTAGCAAGAACGCAAGCACTCTTCGACCTAGTATTGATGAAAATATCGTATTCACGATAACCATAAAAAATAATGGTCAAAGTAACTTCACAGACCTTGTAATCAGCGAGCCTTTGCAAAGCGGCTTCCAATATGTTAGCTCTAATGCTTCGACAGGAACTTACTCTACTACGTCAGGCGTTTGGACTATCCCAACACTGGCCCCTGGACAAACGGCAACGTTACAGATTACGGTTAAAGTACAACCAACGGGAAGTTATGTAAACACGGTGACAATACTCTCATCTATTCCGATAGATTCAAATATAGAAAATAACATAGCTTCTATCTCTTTAGAACCTATCTGTCTGATTGTATACAATGAGTTCAGTCCGAATAATGACGGTGACAACGATTTATTCCGAATTGACTGTATTGAGAATTATCCAAACAACACGTTGCAGATTCATAACCGCTACGGTGTTGAAGTCTATAAGACCAGAGGCTACCATAATACTTGGGATGGAACTGCGAATGTCAACTCTCCTATCAGCGAAGACAAAAAACTTCCAACAGGAACGTATTACTACATTCTTGATTTAGGCGACGGAACTGGAACAAAAAGCGGATGGGTCTACCTGATCCGCTAATTCCAAAGGATAATTTCAATTTAAAACAGAAGAGTATGAAAATCACTATATACAAAATCAGCTTAGCGTTTCTTTTTATCCTGATTTCGATAAAAGCAAATGCGCAACAAGATCCGGGATATACGCAGTATATGTATAATCCTCTGACAATAAACCCTGGTTATGCGGGATCAACAGGAACGCTTGAGGCGATCCTGTTGCACCGCTCACAATGGGTTGGAATAGACGGCGCGCCTTCAACACAGGCATTCACGCTTCATAGTCCATTGACCAACGACAAAATTGGTTTGGGATTTACGGCCGTAAATGACAATCTCGGGCCTTCAAATGAAATCTATCTTGACGGAAACTTCTCTTATACACTGATGTTCAGCTATAATACCAAATTAGCTTTGGGAATAAAAGCCGGTGCAAGAGTCCTGAACGTAGATTGGTCTAAAGGAAGGTTTTATGATGGTTCTGACGCTTTATTAAATAGTAATATCAATAATAAAATCACACCGTCAATTGGTGCAGGAGCTTATCTGTATTCAGACAACTGGTATATTGGTGCTTCGGTTCCAAGCTTTATCAAAGGTGATTATTATGATGACATACAGGAATCTATACAAATCGAAAGACTTCATTACTATTTGACAGGAGGTTATGTGTTCAATTTTTCAGACAATTTTAAATTCAAGCCTGCAGTTTTGGCGAGAGGTGTCAGCGGAGCGCCTATTTCAGTAGACGTTTCTGCTAATTTCCTGATTCAGGAAAAATTCACTTTAGGTGCCGGATACCGCTGGGATGATTCAGTCAGCGCATTGCTTGGATTCCAGATTTCAAAAGACTTTTTCGTTGGGTATTCCTATGATTACACCACAACCGATCTTAATAAATATAATGACGGTTCTCATGAAATCATTTTGCGCTATCAATTGTCCAGAAAAACAAGTCAAATCAAATCACAACGATTCTTCTAAAAAATAAGCTCATGAAAAATATATTCCTACTATTCCTGTGCCTTAGCCTCACTTCGGTAAGCGCACAAAGCAAATTAAAAAAGGCCAATAAGCTTTTCAAGGAATTTTCTTATGTAGATGCTTCAAAAGCTTATGAAGAATATCTGGAGAAAGAAAAGTCGCCGTCAACACAAGCACTTAAAAATGCGGGGGATTCCTTTTATTATATTGACGATAAGCGAAATGCTTTAAAATGGTACCAAAAGCTATACGACATTCAGGGCACGAGTATACCCGATGAATATCTCCTGCGTTATGTTGAATCTTTAAAAGGTATTTTGGATTATGAAAAAGCCCATAAGGTGACGAAAGAATACCTTGCAGGCAAAGGCGATCAGAAAAGAATTACCAGCTATAACCGTTTAAAAAAGCAAATGGACAGCCTTGCAAAAGAAAAGCCATTGTATACAATCAGAAATTTGGAAATCAATACTGATAAATCCGACTTTGGAACTGCCTTTTATGGAGATAAAATCATCTATTCTTCGAGCAAGGATACAACAAAATTCAAGGACAAGCTGTACAACTGGAACAAGCAGCCATTTTTGAACCTGTATGTAGCAGAAAGAAATACGGCTAATGGCAGCTTATTTAATGAGACGGTATTCCTGCCTAATGCAATGACAAAATACCATGAAGCTACAATAGCCTTTTCTCCAGATCTTAAGACGGTATATTACTCAACTAATATTGTCAGGAAAAAAAAGCTTGTTAATGATGATGAAGGCATTAACAATTTCAAAATTGTTAAAGGAACAATTGCTGATGGCAAATTGGCCTCGCCTCAAGATATTTTCTTCAACAGCAAAAAATATTCGGTTGGACATCCTGCTGTAAGCCCTGACGGAAAATGGCTTTTCTTTGCTTCCGATATGCCGGGAGGTTATGGCGGATCTGATCTATATGTTTGTCAAATTGCAGATGATGGAACTATTGGACCGCCAAAAAATCTTGGACCGGAAATAAACACTGTAGGCAACGACATGTTTCCTTCTTTTGCAAATGGAATGTTGTACTTTGCTTCGGATGGTCATTTTGGTTGGGGCGGATTGGACATTTACGAAAGTCGGTTTAAAGAAGACCAGACTTTCTCAGAGCCAAGAAACTTAGGTGCTCCAATCAACAGCAATAATGACGATTTTGCTTATATTGTAGACCCTAAAGATTCTTATGGCTATTTTTCTTCCAACCGTTCTCAAGGAAAAGGCGATGACGATATTTACTATTTCACGAAGGAAAAAGCACCATGCAATCAGCTGATTTCAGGAAAAGTGACCAATGCAAAAAGTAAACTATCAATTGGCGAGGCCAACATAAAAGTTTCAGATATGTTTGGCGATAAAATTGCTGAAACGACCAGTGGTGCCGATGGAACCTATAAAATCTCTGTTCCTTGCAACATGAAGGTTAAGGTATCGGCTTCAAAAGCCGGTCATAGTACAGAAGAAAAAGAAATTGAAAGTAAAAAAGTCAATGGCGCCGAAATTAAAGATGTGAATTTTGAGCTGACCAAATACGAAGATTTGGTTATCATCGATGGCGACAAAGAAAAAATCGATATCAACCCTATCTTTTTTGACTATGACAAATCTGATATAACGCCACAGGCCGCCATTGAATTAGACAAAGTTATCTTTGCTATGTCAAAGTTCCCTAACATTAAAATTAAAATTGAATCGCATACGGACTCGAGAGGAAAAGATGCTTACAACCTAAAACTTTCGGATGCCAGAGCGAAATCAACACAAACCTATATTCTGTCAAAAGGAATCGATTCATCACGAATCATAAGCGCCATTGGATATGGCGAAAGCCGATTGACAAATAAATGCAAAAACGGTGTGAAATGCACCGAGGCCGAACACCTGGCCAACAGGCGCTCCGACTTTATCGTTATTGAAAAGTAGATTTTTTTGGGGAATCTTGATTGCGTTAGGACTGCCGTAAAAAAGCAGTCCTTTCTCATTTTAAAAACATCATATAACTTTTTCTGCTAATTGTGTAATACATTTCTTCTGTAAAAGAAAGAAATTTGAGATACAGTAACCTTAAAAATCGGATTATGAAAAGTTTAGTGAGCAAATTATTTTTAGGAGCATCAGTCATACTGTTAGGTAGTATTACTTCCTGCAAGGAGAAAACAACAGAAAACAATGTCGATGTTGATATGCCAGATACAACAACTGTTGTGGAACCAACTGTGCCAGTAACACCAGACACAACGACTGTTCCTGCTGATACGACAAAAACACCTATGCCTTAAATAACCAAATATCAATCCAAAAGAAACAAATTATGGAAGACAATCAAAATAAGGACGACCGCCGTTTGAATCTTGGGCCTGAAGACGCATCTATTAACCTAAACTCTAAACTGCCGGATTGGCTTTTAGTTTTTTTTAGGCCAGCAATGGTATGCATATCGGACCTGCAAAATGATTTGCCCGATGGCTATCCTGACGATGAGGACTTCTAGTTTAGACATACTAGGTAATTGGGATATCTCAATTATTTAATTTTGGGGATTATTTATTTCTGAAATCCCTGCTATATAAATACTAGCAGGGATTTTATTTTTCTAATTATCAAGATTCCTTACGATGAAAAAATCAGATACATTTCCGGCCCAAAAACAATCACAGCCAGGCAAGGAATATAAAATGTTTCCCGAACCTGAAATCATCAAAAAAGGCTACACCGGAAGCAATAAGCTCATAGGAAAAACAGCGTTAATTACCGGCGGCGACAGTGGTATTGGAAGAAGCGTAGCTGTACATTTTGCAAGAGAAGGAGCTAATATTGCCATTGCTTATTACAAAGAAACCAAAGACGCTGAAGACACTAAAAAAATGGTGCTTAAAGAAGGACGGGAATGCATTCTTCTCAAAGGAGATTTAAAAAGAGAATCGTTCTGCAAAAGCATCATACAGAAAACCATCAAGAAATTCGGTTCCCTAAATATACTTGTAAACAATGCCGCCGTACAATTTCCCGAGGAAGAAATAGAGAAAATCGACAGCAAGCAAATGTTGCAGACTTTCGAAACCAACATCTATCCTTTTTTCTACACTACTTTTGAAGCTCTAAAACACTTAAAAAAAGGCGACTGCATTATCAATACCACATCAGTAACCGCCTATAGAGGTAGCACACATCTTTTAGACTATTCCAGTACAAAAGGTTCTATCGTTTCTTTTACGCGATCTGCTTCGAATATGCTGGCAGACAAAGGAATTAGAGTAAATGGCGTTGCTCCTGGCCCAATTTGGACACCGCTGATTCCAGCTACCTTTGATGAAAAAGAAGTCAAAAAGTTTGGCAAGGATACTCCAATGAAAAGAGCCGGGCAGCCAAGTGAAGTAGCTCCCGCCTATGTGTTTTTGGCAAGTCAGGACGCTACTTATATTACCGGACAGATTATTCATATAAATGGCGGAGAAATAGTTGGTGGTTAAAATTGTATCTGTTTTTACAAATTTTATAAAATCATTAGTATAGTTCAATTCTTAAAGTTTGTAACTTTAAGAGAGATAAACCTCATTACAATGCCTGTATTTGAAGTATTGTATATAACAATAAAAATAACCTAAAAACTTCTACACGATGAAAACCAAAAATGTATTACTAGGAATTGCAGCCGGTGTTGCCGCTGTAGCCGTTGCCAGACTTATCCTTAAAAAAACAGGGGCCTGGGATTCCATGTGTGAAAAAGCTTCTGATATGGAAGACCGAATGTTTCACAAAGGATATCGAAAAAGAGAACGGGAATCGTTAAGCAATTTGCCAAAAGGAGAAGAAAAAACCGTAAACAAAAAACATTATGAAGCTTCAAAGCTTAAGAACGCCGTTCTGTAGCAGTTAGCTCTTATATAAAATAAAAAAACGGCTTATAACCATAGCATAAGCCGTTTTTGATTTAGCATAATTTAATAATGCTAAATGGTATCCTGGTAGGTGGGTTCCTTTTTAAAATGATTGTGCCTTTTCAACCGGATTCGCCTTGAATTGGCAGCATATTTTTTAGAGAAACTGTTGTACAAAAAGATATTCATTTTTCGTTTTTCCCGAATCAGCAAGGGTATGTTTATCATAACACCCACAACACAGATCGACATGAGTATTAACAACAATAACATGTAAATGATATAATTCATTTCTAATGAGTTTCTAAAATCGGTAGCAAAAAAATAAGCCGCAACTCCAAAAACAAAAACGGATAAGAATAAGGATGCTTTTTTCATGATTTTGCTTTTTAGCTGGATTTTTTAATACTCTGAAAACGAAATCTCTATTCTCAAATTTAAAACTTTTTTAACAAAAATTTTTACATAATTTTAAGAAATCCTTATACAATAAAAAGAACAAAACTTCTCTTCATAGTCTTCTATTTTTTCAATACCATAAAGTGAAATCGTATAAACAAAAACATGAATAATGTAATCATTTGCTTATTAAAAGACAATACATTTGAAACAAGGGAATAAAACTGAGTTAAGTTTAATAAGGGGGAAAATTGCTATACTAATTCAGCCATAAAAAGGAGTATTTTGAAAAAAAATGCTCCTTTTTTGTTTTTGCAAGTTGCTGAAAAATAGCCTAAAGCCAGAAACTGTTAAACATTCTTCAGAATACTGCACGGATTAGGCGTCGAAGTTAGAACATTTTTTAATAAATTTATTGTCCTAACTACTCCCACATGAAACTATACATCAAATACGACATCAATCAGGCCTGCCGCATAATCTTGCAGGAACAACTTGAAAAATTTGGTATCCAATACCAGCTTCTTGATCTTGGTGAAATAGAATTCAGAGAATCTATACCTGAAGAAACTTATAATGAATTGAGAGAAGTCTTAAAAAAATACGGTATCGAATTGCTCGATAATCAAAAAAGCCAGCTTATTCAAAAAATAAAAGATACCATTATAGAAATGGTTTATGAAAAAGACAAGCTGCCAACATCAACCATTTCTTCTTATCTTTCGGATAAGCTTAACCTGAGTTATGGCTATATCTCGAATATATTTTCAGAGCATACCTATACATCTATCGAGAACTATATCATTATGCAGAAAATAGAAAGAGCGAAAAAACTGATTATCGAAGATGGGCTGACACTAACAGAAGTATCCTATAAACTGAACTACAGCAGTGTCGCACACCTTTCCGGGCAGTTCAAAAAAACTACCGGACTCACACCATCCATGTTCAAAAGAATAGTCGACAAAAGACGTAGCATGAACAAGGAATAAATAAATTAAAACCTATATTTGAGATATCAAAACCCCTAAACTATGATTAAAGATAAGTCTACCATAAACATTATGCTTGCTGATGATGATGAAGACGACCGCAATTTTTTTAATGATGCCATAAGTGAGCTAAAAATCGACAACAACCTTACTGTCTTTAAGAATGGAAGAGAATTAATGGATTATCTTGAAAGACCGGATACAATTTTGCCGCACATCCTCTTTTTGGATCTGAATATGCCTAGTAAAAGTGGAAATGAATGTCTCTCTGAAATACGCCAGAACCCCAAATTTAAAGACATGTCAATCGCAATTTATTCGACTTCATCCTCAGATAAAGACATTGAGGAAACCTTTGTTGGTGGCGCAAATATTTACATTAAGAAGCCGAATGATTTTGCAAACCTGAAAAAAGTGCTTAGAGAAGTTGTCAATATCAATTGGCAATTCCATACTTCCGGATTAAACAAAGACACTTTCTTTTTCAGCATTTAAAAAGGCGAAAACAAAGGATATGAAACTAAAAGGATTATTAACCCCTACCCTTGTTTACAGAACAGCCCAAGGGGTGTCATTTATTTTGGTCATAAGTGTCGCAATAGTATTTCATGTCCAGATGAAAAGCCTGAATCAGTCCATAGACCTTATCTCGACTTCTAACAAAAAACAGTTTGAGCTGGAAAAAATTATTTCTGAAATCATACAAAGAGAAAACGAAATGCGGAGCTATATCATTACAAAAGATTCCGCATTTTATGACAATAACCTCGCCATAAAAAGGAAGATTTTCGAAAGCCTTTCATTGATAAAAGATCAATTTTCGAGTAAAAAGGATTTAGAAAATATAGAATACATCAACAATATTCTGCAAAAAAGACTCGATCTTTTTGATGAGACACTGGCAATTTCAAATTCGCAACCTACTAATACGGAACTCTTAAACACCAAATTATTTGAAGCCGACAGACAAACCGATGAGCTTCATAAAAAAATATATGAGCTCATAGAGCAAGAAGTTACCAAACTAAAAATACACAATATCAATCACCGTTATGATATTGAAACATCAACTATTACTGCTTTTTCACTTACCATCCTGACACTGGTTATCTTGCTTTTTTCGCTAAACAAAATCAATCTCGACTTTGAAAAAGTGCGAAAGCTGAACGAAGAGCTCAAGTTTCTCAACCAGGTATCCGATAATGCTGAAAAAGTAGCCGGAATAAGCCACTGGAAAATCAATATGAAAACCGGAAAATTCTTCTATTCTGATAATTTTTACAGGATATTAGGACATGAACCGAATGCTTTTGACTCCAAAGTCGAAAATATGATTCCTTATATCCATCCGGAGGATGTTGAAGAAACAATGAAACAGCATGAGGAATCCATGCAAAATCATACACCAACATCAATGATTTACAGAATTGTCCGTAAGGATGGAGACATACGATATATCAATTCAACAGGTGATTTCACCCATAATAGCAAAGGAGAGCTTGTCAAGATTGGTGTCAGCAATGATATTACAGAAGAATATAATAGCAAGTTGGCTCTGGAAGAAAAAAACAAGTCGCTCATTGCCATAAATGCTGAACTGGAATCTTTTAACCAGATAGTTAGTCATGACCTTCAGGAACCGTTGCGAAAAATACAGATGTTTATTTCCCGCATAGAAGAAACGGAAGCGGAAACTATTTCAGAAAAAGGCAAAGATTATTTCGAAAAAATCAAAAACTCCGCAAACAGAATGCAGAACCTGATGATGGATTTAGTTGATTACTCTAAAACCATAAAAGATGATAAGATTTTCGTCAAAACCAGTCTTAATAAACTTCTTGAAGACGTACTTCTTGAACTTGCCGTTAATATAGAAGAGGAAAATGCCTCTGTCGAAATAGGTAATCTGCCAAAGATAAATGCGATTCCGTTTCAAATACATCAACTTTTTGTCAATCTTATCTCAAATTCACTGAAGTATCGCAAAGAAGATGTACCGCCTGTAATCAAAATCAAAACAGAAAAAATCAAAACAGGCGAAACCATTAACGGCTTTGAGCTTATTGACAAAAAATACCACAAAATAACCATAACCGATAACGGCATTGGTTTCCGGCAGGAATTTTCAGAAAAAATCTTTATGTTATTCAAGCGTCTGGAAACAGATATCAATTATAATGGTACCGGAATCGGACTTGCCATCTGCAAAAAGATTACCGAAAACCACAATGGGTTTATCAAGGCAGAAGGAAAACCCGACCTGGGCGCTACCTTTACGATCTACCTTCCAAAAGTAACATAACGACCTCTTAAAGTTAAAAAATGTAACAATCCGATTTATTTGTCGTCCTACGTTCATTAAACGTTAAATTATGTTTTTGTAAAATAATTCTTAAACATAAACGTTTTAGCAAAGTGAATTTTCTCACAAGAACAAGAACAATAACAAAAAAATCATGAATCAAAAAAATCAAAAAACACACGTTCCTTTATTAATCCTGCTCTTCCTCATCGGAAGCTGGGCTAAGGCCCAAGACAAAGTCACCTTAAGTGGTACTATTGTCAATTCGCAAAACAATGAAACTCTTATCGGAGTTAGCATTTACATCCCTGAGCTCCAATCAGGTACTACCACAAACGAATACGGCTTCTTTTCATTATCTGTCCCAAAAGGAGATTATACGCTGCAAGTCAGCTATATGGGATTTCAAACAGCCGAGGAAAAAATTTCACTTCAACAAAATCTTAGAAAAAATGTCAGCCTTGAAAGTGCTGCTCAGAATCTCGAAGAAATCGTAATCACAGAAAGAAAAAACATTGCCAACATCAAAAAGCCTGAAATGAGCGTTAACAAACTTACCATTCAGGAAATTAAAAAAATGCCGGCAGTTATGGGAGAAACAGATATCTTAAAGTCCATTCTTCAACTTCCGGGTGTTACTAATGCAGGCGAAGGTGCCTCAGGTTTTAATGTACGCGGTGGCGCTGCAGATCAAAACCTTATCCTTCTGGATGAAGCCTTGCTTTACAACTCTTCCCACCTATTCGGTTTCTTTTCTATTTTCAACTCAGACGCAATCAAAGACCTCAAACTCTACAAAGGAGGTATTCCTTCTCGTTTTGGAGGACGTGTTTCATCTGTTTTGGATATTTATCAAAAAGAAGGAAACAGTAACGAATTTCACATGAATGGAGGTATTGGCGTAATTTCGAGTAGGATTTTGGCTGAAGGCCCTATCGAAAAAGGAAAGAGCTCTTTCCTTGTAGCCGGTAGAAGTTCGTATGCCCACCTATTCCTAAAGCTAACAGACAACAAGAACAGTGCGTATTTTTATGACCTGAACACAAAACTGAGCTATAAGCTTAATGAAAACAACAGTTTATTTCTATCTGGTTATTTTGGTAGAGATGTTTTTGATATTGGTAACCAATTCAACAATGTTTATGGAAATACCTTCATTAACCTGAGATGGAATCACCTGTACTCTGAAAAACTTTTCTCCAATCTGTCAATGATTTACAGCGATTACTATTATGGGCTTAAATTAGACTTTGCCGGACTGAATTGGGATTCGGGTATTAAAAACTACAATATCAAATACGATTTCAAGCATTACATCAGCGACCGTTTCAAAATGACGTATGGTATGAATACCGTGTACTACGACTTTAATCCGGGTACCGTATCGCCAACAGGTCCTTCTTCTGGAATTAACCACCAGCAATTGGATAAAAAATATGCGTTAGAACCTGCATTATATGTTGATGCAGAACAGGAAATAACAGAAAAATTAAGCGTAAACTACGGTTTCCGTTACAGCATGTTCTACAGAATGGGACAACAGGACATGAACCTTTATGCCAATAATGAGGCTGTTACTTTTAATTCGGATCTTCAAATCTATGAAAAAGGAAAACCTATCGGAACAGAACATTTTGGAAGCGGAAAAACAATCGCATCGTTCAACAATCTGGAACCTAGATTGGCCCTATCATACCAATTAAGCGACAACCAATCGATTAAAGCGAGTTACAACCGCATGAGCCAATACATCCATCTGATTTCCAACACTTCATCGCCTACTCCATTAGACGTATGGGCACCAAGTGATAATTTTATCAAACCACAGCTTTTGGATCAGGTTGCTTTAGGATATTTCAGGAATTTCCACAACGACGACTATACACTGGAAACAGAAATCTATTACAAGAAAGTCAAAAACAGAATTGATTATATTGATGGTGCAGACCTTATCGCTAATGAGGCAATTGAACAGGTAGTCTTAAATGGTAGATCAAGAGCATACGGATTAGAAGTCTTATTGCGAAAAAACACAGGTAAACTGAACGGATGGATTTCGTATACGCTTTCACGTTCTGAGCAGCAGACACCAGGAAGAACAGCAGGAGAAATCGGAATCAATAATGGAAATTGGTATAGTACCGGTTATGACAAAACACATAACCTGGCCGTTACGGCATCCTATCAATTAAACGAAAAATGGTCGTTTGGAAGTACTTTTGCCTTACAATCCGGACAGCCGGTTACCTATCCTAATGGACAATACGAATATGGCGGGGTTATCGTTCCTAGTTACGGTACCAGAAACGGAGACAGGCTTCCTGCTTACCATCACTTAGACGTTTCCACAACGTATATCCCAAAACCAGACAAGAAAAAAGGATGGCAGGGAGAATGGGTTTTCAGTATCTACAACCTGTACAACCGTATGAACTCCGCTTCTATGACGTTTAGGCAAAATGAAGATACCGGAAGAAATGAGGCCGTAAGGCTATCTATCTTCGGTTTCATACCAAGCGTTACTTATAATTTCAAATTCTAATCCGATACTATTATGAAAAATATAAAATATATAGCCCTTCTTTTCCTATCTGTTCTCACCTTTAGCTGTGAAGAAGTAGTTGATGTGGATCTTAAAACGGCACCTCCTAGACTTGTTATTGATGCCTCTGTAGACTGGCTTAAAGGAACAGATGGTGCAACCCAGAAAATAAAACTGACTACAACTACCGGCTATTTCCAAACCATAATTCCCGTGGTTTCCAATGCTACTGTCTTTGTCACCAACAGCACTAATACAACCTTTACTTTTACAGAAACTCCTGGTACCGGTGAATATATTTGTTCGGATTTCCAACCTGTGATTGGTGAAACCTATGTACTAACTGTAGTACACAATGGACAGACCTATACAGCAACCGAAAAAATGACTGCCGTACCTGAAATCACCAGAATAGAACAAAATGACGAAGGCGGTTTTTCAAACGATGAGACCGAAGTTAAGTTTTTCTATAATGACAATGGACTGGAAAATAACTTCTACCTGAGCAAGTTTGAAACACCTCATCTTCCCTATCCTGATTATGATGTCATGGACGATAAGTTCTTCCAGGGCAATGAGATATTCGGGCTTTTTACGCATGAAGATTTTAAACCCGGAGACCAACTTAAGATTTCTCTTTTAGGAATTTCAGAACGTTACTATAACTATATGTACATTTTGATTGGCATGGCAGAAGGAGCCGGAGGCGGTCCTTTCCAAACAACACCTGCTAACGTAAGAGGAAATATTATCAACCAAACCGATAAGAACAACTTCGCGCTAGGCTATTTCAGGGTATCCGAAAGAACCGAACGAATTTATACGATACAATAATTATTGCACCAGAGGTAAACCGGTTTCTGACCAGGAATCGGTTCCGCCTTTGAGTTCTATGATATTTTTAAAACCTTGAGCCTGCATAATTTCAACAGCTTCAGCGCTTCTTCCACCGGCTTTACAATATACGTAAACAGGTTTGGTTTTGTCTAATTTGTTGACTTGGTCTACGAAATCCTGATCATAAAGGTGAACATTTTTAGCGCCTTTAAGGTGACCCTGCTTGTACTCTTTTGGAGTCCTGACATCCACCAACTGGACATTCCCTGATTCAATTTTTTTAGAAAAAGCTTCAGGAGCAACCAACTCAGGAGATTTGTTCTGCGATTGACAGGAAGCAAAACTGATTAAGACAAGTAATAAAGAATATAAGGTTTTCATTGTTTTAATTTTTTTAGGATATAAAAGTAATTTATTTTTTATAAAAGAGCTACTAAGGTGCTAAGCTACTAAGTATCTAAGTTTCTGAGCTACTACGTTAATAGGTTTCTTAAATCCACGTATTAAATTCATAAAAAAAGGAGCAAATGCTCCTTTTTTTATTCTGGTAAAACAACGGGGCCGTCCCATTCAGACATTCCGCCTACGAGATTATAAGTCGTGGCAAAACCCAATTGTTCCATCACACTACAGGCTTTTGCACTTCGCATTCCTGCCTGACAATAGACATAATAATTTTTGGTTTTGTCCAATTCCTCTACCTCATAAATAAATCCCTGTCCTTTATAGATATCAATATTTTTGGCACCAGGAATTATTCCTCTGTTGCATTCGTCTTCGGTCCTTACGTCAAGTATTACGGCATTCTCATCTTCCTGCGCTTGTGACCACCATTGTTCTTGTGTTATATTCATCATTATATTTAAAAGTTATGCTTTAATTGAACATCCAATAGCCTTGGTCTCTTTTACGGTAATTTCTTTATTCTTCAAAAGAGCGTCTACTGCATTTTCTACATATTTTTGTTTTACCGCTTTCTCATCGCCATAATTATCATCAATGGCACCAATATATTTAACCTGGTTTCCTTTT
>CAZFGA010000034.1:0-38497 GCA_964518395.1 uncultured Flavobacterium sp.
TATTTTCTGGAAATAGTCGATGTAGTTTTTCAATTTCTTCAACAGTATGCACTGGTTTGGCATCATGTTTTGCAGAAATATTCGGGATAAGAATTTCTTCCCAGAATAGCCTGAAGTTAGGTTCTTCTTTTAAGAGCAAACCCAATTGCTGTCCTCTGCGTACGCAAGCTCTTCGGGCTCGGGAAATCTTATGAGGTTTGGAATTATCAATAACAGACAAAGCATCTCTTCTTGTCAGTTTTGCGTCTGTCAAAAACAGGGCATAATTGAGTTCGTCAGACGGATAATCAAAATAAATAGACGGCATCATTTTAAAATGCAGCTTCTGTATTCCGTCGGATTTAAGATATTGCAATACATTTTTGACAATCAAAAGCATCATTGATTGTTTCAATTTTGCATCACATACAATACCTCCATAAGTTAAACCCTGATGTGAAAAAACAGTGTTCCCAGCCACATTTGCTGGTACTATTGCAATCCAATTTTCGCCATCCAAAACGACCAGCGAATAATCCTGAAACCTATCGCTGTGGTATTCCATAAAATCTCTATGAAACAAAAAGGTAGCATTTTTGGCTTTAGCAACAAAAGCATTCCAATCATGATAGTCTTCAGCTCTATATTTCCTGACAGTATAGTTTCTCACGGCTCATTTTTATGCTTTGGAAAAGTACTAATTTTTTGGATATGATTAGGCCATTCCCTAACGCTAATTTTATTTTGTTAACATACTCTATTGTAAATAAATAGTATCTTTATATCTTTCAATTGATTATCGGGTGAATCTAAAACTACAAATTAGAAATTTTGTTGTCCTTTTCTTTTTTTCTTGTGCTGCTTTTGCTCAGGATGTAGCCCTATTCAGGCAATTTAATGGTCGTTATGATTTTACTATCATTGGAAACACATTAAATACTTCCGAAAACAATCTCAATAATTTATGTACCATCACTACATCTTCTTCTGCCTCTTTAAACATGAGACCTGCAGACGAGATTGAAAAAGCCTATCTGTATTGGGCAGGATCAGGAACTGGCGATTTAAATGTAGCCTTAAATGGCCTTCCAATCACTTCCGAAAGGAACTTTGCTTTCTTCCAAAACGATCTTGATTATTTTTGTGCCTTTACCGATGTTACCGCCCAGATACTCTCAACAGGAAATGGAAATTATACATTATCTGACTTAGATGTTTCTCCTTTTTTAGATACAAATCATTATTGTAACAACCGAACCAATTTTGCAGGCTGGGCTATCGTAATTATTTATAAAAACGAAAGTTTTCCGCTAAATCAAATTAATATATACGACGGACTTCAAGGGGTTTCAAGAACACAGAATCATCTAACATTGACCTTGAGTAGCCTAAATGTAGTGGACAATGTTGGTTCCAAAATAGGTTTTATTGCCTGGGAAGGTGACGTGAATCTGCCAACTGCCGGATTTACAGAATCATTAAAAATCAATGGCAACATCCTGAGCAATGCCTTAAATCCGCCAAACAATGCTTTTAACGGTACCAATTCATTTACCAATTCCAGAACGCTGTACAATATGGATTTGGATGTATATGAGATACAGAACTATATTCAGATCCATGATGAATCTGTAGAAATCCAACTTACATCGGAACAGGATTTTGTAATGATCAGCACGATACTTACCAAGCTGAACAACCAACTTCCGGATGCTACAATTTCAATAGACAATGTAGCCTTAGAATGCAATTCAAGACGGATTATTGCTGATTATACCGTCTACAATCTTGACAGTACAAATCCTCTACAAGCCGAAGTTCCGATTGCAATCTATGCAAACGAAACATTGATTGAGCAAACCCTAACCGTTCCCCCAATTCCTATTGGTGGCAGTTATAGCGATACTATTTTCCTGACAATTCCTGATGAAATCCCAAACGATTTTACCTTAAAATTTGTAGTCGATGATACTGGCAACGGTACCGGAATCGTAACTGAATTAGACGAGCTGAATAACGATTTTTCTGTTTCTGTTTCTCTGCTCGTTTCACCTGAATTTAATCCGCTGGACAAAATTATCGCCTGTAATGAAGGGCTAAAAAAAGGCACTTTCGATTTTTCACATTATGAAGAAGCCGTAAAAATCGATCCTAATCATATAGTCCGTTTTTTCAATTTTGAAGAAGATGCTCAGGCAAATCAAAACCCGATTCCAGATACAAACCGCTACATTGCTTCTAGTACGCCAAAAGAGATTTTTGTAAGGATAGAAGATGAAAACTGCTATAGCATAACTTCTTTTTTCCTAGATACCAAAAACTGCCCGCCAACAGTGTACAATGCCGTGACTGCAAATGATGACGGATGGAATGACTTTTTCTTTATAAAAGGACTGAGAGACATTTTTGTCAACTTCAAGCTTTCCATCTATAATCGTTGGGGCACTTTGGTCTGGACCGGAAATAATAATACCGAAAACTGGAGTGGCCAGGCTACAAAAGGCATTGAAATCATTGGAACTGATCTACCGGACGGTACTTATTATTACATACTTGACCTCAACGACCCTGATTACAGGACACCATTGACAGGTTATGTATATCTGACCCGGTAATTTAGTCTTGTTTCAATGCCGGAAGATACCACTTGAATTTCACGGCCAAAAGTCGGAGTGAAATCATCACACAGGAAGTTATCAGATAAAGAATGTCATTATCCAGATTCCAGCGTTTTAGGATAAAGAATATAATTCCGCCAATGATACAAATCGTAGCATAAATTTCTCTTCTGAAAATTACGGGTATTTCATTGCAGAGAATATCTCTTGTCACACCTCCAAAACAAGCTGTCATAGTACCTAAAGCGATACAGATTATCGGATGAAGATTAGTAGCCAATCCTCTTTCAAGTCCGATTAATGTAAAAACACCCAAACCTATCGTATCAAACAAAAACAATGAGGTTCGCAACCTGTCTAATTTTTTTCTGAAAATGATGGCAAGAAAATAACCGGCAATAATAAAGTAAACATAATTTAAATCCTGCATCCATCCCACGGGTGTGCGGCCAATTAGCGTATCTCTTAGCGTTCCGCCACCTACGGCTGTCACGAAGGCTATTATAAAAACGCCAAAAGGATCCAGCCTTTTATTCATTGCAGTTAAAGCGCCGGAAAGCGCAAAAGCCATTGTTCCGATTATATCTAAAAGATAAAACATAGTGGGTTTGGGAAATTTATTTAAAGAATTTTGTGATTTCTGATTTGTAATTTTTGATGTGAGATTTGTGATTTGTGATTTCTGGCTTCTGCCATCTGAATTCTGATTACATTTTCTGTGTATAGTAATTGTAATCTTTCAGAATCGTTTTGATAAAATCTTCTTCATTACCAGATTGATTTTTGACTCCTGTCACATCTTCAATTTTTGCCCTCAACTTCGAAATCATCTGATAATCTCTATGAGTTCTCGCATTATTAAAGGTTTCTTTAATAATTCTGGCATCGTTGTCGCTAAGTTTTATAACTAAAGGATAAGTAGGAACATAACTCACATCAATTTCTTCTAAAATAGTATGGTTAATATTGATGTTGTTCTTTAATGTAATGACTGATGTTCCTCCAGCCATATCTCCCAGCCTTTGCGATTTTTCACTTGCAATGATGCTAATTAGCCCTACAATACCACTACTAAAACTCACATCTATAACCCTAAAAAGCCAACGCATGATATAATCTCCGAAGGATGCCTGGTAACCATCAATCTTTACTACTTTAATTTTAAGTAGTCTTTTGCCTAATGTCTGTCCTTCCAGCAGGCTCTCAAAAATAAGCGAATAAAAAGCGACCGGCAGATAGAATAAAACTAATATTGAAATTTTGGACCAATTATCCGCCCTATCTAAAAGTTTATTGATTCCCAAAGCATAAAAAAAGATATAATATATGACAATCACATAAGCCGCTTTTACCAGAAGATCAAGGAAATATGCCAAAATCCTATCCCCTATAGTAGCTGCCGTAAAATTAATATTGACATTTTGTGTCGTATTTATAGATAATTGTGTCATATTTTATATTTTAGCTTCAAATGAGAGAAGTTGCATTCATAAAGCAAAATAAAGAAAAATGGCTTGACTTTGAACAAGCAATTTTTGGTAAAGCTAAAAAAAATCCTGATGAAATGGCCAGTTTGTATATACATTTGGTCAACGATTTGTCATATGCACAAACTTATTATCCTAAAAGCAAGACAGTTGTATATCTTAACTATCTTGCAGCACAGATCTACCAGAAGATTTACAAGACCAAAAGAACCGAAACCAACAGGTTCTTATATTTCTTTTCTATAGAAGTACCGCTTCTCGTATACCAATACCGAAGATATGTTTTATATGCATTTCTACTTTTCTTCCTGACTACATCTATTGGAGTTGTGTCAGCGAAATATGACCCTGACTTTGTAAGGCTGATTATGGGTGATGGCTATGTCAATATGACTTTGGACAATATAAAGGACGGCAATCCTGTAGCTGTTTACAAAGACGGAAGCAATTGGGGAATGACAATCGGAATCACGTTAAACAATTTGTATGTTGGCTTACGTTGTTTTCTGTATGGTATCTTTGCCGGACTTGGCACTTTTTATGTACTTATCCAAAACTGCATCATGTTAGGTGCTTTTCAATATTTTTTCTACGAACAGGGCGTATTTTGGGAAAGCGTAAGAGGCATATGGATTCATGGTTCAATGGAAATTTTTGCTATTGTCATTGAAGCCGCTGCCGGGTTTATTCTAGGAGCTTCCATATTATTCCCAAAAACCTATTCCAGGATGGCTTCTTTCAAAATTGGATTCAAAAGCAGCTTAAAAATCTTTTTAGCAACCATGCCTTTTACAATTGGAGCCGGAATCCTGGAAGGTTTTGTGACCCGTTATTCACTCGAAATGCCTAACTGGTTAAACGTGTTAATTATCTTGTCTACCTTATCTTTAATTTCATTTTATTTCTTAATCTTTCCATTTATAGTCAACAAAAAAATACAATCCGCCAAATGATCACCTTATTCAAGAAAAGAAATTTTAATGACTACCTAAATGATACTTTCTCTTTTTTCAAAAAAGACGGAAAGCATTTTCTAAAAAACTATTTTGTCATCAACGGAGTTTTCCTGCTGTTACTGGTAGTTTTTATATATTTTCTTTCGAAAATTTACTTTGAAGCTATTTTTTCCACACTAGATCAGACCAATCCCAGATATAATTTTGTGGAAGAGCTTTTTAATGAAAATTTAGGGCTTTTTATCACTTCCCTTATCGGATTTATAGTACTGTCACTATTTCTAACATTATTGAATTTTGCTTATCCTGTTATCTATCTCGAGCAGTATGACAAAAATTCAGGAAGCAGTTTCGGAACCAAGGAAATAATAAACGGCATGAAATCCAAAATAGGGAAAATGCTTTTATTCTTTATTATTTCCCTGTTTATATTAATTCCGGCAATAGCAATCTTGTTTGCAGTTTTGATCCTTCTTTCATTTGTTATTATCGGAATCCCATTGATGATTATTGCTCTTCCCACAATCTTTAGCTTGGTTACATTGGCATTCTATGATTATCTGACTACAGACAATGGTTATTTTACTTCACTTGGCAATGCAATAGGTTATCTAAAAAAGCAGTTTTGGCCAATTGTTGGCGTTACCATACTCATGTACATGATTGTCCAAATTATAATGACCCTATTTTCAATGATTCCTTATGTGATTGCCATGGTTTTGCTTTTTACTTCGATTGAAAGCAATACGACGGGGCCTACACAAGACGCCCTATCCACTTTCGGTATTATAATGACCGTAATCTTTGTGACTGTAGTCTTGGCTAATTACATATTAAACAACCTCTTGATTATAAACCAAGGCATGATTTATTATAGCCGAAGAGAGCATGATGAGAATAATGCCACTTTTAGTGAAATTGACACTATCGGAACAAATTTTGAATAAACTACTTTACATATTTCTATTTTTCTTCTGTCTGAATGCTTTCGGACAGGATACCCTCTCCGTCAACAAAACGGATACGGTTACTGTTGCTTCAAAATTTTCTGAAAAGGATATACTTGTCGACACTACCAAAATAAAAGGACGTTCATTCACCAATTTTAAAGAGAAATACAGCGATTCCGACTTTGATTATGAAACCAAAAACCAAGAAAAAAATGCCTGGGATCGTTTCAAGGAATGGCTTTCTTATTGGTTTAAGAAAATTTTTAGTCTGGGCAGTAATGAAGCTTCCATGTCTGCTGTTGAATTATTCTTAAAAATATTGGCAGTCATCGTTATCCTGTTTGTAATTTACCTTATCGTAAAAGCAATTATGAATGACGAAGGACGCTGGATATTTGGAAAATCATCTGATAAAAAAGTCATCCATTACGATGAAATTGAAAAAAATCTTCATTTGGTAGATTTTGAAAAACTGATTAAAGAAGCCGTTAAAACAGGTGAAAACCGTTTAGTAATCCGTTACTATTATTTGTGGCTTCTAAAAAAGTTCGCCGAAAAAGAAATTATCGAATGGGATATCGAAAAAACAAATTCCGACTATCTCTATGAAATAAAAAACGAAAGGCTCAGAAACGACTTTGCTTATCTTTCCTACCTGTACAATTATATCTGGTATGGCGAATTTGAGCTTGAAGAAGAAACGTTTACTAAAGCAATACTATCGTTTGAGAAAACAATCAAAACTTTATAATGAACAAGACTATCAAAATATATATCGTGTTTTTGGTACTGCTTTTGGTAGGCATTGTTTATATTGATGTAAGCCGTCCAAAGCCTATCAATTGGTCGCCAACATACGGTGTTAAAGACAAAATTCCTTTTGGGATGTATGTTTTTAACGAAGAAGCTCCTTCCCTATTTGGACAAAAAGTGAATCGAATCACGCAAACTGCTTATGAATATTTTGAACCAAAATACGATTACGACAGCCTTGTAAATACCTATACGATTCGCGGAACCATATTGTCAATTTCAGACCAATATCTGATTGATGACGAATCAACCCAGGAACTTCTGTATTTTGCCCAACACGGAAATAAGGTTTTTATCAGCTCAAAGTCATTCCCTAAAAAATTGATGGATAGCCTAAAATTTAACTATTCTTCGAAATTTATGGGGCTGGGTAAGGATTCTATTTTCACTATGCTGGCCAATCCGCATCTTGGCAATAAAAAATACGATATCACTGTAGGTGCAGGAAATTCCTATTTTGAAAAAATAGATACTTTAAAAATGACTGTCCTCGGCTATCATGCAAACACAAAAGAAAAATTGGTCAATTTTATAAAAGTTCCCTATGGTAAAGGAGAATTTTACCTGCATACACAGCCAACCGTATTCACCAATTATCACCTTTTGAAAGGCAATGATGCTGAATATACAGCCAAGATTTTAAGCTATACTGAAGGAGAAATATTCTGGCTTCAAAAAAATCTCTCGGGAGAAATTGTCTCAAATTCACCTATGCGCTATATTTTAAGCCAGCCCGCATTAAAAGCCGCATGGTTTATATTCTTGTTAGGTATGCTTACTTTTTTCATATTCAACGCAAAAAGAAAACAACGAATTGTCCCTATTATAAAACCTTTGGAAAACACTACTGTTGATTTTACAAAGACAATCGGAAATTTATATTTTCAGGAAGGGAATCATGACAACATAATTGAAAAGAAAATCATATATTTCCTCGAGAAAATAAGAACCGATTATCTGCTTGATACGACAGTAATGGATGAAAACTTTGAAAAAAAGCTACAGCAGAAATCAGGCAAAAAACCAGAAGACATTCGCAGAGTAGTTCATCTTATAAATCAACGTAGAAAAAGCTATCATCAGAGTATTGAAAGTGATTTGATAGCCCTGAATACAGCCATTGAAAAAATTCTGGCAAAAGAAAAAAACAGTCAAGAATCATAATCCAATTACAAAATGGAAGAAAATATAGCACACAATCCAAATGAAAATCCAATTGAGAATGTAAATTTTCAATCCCGAATTGATTTGAGCCAACTACAGCAAAGTATTGAAAAAATCAGATCTGAAATTAGCAGTGTTATTGTAGGACAGCACAAAATGATTGACCAACTTTTGGTTGCCATTCTTTCCAATGGCCATGTTTTGCTGGAAGGTGTTCCTGGTGTTGCCAAAACAATTACGGCAAAATTAGTTGCCAAAACCTTAAATATCGGATTCAGCAGGATTCAGTTTACTCCTGACCTCATGCCGTCTGATATATTGGGAACTTCGGTATATGACTTGAAAAAATCAGAGTTTGAATTCAAAAAAGGACCTATCTTCTCGAATTTAGTTCTCATTGACGAAATCAACCGTGCTCCGGCTAAAACACAAGCCGCTTTGTTTGAAGTAATGGAAGAACGCCAAATTACAATGGACGGAATTACCTACGAAATGAAAGCTCCGTTTTTAGTAATTGCAACCCAAAACCCTATCGAACAGGAAGGAACCTATCGCCTGCCGGAAGCTCAATTGGACCGATTCCTATTCAAGATCAATATCGATTATCCAAAACTGGATGAGGAAATTCTTATTATCCAGAAAGAACACCAATTGCAAAATCACGGAAAACTAGACAATATAGATACTGTGTTAACCTCTGATGATATCCAGAAATACCAATCTTTGGTAAAGCAGATTATCGTAGAACCTCAACTTTTGGAATACATTGCAAAACTGGTTGTTAATACGCGCGAAAACGCTTTCTTATACTTAGGAGCCTCGCCTCGTGCATCTATCGCCATATTAAATGCGGCAAAAGGATATGCGGCAATACGAGGAAGAGATTTCGTAACGCCGGAAGACATCAAAGAAGCTGCAATTCCTGTTTTACAGCATAGAGTTATCGTAACTCCAGAACGTGAAATGGAAGGCATTACCAGCACCGAAATCATCAAACAAGTCATCGAAGCCATCGAAATTCCTAGATAATCTAAAAGCTAAACCTGTTGAAACTGCTCAAAAAATTATACATCAACAATTTCTTTTTTTACGCACTGATGGGCGTGGGATTCTTGTATTGCGTTGCCTTTATTTTTCCGGCACTTTACAACGCTGCAGGTTATCTGTTGCTGATACTTTTGACATTTCTGGTTCTTGACATATTGATTATGTTTACTGCTAAAAACGGGATTGAAGGAATCCGAATTGCACCTGAAAAACTATCAAATGGAGATGAAAATCCAATTGGAATCAATATAAAAAACTATTACACCTTCCCAATCGGCGTAAAAATTATAGATGAAATTCCGGAACAATTCCAGATTCGTAATTTTGAAATCAAAAGAAGAATTAAGGCATCCTCGCAAGACGATATCCAATACTACCTTCGTCCGACATCAAGAGGTGAATACGTTTTTGGAAATCTGAATATCTATGCCATGTCTCCATTGAGACTTATTTCCAGAAGGTTTACATTTGACAAAAACCAGATGGTTCCAACGTATCCGTCCTATATCCAGCTGAGAAAATACGACCTAATGGCCTTCTCCAATAATTTATTTCAATACGGTGTAAAAAAGATTCGGAGAATTGGACATACTATGGAATTTGAGCAGATTAAAGAATATGTTCAGGGTGATGATATCCGTACGCTAAACTGGAAAGCTACTGCCAAGAAAAACGCCTTGATGGTCAATCAGTTTCAGGATGAAAAATCACAGTCCATTTATATGGCTATTGATAAGGGGCGTGTAATGAAAATGCCTTTTAATGGATTAAGCCTGTTAGATTATGCCATAAATGCAACACTGGTTTTATCAAATGTCATCTTAAAAAAAACAAGACCGTGCCGGAATGTTTACTTTTTCTAAAAGAGTAGAAAACCGTGTTGTGGCAGAAAGACGCTCCTCGCAGATGCACCAGATTTTGGAAAGCCTGTACAACATCAAAACTGACTTTTTTGAAAGCGACTATAGCCGATTGTATGTCGATATAAAGAAAAACATCAATCACAGGAGCTTGATTATCCTATATACCAATTTTGAAACGCTCGACAGCTTACACCGACAACTTCCTTACCTAAAAGGAATTGCAAAAAGCCACCTGCTTGTTGTTGTATTCTTCCAAAATACAGAATTGAATGATATTATCAATTCAAAAGCTGTTACTGTTCAGGAGGTATACGATAAAGTTATTGCTGAGAAATTTGCATTTGAAAAGAGACTGATCGTAAATGAACTCAAAAAATACGGAATCCATTCTGTATTAACACAACCTGAAAACCTGACTTTAGATACGATTAATAAATATTTGGAGATTAAGGCAAGGGGAATCCTATGATTTGGGATTTCTGATTTGGGATTTAGGACTTTTGGCTTTAGACTTTAAACTTTTGGTTTTAGATTTTTGATTTTTGATTTATGGTGTATGATTTAGTACCTTAGCCGCTTAGAAATACAGAAATCAGAACCTTGAAACAAATCACTTCAGTCCAGAATCCATTTATCAAATCGCTAGTACTGCTTCAGGAAAAATCCAAAGCCCGAAAACAGACCGGAACTTTTTTAATTGAAGGCCACAGAGAAATCGAACTGGCTAAAAAAGGCGGTTATGAAATCGAAACTGTTTTATTTCTGCCGGAAATCAGTTCTGAAAACGAAACCAAAAAACTTTCCGGTTCGGCAGAATTGATTGAAATTAGCAAAGAAGTATATCAGAAACTGGCCTATCGTGATACTACCGAAGGCATATTAGCTATAGCAAAATCCAAGAGCCTTTCTCTTTCAGAATTAAATTTGGGTAAAAACCCGTTGATTTTGGTTGCCGAATCTCCTGAAAAGCCCGGAAATATAGGCGCCATGCTAAGAACCGCCGATGCTGCAAAACTTGATGCCGTAATCATTGCCAATCCTAAAAGTGACCTATACAATCCTAATATTGTACGTTCCAGCGTAGGATGCCTGTTCACAAATCAAATAGCAACAGGGACTACTGAAGAGATCATCGCTTTCCTAAAAGATAAAAACATAGATATTTATTGTGCTACCTTACAAGATTCGACAGGCTATCATACTCAGGACTATACAAATCCAACCGCATTGGTTGTAGGAACGGAAGCAACAGGATTGACGCAAGAATGGCGTGATAATTCAACCCAAAACATCATTATTCCAATGCAGGGAGCTATCGACTCTATGAATGTTTCTGTTGCCGCTGCCATCTTGATTTTTGAAGCAAAAAGACAAAGAGGGTTTTAAAAACAGTAATTATGAAATTCATCCCTTTTGAAAAAATAACATACAACTCAAGACTTTCCATACCAGAAATAAAAGAAAGACTTGAAACAAAAGCAAATTTTTCATTTGGACAGAAACCGGCACCTTCCACTAAAAAATTCGAAGGAATTGCAAACGGAAATGAATTTCAAATTCAAAGAATAATATCCTATAGAAATTCTTTCCTTCCAAAAATTGATATAACTCTAGCACAGGATTTATCAGGATCAAAAGCAATAATAACTTTCAAACTTTTGCCTTTTGTTGCTATTTTTATTGGCTTTTGGCTCGCAATAGTAGCCTTTGCAGGAATTGCTCTGGCACTTTTCTCTAACACCGATGAAAATCTTGTATTTGCAAAATTCATTCCGCTAATAATGTTTGTTTTTGGATATGCTATGACAATCCTGGCATTCAATTATGAAGTAAACAAAGCCAAAGAAGAGCTCGAAAAAATCATTCAAATTAGAAATTGATATCATGAAAAAAAAGATCAAAAATTATTTTTTAATCGCATCCTTATTGTGCTTTTCAGCGGCACATTCCCAACTAAGCTCCACGCAGATTGATGAAGTTGTCGAAAAAACCATAAAAACATTTGATGTTCCGGGTATTGCCGTTGCTGTTGTAAAAGATGGAAAAATCATCCATTCCAAAGGTTATGGTGTAAAATCAATAATCACCAAGGAAAAAGTCGATGAAAACACCTTATTTGGAATAGCATCCAACAGTAAGGCCTTTACAAGTGCAGCGTTAGCAATGCTTGTAGATGAGAAAAAAATCAAATGGGACGATAAAGTCATTATGTACCTTCCCGAATTCAAAATGTATAACGACTACGTTACCAATGAATTTACCATTCGTGATTTACTGACCCACAGAAGCGGACTCGGTCTTGGTGCAGGAGACTTGATGATTTGGCCTGATGGTTCAGATTTTAAAGCCGAAGATATTATTGGAAATATTCAATACCTCAAACCGGTTTCAGGATTCAGAACAAAATACGATTATGACAATCTGCTTTACATTATTGCCGGAGAAGTAATCCATAAGGTAAGCGGACAAACATGGAACGAATTTGTAGAAAACAAAATTATAAATCCACTTGGCATGACTAACACTGCCTCTTCATGGGTAAGACTAAAAGACACATCCAATGTTATTGTTCCTCACGTTCCGATTGATGGGAAATTAAAAGTCATTTCACGCTATAAGAACCAAATGTTCGATGCCGCAGCAGGTATTTATTCCAGCGTAAACGACATGAGCAAATGGGCCATCATGCAGCTGAATAAAGGAAAATATGGTAATGGACAGAAAATGTTCTCAGAAAAAGAGCATTCTGAAATGTGGACACCGCAAACACTTATGCCCAATAAGCCGGTTCCGCCATACAATTCGCTTTTTAAAGCCTATGGTTTGGGTTGGCAGTTGAATGATATTAAAGGAAAAATGCAGGTTTCGCATACCGGAGGTTTGGAAGGAATCGTAACGCAAGTAACTTTGATTCCTGAGCTTCAACTTGGAATCATTGTTTTCACGAACCAGCAATCGGGTGCTGCTTTTTCTGCAATAACCAATACAATAAAAGATAGTTATCTTGGAATGGAAGCTTTTGACCATGTTAAATATTTCAGCGACAGGGAAAAGTCCAACGGAGAAAAAGCAGACAAAATTACAGATGACGTATGGCAGACTGTCGCAAAAAATAAAAATCAGAAAATCGACACCAAAAAGTATATCGGAACCTATAAGGACAATTGGTTTGGCGAAGTTACAATCACTGAAAAAAAAGGAAAAATGTATTTTGCGTCCAAACGTTCACCACAACTCCAAGGCGAAATTTTCTTCTATAAAGACAATAATTTTGTAGTAAAATGGAACAATCGCTATTTTCATGCAGATGCTCATATCTTCTTCGAAAAAGACAATGCAGAATTTACAATGAAACCAATTTCTCCTGCTACAGATTTTAGTTATGATTTTCAAGACCTTAACTTTTTCAGAATAAAATAAAAAGGCAGGATTCAGCCATTTACAAAGTATAAAAACCGTCCAATTTGGAGCGGTTTTTGCTTTTATACAAAGAGGTAAAAAAATTGCAAATTCAAAAACTTTATTTTACTTTTAGTCAATAGCAAACAAACATCAGGAACGCCATGGTAGAGATTGATTTAGAAAAAGAAAACAAGGCAATTGCGAGGGAATATAAAGAGCTTTTACGAATCAGTTACCAAACGTTGTCGGAAGATGATAAAAAACTAATCCGTAAAGCTTTTGATGTGGCTGTTGATGCCCATAAGGACCAACGCAGAAAATCTGGCGAAGCCTATATCTTCCACCCCATTGCCGTAGCAAAAATTGTAGCTTCGGAAATCGGTTTGGGTGCGACTTCTATTGCCGCTGCGCTGATGCATGATGTTGTTGAAGATACCGATATTACGGTAGAAGACATTGAAAGAATGTTCAATCCGAAGATTGCAAAAATCGTTGAAGGATTGACCAAAATAGCACAGGTAAAGACAGACAACGAAATTTCGATGCAGGCGGAAAATTTCCGTAAAATGCTGCTGACTTTAAACGATGATGTACGGGTTATCCTAATCAAGATTGCCGACCGTTTGCACAATATGCAGACCATGGAATCGATGGTGGATTACAAGCAGGCAAAAATCGCATCGGAAACACTCTATATTTATGCTCCCCTTGCCCATCGTTTAGGATTATACAACATCAAAAACCAGCTGGAAGATTTGGGTCTGAAATATACCGAACCTGAGACTTATAATGATATTGTCAGTAAGATAAAAGAAACCAAAGAACAGCAGGACGAATACATCAAGTCTATTTCTGATGTATTGAAAGAATCGCTTGATATCGAAGGAATCGACTATATCATCAAAGGACGTCCTAAATCCATTTTTTCCATCCGGAAGAAAATGCTTGCCCAAGGCGTAAGCTTTGATGAAGTATACGATAAATTCGCCTTGAGGATTATCTATAAGGCAGCTCCTAGCGAAGAAAAATTCCTTGCCTGGAAAATATATTCTATCGTAACCGATCATTATCGTCCCAGCCCTAGCCGTCTTCGCGACTGGATCTCCTCTCCAAAATCGACAGGCTATGAAGCGTTGCACATTACCGTAATGGGTCCAAAAGGACGTTGGGTAGAAATTCAGGTGCGAAGCGAAAGAATGGACGAAATTGCTGAAAAAGGCTACGCTGCGCACTACAAATACAAACAAGGAGGTTCAGAAGAACACGGTTTGGATACCTGGTTGAATCTTTTAAAAGAAGCCTTGGAAAATGCCTCAACCAATGCGGTTGACTTTGTAGAAGATTTCAAACTGAATCTCTACTCTAAGGAGATTTATGTATTTACCCCAAAAGGTGAAATCAAATCGCTTCCAAAAGGAGCCACATCGCTGGATTTTGCCTTCAGCATCCACTCCGAAATTGGAATCAGGACCCGCGGAACCAGAGTTAATGGTAAATTGGTTCCGCTAAATCATGTATTAAATAGCGGCGATCAGATAGAAGTAATTACATCTCCAAACCAAAAGCCTACATCGCACTGGTTGGATTATGTAACAACATCCCGAGCCAAAACCAAGATTAAAAACGTACTCAACGAGAATACAAAGAAAATTGCGGAAGACGGAAAAGAATTATTGACCCGAAAATTACGCCATTTAAAGGTCAATATGTCGGAAACGACCGTAAACGAACTGGTTAATTATTTCAAGCTAAAAACCAGTCTTGATCTTTTCTATCGTGTAGGAATTGGTGCTATCGACAACCAGCAGCTTAAGGATTTCGCCGCCCAGAAGAGCAATACGTTTATGAATTTCTTCAAGAACAAAATCAAACGTACGCCTTCTTCCAACCCGGAAACCATCAACAAGCCAGAAATCAGCAATAACTTTGATATGCTGGTTTTTGGAAAAGAACAGGACAAGCTGGATTACAAATTGGCAACCTGTTGTAACCCGATTCCGGGTGATGAAGTTTTTGGATTCGTAACCATTAACGAAGGTATAAAAGTCCATAAAAAAGACTGTCCGAATGCCATTAGTCTTCAATCCAACTATGCTTACAGAATTATCAAGGCCAAATGGATTGATTCATCACAACAAGAATTTAAGGCAATATTGAATATTACCGGGATGGACACTCTTGGTTTGACCAACGAACTGACTAAAGTAATCTCCAACAACATGCATGTGAATATCCAGAGTATTTCCCTAAGTGGCGATGCCGGTATTTTTAACGGACAAGTCGTGGTAATCGTACAGAACAATACCATCTTGAAAAAATTAATCGAAAACATCAAAAAAATTGATGGAATCGATAAAGTCACGAGAATTAACAAGAACTAAAAAATTCAAAATCTAAGCCGTTTGTAAACAATAAATTGAGCGACTTTCGCTGCTAAAAAATTTTAATATTTTTTTAGGTAAAAATCAACAAACGAGAAACTTGATACTTGAAATAAAATGATTTATCTTTGCAGGATATGACACTAATTTCTGTAGATAACAATAAAAATCAAGAGATTGTAAAAAATGTTTTTACAAAATATCTTGAAACAAAAGGACATCGCAAAACTCCTGAGCGCTATGCTATTCTCCAGGAGATTTATGATAATGAAGAGCATTTTGATATAGAATCTCTTTATATCAAGATGAAAAACAAAAACTATCGTGTGAGTAGAGCTACGCTTTACAATACGATTGAACTTTTATTGGATTGTGCACTTGTAAGAAAGCACCAATTCGGACAAAATCAGGCACATTACGAAAAATCTTATTTCGACAAGCAGCACGATCATATCATCATGACAGATTCTGGTGAAGTGATTGAGTTTTGCGATCCGCGAATCCAAAGTATCAAAAAAACTATTGAAGAAATTTTTGATATCGAAATTCACAATCACTCCCTATACCTTTACGGAAACAAAAAGACTACACCTAAAGAATAAATAAACAACTAACAACAAAAAAATGACCGTAGATTTACTACTCGGCTTGCAGTGGGGCGACGAAGGCAAAGGAAAAATTGTTGACGTTCTCACTTCAAAGTACGATATTATTGCCCGTTTTCAAGGCGGACCTAATGCCGGGCACACGCTCGAATTTGATGGGATTAAGCACGTTTTGAGAACAATTCCGTCAGGGATTTTTCATAAAAATTCAATCAACATTATCGGAAACGGTGTCGTAATTGACCCTGTCGTTTTCCAAAAAGAATTGGAAGGCTTGGCAAAATTCGACATTGACATCCAATCCCGATTGATTATCTCAAGAAAAGCACACCTTATTTTACCAACACACCGCTTGCTTGATGCCGCTTCAGAAGCTTCAAAAGGCAAAGCAAAAATTGGTTCAACGCTAAAAGGAATCGGACCTACATATATGGACAAAACCGGAAGGAACGGCCTACGTGTTGGTGATATCGAATTGGCTGATTTTAAAGATCGCTACAGAACGTTGGCTGACAAGCACCAAGCAATGATTGCTTTTTATGATGTCGATCTTCAATACGACCTGAAAGAACTGGAAGATGAATTTTTCGAATCAATCGAAGTCTTAAAGACATTACAGTTCATTGACAGCGAAGAATATATTAACAAGGCTATGAAAGAAGGAAAGTCGATTTTGGCCGAAGGAGCTCAAGGTTCTCTTCTGGATATTGACTTCGGAACTTATCCTTTCGTTACTTCTTCAAACACGACAGCAGCCGGAGCTTGTACTGGATTGGGAATTGCTCCAAACCGCGTTAAAGAAGTATTTGGAATTTTCAAAGCCTACACAACAAGAGTTGGAAGTGGCCCTTTCCCAACCGAACTTTTTGACAAAGACGGTGAAACAATGGCAAAAGTAGGAAACGAATTTGGTTCGGTTACAGGCCGTGCCAGACGATGCGGATGGTTGGATCTGGTAGCTTTGAAATATGCTATACAGGTTAACGGAGTTACTGCTTTATATATGATGAAAGGCGATGTATTGTCTGGGTTTGATACACTGAAAATATGTACAGCCTACAAATACAACGGAACGGAAATTGACCACCTTCCTTACAATATCGAACCGGAAAATGTTTCTCCGGTTTATGTAGAGAAAAAAGGATGGAAAGCTGACCTTACCGGAATGACAAACTACAACGAGCTTCCTACAGAATTAAAGGAATATGTTGAGTTCATCGAAAATTTTGTAGAAGTGCCGATCAAGGTCATCTCAGTTGGTCCTGACAGGAAACAGACCATCTTAAAATAAGAACAACGCCTTGATAATTTCAAGGCGTTTTTTTTGATTTCTTCTGATTTAATTCTGACAATTTGTGGCAGATTTCAAAAAAATCATTTTGATAAAGTTTATACTCAACTGTTTACACAAATAATTCTTAATTAAAAATCAGATATGGAGATTTTAATTAAATTTGAACCAAAATTCAATCCATTGAAGAAGAACTTTTTATTTCTTGCAAGCTTTTTTATCCTACTGAGTTTCAATACGCTGCTGGCACAAGCTCCACCAAAAAAAATCATAGTAGAGAATTCTGACTTTGTCGATATCCAACAGGAAGAAATTCCCGGAGCTATCCGATATAGAGGAAATGTGAGAATTCTGCATGATGGTGTCAGAATGACTTGTAATACGGCCTATTTATTTCAAAAGGAAAACTTTATAAAAGCTTTTGGAGATGTAAAAATGAACCAGGGAGACACCGTATTTATGGACAGTCGCTATGCTGAATATCAAGGAAATATAAAATTTGCCTTTGCGACCGGAAATGTGGTTATGCGCGATCCAAAAATGACACTCACAACTGATACAATTAACTTCGACAGAAGAATTCAGCAAGCTTATTATACCACCTACGGAACGATTAAAGATCAGGAAAACACATTAAGAAGCAAATCAGGAAGGTATTATCTTGATCAAAAAAAATTCCAGTTCCTAACTGCGGTTACAATAACAAATCCGAAATATGTAATCAAGTCTAATCATCTGGATTATTATTCCAACTCAGGGCATTCCTATTTATTTGGTCCTTCAACGATTACCAGTAAGGAAAACTTTATCTATACAGAAAAAGGATTTTATGACACTAAGAAGAATTTTGCCCATTTTGTCAAAAACTCCTATATCAAATACGACAACCGCCTTATTGAAGGAGACAGCCTATATTACGACCGGAATAGGGAATTTGCTTCCGCTACCAATAACGTCAAGGTCACGGATTCCATTAACAAAGGAATTGTCCGAGGGCATTATGGCGAAGTCTATCGCAACCAGGATTCATTAGTCATGACTAAAAGAGCCGTAGCTGCTACCCTGATAGAAAAAGACACACTTTATATTCATGGAAAGAAGCTAATGGTTACCGGAAAACCGGAAAACCGCATTATGCGTGCCTTTAATAACGTACGATTTTATAAAATCGACATGAGTGGCAAATGTGACTCTTTACATTCTAACCAAAAAAATGGACTGACACAACTGATTGGAAGACCGGTTATCTGGAACGGAGAAAATCAGCTGACAGGAAAAGTAATACATCTGATTTCAAATACTAAAACAGAAAAACTGGATTCGCTCAAGGTACTGACTGATGCTTTTATAGCTTCAAAGGACACGCTTGGAACCGGTTATAACCAGGTCAAAGGTGTCAATTTATATGGTAAATTCCGGGATAATAAACTATATGAAGTCGATCTCGTCAAAAACACCGAAAAGCTCTATTATGGTTATGACAAAGGGCAATTGGTCGCTATTGATAAAGGGATTAGCAGCAGCATCCATTTGGAATTGGAAGACAACAAGATTACAACCGTAACAGCTTTCAAAAATCCTGAAAGTGAAAGTTATCCTGAAAAAGACCTGCCCGAAAATGCACGGAAACTAAGAGGGTTTATATGGCGCGGCGATGAAATAATAAAAAGCAAGGATGATATATTCCCCGCTGAAGAAAACGAAATCCATGAAAAGATAGTAAAACAGAGCAAAATCGACAAAGCCAAGGAAGATGTTCCGATGGAAGTCCGCAAAGAAACTCTGGATTACGACAAGAAAAAGACTGAGAAAAAACCCGAAAAGAAGGCAAAAACTCAGTAACACCACTAGATAATGCAATTAATAATGAATAACGATTTTCAAAAATACCAGGCACAAACTTCCCCTTACCCGCTTGGAATGGAAGTTTCACACGCCATAGGTTCTTACATTTACGACACAAACAATAAAAAATACCTTGACTTCGTAGCCGGAGTTTCTGCCTGTACGCTTGGCCACCAGAATAAACGAGTAAATGATGCCATAAAAAACCAACTTGACAAGTATTCACATGTTATGGTGTATGGCGAATACTCTCAAAATCCGGCTGTTGAATTTTGTAAATTATTAGCTTCACTTCTACCTAAACCGCTTGAAAAAACCTATTTGGTCAACTCAGGTACCGAAGCTACCGAAGGCGCATTAAAACTAGCCCGAAGAGTCACAGGAAGAAGCCAACTGATTTCATGCAATAATGCTTATCATGGCAATACTATGGGCTCTATGAGCGTTATGGGTTTTGAAGAAAGAAAACGGGCCTTCCGTCCGTTGATTCCTGATGTCGACTTTATTACATTTAACAATGAAGAAGACTTAAAGAAAATCACGACAAAAACCGCCGGGATAATCTTAGAAAGCATACAAGGTGGTGCCGGATTCATACAGCCTGAAAATGGCTTTTTGAAAAAAGTAAGAGAACGATGCACTGAAGTAGGCGCCATGATGATTGTTGACGAAATCCAGCCTGGTTTTGGAAGAACCGGAAAATTATTCGGTTTCGAAAACTACGACGTTGTTCCCGATATCATAATTCTAGGCAAAGGAATGGGCGGTGGTATGCCGGTAGGTGCTTTTACAGCTTCGTCTGAAATGATGGATTTATTAAGTGACAATCCAAAACTGGGACATATCACAACCTTTGGAGGACATCCTGTCATAGCGGCCGCAAGCCTTGCTACGCTTCAGGAAATCACGGAAACCGACCTGATTCCGCAGACACTGGAAAAAGAAAAACTATTCCGTTCACTTTTGGTACATCCTTTGATAAATGAAATAAGAGGACGTGGATTAATGCTGGCGGCAATGACCGAAGATGCCGAAATCACAAACCAGATCATCTTAAAATGCCAGGACAAGGGACTGATTTTATTTTGGCTGCTGTTTGAAGGAAAAGCAATCCGGATTACGCCTCCCCTGACTATCTCCGAAGAGGAAATTAAAGAAGGATGCGCAATCCTATTAGAAGTAATGGATGAAGTTCATTCAGCACTGAAGAACTAGGATTTAATAATAAAAATCCGTAACTTACAGAGAGTTGTTTTGTTAATTAAATTGTTCACAACAATTTTAGCCTGACCTCGCCAAAAGATTTACGTTCCCTAAATTTATTAAGGATAATTTTAAAAACAAAGAGTATGCATTTGAGTCACGATGAAGAAGATTACAATTTATCCTTGTCCAAGTTCGAATCCATGTTGAAAACTAACAAAGTTCTCTTCTTTGATTCGGAAGAATTTGAAGAAATTATTCTTCACTACCTGGATATGGGTAAAGCGTCTCTGGCTAAAAAGGCCTTAAAATTAGCGCTTGAGCAGCATCCACGTTCTACAGGCTTAAAACTAGTACAAGTAGAAATGTTGGTATATGATGACAAGCTTGAAACAGCTGAAAAGCTTTTAAATGAACTCTACGCCATTGAACCCCAAAACGAAGAAATTTTTATCCAAAAAGCCAACATTTATTCTAAAAGAGACAATCACGAAAAAGCGGTAGAATTATTACAGGAAGCCTTAAAACTTACTGACGATTATGCCGACGTTTATAACCTGATTGGTATGGAATATCTTTTTATGGATAATCTGGAATTCGCCAAAGAGAATTTTATTAAATGTCTTGAAGAAGATGTGGAAGATCAGGCCGCATTATATAATGTGGTGTATTGCTTTGAATTTTTAGACCAAAACAAGGAAGCCATTGCTTTCCTTGAGAAATATATTGACCGAAATCCATACAGTGAAATTGCCTGGCATCAAAGCGGAAGGCTTTACTATGGATTGCAGGATTATGAAAACGCATTGCGATGTTTCGATTATGCTTCGATGATTGATGATGAGTTCATGGGGGCTTTTATGGAAAAAGCAAAATCCCTGGAGCGTCTAAAACGGTATGAGGAAGCAATTGAAAGCTATAACAGAACCATAGAGCTAGATGACCCTACTTCGTATGCGCTATTGAGAATTGGAAAATGTTATGAGAAATTAGGCAATAAACCTTTAGCTCTAAAGTATTTCCATAAAACCGTGCATGAAGATCCGTTATTAGACAAAGGATGGATTGCCATTACCGATTTCTACGTAAGACAGAAAAACTACCAGAAAGCATTATTCTACGTAAATAAGGCAATAGGAATAGATAACGAAAACAGATTGTACTGGAAACGTTATGCCACTATCAACAAAGCCCTGGATTTTCTGGAAGAAGCCGAAATGGGATACAGAAAGGCTGTTGAATTTGGAGATTACGAATTGGACACCTGGCTCTATTGGATTGACATATTGCAAAATCTAGGTGAATATGACGCTGCGATCCATACGTTATTGCAAGCTTCAGAGTATTTCCCTGAAGAATTTCAATTGGAATACCGTTTGGCAGGACTTTACTTCATGGAAGGAGACGAAACTAAAGGAAAGTTCCACTTGAGCAATGGTTTACGTGTAAGTTTTGAAAATCATGCCATCTTAGAAAATTTATTTCCAGATGTTTGGGCAAGAGAAGATGTTCAGGAACTAATCAATAAGAAATAGACAATACCGGGTATAACTTTTAAAGCCTGACAAAAATGATTAATTTCGCTTTGTCAGGCTTTTTAATTTGGTTATATGGAAATCACCCACTTATTCGGACTTCTCGGAAAAAACATCGCATATTCTTTTTCAAAAGGATATTTTACGGAAAAGTTCAAATCCTTACACTTGAAAAACTACGATTACGTAAACTTTGACATTCCGTCTATCGAAGAATTTCGGGACATCAAACAGAAAAATCCCAACTTAAAAGGGATGAACGTAACGATTCCGTACAAAGAAGCGATACTGCCTTATTTAGATAAAATCTCCAGAAAAGCAGAAAAAATTGGCGCTGTCAATACGATAAAAGTTACCCGAAAAGGAAATTTAAAAGGTTACAATACCGATTATCATGGTTTCAAGAAATCGATAGAACCGCTGTTAGAACCTCATCATAAAAAAGCCTTGATTTTAGGAACCGGAGGTGCATCAAAAGGCGTTGCTTTTGCATTAGACGAACTCGGAATCCTTTATACCTTTGTTTCCAGAGAAGCAACAGACGAAAGTATTGGATATAATCTGGTCAATGCTACCACGTTTGACAATCACCAGATTATCATCAATTGTACTCCATTAGGCACATCACCTAATACTGACGCTTATCCGCCTATTCCCTATGAGTATTTCACGCCAAAGCATATTGCCCACGACCTGATTTATAATCCTGCAGAAACAATTTTCCTTAAAAAAGCGAAAAAACAAGGTGCAAAAATTAAAAACGGTTTAGAAATGCTACAATATCAGGCAGAAAAATCATGGAAAATCTGGAATAAATAAACATTATAAAGAGAAAAGATTTCTATCATTTTGATAAAAAACAGATTACCAAAATCTGAAACAGTCCTATTCGCAAAAAATGAATAACCTAGAAAAATCACGTTAAATGTTGGTTTTTCTTTGAATTTTCAGATGCCTTTACTATCTTTCCAAACGAAAGTATTACCAACCATAAACATTTAATGATGTTAGAAGAAAAGAATGATAACCTGCATGAAGCAGATGGAAGTAACGAAAATGAAACACAAGATGTGTCTCAAAACGAAAATTCGCAAATTGAGGAGCCAATCGAAAACAACGCTGAAGCTGCAGAAGTAAGTTCAGACGATGCAAATGACACTACTCCTGAAAATGCGAATGCAATAGAAATTTCTCCGGCAGAACTCGAAGAAACTATTGTTGTCAGTGACAACCAAAAGGCCCTGGACGCAATTGCGGATTCCAATGCCGAAGAAAGCGAAGATGAAACTCTTAAGGAACGCCATGAAATTCCAATGCAGGATTATGAAGCAATGGACATGGAATCACTTGTTGCGGAACTGGAAAAACTGGTTACCGTAGAAAAAGTGATGTCTGTAAAAGACCACGTAGAAGAGCTTCGAACTGCTTTCTTATCAAAATACAACCATTTCATAGAAGAAAAAAGAGAAGAATTTTTGGCCGAAAATCCGGATACAACAGAAGATTTCCATTACCATCTTCCATTGAAAATTAAATTTGATACTTTAATCAATCAATATAGGGATAAAAAAAACACGCATTTCAAGAGCCTTCAAAACAACCTAAAGGCAAATTTAGATGTGCGTTTGGCTATTGTTGAAGAACTCAAAGAATTAATCAATCCTCAGGAAAACATTAAAGACACGCTGAAACATTTTAATGAGTTACGTGAAAGATGGAAAAATGCTGGCCCGATTCCAAGAGACAAATACAACCACGTTTGGAACAACTATCATTTCCATGTTGAAAATTTCTATGATTATCTGCATCTTGACAGAGAAGCCAGAGATTTAGACTTTAAACACAATCTTGAGCAAAAGCAAAGAATTATTTCCCGAGTAGAAGAACTTGTCAATGAATCGGATGTAAACAAAGCATTCCGCGAACTGCAGGACCTACATAAAATCTGGAAAGAAGATATTGGACCGGTTTCAAGAGAACACCGTGAAGCAATTTGGAATACTTTTAGCGAATTGACTAAAAAAATCCATGACAAAAGAGAATTATTGTTCGAAAAACAAAGAGGTACGGAACAGGAAAATCTTGAAAAGAAAAAAGATATTATATCAAAAATAGCGGAGCTTGCCAAAGAAAAAGTGGAAGCACATTCCTCATGGCAGGGACAAATTGAAAAAGTTGAGGCTTTGCGAAATGAGTTCTTTGCTACCGGAAAAGTACCTGCTGATGTCAATGAAGAAACCTGGTCTGCATTCAAAAATGCTGTACGTGACTTCAATGCATTGAAAAATTCATTCTACAAAGACATCAAAAAAGATCAGCAGGAAAATCTTAATAAAAAAATGGCTTTGGTTGAAAGAGCAAAATCATTAAAAGACAGTGAAGATTTTGGAGCTACCACTCCTGTAATGAAACAAATTCAGGAAGAATGGAAGCAGATTGGTCATGTTCCCAGAAAATACTCAGACAGTATCTGGAAAGAATTTAAAGAAGCCTGCAACCATTATTTTGACAAACTTCATGCACAGAGAAATGAAGTAAATTCAGAAGAATTAGAAGCTTTTGAGAAGAAGAAAACCTATCTTGAAACCATCAGGGATTTTGAATTGACTGGTGAGCATAAAGCAGATTTGGATGCTATCAAAGCCCATATCGAAACATGGAAAAGCTTTGGAAAAGTACCACACGCCAGACGTCATATTGAAGGAAAGTTCAATAAGATACTAGATGCGTTGTTCGACAAGCTGAGCCTGAGCAAAAAAGATTCAGAAATGGCCCGATTCAATAGCAGAATTGACCAACTTTCCAGCTCTGACGATAGCAGAAAACTAGAGAATGAGAAAATCTTCCTGATTCGTAAAATCGAAGAAGTACAACAGGAAATTTTCCAGCTTGAAAACAACATCCAGTTTTTTGCCAATGCGAAAAAAGACAATCCGATGGTGCTTGAGGTAAAGAAAAACATCGAAAGGCATAAAGAAAGCCTACAGATGTGGAAAGAAAAACTAAAGCAGGTTAGAAACCTAAAAACAGAATAAAATTTCAGAAAAAGCCCCGCAATTGCGGGGCTTTTCTTTGATTTATAGCATTTAATGCCCTATTCCTTTTGTTCCTCTTAGATAAAAGGTATCTTTGCCCGATGAAATGGATTAAAAACATACTCGTGTTTTTTGTGTTCCTGGCTTCTTTCCTTTTTACCCAAACAGGAGAAGCTAAGGCTTTTGGCACTACATCCATTCCTCTTCCTCTAAATAAAAAATCTATTGAACAGGTAGATTTCCTTAAGGCTTCGGCTTTAATCAACCAGGAAGTAAGCATACATTCTATTTCAAATCCAAGGGCAGATCTTCCAACCTATGCCAAATGGTTTGAGTTATATTACAACATAAGTTTTTCAGGGTTCAGCGCCTGCGAAGCTACTGCAGCTTTTTTGAAACAAGACATCAACCGATGCCTTAATGTTTCAATCTTATTATTTCCCTTCCATTTTTTCTGGTGATTTTTATTCTGTCGAATTAAAAATCTAAGGTTGTATTTTACAGCCCATAATTACTATTTATTAAATTTAAAAAAAATGGATACAGCATCTCTTATCATAGGGCTTGTGCTGACATTAGTTTGCGCCGTGCCTTTATTCTATATTGCCAACAATCAGGCTAAAAACAAAAAGAAAGTAAAAGAAATCTTCAATCACTTCCGTCAGGGAAAATATGATTTTTCAACACGAGAAACGCATTATAAAAAGATCTACGCTTTAGACAAAGACAATAAAGGCTTTTTATTTATTGACTTAAATAAAGAAAATGACAGGGCTTCTTTCGTAGATCTAAACGAAGTTAATTCTTGCAGGATAGAAGAAACATCTTCAGGAAATGACGATAAAATAGTATTTACGTTCAAGTTAAAGAACGGAAATACAACCTCAATCGTTCTATACGATTTGGAAAATGATAAACTAGGAAAAGCCTATTGGCAAGAAAACGAACAAATAGCCAAAAAATGGCAATTGATTGTTGAAAGTACTATCTAAAGTTAGTTGTGTTAATTATAATTCATTTGAAAGGGCCGTCTATTTTTAGACGGCCTTTTTATTTCTATATAACCCTCATTGTTAAAAACATACATTAATATAACAAATTGTTTATATTTGTAAATATACAAGCCCAATAAATTTAATAAAAGCCAAATAATCATGAGACGAAAGTTTAAAAACCTTTCTTATTTCCTTTCCACTGGAATATTTCTGTTTCTGGGTTGCCAGACTGAAGAAATCCCAGTAACAGAAAACAGACAGAAGCCTATCCGGCGTGCCACAAAAGTATCTTTTTCTACATTCAAGCAGCTGACTGGTCTTTCCGATTTCAACACAACTTTCACTCTTTCCAAAAGCAAGGGTCTGTTAACAAGACGCACTAATGAAAGTTATACGCCCGAAGATTTTATTGTAGATACGGATCAAATCATCCAAACCATATCAGGTGGAAAAACTTCTTATACCTTCCTAATGACTCCCAAAAATGAAGAAAAGGAAAATAGCCGGTTCTATCTTATTGTATATGACAAACAAGGAAGTTGGCTGGATATGGTTATTCAATCAGATATTTTTATAGATGCTGATGGGAATCCAAATGAAACCGGCTTCCGTGAGATTTATGCGAGTGCTGCCAGAGGAACGGGATGCACTACGGTTTTCACATGGGTTATTAAATGCAATCGTAAAAGCAAATGCGCTGATGGTGTGTGCGACCGATGTTCCATATGCCTCAAAGCAGGCAGCGAGAGAATTTGTGGAAATGACAAGGAAGACTATCTCGATGGCGGATGGACAAAACCATTACAGCCAAACACTGGCGGTGGTGGTAGTCCAAATCCGGAAACAGATTCTGATGAGGAAACGGTTGTAAATTTGCCAATACAAACTATAATTCTGAGAAACGATCCTTGTAAGGACTTAAAAGATAAGTCTGAGAATATTTCATTTAAAGAGAAAATGGAAGAACTAAAGGGAAAGGCTGCCACACAAAATTTTGAATCAGCCTATGCGATGTATCAAAATCCGGCAGACGGGTTATCTTTTTCACCGGAAGCTATCGGGACTGTAAACGAACCAGCAGTAGAGCTGACTCTAAATATGTCTTCTACCCAAACACCTACCAATGCAATTGGCTTTATCCATTGCCATTTAGATAATGGAAGAACGTTTAAAGTATTTTCTTTTACAGATATGATTGCATTGGCCTATGTTGCCAGCGTCTCTACTCGCCCTACCTCTGAATTGGGTATATTTGTGGTTACAGCAAGTGGTACTTTTGCATTAAAGGTCAATGATAGAATAGCACTTAAGAACAACCTGTTGCGGATGCAAATGGCACAAAAGAGCTATGAAGCTGATTATGCAAAATATGTTAAAAAAAATGACCCAATCAATGAACAGATTTTAGGATTATTAAAGTTCATAAAAAAAGAATTCAAGGATACGATCATGGGTATTGACATGTACAGGCAAACTTCAGACGGGGATTGGGAAAAACTAGAATTGAGTAATAACGAAAAAACTGTCAAATCTAAAAAATGCTGACCATGAAAACATTTATCATGAAAACATTCATAACGATGTCTCTTTTTGCGACAAGTTATAATCTTGCCTCACAAGAACTGCCTGTGCTTTCAACTACTTCTCTGTACAACGTAGAGCAACGATTTGACCACCCTGAGAACGGCAATTATGCCAAAGACACCCATAATGAACGTGATCAATACGTAGGCATGTGGGAATATAACCAAAACGACATACTGTTTCAGCTAAAAATCGAAAAGATGAATCAAGTAATTAATAAGATTGAAGTTCCTGGTTTTGAGACAAGATATAATTATTCAGACCAATTAACATTGAGATATCGCCTTATAAAAAATAACGTCTTGCTTTTTGATAATCTAGAGGGAAGTGATGTTGATCCTATTGCTAATTATGCCATAAAACTAGGCTCTTATAATTTTGCAGATGGCAGAATATGGGATCGTACAAGAAACGTCAGGGGTTCGCATACTATTACTCGACTGAATACTAATCCTCCAAAGATAATTTTCAACCTGGAAAGGTTTGATTATACTAAAGTTAATGAACCTACTTTTTATCAGGACGGACAGCCTTTGTTTAGCATTCCTGAGGGCGGTATTGAGATGGTAAAGATTGATTAAAAATGTTTCTTGTTTCTAATAGTGAAATTGTCAATCTAAAAAATGCTGACCATGAAAACGTTTATAATAATGCTTTTTTTAATGATGTGTCAAAATCTTATTTCTCAAGAACTTCCAGTATTGTCGACTACTTCACTCTACGATGAAGAACAACAATTCGACCATATTGATAGTGGCAATTATGCTAGGGACACACATAACGAGCGTGACCAATATGTTGGTCTATGGCAATATAACCAAAACGGGATACTGTTCATACTAAAGATTGAAAAGATGGATAAGGTTATAAACAAGAGAGAGTTTCCAGGTTTTGAACCTCATTATAATTATTTTGACCAATTAACATTGAGGTATCGCCTTGTAAAAAACAATGTACTACTTTTTGACAACCTGAATCAAGACGATGTTGACCCAATTGCTAATTATGCGACAAAACATGGTTCTAATAATTATGCAAGGGGCAGGATATGGGATCGTACACGAAATGTCAGGGGTTCGCATACAATAACTCGACTAGACACTAATCCTCCAAAAATAATTTTTAATTTGGAAAGATCTAATAACACCCTTTTAAATGAACGCTCTTTCTACAATGATGGTCAGCCTCTTTATAGCATTCCTGCTGATGGTGTAGAAATGATCAAGATTGATTAAGAGCAAAATATTCATTAACAATTCTTAAATACTATAAAAAAAGGCTTTCTCAAATTAGAGAAAGCCTTTTTTTATAGCTTCTTAGCTTCATTCCAAAAGACATCCATTTCTGCCAATGTCATTTCAGATAATTGCTTGCCAAGTTCGCCAGCTTTATTTTCAAGATATTGGAATCTCTTGATGAATTTTTTATTGGTTCTTTCCAAAGCATCTTCGGGATTTACTTTCAAGAATCGGGCATAATTAATCATGGAAAACAAAACATCTCCAAATTCAGCTTCAATTTTATCCTGATCGCCATTTTTGATTTCTTCCTGAAATTCCTGGATTTCTTCTTCTACTTTATCCCAAACCTGATGCGGTTCTTCCCAATCAAATCCAACACCTTTTACTTTATCCTGGATCCTGCTTGCTTTTACAAGTGCCGGAAGGCTTTTAGGAACACCCTCCAAAACCGATTTTTTGCCTTCTTTTAATTTCAGTTTCTCCCAATTCTGCTTGACTTCTTCTTCATCTGCTACGGTTACATCACCGTAAATATGCGGATGGCGGTAAATCAGCTTTTCACAAATCTCATTGCATACATCGGCAATATCGAAATCATTGGTTTCGCTTCCTATCTTGGCATAAAAAACAATATGCAACAAAACATCTCCCAATTCCTTTTTGATTTCCTGTAGGTCGTTATCCAGAATTGCATCTCCTAATTCGTAGGTTTCTTCAATGGTTAGGTGTCGTAAGGTCTGCAACGTCTGTTTTTTATCCCAGGGACATTTTTCACGCAGATCGTCCATAATGTCCAACAATCTGCCAAAGGCTTCGAGTTTGTGCTGTCTTGAATTCATAGGAAAGGTTTTTATAAAAGTAAAAAAACAGCCACAGATTAAAAGATTTACACACATTTCGGATTATCCTATCTGTGCTAATCTTTTAATCCATGGCTTAAAAATTTATAGAAATTATTAATTCTTACTTGGAATATTTTTCAGGATTTCCAGAACAAACTTCCAGTATTTTTGAGCCGAAGCGATATCAGCTCTCTCATCCGGAGAATGCGCACCTTTGATTGTAGGTCCAAAAGAAATCATATCCATTTCCGGATAATTCGTTCCTAATATTCCACACTCCAATCCGGCATGACAAGCTACTACATTTGGTTTGCTTCCGTTTTGTTTTTCATAGATTCCTGTTAATATATCAAGAATTTCAGATTTTGCATTAGGAGTCCATCCCGGATAAGAACCTGTAAATTCAACTTCGCAGCCCATCAGTTCAAATGCTGAACGCAATGCGTTTGCCAGGTCCATCTTTGAAGATTCTACAGACGAACGTGTCAGGCATTGTACAGACAATTTTCCTTCGCCTACAATAACTTTTGCAATATTATTCGATGTTTCAACCAAATCATCGAAATCAGCACTCATTCTATAAACACCATTATGAGCAGTATACATTGCTCTTACGAAATAAAACTGTGCAATAGAAGGCATTACTTTTGTTGGAACCGTTTCTAGTTTTTCAAACAAGATTTCCAGATTAGGCTCCATCGTCTTGAATTCTGTCTTGATTTCATTTACGATTTCCTGCATGTCAAAAACAAATGCTTCGTCATACACTTTAGCGATAATTACTTTAGCAACACTTTCACGAGGAATTGCGTTTCTTAGGCTTCCACCTTTGATTTCTGAAATCTGTAATCCAAAATTATCAAAACCATCAAACAACAAACGGTTCATAATCTTATTGGCATTACCCAAACCTTTGTTGATATCCATTCCGGAGTGTCCTCCATTCAGTCCTTTTACGGTAATAGCATATCCAACTGAACCTTCCGGTGTATCTTCTTCATCGTATTCAGCTGTTGCTGTCACGTCAATTCCACCAGCACATCCTATGTCGATTTCATCATCTTCCTCCGTATCCAGATTCAATAGAATCTCACCATCAAGCAGGCCTCCTTTTAAGCCCATTGCACCAGTCATTCCTGTTTCTTCGTCAATCGTAAACAAAGCTTCAATAGCCGGGTGAGGAATATCTGTAGATTCTAAAATAGCCATTATGGTAGCAACACCAAGACCATTATCTGCTCCAAGTGTAGTTCCTTTAGCACGAACCCAACCATTGTCTACATACATTTCAATACCTTGGGTATCAAAATCAAAAACGGTATCGTTGTTTTTTTGGTGTACCATATCTAAATGCGATTGCATAACGATGGTTTTCCTATTTTCCATACCAGCAGTTGCCGGTTTCTTGATAATCACATTCCCAACTTCGTCTTCTATAGTTTCAAGACCAAGTTTTTTACCGAAATCTTTCATGAAAGCGATAACTCTTTCTTCTTTTTTAGAAGGACGAGGCACAGCATTCAAGTCGGCGAATTTATTCCAAAGTGCTTTTGGTTCAAGGTTTCTTATTTCCTGACTCATTATTTATTTTGAATTTAGTGTATCACAAAGTTACAAAATCCTATAGGCTAAGGCCGGTCTTAAAGGATATGTTTTTCAAATATTTTTTTAGCTTTTTTTACGGACACCTCTTTTTTCCAGACATCTTTTGGCTGAATACAAACTACAGGTGCTTTTTTACACATCCCCTGACAGTCCATTTTTGAGACGCAAACCTTGTCTTCCAGACCCAACTCTACAATCTTATTTTTGAGGTAATCTTTCGGTTCTTTGTTGTACTTACCGCACTTTTTTCCATTGCAGAAAAAAATTATCTTCTCGTCATTTTTCTTTTTCATAAATCATCAAAGTAAGCTCTTGATTTTGCGTTAAAACCTACTGCAATTTTACGACTAATTATTCTTTCCGAATGGATTAGCGGTATTAATTTTTGCCTAAAATTTGACTTCTAAAAAACTTTAAATTGTTCTGTTGTATATTTACGCAAACAAACATTCTATTATGAAGAAATCAAAAATTATTTGGAGCATTTTTTTAGTGGTTCAGATAATTGTACTCAAGATAGTGTCTTTCTTTCCTGAAGCCATTGAAAAATATTACAGCAATGGGTTCTATCTGGGGATTTCTAAGATTTCACGGACTGTTTTTGGCAGTCTCAAATTTTCCGTAGGCGATGTTTTGTACTTGCTTTTGATTATTTTTCTGCTGTTCAAACTTTATAAAAAGAGAAAAGAAGTTTTTTCATTGAAGTCGTGGAAAACGGATTGGAAACAGAGGTCGCTTACGCTACTGAGTTATATCTCTATTTTTTATTTTTTCTTCAATTGCTTATGGGGATTGAATTACCATCGTGTGCCTTTATATGCGAAAATGGGTATTGATAAAAACTATACGTTAGAAGAATTGCAGGCATTTACAAAAAAAATGATTGCCAAAACCAATGAAATCCATAGCAAAATAGTAAAAGATGACAGTTTACAGGTTGTCAATCCTTATGATATTGAAACCATATATACCATGACATTAAACGGATACGGTAGTCTTGGCAAAAAACATTCCTACTTTGAATACCAATCACCCAGCATAAAAAAGTCACTTGTGAGCCTTCCTTTAACTTATATGGGCTTTGGCGGTTACCTAAATCCTTTTACGAATGAGGCACAGGTTAATTATAAGATTCCTAAATACAACTTTCCTACAACGGTTTGTCATGAAATGGCACATCAGATAGGCTATGCATCAGAAAGCGAAGCGAATTTTATAGGCTATCTGGCCTCAATAAACAACGAAGACGATTATTTCCAATATTCGGGTTATTCTTATGCTTTGAAATACTGCCTGAGTAATCTCGAAAAAATAGAAGAAGGGAAAAGTAAAGAATTCCTGCCGCTTATTCATAAGGGAATACTCAAAGACTTTCAGGAAACAAAAGATTTTTGGAAAAGCTATCAGACACCTATTGATACTTTTTTTCATTATTTCTATGATCATTTCCTAAAGATAAACCAGCAAAAAGATGGCTTGGAAAGCTACAGTAAATTTGTGGGACTCATGATTGGCTATTATAGAACAGAAGATTTATAAGACATAAAAATACTACAAATACTGTTCTTACGTTATTTCATAAACCAATCCCTCAACTTTATGAAAAACTATTTTATTAAAATTTCCATTCTATTTCTAGCTGTTTCATTTGCCTCTTGCTCGAATGATGATAGCTCATCTACAACAAATACTGAATTTTTCAATATTAATGTTGGTAACCGATGGGTGTATAAAAAATACACTTTTGATTTCGATAATCCTGGTGTTTATACTTTTTCAGGCCAAACTGAGACTGTAGAAGTGACTGAAATTGTAACCGTCAATGGTTTTACCTTTTCTAAATTAAAGCACACTAAAACTTTCGAAAACAACTCAAACCCGGTTATTGAATATGAATTTTTAAGAATTGATGAACAAGGCCATTTGAGAAGTATTTATGCAGGCACAGACGAAACTATGGAACATATCGTTGTAAACGAAGGATTTGTCCAGCATCCAGGAACAGATTCCGGATTTCAATTTGTTCAAGAATATCCTTGGGGAACGATTACTTATAATTCAACAGAAGAAATGGCAATGAGTGTTGAAAACAACAATTATCGTGTGTTGCCATATAAAGGCGTATTCGTTCCTACCGATATTAATCTTGTAAGCAAAACTGTAGAATACAACTATCAGAAACAAATCGGGCTTGTCAAAAGAGTTTGTCATGCCGTTTCTTCCAATTATTCTTGGGAAGATCGATTGGTTTCTTATACCATAGTGCCTTAATTAGGGATAGTTTTCTATATCTCGTCAAAAGTAAAACTGGTAAAGCTTTTCTTTTTGTAAGGTCTTACGATAAGTCTTCCTTCACGATCAAAACGGATATAATTATAGAGCCAGTTTAAAAAGACTACGGCCTTATTCTTAAATCCGATTAGCGAGAAAAGATGTACGAACATCCATACAAACCAGGCAAAAACACCATGAAAATGATAATTCGGCAAATCGACAACAGCCTTATTTCTTCCAATTGTTGCCATTGATCCTTTGTCATTATAATAAAATGGTTTCATTTCTTGCTTTTGGATGAATCTTATAATGTTTTCTCCCAATAATTTGCCTTGTTGCAGCGCTGGTTGTGCTACCATAGGATGTCCTTGCGGAAATTCTTCGGTGGCCATCATCGCAATATCGCCAATAGCAAAAATATTCTGGAAGCCAACTACCTGATTGTATTCATTGACCTTAATTCTTTCTACTTTTTCCATTAAAGAAGAAGCCGGAAGTCCGTTAACAATTGCTCCCTGTACTCCAGCTGTCCAAATTAATGTAGCAGTCTCTAAAACAACGCCTGTATTGGTAGAAATTGTCCTTCCGTCATAACTGGTTACTCTGATTTTTTTTAAGACGTTTACGCCAAGATTTTTCAAGTATTTTTCTGCAGCGGCTGATGACTTCTCAGACATCGTATTGAGTATCCTGTCGCCACTCTGGATCAGATTGATTTGCATTTTGCTGATGTCCAGATCCGGATAATCTTTTTGCAATATGGCATTTTTCATTTCGGCTAAAGCACCGGCCAGCTCTACACCTGTCGGCCCACCTCCTACCAGCACAAAATTAATAAGAGCATTTCTTTCATGCTCATCGTCTGTCAGAAGCGCCTGTTCAAAATTTTCGAGTATAAGACTTCGGATATTAAGTGACTGCGGAATTGTTTTCATAGCAATGCTATTCCTTTCGATTTCTTTATTTCCGAAATAGTTAGTTTTAGAACCGGTTGCAATGACCAGATAATCGTATCGGAGTTCTCCAATATCAGCTATAATCTTATTACTTTTTGTATTGATCTCATTGACATGGCAAAGCCTGAAATAGAAGTTTTTATATTCGTGCACGACTTTCCGAATCGGATAAGCAATTGAGCCCGCTTCCAATCCGCCAGTAGCCACTTGATACAGCAATGGCTGGAAAGTATGGTAATTGTGCTTATCTAAAAGCACAACCTGTACGGGTTTGTTTTTTAATTTCTTGGCTAATGCGATTCCTGCAAAACCGCCACCAACTATAACAATTCTGGGATAATCTGACTTTGGGATATTCATCTTGCTTTATTCTTACTGCAAGATACAAAGTTTTCTGGCTAAAATAGGGCTGTTTACAAGCCCACTAAAAATAAAATTTAGTTAACTTGTAACAAATTTGTTTTGTACGCTACTAACACAATATGGGTCAAGATTTAGAAAAGTCTTTTGTCAAACAATTAAAAGAAAACCAGAATATAATCCACAAGATTTGTAGATTATATACGTCTGGTGAAGACGCCCATAATGATCTTTTTCAAGAAATAACAATCCAGCTTTGGAAAGCGTATCCTAAATTCAGAGGTGACTCAAAATTCACTACCTGGGCGTATCGGGTTGCCCTGAATACAGCCATTACATTATATAGGAAAAGTACGCGATCAATTTCCACAACAGAATTTGATAATGCGAAACATTTTATCAAGCAGGAGGATTATAACTATGAAGAAGAGGAGCAGATAAAATTAATGTACAAAGCCGTATATCAGTTAAACGACATTGAAAAAGCTTTAATTTTTATGTATCTGGAAGACAAGGATTATGAGGAAATATCGGAAACTTTGGGAATCAGCGAAGTGAATGCAAGAGTGAAAATGAACAGGATTAAAGGAAAATTAAAGAAAATATTAAATCCTTAATAAGGAAATAAAAGATATGAAAGAATTAGATTTATTAAAGAAAGACTGGCAACAGAGGGCAAATTCCTTTCAGCAGGTTTCTGAAAAAGATATCTATAAGATGATCCACAAGAGTTCTTCTTCTGTGGTACGATTAATATTGATTATAGGAATCTTCGAGTTTTTATTTTGGATTGGGATCAGCCTTTTCTCAAATAACGATGAATATTTCAATAAACTTAACATGGACAATCTGATAGTATTTTTAAGAGTACTCTCTTATACTCACTATGCCATTATTATCTTTTTCATTTATTCATTTTACAAGAATTATGTAGTTATCTCAACAACGGACTCTACTAAAGTCTTGATGAAAAATATATTAAAAACACGAAGGACCGTAAATATTTATGTGTGGTATAATCTTGGAATGGTTATTTTCTGCCTGATAATAGGATTCTTTATTGCTTATTTTTACAATCCTGATTTAGCCATGATGAAGGATAAAATTGAACATGATGGTAAGGCCTTGTTGGTATTTATTGGCATTATGGTTTTGATGTTAATTGTATTTACATTACTATTCTGGCTTTTCTACAAATTGCTTTATGGCATCCTGATGCGCAAGCTCTATAAGAATTATGAAGAACTTAAAAAGATTGATCTTTAATAAGATCTGGTTATAAAAAAAGAAGATGGGATTAATAATCCCATCTTCTTTTTTTGTTCAATTCTTCTTCTACTTTCAACACCTCTTCTAAAACTTCCGGCTGGAGTACTTTTAAAAATGAAGGATGCTGCTCAATAGCATATTCTACTTTTTCAACTATTTCTTCAACAGTATCATTTTCATAATCAATATCTAATGGTTCTTTGACAATAAAAGACTGAAGTATTCCTTTTTTCTTCAGACGTAATCCTTTTTTGTCAAATGAGCGTCTAAAACCATCAATAACAATCGGGACGACAATTGGTTTATGCTGTTTAATAATATGGGCTGTCCCTTTTCGTACGGGTTTAAAAGACTTTGTGGTTCCTTGTGGAAACGTAATTACCCAACCATCTTCCAAAGCAATTTTAATATTTTCAGTATCGTTTAGATTGACTTCACGTTGTATGTCTTTTCCTTTGGCACGCCAGGTTCTTTCTACAGTAATAGCTCCAGCATAGGCCAAAATTCTAGGAAGAAGACCTTCTTTCATTGTTTCTTTGGCTGCTACATAATAAATATTGAGCTTCGGATTCCAAATGTAGCCAATATTCTTTATGTTGTCTTCTCTTCCTTTCAAACTGGCATTAAAAACATGGAACATAGCTACCACATCAGCAAAATAAGTCTGGTGGTTTGAGATAAACAGCACATTTCTATCCGGTAGTGCCCTGATTATTTCAGAACCATCAACTTGCAGTTCATTGAAGCCCCTATAGCGCCTATGAGTCAATATTCCGAATACACGGATAAGCCATTTTTTCAAAAAAAGTATGTGCCCAAAAGGATTTCTTTTAAACAATCCCATAACAATTCAGCATTTTAAAACAGAACGGCAAACATACAAAATCATCGCTATTAAAGCACTCTTTTTATCGTTTCTTTAAGCTCATTAAGCATCATTGCAGTTGCTCCCCATACGATATATCCTTGCATATCAAATGCAGGGACATCAATCTCGTCAGAATAGGAGGTTTTCAATGGAACAACTGTCAGATTAGAATCATCCAAAAGGTCCTCAAGAGGCAATTCAATCATTTTTGAAACTTCATCAGGACTTGGATCAAAAGTTAATTCGCTTTGGGAAACCCCTAAAAAAGGAAATACCAAAAACCGACTTGGCGGGATATATACTTCAGAAAAAGCCTTTACAACCTGAATTCTTTCAGGCAGCACACCAATTTCTTCAAAAGTTTCCCGAAGTGCGGTAGCCTCCAGATTTACATCTTCGGGTTCCACTTTACCTCCTGGTAAAGCTACTTGTGAAGAATGAACTCCGGTAGAAGCGTTTCTCAAAATCAAGGCAAGATAGACTTTTGAGTTTTTAGGATAGGCCAGCATCATGACAGCTGCATTCTTCCGAAGTCCTTCTCTATCGTATGACTTGTTAAGCATAGCAGAAATACGCTCAAACGAAGCCAATTTTACATGAGCTTCGACGGCTGGTAGCGTTTCTTTTTCTATTTTTGGGAGGTATTTTAAAAATGCTTGAAAATCCATTCTAAATTTTGCAGTGTTACCCAATAAAGGTACGCAAAATTAATTTTAATCAAATCTATTTATCCAAATGTACAGCAAGGCAGAAGCACAGGTCATAAAAAAAGAATTCTGGGTCAATTTCGCTGAAGAATATCCAAGAAAATGGCTTCTCTACGATACCAAAATAAAAGATTTCTCTTTTAAATTTTATGTCGACAATAAAAAGGCACAAGTACTCATTGATATCGAATCTAAAGATGAAGAGAAAAGAAAAATCTACTTTGAAAAAATTGAGTCTCTAAAGCAAATTCTTTTAGAAGAGTACATTCCTGATGCAATATTTGAAAGAAACTTCCATTTGGAAACCGGAAAGATAATTAGCAAAATTTGGGTCGAAAAGACAGGAATTAGTCTTTTTAATAAGTCAACCTGGCCAGCTATATTTGACTTCTTCTATGAAAACATGGATGCTTTTGAGCGATTTTTCTATGAATACCAAGATTATATAACTGATTTAGAAATCAATACATAAAAATAATATTTCATTTTTGAAGATTTTATAAGCCAATTTAGATTGGCTTATTTTATTTATGGGTTATCTCCAAAACAAAAAAGGGTTCCCAATCGGGAACCCTTTTCAAAGGAAGGCGGCGACATACTCTCCCACAGGATTGCAGTACCA